>DXJV01000038.1 GCA_019056785.1 Candidatus Heimdallarchaeota archaeon
GGGATTAGATACCCCGGTAGTCCTAGCCGTAAACGATGCAGACTAGGTGTTGCAATGGTCAAGAACCGTTGCAGTGCCACAGCGAAGGCGTTAAGTTTGCCACCTGGGGAGTACGTACGCAAGTATGAAACTTAAAGGAATTGACGGGGGCGCACCACCAGAGGTGAAGCCTGCGGTTTAATTGGATTCAACGCCAGGAAACTCACCTGACCAGACGGCAGAATGAAGCTCAAGCTGATGACTTTAGCTAACTCGCCGAGAGGTAGTGCATGGCCGTCGACAGTTCGTGCCGTGAGGTGTCCTGTTAAGTCAGGCAACGAACGAGATCCACATCCACAATTGCCAGCGGGTCCCTTAGGGATGCCGGGAACCTTGTGGAGACTGCCCGGTGCTAAACCGGAGGAAGGAGTGGGCAACGGCAGGTCAGTATGCTCCGATAGGTCAGGGCTACACGCGGGCTGCAATGGTTGGTACAATGGGCTGCTACCCCGAGAGGGGTCGCTAATCCCCAAAGCCAATCTCAGTTAGGATTGGGGGTTGCAACTCACCCCCATGAATATGGAATCTCTAGTAAGCGCTTTTCATCATGAAGCGTTGAATACGTCCCTGCGCCTTGTACACACCGCCCGTCGTTGCAACCAACTGCATGGTGGTTGAGGCGGCTGATTTTATGCGGCTGTCGATACTGCTGTGTGCTAGGAGGCAAAAGTCGTAACAAGGTAGCCGTAGGGGAACCTGCGGCTGGATCACCTCCTCTGCTAACAATTTTGCTTTTTAGCGCTTTTTTTCCCTTTTCTTTCTTTGTTTTTTTCGTATCTTTTTTCCTTCGACCTCATATTATTTTCTTCTGTTTGTTAAGTGTTTTTTGGTAGTTTGTTTGTGAGTGTGAGTTTTTTCCGTAATTTTATTTTTCTTTTTGCCTTCTTTTTATTACTAGTATCTCTATTATCCCTGCCTCCACTGTTGTCACTACTGTTCCTCCAATGAGTGCATACTGGAGCATTTTGTTCGTTTTAAAGGGATAGTCATTTGCATCTATTGGATCTATTCCGCATTTCCATTCTTCACCATCTGACCAACCATCTCTATCAGTATCCGAGTAGAAGGGATTTGTTCTAAGTTTAAATTCAAACATTGAACCTAATGAGTCATTTTCTAAGTCATGACTCGAGTCGAAAGATGGGTAGGGGTATTTAACACCATCATTCAATTCATTATCCCATTCTAAGCGGAATCTATCGATCGTCTTATTTGAATCGACATTAATAATTGATAGAAATAGATTTTTCATATTACAATCATTTATTGCTTATATAAATGCGCTGAAAGTCAAAATAGTTGGCTTTCAGTTAAATTGTTCTTTTAAGTGAAATTTGGATGAGAATAATTTACTTTTCAGGGCTAATCTAGTTGAAAATGGAGGAGATATAAAGTTGAAAAATCAATTAATCAAGGTGAAAGTAAAACGTCGTTCCCTCACCCTCTTTGCTTTCTGCCCATATCTCCCCACCATGTTTTTTCACGATCCTTCGTACATTCGCTAAACCAATTCCGATTCCCGGAAATTCTTTGGTTGAATGCAGACGCTGAAATACCTGAAAAAGTTTTTCTTTATAGTTCATGTTAAATCCTGCACCATTATCTCTCACGTAATAGATGGTTTTTCCATCTTTTTGTTCCTTACCAAATGTTATTTCTGCCGGTGTTTTATTTTTAGTAAATTTCCAGGCATTTTCAAGCAAGTTCCAGAGCATGGTTTCTAACAATTGCTTATCTCCGTGTACTTTAATCCCCTCTTCTACATTAATTTTCACATTGTGTTTTGGCTCTTCTTGCTGGAGTTTTGCCAAATGTTGCTTTGCAATTGTACTAAGATCTACTTCAGAGAAATGTAACTCAGTTCTTGTAAGCCGTGAAAGCTCAAGTAAGCCATTGATAAGTTTCTCCATCTGTATCGAGGCGTTTTCAATACGATGTAAATAATCTCTGCTCTTTCCATTTAATTGTTCACTACATTCATCAATAACAATTCTACTAAAACCACTAATACTTCGAAGTGGGGCTCGAAGGTCATGTGAAACAGAATAAGCAAAAGCTTCCAGTTCTTTGTTTAATTCTTGAAGTTGGTGCGTTCGCTCTAAAACTCGCTGCTCCAATTCTTCATTAAGTTTCCGAAGCTGTTCTTCTGCCCTTTTTTGTTTCGTAATGTCTTTGAAAATGCCTTGAATAATACTCTTCCCATCAACACGAACAATAGTGGCAGTAATTATTACTGGAATTATCTTTCCTGTTTTTGTTTCCACTTCTCCTTCTTCTTCAATTTCTCCTCCTACCTCCAGATATTGATGGAACATTTCAGAATAGAACTTCTTCGATTGTGGATGAAGAAAAGTTTGTGCTTTCCCAATTATTTCTTCACGTTTTCTCTCAAGCAATTTTTCCGCTGCTTTATTACAATTAATGATGGTGTCTGTTTCAGCGTCCGCCCAAAAAATAGCATCTAATGAATTCTCAAAAATAAGCCGGAATTTTCTTTCACTTTGTAAGAGTTTTTCCTCAGCTTTCTTTTTTTCTGTTATATCTAATAGTAATGAAACAGTTCGTACATTTCCTTCAGAATCATGATAAATCGTCGAGCTTAATAAGATTCTTCGTTTTTCTCCATCTGTCCTGGTAACTTCTATTTCATACCTTTTCGGGACATCTTCCCCTTTTTGTCGGCGTTTATAGCGGTCTGAAACGATTTCTAAACTTTCACCCGTAAGAAACTCTCTGAAATCACGCCCTATTAGTTCTTCTCGTGTGCTTTTTAATATTTTAGCCATCTCGTCATTGACAAAAATGAAGCGGTAATTTTCATCAACAATTATCATTCCTTCAACTGAATTTTCTACAATTGACCGGTAAATCTCTTCACTATTATGAAGGCGGTTCAACACTTTTTTGTATCCAGTAATATCTTGGATAGTGATAATCTGTTGTGGTATAATTTTCTCTTTTTTCTTGGGAAAGTGAACGATGATCCTTATGTAATGCTTCTCCCCAGCTCGATCGAAGAGCGTCATTTCAAATGGCTCTTCAATTTTTGCTGTAATTTTTTCTTTCAGTACTTTCTTTTCTTTCTCAGGAAATAATTGCCCTAAGTCTTTGCCAATAAGATCCTCTATTTGGCAATCAAAAAAATTCGCTGCTGCAACATTTGCGAAAGAACATTTTCCATCATTAATAAAAAGAATTACTTCTGAAGTTAATTCTGAACAGATTTGACAATTAGTGGAAAATAAATCACTCTTTGAACCCGCACTGGTTTTGGGTTTCTTTCCTTTTTTCTTTTGTTGTTGTGGCATCTTTTGCCAGTTCCGTTTATATACTTAGTTTTCATTTTTGATAGAGAATTGGTCACTTCTTGTATTTTTTTTCTACTATTTAGTTTCTTTTATATAGGTAAAAGCTGAGTTTAAAATAAATAAATAACCTATTTAAAAGGTCTACTTGTATTACTGCCAGTAGCTTAATTCCTGAGTTGAAGCGAAGCATGCATCCTGTTATCCGGCTAATAAGATTAATGACTCGAAAGACAAAACTCGCAGTTATGATAATAATTTCAATTGTCATTTTAGAATCGGCTTCTACAATTGCGTCCCCAAAGATTGTCGAATTAATTATCAATCAAGTCTTTTATGAACGTAAAATCGAAGTTCTAATACCTCTATTATTAATTGCTGTTGGCATTGCTGTTGGAAAAGCGCTTTTCCTCTTTACCCAACGGTTCCTAAATGCCTATGTCGCACAGAATGTTGTTTATATTATTCGGAATAAACTCTATTCAAGAATTCAACGACAATCCATCGACTTTTTTGATCGCATTGAAACGGGGCAACTTATTTCTCGTGGGACCAGCGACATGAACGCTATTAAACGCTTAATGAGTAACGGTTTCCGTATCTTTCTAAGTGCTATTTCCCTCTACATTGGAATTTTTGTGATGATAGGTTTATCCAATTGGGTTTTATTATTAATTGCCATTGGCTCGGCTGTATTTCTGTTTCTAATTATGTATAGTTACACACGCCGGAGCCGCCCTCTTTTCCGTTCTATACAGAATAAATTTGGTGACTTGAATTCTGTTCTCTCTGAAAACATTCGAGCTGCACGAGTAGTACGGGCATTCGCTGCCGAACAAATTGAGATAACGAAATTCGAACAAGAAAACGAGAGTTATTATCTTCTTAGCCTAAAAAGGGCGAAACTCCGCAGCTTAATGAATGTTGTTTTCCCATTTGTCCTCAGTTTTGGTTCTTTTCTTCTCCTCTTAATTGGTGGGAAAGAAGTCATTCTCGGTAACCTTCAAGTGGGAACTCTCGTTGCAATAAATAGTTATCTCCTTCTTCTTCGAGTGCCAACACGCAACATGACCTATGCAATCATTAATTATCAAGAGGGTGTTGCAGCAATGAATCGAATTTACGAAATTATCGACATGGAGAAGAAGATTAAAAATAAACCCGGCGCAATCGACCTTCCTCCTTTGAAAGGAAAAATTACTTATAAGAATGTCACTTTTGCTTATAGGGAAGGAGAAGAACCTGTTCTGCGGAATGTTTCTCTGAAAATTTCGCCGGGCGAAACTGTCGCATTTTTAGGGACGACAGGTTCAGGGAAAAGTACCATCGTTAGCCTTGTTCCTCGTTTCTATGACCCTCAAGAAGGAGCGGTTCTTGTTGATGATTACGATGTACGGGATGTGACAGTGGAGTCATTGCGGAAGCAAATTGCTCTTGTTCAGCAAGAAGCCTTTCTTTTTGCACGAACCATCCGGGAAAACATTGCATTCGGGAAACCTGATGCCACAGATGAAGAGATCATTCGTGCTGCTAAAATTGCTCAAGCTCATGACTTTATCATGGCGATGCCAGATGGTTATAATACTGCTGTCGGCGAACGAGGAGAAACTCTTTCTGGTGGACAGAAACAACGATTAACCATTGCTCGTGCTTTGCTACTTGATTGCCCCATTTTAATTATGGATGATTCATCCAGTGCACTTGACTTTGAGACTGAACATCAATTCCAGCGGGCTATTAAAGAGCTAATTAAGAATCGTACAACATTAA
>DXJV01000048.1 GCA_019056785.1 Candidatus Heimdallarchaeota archaeon
ACACAACATTCAACTTGTCAAATAGAGCAATAAAAATTGGAAAAACCTTTTTTTGGCTATTTTTTACTCTAATCTGCTTCTGAGTTTCTCCATTTCTGCATAACGCATTGGTTTTGTGATTTTCCGATGTAGAATCAACCCGGCTGTTAGGATTACGAATCCCGCCACCAGCACCCAGAAGATTGGCAGTTTATAAAAAGTTGACCAAGATAGCTCTGGCAAAAGACCAGGGACAAAAATAAAGACAGTAGGGATAAACATCATAATTGCACCTATTACTGCTAGGCCAAAGGCTAAATAGAGTAGTGTTTTACTTCGGTGTGGTTCTTCAGATTCTTCTGAAATCAATACATTTGATTTTGTCATTGTTTTTACCTTCTGCGAGCCATCTTTTCCTTAGAAATTAATAATTATTATTCTTTCCTATTGTAATATTAATATTTACTAAATTATTGAAACAATCGAAAGACTCTACGGTCGTGTAGAAAAATTGAACGATGAAGAATTTATACTCAGTTCTGAAATTGCTCAAGCCTTGATTAATAAGGCTGCTTTAGAAAAAGGCTTCCACCGGAGGATTACTGCCAAAATTTTCCAAAGCGAGGCGAAGGCTATTAAAAAACGTTTTAACACCATCAGCTTATCTGTAATTGGTGTTTTAGTTATTCTTGCGTCAATCTTGATAATTTTGCAAATACAATTGATCCTCTTTACAAGCGAAATTGCCATTCCGTTTATTCTTCTTGGACTTACCGTTATTGTTGCCGGTGTTTTTGCTCTCGACTATTTCTATGTTCATTCGAAAGGTGACAGCTTGTTAGAAAAGCATCTTGGAGCAGCAACAATCTGGGAGCAAAAACTCAAAGAACTTCAACGACAAAATACTCGAGTATATAACCATGTCAAAAAGGCCTTTGATTCAATTCTCCATGTTGACTCCAAATTCATTTTAAATGCATTTATTTTACGTTATTATGTTACTTCACTCAAAGAGGAGGAGCAACCCATTCCCTTGGAAAGGCTCTATAAATTATTATTATTACTTTCATCAAAAAAGAATATTGACTTGAAAAAACGCCTGAAGAATAAAGAAGAAGAAGCGGTTTTACGAGAGCAATTGACTCCTTACTGTCAAAAAGCTCGCCTGATTCTAGAGCAGCTTTTAAAACAAACCCCTCTCCCACAGTTTTTCAGATTCAACATTCTTTCTGCACAACAAGCGCTCAAGTCTTTCCTTTCTGGTCCTCCTAAAAGAAAGTAATGAAAAAAATGAACGAAAAAAGAAGTTGATGCTTGATGAAGAAAATTGGCATTATCGGTGGTTTAAGTGCCTACTCAACTATCGAATACTATCGAATTCTTATTGAAGAATATAATAAAATAAAAGGAAAAAACCACTCACCCGAATTAGTTATTGAAAGCCTTGATCTCGAAATTATCAGTGAATTAATGAGAGCCGACAAATGGGATCAAGTGGCTGAAATCCTAATCGAATCTGCGCAAAATTTGATCCTCGCCGGAGCAGAAATTATTATTATGGCTACCAACACTCCCCATAAGGTCCATTCTGAGATAATAAAGCATGTTCCTTTCCCTTTTCCGAGCATTATGGATGCAACAGCAGAAGCTATTGTTGCGAAAGGTATTTCAAAAGTGGGCTTGTTGGGCACTCGGTTCACTATGCAAGGTAAATTCTATCCTGAAACGCTTGCAAAGTATTCCATTGAAATTTTCGTTCCTTCTCCAGAAGATCAAGAGCTAATTAACAATGTCATTTGGAAAGAGTTAGCGCGTCATGAATTGAAACAAGAATCGAAAGAGAAGTATCTTGAAATCATCAACAAGCTCATCGAGAATGGAGCCAAAGGCATTATTCTTGGCTGTACAGAAATCCCTCTTCTCATAAAACAAGAGGATTGTTCTGTACCGGTCTTTGATACGACAGCCATTCATGCAAAAGCAGCATTAAAATTGGCGCTCGAAGAAGATGATCAGTAATTAGTGAGAATCTTCAGTAAGAGAGGTTCTTTCCTCACTTCTTTTTCTATACTATCGATTATTTTTGCTTCAAGTAAATTTTGAAAAGAAGTATTTATTACTTTGACCTTTTCGGGCAATTTGTCATCTTGACTATCCTTTTTCTCTAATAGTTGCTTTATTTCACTATCTTCCAGCTTTAATGGCAAGAGCAAATTGTTTAATTCATCCTCATATTGTGGTAGTGTTTTTACTTCAAAATATTGTTGATAGGCCAAATAATCGATTAATTTCTGATAAACTGGCAATTGTTTTTTAAGTGTGATTGCCTGCTGAGACTGATAGGTATATTCTATTTGTTTTACGAGAATTTGATAATCTGCTAATAACTGCAGAAGCTGCTTTGTTGATTCTTTTACTTCTGCTTTAATTGGCAATTGTTTTAAATAACTGCCATTATACCGTAGAAACCCTCCTGCTAGATGGATATTACTAAATAATATGCTGTAAATGAAATTCATAACTTTCGAATTCAGCAATGCCACGAAATATTTACAATCGCTTTTTTCTTCTGGTAGTAACAAATAAACACCGGTTAAACTTGCAAAAATTCCAGGGTCATATGCCGCAATTAATTTGTGAGCAACTTCTTTAATCAATATTTTTGGTTCCGTGAAAATTTTCCATGCTTTTTCAATTTCAGGCGAATGTTTTAGAAAATAATTTTTGAATCGTTGTTTGGCAAGCGTAAGCTCTTTCTTTGGGTTGACAGCAAAAGGCGAGATATTTGCTGTCCCTATGAAGTATAAATCCTTGGGAGAAGTTTTTTGTGGGGCTAACCTAGAGAGATTTTTCTGCCAATTAATAAATCCCAATAAACGGTAATGTATTTGGAATTTCTCTCCTAAAAAGTTAGGCTTTTCTTTTTGGAACAATTTTTTGACATGAGCAAAATCCTCAGAGAGGATAAATTGTTTATTTGGAAATTTTACAAAGTCTTCTTGTGCTACGCTCAAAACTTCTACCGCCTCATTTATCAATGCTTCTAACTTGGTTATTTTTGGATAAACCGCGATGTTTTCTTTTTGTTCTTCTTTATTAGCGGTTCGCTTTTGCACCCCGATGACGATTGGATAACTTGCCGTTTTCTGAAAGATTGGGAGATAAGAGATATCCACTAATAACCGAATGTTTGTTTTCTCTAGGAGCATTTCTCTTGTTCGTAGTCCAAAATCGGTTGATAGAAATTTGTTGGTGATCAAATATACCAGAATTCCATTTGGTTTGAGCAATTGCAAACCTCGCTCAATGAATAAAACGGACAAGTCATAGAGTTTGTATGCTGTTCTGAAGAGTTGTTTGTACAAGTGTTTTTCGATATTATTGCGCATTTTTTTACACTCAAGATAAGGAGGATTACCAAGAATAATATCAAAACCGTTGTTTTGCATAATTTCCGGCCAGTGGATGTACCAGTGAAATGGTTTTAATGTGTCATATTCCCTTCTCAGAAAGGGCATTTTTTTGAACTGCTTCAGTAAATCCCTATAATGAAAATCCTCGAGCTCTTTTTTAGAGGGCATAGTTGAAAGCTTATGTACACCGATCAAACTATTCCCCACATAAAGGTTAGTTTGTACAGTCATTCCTTTTTCGATAAGCTCATGACTCGAGTTATCATATGTTTTATTATCATCTTCTTCTAATAACCAGAGGAAAAATTGCAATTTTGTTAGATTTACTGCTTCTTCTAGGAGATCAACTCCATAAAGGTTATTTTGGATGATGGATGTTTTAATAATAGTTTTAGAAATGGTTTGCTTACCTCGTTGTATGGCCATTTGCAGCTTGCTTTGCCAGCTAAACAATATTTCTGCACTGCTAAGAAGAAACGCTCCTGCTCCAACAGATGGATCAAGTATTTTTACTTCTTGAAGTAACGAAAGGGCATGAACTTTTTCCTCGTTAGGCGCTGTTAAAAGATCTTCAAATGACTCTAATCTTTTCTTTAGTCGGGAAGTCAAAAACATTAGAAGTGCTTTTTCGCTCATGAAATCAGCTATTGCTTTTGGAGTGTAATAGGCACCAAAATGCCGGCGTTTGTTAAGTAAAGCATCAATCTTTGTTGTTGCGTCCACATTTTCCAGCAGCATTAAGTCTTGTTCAAAAATCAAACTGAACAACAAACGAATTGTTTCAAGCGACTGTTCTCTCGAGTATTTTTCAACTAAATTTATTACTGAAGAAGTTATTTCAGAAGAAAAATTAACGCCGCCTTTTGTATATGAGAGTATTTTTGGGAAACAATTTAAGAGAAAAGAACTTTTTCTCTCTCTCTGTGCTGTTTTAATGTTTAATTTTTTCTCCAAGAATGTTTTTAGACTTCTTTGCAAATTTTCGAAGAAGTTGTCTGTTGAAGAGTTTCTGTTCCAAAAAGCACCGGTTTTGTTTTGATTCTTTGCATTTGATTTCAGAAATTTTTTTTCGCTCATAATTACAAGTAAAAACAATGCAAAAATTATTTCATGGAAATAATCCAGGCGGTCATTTATCTCCATTGTAGAAGGCAAAGATTCTAGCACAAGGTTTCGGAGGTCAATGTATTCTTCATTGAAAGTTTCGAAAAAATGTTTTTTATTTTCCTGCAAAGCTACATTGTGAAAACTTTTCGATGAGGACGGCATTGACATTCAATTTAAAAACGAATTTACTGACTAAATGTTTTTTGTAAAAAAAAGAAAAAGAGAGAGGGAGTTATTTCCCAAATTCTGTTTAATCGTCCTCTCGATGGACATGACGATCAAAAAGCATGTCATTTTTATATGCAACGTGGATCTCAATGAGTGCAGTTGCGTTTGCTTCTTCCTCGATTTGTTCATTAATGAACCATTGTAATAGCGATCGTGGTTGTAATTCTTTGAGTTTTTCTGCGAGTTTCCAGAGTTCAGTTATTTTATTAGTAATATATTGCTCATGTGCCAACCCTGCTTTAAGGATTTCCTCCACACTTTTCCAGTCTGATTTTGGTTTCTTTAACTCTAAGAGCTCGACTGTGCCACCCGTTTCGATTATGTACTTCCAGAATTTTTCTGCATGTTCGAATTCTTCTTTTGCTTGTATCCAGTACCAATTTGCGAGATTCTCAAAATTGTGCTCTTTAAGCCAAATAGACATTCCGAGATAAAGGTATCCGGAATCTAATTCTTCTTTGATTTGTGCATTAAATGCTTTATTTAGTTCTTCACTTATTAGTGCCAATTGTTTTTCAATCCTGATTTTATTTTTGATTTTTTTTCTTCTTATTTTGCTTTTTTGGGATGAGTTAGAGAAATCCCACAAGCTTTTTCCAGTTAAACTTACGGAAAGAAGAATAAAAGACTTATTTCTTCGAATCTACTCTTTTGGAGGGGATTTTTGAAATTTTATAAAGAAAAAGAGAGCAGCAACGGCTCTTAAATTCCCCATCGATGTTCTCTTGGGTGGGGGTCGATTAGTTTCAGCATCTCATCTATACCAGGTTCAATGCCTTGCATTAGTAAATACCCTTTATTTAGCTCCCGGGTAGTAATTTCGCCAGCGATATTCGTTGTCATGATTCTTTTCACTTCTTTTATATCTCGAGTTTGGCCAAGCGTCCAGATCATTTTTGCATAAGCTGTTCCCGGCAGCATATTTGCTCCCTCAAATACTCCTCTTGCAAGCATATCTCGCCCTGTCTCGTAAACCCTAAGATTTGTAAAGCCAAAGAGTGGTTCCACAACAATGCAGATGGGTATCTCTTCTTCTTGCGCACGTTCCAGGGCAGGGTACATGGCTGTGTTAACATGTCCCAGTCCCGTACCAATAAAGATCACCCCGTGATAACCATTATCAATAACTGAGTGCAGCATGTCAGGATTCATTCCCGGATAGAAATAAAGAATCGCCACTTTCGGGTCGATTTTTGTGTTTATCCAGGTATCAGCGATATCTCCTCGTCTCTTGACATCCTTTTTAAAGAAGGTAATTTTTTGATTTGCATCAATAATTCCCAATGGGATGTCACTTAGAGTACGAAAGGCGTCTCGTCGACTGGAATGCATTTTCCTTACCCGCGTACCACGATGGATAAGATTATAGGAATCGCTTGTGCCGCCATGCATACAGACGACCACTTCAGCCAGGTCCGCTTTGCCAGCAATAGTACTGGCATTAATGATATTTAATGGTCCATCACTTGATGGTCTATCACTACTTCTTTGACTACCAACAAGAACAATGGGAGCTGCCAAATCTTGAAAGATAAATGAAAGAGCTGAGGCAGTGAAACTCATAGTGTCAGTGCCATGGCCAATAATAACGCCATCTGCTCCACTCTCAAATTCCTTCATCACAGCTTCAGCTGTTTTAACCCAGTACTCAGGTTGGAAGTTCTCAGAAAGAAGAGAGTAGATTTTTTTCGGCGTAAGATTACAAATATCCATTAATTCCGGCACAGCACTAAAAAGCTCTTCTGGGGTAAATGCCGGGAGTACTGCACCAGTGCGATAGTCTAACCGAGAGGCAACCGTTCCTCCTGTTCCGAGGAGAGTTACATTGGGCAAGCCTTCTTTAAATCGAATATTAACGTCTGGGAGTTTATAATGCCCTTCTTTATACCCTTGTTCTTTAATGGTTGTTTCTGGAGTAATCTTTACACCGATATTATAACCAGTATCTACTTTTAGCACTAAATAACCTTCAGCTGTATGATCACTTCGTGGGAGAATAACACCCTCATAAATAGCATCACCTTTTTTCACAACAACTTCGCTCCAAACCCCAACCCCTTCCTTCTCGAGTCGTTTCCGCAATTCCCCTCGATAGCCGATAGGCTCTTTCTGCTTTGCTTTGTTCTTCTTCGTAGTCGACATTTTTGCGTTCCTAGCTCTCGTTGCTCTTTTTTCTTTAAAAGCTCTCTGATAACTTTTGCAGTTCAAAGAAAGAAATGAATCATGCTTTCGAACATAGTTTTTGTATGATCTTAATCGATTTAAGCTAACCTCCAACTCAAAGTTGCTTTTCTAGCTGGAAGCAGTCCTTCATAAAAGTAATGTCTCGTAGAATCAATTGCTCTCCTGACGCCCCTTGACTAATAGCACCATCAGCTTCAATGACTACATCCGGAATGATTTTTTCTTTCGAAAGGATTCCTTTAAGCATCAGCTGCTTTCCCTCTCGTTTTTCAGGCCACTCCAGAAGGTTCTCCACAAAAACAATCTGCTTATCTTTTAAAAGAATGGCAGGACCGGCTTTAGTTCGAACAGCAAGACCAGTTAGAACGACCTCTTTACCGATATACTTCTCGAGAGCATCAATGATTTCATTTGGCAAGGAAAACAACCTTTCACACTTTAATAGATTATTGTCTTTCTTTCTTCAAATGCTTTTTTATAATTCTCATAGCCTTCATCTTCACCAAAAAATTTAAATGGCTATTAGGTAGTTATTTCGTAAAATCGTACTACACTTTGGCTATTATCTATTAGCAAAAAAATCATAATACTTTATTTTCTTCATCAATATTATCTTTTATCTCTACGGCTACAATTACCATAAAGTGATCAATTTTTTTGTACTTTTCTTCTATTCTTTTTATGGTATTCTAGTAATTTTAAAAATTGATTATTTTCTCATTTCCAACACTTTCTAACAAACCGGTTTTATCATGACATTCTAATTCAAAGGTTTTTAGAATCCCTTTCTTACTCATTTTCTTGCCACAAATTATTTTAATCTTTTAGTGATTGTTGTTTCCAGGCGATAAGTTTGCAACTTGAGAGACGAACTGATTTTGAGGATCTCATCTTTGGGGCGAAAATTCTCGGTTGTGGCGGTGGTGGTGAAGAAGCTTTAGCAAGAACATTTCTAGAGCGGATTCTTGCTGAGGGGTTAAAGGTTACTGTTCTTGATCCTAAGACTGAGCTCTCTGATAATGCTCTTCTCTGTGTGACAGGTATGGTTGGTGGTCGTAAAACCCCTGAAACTTTAGCAATCATTGAAGGGCTTGAAGAAATTAATAAGGATCCAATGCTTTCTGCCACTCGTTTACTCGAGCAATTTCTCGATGAGAAGTTTTACGCCCTTGTCTCCACTGAAATTGGTGCCGGTAATTTTTTTGTCCCTATTTATGTTTCTGCAAAGCTAGGTATTGGTGTTATAGATGGCGATCTTTGTGGTCGGGCTAAACCTGAGATTAGTATTTCCACGAGTAATATTGCCGGCCTTTCCATTACTCCTTTGGCGATTGTTTCTGCTTTTGGCGACGAATTGCTTCTTAAAAGTGCTCAAACAGACCAACGTGCTGAAGCTATTGCTCGCGAAATGGCTGTGCTTTCTGGCGGGACCGTTGGGGTTGCTCGTTGCCCTGCCTATTGGTCAGCATATCAAAAAGCGGTTATTCCTGGCACTATGAGTTGGGCTCAGAAAATTGGTACAACCATTCGTTTGGCGCTGGAGAATGGTCAACAACCCCTCAAATCTTTGTTATCTTTACTCACTAGCCCCTTTCAGCCAAGTGAACCGCGTTATTTTCACGCTCATGTCGAGAATTTTGAGGTTGCCGATCGTGTTGGATTTGTTATTGGTGAAATTTCCCTCAAAGATAACAAAGGGCATCGCTATCGAGTTTGGTTTAAAAATGAATTCCTTGTTATCTGGCGTGATGATACACCAATTGCCAGTGCTCCTGACCTGCTTTGCATTGTTGATGCTAAAACGTGTGAAGGTTTGACGCCGTGGGAGAATGATTTTTTCTCTGGACGCGAAGTCGTTGTTATTATCACCAAGAATCACCCTCTTTGGTATACTTCCCGAGGTTTGGAACTTTTTAGCCCCAAGCATTTTGGTTTTACTTTTAATTACCCCGGCACTAAAGTCTAGTTGGTCAGTTTGTGGTCCTCAGAGACAAGTATTTTATTAATGTATGACCAGAGATAATAAGGAAACAATAGAAACTCTAAATATAAACCATAAAAGACTATTTTATCTGATGGATGAGTTATGATTGATCAAATGCTAAAAGGGATAGAGTATGGCAATGAATTCAAGGTCGATTTTATTGACATACGCTATCAAGAGAAATATCGAGCGAATTTCCAGTCTCGAGATGGTGAATTAACAGCAGACACCGGTTCGCGGCGAGGATTTTCGACTCGTGTAATAATCGATGGGGCACTTGGCTTTGCTTCTACCACCTCTATTGCTCTGGCTGACTTGAAGTCCGCAATCGAAGCGGCAGCAAAATTAGCTAGAAGTGCTGCTCCTGTAGTGAAAGAAAAAATCGTTTTTGCAGATGTCAAACCTCAACAAGATAAGGTTGAAACAAACCAAGTGAAGCTTTTGCAGAATGTTTCTATTGCAGAAAAAATGGAGATGATCAAAGAAGCAGAGAAGACTTTCAAAGATTTTTCAGAAGTCAAAAGCTACACCATAGGTTATGAAGAGATGATTGACCATCGCATTGTGGTTAATAACGAAGGAACTCAAATTGAGCAAAAGATTGCTATTCCCGCTGTGCGAGTGCAAGCAACAGCTGTTCGTGGGACAAAAATTGCCAGTTATCATGATGCTTGGAGTAAAGCCAAAGGATTTGAACTAGTTGATGAACACCCGTTAGTGGAGCTTGCCCAGCATGTTGCAGAAACAGCCACTAAGAATTTAGATGCTACTCTTCCACCTGGAGGCCCAACGAAAGTTGTGATCGATAATACTGTGGTGGGTATTCTGGCTCATGAAGCTGTCGGACACCTCTTTGAAAGTGATCTGGTGGAAGCCGGCAGTTTTGCTAAAGGAAAATTAGGGCAGAAAATTGTTTCAGAGCTTATTACCATCATTGATGCCCCTGTTCTCGAAGATGCTTCTGGTTGGTATATGTATGATGACGAAGGAACCAAAGGACGTGCTGTTGAGTTGATCAAGAATGGTGTTGTTTCTGGTTTCATGAACAACCGATTTTATGCTGCAAAATATGATATGGAACCAACTGGCAATGCTCGAGCATTCAATTTTAATGATGAGCCCCTTGTCCGGATGCGAAACACCTACATTGTTCCGGGCGACTTTTCTGACGAGGAATTATTTGAAGCTGTTAAGGATGGCCTTTTCGTCACTGGCTTTATGAATGGCTCTGCGGACACTTCAGGTGAATTCATGGTAGGTACAGGCCAAGCAATAGAAATTAAAAATGGCAAACTTACTGACAAAGTGTTTATTGGTCCCACCATGTCTGGGAATTCTATTGAAGTGCTTTCCTCCACTCTGGGTGTTGGGAAGGAATTAGCCTTGAATCTTGGCACAGGCTTTTGCGGTAAAGAACAGCTTGCAAAAGTCGATGCAGGTGGCGGTAAAGTTGCCTGTACAGTTATTCTTGGAGGGCGGTAACTATGCTTGAAGAACTCTTTCCTACATGTCAGAAAGTTATTGATGCTTCTGAAAAGAAGGGTGTAGAAGCCATCGAGATTTTTCTTTCATACAATAAACAACAGCAAGTTATTCTTAATGGTTTGAGTATTGGTACACAAAGAGCAAAAGAAGAAGCAGGTGCGGGGATTCGTGTCCTTCATAACAATGCTGAAGGATTTTCTTATACGAACAACTTAACTTTCGATTCCTTATTAGCAACAGCATTAGAAGCTCACAGTATCGCTCAACACGCACCGAAAATTGAAGGTGTTGCTCTTGCAACAGTTAAAACTGTGCCTACTGTTAAAGGAACTTATTCACAAGAACTTGCAGAGCTTTCAGCTGATGCTTTGACAAAAGATGGCTTGAACTTTCTCAAAGGATTTACCAGTATTGATCCTCGAATCCGTACCGTACTCAGTAATATCACTAATATTGTTGCTGAACGAGCGATTATTAATTCGAATGGGGTGAAAGTAACCACTAAAAACAGTAGCTTCCAAGCCGGGTTAATGGCAGTGGCAAGTGATAAGACTCGTGCTGGCGGATATGTTTTTGATGATGCTTTCAGCCGGAAGCATGATGTTGATTTTTATTCGAAAGGCATCGAACTTGGAAAAAGAGCGATTAATGGCTTGAAACAAGAACCCATAAAAGCCTTTGACGGGCCAATAATTTTCGAACCAAATGCGATTTTTAATCCGATAGCTATCGTTCTAGGGTTAACCACTTCCGCTGACTGGCGACAACGGGGCATCTCATTCTGGCGTGATAAACTTGCTGATAAAGTTGCAGCCGAGAATTTTCAGCTCATAGATAAACCCCATGACTTACAAGGTGGTGCAGGCGTTAGACCATTTGACGATGAAGGAACCCCTACAAATGAGCTCCCTATTATTCAAGATGGCATTCTTCAAACATTCTTACATAATATTCGAACAGCCAATAAAGAAAACCTCAAGTCAACCGGACATGCAATGCGTGGTTTAGGCAATCAAGCTACCTTCACACAAAAACCTACGAACGCGTTCTTTAACTCGCCCTGGATATTAGCCGGTGATGTTAGTAAAGAAGAAATGATTCAAGAAACTCGAAAAGGACTTATCATCCATAACTACCAGGGAACTGTTCGACACCAGAATGGCATTTTTTCCGGTGTGGCAAAAGGCGCACATTTAATCGAAAATGGTGAGATTACCAAACCAGTTACAGGCGTGTCAATCTCAGGAAATGTCTTTGATCTTATTAATAACATTCGAGCTATCGGTAAAGAATACCATCTTGCCAGCGGCTTTTTAACTACACCAATAATTCAGTTTGATGGAATAAGAATTTCGACGAAGTAATTCTTTTTCTTTCCTTTTCTTTTTTTTTAATTACTTTTCTTAGTTTAATTATGTTATAAAGCTCTTGTCATAAAGTTGTTACAGTTCGACAAAAAAGTAATATACTATGTTTGTCTAGTGTAAATCTCCAAGAAGGTTGACAGTATGGGTATTGTTGGTGCTTTTATTGTTCCTCATGGCGCCATGATCTTAGATAGAGAGAGAGCAAGGCAGCAAAAAGCCGAGAAATTGCATGATGCCATGCTTGAGACTAAAAAGGCCATTCAAAACTTGCGCCCGGAGATTATTTTCCTGACTTCACCTCATGGCATTTCTCTTTCAAATGATTTTGCCATTTATCTTAATGAAAAAGCATCCTGCTCTGCAGAATGGAATGGAGAATATGAAGAGTTCGTTTGTCAGGTGGAGATTGAGACGAATTATACCGAACAACTTTTAGGCTATCTCTTGGAGAAAGAAACAGCAATAAGTGGTTTAGCAGCTTATACCCCCAGTGTAGAGATCAAACTTCGATGGGGTGAATCTGTTCCCTTGTGGTTCCTCAAGGACATTCCTGCAAAGTATATTCTTATGTCTCAACCTTTAAAACGATTAGAAAATGCTGTGGACATGATTCCAGAAACTCTTACACTTGGCAATGATCTACGCTTATTTTTCAATAAACTTGATGAACGAGTGGTAATTATTATCAGTGCAGACCTCTCTCATACCCACCAAAAGGATGGTCCCTATGGATTTTCTGAACAAGCAAAAATAACTGATAAATTACTCGGACAGTGGGCAGAAACCCTTAATGAGAAGCTTCTCACAAAAAAGGTTGCCTCTCTTCTGCCAGAAGCTAAAGTGTGTGGCTTTATCGGCTTTGTCCTTATCCAGGGGTTGATGAATCGCTTAACCGCTTATAAGCCACATTTATTGCTCAATGAAGCACCCTCCTATTATGGCATGATGGTGGTACATTATTTAAAGGATTAACAATTACCGATAATTCGTCTTCAATCGCTGTTCTTTTCACGAGAAAGTACTTCTCCTTTGCTTTAGCTTTCAGAGTTTCTCATAATTTTCTTCGATTTCTTCTTTCTAGAATCACTCTCTGGAGGGAGAAAGCTTTTTTGAGATAGTTACAAGATCAGCTAATTTTGGGCTGTTATATTTACTTGCTATTCCATTTTAATTATAGTAGATAAAAGCTTTAGATACTTCTTGGAGTATAACTTTCGCCCGTAAAATAGAGCTTCATTGATTGCTTAATATCGACTTTCCGCATTATTTGACTGTAATTTGGATCGCCCATATTCTTCAATTCATTTATAACTGTCTTTACCTTCTCAAGGTCATATTCATTTTCGTCAATTAATTGGCAAATTAAACTCACTTTATCTTCAATTTTATCATCAAAAAGAATCAAAGTTAATTGTGCAGTAAAACGAGTGTCATTTTTTTTTCAAAATTCTGGGATTTAAGATTAGTAATTCAGATAACAAAAAATAGACTTGTTTTACCTCATTTCCCAATACCTTTTCACACGCAAGCTCAAGATTCGTTTTCTTAGCCACGTTCAACTCCTCAATAAATAATCTCCCCTTTAGTTATTTTAGACCTTTAATTATCAATCGAAGCAAATTGGCTACTTGATTACTATGTTTCAATACTTTTTAGTCAAAGAGTGATTTCTTCCAGAAAACGTTTTAAGTTCTTAATTGTTTTTTTTACCTCTTCCTTAATACCTGGTTTGTCTTGTGTTGCGTAAAAAGTACTTTTAGCAAAATCGAGAGATTGACTTTCAAGCTCTTCTTCGTGGAATGACAGTCTCACCGGAAGCATAATGCTTGATCCGCAGCTTGTCGGTATTTACCTTTCGTAGTATCTCTTCATACTCAGAAGAACCCATATTCTTCAATTCTTTGATTATTGCTTTTGTGTTCTCTAATGTAGGGTCTAATTCCAGTAAAGTTTTTGCATATTTGATTTCTTGCATCTTTGTTTTTTTATTGTATTCGCTTACATCAATAAGATTACATAACAGGGATACTTTGTCTTCTATGTTTTCATCATAAAGAATGGCTGTTACTTGTGCAGTAAATCTGGAATCATTCCTCTTTATTGTACGAGGATTAAGGAGTAATAATTCTGATAACAGCTGATGATATGCTTCAGCTTTTTTATCAATTACTTTCTCACAAGCAATTTCAAGTTTCGATTTTTCTTTCATAAATAATCCCCAAATAGTATTAAATTGCCAGATTATTTAAAGATATTTTAATAAAAAACAATGGGAAAATGGTTAATAACGCATCAAGTACCTTTGCTTTTCCCATTCTGTCACTTGTAAACGATATTCATCCCATTCCTTTAATTTTGCTTGGATGTAGGAGGTATAAAGTGGTTCTTCAAAGACAGCTTTCACTAATGCTGACTTTTTGATATAGCTTATTGCTTCCCAAAGGCTTGCAGGCAATTGATCGACATTAAGGGAACGTAATTCTTCTCCTTTCAGGTCGTAAAGATTCTCCTGACGAGGTGGAGGTGCTGGGAGTTTTTGGCGAATACCTTCTAAGCCTGCTTCCAGCATAACTGCCAAAGCCAGATAAGGATTACACATAGGGTCTGGACATCGAAGTTCAGCTCTTACGGAGGAGCTTCTATTCTTTGGTATTTGTGGTATTCTAATAAGGGCAGATCGATTGAGTTGTGCCCAGCTTATGTAGACAGGTGCTTCATAACCGGGAACAAGACGCTTATAGGAATTCACTGTTGGTGCAATAACTCCCACAAGTTCTTTAGCAAACTTCAATTGCCCTGCAATAAAATGTTTAGCAATGTCTGAAAGGAGCATATCGTCATCAGGATCGTAGAATGCATTCTCACCATCTTTAGTCCAGAGGGATTGGTGACAATGCATCCCACTCCCATTTTGCCTAAAAAAGGGTTTGGGCATAAACGATGCTATAAGAGAATGTTGCCTAGCAATTGTTTGGATCAGAAGTTTCATCATCATAATCCTATCTGCCGTTTCAAGTGCTTCACTATAGCGAAAGTCAATCTCTTGTTGTCCCCTCGCAACTTCGTGGTGGCCCATTTCACATTGTATGCCCATTTTCTTTGCACCTAAAAGAATTTCTTGCTTAATTTCAAACCCTTTATCAAATGGTGAGCTATCAAAGTATCCCGCTGGGTCCATTGGAGCATAGTAACCATTTTTTTGTTCAAGTAGGAAGAACTCAAGTTCCGCTCCAACCTTATATTTGAAGCCCAGTTCTTCTGCTCTTTTACAGGCTCTTCGTAGCACATCTCGAGGGTCTCCTTTAAAGGGGAGATTTTTGGGAGTATAAATATCTGCCCAGAGACAGGCCACCTTTGGATTCCAAGGCAATTCAGTTAGTGTGTTAATATCCGGTCTCAAATAGAGATCTGATTCGATTATTCTGGTAAATCCTTGTATTGATGAACCATCGAACCAGATTCCTTCTTCCGGGTTATCTTTCATACTCTCACTCGGTATGGTCACACTTTTCAAGACACCATGAATATCACTGAACTGCACTTGTATTGTGTGATATTTTTCCAGTTTTTCTTTTAATCCATCCATTCCAGAACCTCTTAAGAATATTTTTTACTCATTCTGTAACCAGTGAATCATTATTGCAAAAAAATGCTACTTTATGCAATATTTTTAGCATAATTATAGAAAAAAGGCAATAATTTTTATATCTTTTGCCCTCCTTTATAATTTAACTATCAAAAAGAAGTGATAAAGTATGATCCTTGATGATGTTGATAAAAAAATACTTCAAATCTTAATTGACGATGCCAGAACTCCTGTACTCGAAATTGCTAATCAGACCGGAAAACACTTAACAACAATTACGAGAAGAATCAAGACACTAGAACAGGAGGGAGTAATTCAAGGCTACGCTGCGATTGTTGATTATGAAGCACTTGGCTTTGATTTAACAGTAATTATTGAACTTACTTTGGCAAGAGGAAAGCTCTTTAAAGTCGAACATGAAATTGCTGCGCTCCCTGGTGTGCTAAGTGTTTATGATGTGACTGGAAAAATAGATGCAATCTTAATTGCGAAATTCAAGAATCGTCGTGAAGTAAGCGAGTTTGCGAAAAAACTTTTAGCCATGCCTTTTGTCGAACGAACCGAAACGCACATTGTGTTAAATATCATTAAAGAAGACATCCGGTTAAGTAAAGAACTCGATTGATAGATTATAAGAACTAACTAGTTATTTTTCCCTCTTAAGAAAGATTATTTTTGAGTGTTTTTTCCTACAAAATATTTTTCAAGTGAAAGATAATGGATAATTGATAGAGGAAGCAGAGATGACAAGTTCCGATAAAAAAGAAACCATCACACGCACAGGTATTTCTCTCGAGAGTGATTTGCTTAAAGAATTTGATGTATGGCTTAAACAGCGGAGCTTTCCTAACCGTAGCGAAGGCATTCGTTTTCTAATTAGAGAGAAATTAGACCAAGAAATTCTTGTGGCTAAAAAAGACCTTCAAGTGGTAGGTTCACTTACATATATTTTCGATCATCACGGCTTTGATTCATCCTTAAAATTAACAGAGATTCAACATGATTTTGGACATCTTATTATCTCAACTATGCATGCACATATTACACATGATATTTGCTTGGAAACGATTTTTCTTCGTGGAAGGCAAGATGAAGTTCGAAAGCTTGCCGACGCCATTTTGGCATTAAAAGGTGTACAAAAGGGCCAGATTTATCTCATCCCCTCACACCAACAATGAGAAAAAAGGCAAAAGAACTTTTAATATCTCACTCTTCTCTCCTAATAGAAAGAAATGTTTCCCAGCTTATTGATGCTGTTGTACAATCCCCCTTCGTTTTTTCGGTGAAAAAATCACGCTTACAACGAAAATAATACTCGAAACAATAATAATTGATGATCCTATAGGGAAGTTTGTCATGAATGAAAGGAGGACCCCACCTATGGCTGAAATTATACCAACAACAGGGGAGAAAATGAAGATTTTTTTCGTATCGTAAGCAAATTGATAGACTGTTGATGTAGGATTCACGATTAATGCATAGACTAGCAATGCTCCAACAATTTTTAAGGTGAATGAGACCGTTAATGCCGTTAGAAACAGTATAAGGAAATTAAAGAAGCTCACATTTATTCCTGCAGCTAAAGCGACTTTTCGATGAAACATTGTCGCCAGGAATTCTTTGTAAAAGATGATTATAATTGCCACTATTGCAAGATTAACTAATCCCAGAAGCAAGAAATCCAACCAGTCAAGTCCAAAAACGCTTCCCCATAGAATTTGAACGGCTTCGCTGCTAACAACACCGGACGGCAAGAAGCTTAGGAAGATGAACCCCAAAGCTAATGACAAAGTGAAAATGATCCCGAGTACAACATTGGGGTTCAGTCTTGTTTTTTCAGACATTGGCCCTAAAAGTAAAGCAACAGCAATTGCAAAAATTGACGCAGAAATCAGAGGATCAAAAGAGAGATAACTGTTAATAAGCAATCCTAATGCCGCTCCGGCAAAAGCAGCATGAGACATTGAAAATCCTATTGCAGTTATTTTAAGATGAACAACAAAAACACCTATCAACGAACAGGCCATACCTGCAAGCGTTGCGCCAAGTATCACCTTGAAAAGCAGTTGCAACGAAAGTCTGCTAAATAAAAATAACAAGTCCATTGGTCATCCTCCCATGTCATTATTTTTCTTGTGCCGTTTTCGCGGCATTGTACACTCCTTTTTCTGCTTGAGAAAGCTCAATAAAGGCTTTATATAACGGTGAAGTGAGTGCCTTTTCTCGTTCACTATTCATAATGATCCGTCCGTTTTGCATCAGAATCACTTTGTCTGTTTCAGGAGGGATGCCTAAATTATGTGAAACACAAAGAATTGTTACTCCTGCCTCTCGATTTAATTTTAGCAACAACTGATAAATGTCATGTCGTGCATTTATGTCTAAATTGGCAAATGGCTCATCTAATAACAACACTTCAGGTTCACCCGCCAAAGCTGATGCTATCATAACTTTTTGCTGCTGGCCAGCGGAAAGTTTGCCGATCGGTCTCCCCCAAAACGCCTCCATCCCGACGGCTTCGAGACTAGCCCGCACAATTTCCCAATCACGCTTTGTTACACGTTTACCAACACCAATTAGGCCTATCCGCCCAATTAAAACAACATCTTTGACGAGAAAGGGCTCTGAAGGGTCAAAATCCATCTCTTGAATAACATAACCAATTCGTTTACGTATTTGATGCCCATACTTTTTTGTCGATAAGCCGAAAACTTCCACTGAACCTTCACGCAAAGGCAATATACCACAAATTGTTTCTAAAAGAGTCGTTTTGCCAGCGCCATTTGGCCCGATAATAAAAAGAATCTCTCCCTTTTTCACTCGAAGGGAGATATCCTGTATTGTTGGGATACGTTCTCCTTCGTAGACGGTAGTAGCACTATCAAGTACAATGATTTCATCAGTGGATCCTTCTTGTAATGCTTTTTCTGCTCGTGGGTTGAGAATTTCAGATAGTTTTGGATTAAGAGCTTGTAGAAAGGTGTTAGAGCTGAAACTCATTCCAAAATCTCCAAAAAATCCTCTGCCGGCATTTTGGCATACTCGAGTGCTACTTGTCGCACTTGCTCCGTTACTAAACCTTTGAGGTCAGGGTGTTTAAGCAAACGAAAGAGAATAGTTTTGTCGTCTTTGATGAATTTTGCTTCTGGTATCCCACTATCTTCGATTTTTATGTTGCCTTTACCGAGTGTGCAACCAGAGATAAATTGAATTCCATCTACCATACACGAAAGAGGGGGGGTAATCCCTGTGTAGACGATTGCTTTCATCTTAAAGGGATCAAACCCCAATCGCTCTATGGCAATTTCTGCCATTCTCGCACCAATGATGAGGTAGGGACCTAAATGGGTATGGAAACGTCCAAGAAGGTCAACAACTTCTTGGACTTTGAATGGAGCATATTCCGCTTTCATTTTTTTCCCCTTCAATTTTTGATTCTGGCTCTTAGTGTTTCTTCTGCTTGTTTCTTTTTTCCTGGTGGAGGAAATAGGGGGCAATAATAATTATACTAGTCAATCCAACAAACAGCCCCAAGGCAGAATTTGCACTATTCCCCGTAGCAGAAAATGCTTGTCGTATTTGCTCCAAATTGTACTCCAACATACTCAAATAATTTGCTGCTTCTGGATCGTTTTGCGGGAAATTTGTTAAAATTGCATGGGGAATGCCCAAGTCATTAGCAATTTCTTCCCCAACATTTGTGCCTGATTGAAGATTGCTAATGACAATTTCAGCTTGCGCCTCAGCCGCTTCTGTAATTAACGCTGCCACTTCTTGCACGGACATTAATTCATCAGATTTCGACCAATTCGCCACGACATCTAAGCCAAGGAAGCTGGTAAAACCAAATTGATGGATCATTACCACAGCTTTCTTGTGGAGTAAGCTGTAGTTCTGAGCTAATTCTTGCAGCTCAAGTGCTTTTGCATTTATCTGATTAGTGTAAGTCTGTAAGTTTGTATTAAATTGGCTTGCAAGCCCGGCATAAGTATTATTTAACTTTGCAGTGATAACCTCGAGATACTTGATTGCATTTGCCGGTACACCCCAAGGAGCTCCTGCAACAAGTGGGCCTAGAGGATATTTCGCAGATGATTTATTCACACTAGTCAAGAGATCATCTAACCATTGCCCTTCAAAACCATGACAAAAAACAATATCGGCATCTTGAACAAGTGCAATATCTCCTGGTTCGGAATCATAATGTGCAGGACAAGTTCCCGGGTTAATTATTGGCTCAATCTCTTTACCAATAATTGCCCCGACAAAGTCAGCAAGTGTTGTTGTTGTCACTGCGACATTAACTCCCACAGCCTTAGCAATATTCTGCCTATTAATTTGTATATTCACTGCCATATTTTTTGGCACTACATTTGATGCCAAAAGCAACAAACCCAATATAATTATAAACGCACTTTTTTTCTTGAGTGTCATTTTTTCCGTTGCCCCTTCCAATGTTCTTGTAGAGCACGAAGTGTTAACACGATTTTCGAAATTGTGTTACTAATCCCTTTATAAAATTTTGGGAAAAACGCAAAAGAGCAACCATGGCTGAGAAAAAAGACTGCAAGTAACCTTTTGAGTATGAACAGAACTGTTTTAACCTAAAAAGTAAAAAATAATAACAGCTATTTGCATAATAGGTTTGCCGGTGAACGTTCCATGTTAAAAAGGATCCTTAAAAGTAAATCAGGTGTGTCTAATGTTATCTCAACCTTACTAATTATTAGCATAATGATCACCTCTATTGCCTTAACATATGTATATATTATCCCGACCATTGAGCGTGCTCGAATGAATGCAACTGTGAGCACCTCGTCATTATTTATGTTCAAAATGGATGGGGCAATACAATCCTTATATTTTGATGGTGTCGGATCTGCCCGAACGATTGAAGTTGATGCTTTTACCGGCAATCTCGAGTTTCGGAGTTATGCTCTAAATGTCCGTGCATATATTGATGGTTCAATGTTTGTTGCTATTCCTTCCCTTGAATATGGCCTTGCTCGCTTGTCATTTAAAAGTGACGTTGGAATGCTTCCGTTAAATTCGATTAAATATCTTAAAGGCAGTCCTTACAATTCCCCGGTTGTTACCCAAGATGGTCAAGGAACTATTGACCCTGCAATTATAACCATTGAGCGCCCTGAAAGCACAAGCTACAATCTCGACTTTTATTATCGCCTTTTACTTCAAGCGAGAGATACCGGTGTTGGGGGGACAATTGATGTTACGTTAGTTTGTGTCCAATTTACCAATGCTGAATCTTTACGAGGGCTCCATTCTGGCACTTACCAATTGACTATTAACAAAACACGTGTTGAATTAAATCCTGCACGATATGGCTTTGCAGGAGATGGCTCACCAATCGAAGCTTCAGGCGATGATTTTTACATTGCTGTGAATAAAGGAAGTGGTTTGCTACCTGTCTATGTAACCTCCGGAACACGAACAAATGTTGCATTCAATTTACTAGTGATGACTTTTGACTTCTATGCTGTCAAAATTGCTTAAAAAACAGAAATCACCAACAAGTAAAAAGTACAGCCTATCAATCTTTTTCTTCGAAAACCTCTTTTAATTTTAGTAATTGTCTCGAGTCTACAACCTCTTTTTCCAATCGTGTTTCAAGGATTGTTTCCAACTGCCGATAGAAATTTCGTGCTGCAGTTCGATCCTTTTGTTGCAATAAAAATTGTGTGGCATTAAACAACCCTTTGGCACAAGCAGTCTGAACCTTTTCATTTGTCGGATGTTTTCTGCTAAGATCTATTAATTCAGTTGCAAACTCATTTATTGATGCAGCGTGATTTTTCAGGCTAAAATCATAGATGGAATTTACGAGTATCATACCCAAAAATTCTGTTAAAATATCACTCGTCGTTTTATCGGCAAACGCTCTAAAATTATTAATTATTGCTTTTATTTGTAGGAGAGGGAGTTGGACGAAAAGAATTGGCAAGGTGTTTAAGACTATTTGCCCATAAAGTGTTTGTAGTTGTTTGTTTTCTGGAACAACTGCCAGTACTCTTTCCACAAAGGTAATTAGTGTTAGAATGGTTTCACTGTCAGTTGTTTGTTCAATATTAATTATAATCCGTGAAATTTTCTCTAAAAACTCTGAAACGAGAGAGGATTGCTGGGATGTTTTTTCCAGCGCAATGACTATTTTCTCGAGCTCTTCAAACATTGCTACCATCTTCTCTTTACAATTTCATTCAATGAAATATTATTATTTCCATTCAGAGAATCTTTTTTGAGGTAAAGTCTTCTTCGCTTACAGGATTAAAATAACGAGGATATTTCCACCAATAGTTAAAACGGTCCCTAAGATGATCTTCCAATCGACTTTTTCTTTCAAGAAGAGGATAGACAAAGGTGTTGCAACCAAAGGCCCCGAAGCGGCAATTGCCGATGGGGTCGATGTTCCGATTAAATCAAGAGCTTTAAGATAACAAATATTTGCAACAAATAAACTCAATAATGCTGCCAGAGCAACAAGAGCAAAAGATTTCCAAGTGATTTTCTTCACTTTTTTATGTTCCTTTGTGACATAAAATAGCGCGACTGAAAGGGGAATTAAAAAGAGCAATCTGCCGGCATTAATAGGAATAATTCCAACATCTGTATTATTCAAACCGTATTTTATCAATGTCGAACCCGAAGCCCAAGTAATGGAGCTCAAGGTTGCAAGTATGACTCCCAGAACTGCAGCTCGTTTTGTGGGGTTCTTTACAGTATCTTCTGCATCTTTTTTTATTTGCCGCTCAGAAGATGTGTCAGGCAAACCCTCTGCTGCTGTTTCTGATGGTTTTTCAAGTATTTGTTGCCTTTGTCCAGCTGGCTCTTTTTCCAGAAACAGTTCTTTGTCATTTTCTTTAACATTTATCTTTGAGAACGAAATTAGTACTACTCCGACAATTATGAGCACGATCCCTGCAGCTTTTTTCCAATTAAAAGTCGCTCCCAGAAATAAGATTTCGAGGATGTATGTTAAAAAGGGGTATGTCATTGTAATTGGATAAGCTTTTGAAACACCAATTAGTTGCATGCTAATTAAATAGAAATAATTACCAACGATAATGCCCATAATTGCTGCGAAAACGAACGCGAGGAATGGGAAAAGTGGAACCGAAAAAATATCTTGAAAATCACCCATAGCACTAACGAGAATAATGAAAGCAAGCCAGGAGATTACCGAGTTGATTACCACCATTAATGCCGGTTTGATTTTTTCCCCTTGAGACTTGTAAATAACAGCCGAAATACCAGAAAGGATCATGTTCCCAAATGCTGCTAATATCCCGAGCCAGTTCAACAAGATTCACGGTATTCTCAATGCATGGCTCTTTTTGAATTCTTCCGTTAGTAGTGAAAAAGCTCTTTATTGTTCAGAGACATTTTGAGGAATAATAGCCAATTTTTAAAGCTAATAGCTGTTTACATTTGAATGATAAAAATTTAATAGTAATTAAAAGTATGGAATGGTAAAAATGATAGACGAAATTCTAAAAGACGAGGAAATGAATTGCATTTATCAAATTCTCAAAAAAGAGAACAACATAACTTCCCGAAGAATTCTCGAACTAGCAACAACAGAAGAATTCGAGGACATCTGTACTGGCTGTGTCTCCGGCGATTCATTTTTACGTGCAGTAAAAAAGATGGAACAACTGGGAGTCATTAAATCATCTTTAGGTAAAGGAGGGTATCGATGGGAATTAATTGCGAAA
>DXJV01000079.1 GCA_019056785.1 Candidatus Heimdallarchaeota archaeon
CTGAAGAAAGGTGATATTGTCCCGGTTGGGAAACTCCCCCCACAAATAGTTCATGGTGTTTTATCTGAGGGAATGTTTTTAGGTTCTTCAGAAGGGTTGCAGAAATTTACAAAAGAAGACCTTGGGAAACGTCCGGCACTTTCAGACAAAGAACTCGGTCAGGCAAGAGGAATTCTCGAAAAGCACTATGCCTCAAAAAAATAGCCGGATAAACACTTGTCAAAGCTACTACTACTGTCGAAGTTCTTGCCTAAATCCTTGAATGAGCTCCTCTGAAAGTTTCCCATGGAACCGGTCCCCATTCTCACAAACCGCGCTTCGGATACCAACAATATCCGGTTGTAACTTCTTTAAAAGGGGGATGTGTTTGCGTTGGAGTGCACCACCAAGAGCAGTGCCTAAGTCAAGTTTTCTGGAATGGGTAATAAATGTTTCAAGATCTGCAAACGATAAATGATCAAACAAGGATTCTCCGGTTGTCTTATTAAACGTGTCTAGCATTGCAAAATCACTGGCAGATTCGGAAGCGACAAGTGGGATGTCTAAAGGAGCAATTGAGCCAATGGTTGTTCCTTCTGCATAGCCAGCAGCTACAACCGAGACAGAGAGCTTAAATTTATCAATTGTTTTAGTAACAGCTCGCATAAGTTCAATTGCTTGTGTGACTGTTTTTGTTCCTAAGAGACCCACTTTTATAAACGAAGCACCAGCATGAGCAGCGCCTAAAGCTGCTAATGATACTGTTCCAGGTTTAAATGGAACATCACCAATTGTCGCGCTAATGGGGATTTCCGAGGGAACCACTTCCCGGATTGCCTTTATCACCCATGGAAAGTTTGCACCAAGAGAACCTTCTTGTGGATTCTTAACATCAATAATGTCTACAGCAGCTTTCACACAAGTTTGTGCTTCTTCAACTGAAACGGGCGAGATAAGTAAGAGCATGAAATAAATCCCACAAGAAATCAGCTGAAAATTACTTAATAAGAATCTTACGATTTCTCAACAAAAGGAAAAAAAGGGAAAAAAAGAAAGGCAACTGCCTATTTAGAGATACCATTTGCCGCCATGGAGATAGAGAAAAGCGTTCATTGTAGCAGTCGTTGCTTGTCCACACGAGACAGTAAGCTGTTTTTGCCCTCCAGTGATATCCCCAGCAGCATAGATTCCAGGGATATTCGTTTGCATCTTCAGATCAACTTTAATGTAACTATTCTCATCAGTTTCTATACCACTTTCCACAGCAAGTTCGCTATTAGGGTCATAACCTATCGATATGAAAATACCATTAACAGGCACTTCAGTAATCTCATCAGTTTTAACATTTTGAAGCTTGACAGCAGTAACTTTATGTCCATCGCCAATAATCTCTTTAACAATGGAATTCCAATAAAAGTTAATGTTTGCCTCTTCGATTTTTTTCATATATGCTTCTTCGGCTCGCAATTTATCTCGTCGATGAACCATATAGAGTTCACCAACAATACCCGCAAGATGTAAGGCTTCAATTGCTGCTGAGTTGCCACCACCGACGATAATTACTTTCTTGTTCCGGAAAAAATGCCCGTCACAAGTGGCACACCAAGAAACACCTTTGCCGGTGTATTGTTCTTCACCTGGCACGTTAAGCTTCCGTGCACGAGAGCCGGTTGTAAAAATAATGACTTTTGCTTTTATCTTTTCTCCTGTGCTGAGAGTGAGAATTTTTTCATCCGGATCAATTGTGGTTACTTTTGTTAGCTCCCGTAATTCTGCTCCATAAAATTGACATTGGCGTTTCATTCGTTCTGTTAGATCCATTCCTTTAATTGGCTCCAGCCCAGGGTAGTTTTCTATCAAAGGCGAAATAGCCATCGCTCCGCCCACCAGCTCTTTTTCCAGCACCAATGTTTTAAGCCCATAACGGCCACCATATAAGCCGACTGTTAGGCCTGCTGGCCCTCCTCCAATTGCTACGATATCATATTCTTGCATTTTTATCAACTTGACTATTGACTACCTATTTAAAACAGTTTGCTATTATTTCTTTAGAAATAGCTTGGCGTATTTTTTACTTTTTATTATAGGAAGAATGGTTTGTCTCTTCTATCATTCCGGAGGTTGTGTTCGAGAAAGCGGACTAATTCTGCAGCAGAAATGTCACTCATAGTAATGAATATGTCTTTGCCAAGAACATGCTTCGATATGAGGGCCATCTCTTCTAGGCTTAGGAGAATTTCCGAGAAGAACTTTGCTTCTTGTAAGCTGGCATACTCTTCACAAAGGCTAATGAATAGGCCAGGAAGTTCTAAAAAGTCTATAAATGCGATGCTGTTTCGTTTAAATTTCCGTGCAATGGTTAAAAGCATTAATTTTTGTCTTACCGGTAATTCGAGGATTGTTTGTTTAGAAACATGGAAATTTGTCAGAGTTTTATTGACCATTCGTATATATTCAGGGACAATAGAAAGCGAACGTTTTTTCTGCGCTAAAATTTCGGCTTTATGAAGAAGCTCAAATGCCAGATGTAAATTTCCCTTGGAAATTAACCCAATGAACCAAATGGTTTCTTCAGCGATTTTTTTACGGATGTTTTGTTTTATTTCATCTTTCAAAAGTTGGTACAATTGTGTTGGAGTGTAAGGCTCAAAAGGGATGACATCTGTAACAATCTTTCGAAAAATCACTTGATCTAATTCTGTAAGGAACTCGAGGTCCTGGGCTACAAGTATTTGTGAGAAAAGGTTTGGTTCTTCATTCCCTTTTCCTTCCGAAAACCGCTGGAAGCCATAAATTAACGAATTAACTTCTTCTGGCTCTTTTTTTACCAAAGTATCGATATTATCAAAAATAATAATAAGTGCTTCTTTCTTTGCAAGCAAAATGTCTGCTAAAATGTACTGTAATTCCGCTGTAGTGCTTTCCGCCAAATTGGCGTAAAAAAACGGGTCAATTTGGTGGATAATTTCAAGCACAACACTTTTTGAGGAAGAATGATTCTGGCAGTCCACAGAAAGACACCGTAAAAGGATGTTGCTCTTTGGATGGATTATTCTCTGGTTTTTAATTCGTTGCTGGAAATTTTGCAGTACAAAAGATTTTCCTGAGCCTGGAGGGCCAATTAATATTGCACGGCTTATTGCTTCGCCGGGGTTTTTAAGTACCATCCGAAAAGAAGTCAAGAGCTCCTCAAATTCAAGAGCACGAAAACGAAATTCATCAACTGCTTTAGAGAAATGGATTTTATCGAACGATTCACTGATCATTGACGCGCACAACTTTGACTCTTTTTGGCTTTCAAAGCAGAGGGAAATTTCAGACCTGTTCTCACTATTGCCCTGGAAGCTTCGAAAAAAAGTTCAAAGAGAGCTATAAAAATGCCACTTAAAATATGCACGAAAAAGGGGAGAAAAAAAGGCGCGATTACATCTTCTTTAACTGCCAATTCGCGATTTTTTCGCTGACATCCTTGACAGTTGCTTTGATGATCTTGTCGCCCTTTTGGATCTTTTTCACAACATCCAGGCCTGCAATTGTCTGGCCAAAAACAGTGTGTTTGCCGTTCAAATGTTTGCAGTTTCCTTCGTTTAAAACAATGAAAAATTGTGACCCGCCGGTGTTGGGACCTGCATGTGCCATGCTAAGTGCGCCAACTTTGTGAAACTGTTTGGCTGCGGAGGTTTCGCAAGGGATTCGATAGCCTGGCCCGCCAGTTCCGGTGCCGTTGGGACAGCCGCCTTGGATGACGAATTCATCGATTACACGATGGAAGGTCAAGCCATCATAAAAACCTTGTTGAATTAGGCTTACAAAATTTTTCACAGTGTTGGGTGTTTCTTCGTCGAAGAGCTCAAGTTCAATTGTTCCTTTGCTCGTCTCGAGTATTGCAATTGTCATTAATTTTTTTCTCCAATATGTTTTTGATTAGTTCCTTGTACAAAGAATTGCTTTGTTAGATAAAACCTTTCGCTTTAGTTTTTACGATTTTACTCTCCAAATTTGTAAGCCTTTTTAATTGGTTCATGAATCTTCCAGACACATTTCACTCCTTTTGCAAAAGTTACCAGGTCTCCTTTCCCGAATTCTACTTTTTGTCCATCATCTAATGTGACAGTCGCTTTGCCTTCAAAGACATAAAAAGTCTCTTTGTCATGATACTCCCAGGGAAATTCGCTCACTTCCTTCTCCCAGCGACCCCAAGAGTCGATATTCAGTTTTTCCAATTCTTCTTTTGTTGGTTTTTTCACAGTTGCTTTTTCAACCATTGTTTTCACCATGTAATTATGTTCTCCAATACTACAATAAAAGCCTTATTCAAAATTGCTCAACTCTCAAATAGCTAACCTTTTAACTGCAATGGGATTTAATATAAATAGATATATTTCGAGGGTGAACAAGTATGAAAAAATCTTGGAAAATACTCTTGCCTGTCATTACACTTGGTTTGCTAATCGGTGCTAAGGCGGTTTCAGCTGACTATACAGTAAAAGTAGGGGACATTTTTTATTATGATATTATACGCTCAGAACAAAGTATCAGTATTGGCATCAATAGTGTCTCGAATGACACTTTTCGACTTGGGGGACATTATTTCCCCGAGGGCACAACCGTAACGCTCAATATCACAGAAGTTGATCCATTGGGTGTTGACTATAATATGTCTGCTGATGGCTATTCCACCATGAAAGTTATTCTCGAAACAGACAAGACAAAATTAGAGACCTATGTCCTTCGACCTTTAACCTTACTCGAGGAAGTTTGTTTAACCTCGTGGAATCAAACAACCTTTAATAAAAAGCACTTAGGAGCATTACTCCTCCCGTTTTTAAAACCGGATAATGCCACTTGGGAGACATGGAAAGATTATGCCTATGAAATTTATAACAACGGGATCTTCTTAACAGAAACTTTTCATGGGAGTCTTACAATTGATGCTACTTACACAAATACTTCAGAAGTCTTTCTCTTCGAGTTTATAATGCAGGGACAACTATCAGACACTCTTTCAGCCACAGGGGTGCATGCTGTAGTTGATGTTGATATTATTCATAAATATCAGTTTGCCTATGAGCCAGCTACAGGCATTATGCTTGGTATCCGCATGGAAGGCACCATTTCGGGAACAACTAATGGTACACTTCTAAATATTGAATACTCGTACCACACAGAGAAACAAGGCTACAACCTTCCCAATTATCAATTAGATAAAGCAACGTGGCCACTAGCAGGCTATACAATTGCCATTACTTTTGCAACCATTACTTTTATTGTGGCAACTATTGTGGTTCATAAAAAATATACGAAAAGCAACTAAGCCTTTTCACTTTCTTTTTCTCTCTTTTCAAATCAGTTGTTAAAGTAAAAGCTAGATTAGTGCTTTCCTTGTTAGAAAAATAAAAAGACCAAAGTACTTTACTTTGGTTTTATCTCTTTTTTTTGAAAATGATTGCTGTTGAGACAACAACACTAAGAAAGATAACACTAAGTAGCAAACTCGGTGCCGGTAAAGGACTCGATGTATTTGAGGGGGGAGAAACACACATATTGTCGAATTCATCCACCCAGCCATAATCTGGGCCAATGTCTTCGATTACTAGATTCAAAGCTGAATTGGCAACTCCTTGAATAACATAACCGGTTCCAAGGGGTTGTTCTCTGAAAATAGCCCCTTCAATATTGAAAGTTATTGTGTTTCCTGAAATAACAGCTAGATCGATATTCGGATCACTTGTCTCCCAAGAGTCACCGTCCCAGAAATAACTGCCTGTAATTCTTGAACCACCATCTTGTGTAAGATAATAGTGAAAAGCCCAGAGGTAAGAATTATTGAGCCATTGTCCGCTTGAATAGCGGCAGTCAAAATGCGCAATATATTCATAGACGTCTTGACTCCACGAAGAAGTGTCAGGTGAATCGTCTTCATTGCTTGTGTCGATATAAATGTTATAAGCGCGCCAAAGATTTTGATTGCTGTCATTATAATATGGTGAGGCTGCTAACTCAATTTGTAGAGTATTTTTCGAAACAGTAACTTTTGTGATATCAGCGTATGCATTGGTAACATCTCCTGTGGGATCTGTTCGCCAGCCTGCTAAAGCAAAATGTAAATTTGTGACTATTATCCCCAGTACTATCGTACAAACTATAAGTAGAAGGATCTTTTGTGGCTTCATATGTAAATATCATTAATAATCTATAAAAAAGCTAGCTGTTAGGGCAAAAGAGTCGTTATTTAATTAAAAAAGAGAAAAAAAGAAGGAAAGATCTCAATTCTTACGTTGTTGAGATGAGAGGTTGATAATTCATCCATGCAACTTCGTTTAACATATATTTAAAATTCAATCGTTTTGAAGGTTGCTTTGTTATTACTACTCCAAGCTTGATAATTATCCATTCAAATGTTCCAATGAAATTAATTTGCGCCCAAAACCAGATAAGTAAGTCGTAAAATAGAATGGTGACAATTGCGAAAATAAGTACAATCCAACCACGGTCCCTAGCTGGAAACTGTTCTGAGAGGAGGTTCATAGAAGGAATTGTCCAATTGAAAATTGCACGAGGAACAAAGGACCAAATCTGTAAAGCAAAGATTGTCAAAGCTACCATCCCCCAAGTTCGGAAATATTTCACAACAATATTATTGGCAAAGCGCTCTCCCTTCCCACGCCAATCGATCAAGTAAAAGAGAAGGACGATAGTCCCCACTTGCCCAGCCATAAGGAAGAAAAAGAAACCCATCGTTGGTCGTTCGAACGAAATGTCAAAAGGTAATAACCAAGCACAGAGACCACCAGCGATGAGAAGCGCAAGAAACAGACCAAACCCCATCCAGGGAAGTCTGCGATGTGGTTTGGGGTGTGCTGTAGCAACACCCATAATCGCTCTGAGTAAGGACTGTCCGAGATAAGGGAAGAGAGGATAACAATCGCCTGCAATGATCGTCATAAGCCATGACAGAAAGCTGTGATTGTAGGCTTGTAGTTGGTCGCTTGGCCAGGAATAGTGATAGTCGCCTGGGCTTGTGCCAGGTACGGGTTTCCAGATGCTCCAGTTATCAACAAAATGCCAGATAACCAGAGAAAGAATAAAGATAAGGAGTGTTAAAACGCCTAATATAATTAAATTTCTGGTGAATTTTTGAACTCCATCCCGCTGGTAGAGAAAGTACTGAATAATCGCTGTGAGGATCATACACCAACCGATAATTTGCAATGCTTCCATAAGAAAGAAGCGTTGCCATAAAGCAGCAACATTTGCAGGGTCAGTCCAAGTAGCAGCTTGAAAGAAATTACCCGAGGAGATGACGCTGCCAAAGTACCCATAATAACCAAACGATTCTGTGACAACACCAGCAAGGAGAATGCCGAAACCCGTGACGATCTGCTTAGCAAACAATTTGCCGGGAGGGAACCCTGCAAGCACTTTTTTTGTGGTGGCATAGGCATTTACTATTGCAGAAATAATAATGAAATAACCGATCTAATTACCGAAATAGCCCGAAAAGGCAAAAAAAGCAGAGTTAATGAAAGTATAGGGAGGGACTCCTGAGAAAAGCTGCCCTGCAGCTACACTGCTATAATCAATCATATGATTAAAAACATGCAAAAAAACCATCATCCAGATTGCGAGTCCTCGTTGGAAGTCCAATGATGCTAACCGTTTGATCTTAGATGGATACTCTGGTAGTTTCTCTTCTCTAATTGGTAATTCATTCAAGTTCTATACACCTTGATTTTGCAGTTTTATAAGAATAAATTGAGTATGAATAAAATTGGGAAATAATGTTTTTTTGGTTAATAAACACCTTTGCGTAATCTTCACATTGGAGTAAGTCATTAATTGTGTCATTTAATTAACTTTATATAAATTGCTTACTCAATGTTGAATAGATATTGTTTCATGTTTAGAAAGATTTCAGGTAGTGAAAAAATGACTCAAATTCATGTTGTTCAAACCCGCCCTGTTGCTTCACCCAAAAGTAGAACTGTCGCGTTACTCTTATGTTTGTTTCTAGGTGTTCTAGGCATTCACCGTTTCTATGTTGATAAGATTGGTACGGGCTTACTCTACTTATGTACCTATGGTTTATTTGTTATTGGCCCGTTTGTTGATTTGATATTAATACTAACAGGTAGCTTTACGGATGGTCAAGGTTTACCTGTAACTGATTGGGATGGTGCAAAACCTGAAGCAGTTACGACGACTGTTACAACCGTCCAACAACCTTATCAACAGACTGTCAGCCCCCCTCCATCTCAAGGAATGGGGATGCCACCACAACAATTAGCCACCTCTGATCCCTTTGCAGGGGTAAAAAAGAATCATAAGATTTGCACTCTTTGTGGTTCAGTAAATGAACTTGATGCTGTCTTTTGTGCAAGTTGTGGTTCAAAATTGGAGTAGCCTAAAAGAAAAGCTCTTTTAGCCTCCATCAATTTTTTCTCTTTTTGTAGCTTCTTATCAGATGCAAAAAGCTAATATTTTATTTTTTCTTTATTTTGAGAGTAAAAAACAAGTTAATTGAAATTTCAATGACAATTGGCTTTTCCAGTTGTCAAGAAGCCAAATTTTTGCCTTAGAAAGCAAAAAGGAGGAATAGTAATTGTCAGATTATACTGTAATTATTGATCATGGCCTTTGTAACCTTTGTGAAGATTGTGTAGAAGTCTGCCCAGAAAAAGTCTTGGAGTATAACCGGTCTGAGGAGAAAATCCACGCTATAAGAATAGACGATTGCAATAATTGTGGAGCGTGCGTAGAAGCTTGCTTTCTAGCAGCCATTGATGTTGTGAAATCGCCTGAAAAAACAAGAGAAGAATTCATTGAAAGTTTAGATTTAACTGAACAAAGGGCCAATACCCTTGATGAATTACTCGAGAAATATGGGCATCCGGATGCAGATAAAACAGCCATTCCGATAGAAGAAGTATTAACACTCCTACAATTTGAGACAACTGAAGAATTAGATGATTGGCTTCTTGACAATTATGATAAAACAGCTTATTTCAGTGGTAAAGAATTGATTATTTTAAACTCATTACCAGAGCTATAACTTTTTTTTTCAAGCAAAAATCACTTTTCAAGTACAAAATCGGTGAATTATACAATCCCACACTTACCTTTGTTAAACCTTTAGCAAGAAAAGGTTTCAATTAAAAAAAGAGAAAAAACAGAGAAAGAGGTAGTTCCTTAATCTTTTTCCAGTAATCCTTGGAAAAGGTCGTGGTGTTCTTCCTCATCTGTAAGGATTTGATTGAACATATGGGCTGTTGTTTCATCTTCCTCTGCACGTGCTTTCTTTATGATTTGTTTGTAAAATGCAATTGTTTCTTCTTCAGCTTTCAAGTCATTTGTGAGCATTGCCTGAAGGTTTTCTCCGACGGTAATGACAGCTGGTTTTGTTGTCGGTTGTTCACCCAGATAAGTCAACCGTTCTGCGATCATTTCAGCATGTTTCATTTCTTCAATGGCAATCTCTTTAAAAGCATCTTTAACTGAAAAATGCGTTGGCCCACGCCAGAGTACATGTTGCCACATATATTGTATAGAGACTTGTAATTCCATAGCAATTGCTTTATTCAACATATTGAGTAATTCTTTAGAAGCCATGAATTATCCCTCCAAATGGTTCAAAGAAATATTATTTCCTTCTTTCCTTTAAATGTTGCTTGTGGGGGTGTAGAGGGGGCAACAAGTTTTAATGCCTAAAAAACGTCTTTGAGTAATAAGAACCTCCGGTTGAAAGGAAACTATGGTGGATCAGTTAGAAAATAGTGATAAGAACCTGCTTGACCATCTTTATCAGCATGTCTTAAATCTCGAAGGGTATCGAAATGTCTTTGATGACCCTGAGAAACTCGAGGCGACTGCAGATTATCTCAGTAGTGCATTGCTCTCTTTTGGCTTAACGGTTGATGAGCACCAATTCAAAATTGATGATGTGCCTTTTAGAAACATCATTGGAACCATTGAGGCAAAAGATTATCAACCGAGAGAGCTTCTCCTCTGCGCTCATTATGATAGTGCACCTCTCTCACCCGGGGCAAATGATAACGCTTCAGGCGTAGCAGGAGTGCTGGAGGTTACACGTTGGCTTGTAGAACAAGCGCCAACAAAAAAATTCATGGTCGCTTTTTTTACACTCGAGGAAATACATCCTAAAACAGAGTTACAAATCCGAAACGCTCTGGCTTCTTCCGGTTTAGTAGATGATGAACTCCAATTTCTTACCTATCACTCTTATGCCCTTATAGGTGAGTTCGAAAAGAAGCAAGAAGAAGCGTTAAAAAAAGGGGCAACAATCCAAGCATCATTAGCATTTGCATATGAACAAGTACAAAATTCAGCAACTAAAAAAGAACGGGCATACTTGAAAAAAATCATTGAATTGAATAAGAACATAACACGAACAAATTGGGTTGGAGAATCAATCTGCATTGGAAGCACGAGATGGTTAGCTAATTATTTGCGAGAAAACTCTCCGCCTAAGGCAGTGATAAATTTTGAAGAAATAGGCTTTACAACAGCAAAAAAAGGCTTACAGTCAATTCCACCAGGAATCGATCTAACACATTGTAAAAGCTATAAAGTCGATCTACAGCAGGAACTGGGAAACTTTTTGGGAATAATAAGTGAAAAGAACTCTCAACTATTAGCACAGATCATGACAAGCCAATGTGAACAATTAGTGCCACCGCTTCCCTATGTGCATTTCGCTTTGCCCTATAATTATCAAGAAATCGCCGGGAGAGCATTGGACTTTCTACGATCCGATCATGCACCCTTCTGGAGGGAAGGCATTCCAGCTATAGCAATAACCGATACTTTCGAATTCCGTTACCCCTTCTATCACACTAACGCTGACACCCTCGAACAATTAGACTTCCCCTTCATGGGAAGAGTGTGTCAAGTAGCTAGACAAGCAGCAAAAGAGCTATTGGGAAAAAGTTAAACTCATAAAAGAAAAAAGCCCGCTGGTAGAAAACCAAAATGGTGTTGTTTTGACTATTTAACAAGCTTTTTTTAGTTTGAACTAGAAACAAAACAAGAGAAGGCACTTGAAGAAATACTGCTGGTAGGGGAAAGGAATGATAAACAAATTCAGCGGTTGGTTAGTAAAAGATGGCAAAAAACGAAGAAGAACTTTTTAGATTAACGCCAATGAAACCCGAATACAAGAGCAAAAGAGTCCATGGATTACTATTCAGCTTTGGAGGGTATACCAACCCTGAAGGGGAATATCGGCTTGCTAGCCAATACCTGCAAGACAAAATTGTTGTGCGACAAAATAAGGCGTTTTTACAAACAGACCCCTTAGGAAACTTTTGGGAAAATGCTACCATACGAGTACAATTAAAAGAGGTCAAAATTGCCAACGACAATTTGATAAAAATGACAATTAAAATAAAAACAAAGGAAAAACAAATTGTGCAAATATTCTTTGGCACACAGAAAATAAAAGTGGATCTTGTAGAAGGAACAAAGATAATCACCTTAGAAATCGAACCAGCAAAAGGAGATACATGTATACATATACGTTGCCCGAAAAAAGGCTCCTTACTCGAATTTTATGAAATAAAAGGAACCATTATTTGAGCAGGAATGCCTAAGCATAAAAAAGCAAAAACAAAGAGAAGAATTGACTGAAAAGAATGAGATGGTGTCGCGGGCCAGATTTGAACTGGCGACAACAGGATCTTCAGTCCTGCGCTCTCGTACTCACACAAGTCATAAAGACTCGAGTTCCGAGTTGCTCGATAAGCTGCAACTGCAGCTACACCGCTAAGCTACCGCGACAATTGATCTGTTTTTCTTGCACTTTCGAACAAGTTATTTTTTTCTTTTTTATTTTCTCTTATTAAAGCTTTTGTTTCTCTTGTGAAAACGAGCCAATTAGTCAACAAAGAGCCCTTTTTCACTTTCTTTTTGTCTTGAAAACGATTCGATTTTTTCATAGTTAATGGCCAAATTCTAAGCTTATCTATTGGGTGAGCATTATGAAACAAACGACAATTCTATGGTGCAAAAAATGAACATCTGTCCCAAAATCTTTTTAAATTGGGAAGTAACAACACTATTAGAGTTTTATAACTCGAGTTATTACCCAATTGGGTTGGGATACTAATGAAAAAAATCAATGCAGTATCTTATTTTCTTATTTTATCCATGTTTATTGTGGTTTTCTCAACAGTGATAGCAGCTAATACCTATATTGCTGTTGGAAACCAAGTAGAAAGTCGAACGTATCAAAGAGATGTTCAGACTTTTACTGGCACAGTTAGTCAGGGTTCAGACAGTACGCAACACAGCTTCACTGTCCCCGCTGGTGCAACAAAAGTCGAAGTAAAACTATCCTTTAGTAGTAGTTATGACTTTGACTTGAGCGTCTGGGATGAATCCAACCAGCGAACTGGAGGCTGGACCGCAGCAGATCACTCAACAAAGACTCAAATAGACAATAGTGACTACTCAGGTTATTCAGCGAATCCTGAGTGGGTAACTGTTGATCCTCCCACAACAAGTGGCACCTGGAAAACAGGCTGTTATTCTTACCGAGGTTCCGGAAGCTATACTATAACTGTTACCATTACTGTCCCCGAGCCAGATACAACACCTCCAACAGTGAGTATCACTGCTCCTAATGATGGCGCAACAGTAAGTGGCACAGTAACTATCACTGCTAGTGCCTCAGATAATGTTGGCGTTACAAAAGTCGCCTGTAAAATAGATGGTGGTAGCTGGACAGACGATACAACATCACCCTATGCATGGAGTTGGGACACTACAAGCTATTCAGATGGCTCTCATACAATCACTTGTAGAGCGTATGATGCCGCTGGAAATACTGCTGATGACTCAATCACTGTCACAGTAGACAATAGTGGTGCGCCCCCAACAGAAGAAACTTGGGGAATCACTTCGAGTAGCTTCACAAGCTCAAGCTCTCATACAGTGATTCGTTATATGGGTGGCATATCACCGGACGTAGATGCGACAATAACAAAGTTGAATATCCGAGTGGCAGCAAGTGGGACTGTCTCAATTGCGCTTTATACAGGCGGTTCATTAACTAACCCCACAGGCGCAGTACGAAGAACCGAAGCTCATAATGTGGCTGTTACCACTGGTTGGAACTCTATTGATGTTCCTGATTATGTTGTACCAGCGAACACTGTCACATGGATCGGTTGGGCACACAATTGTAGGGTTTACTACTCATCAAGCTCTGCAAATGCCGGAGACTTCCAATCCGGTAGAGGGCGCTGGAGTCAAACAAGCCCCTCGAACTACGATGAAACAACCGCTCTCCCCCTGAACCCGGGAGCAGGATCCTTTAGAAATTACTGGTACGCTGTCTACGCAACCTACATCGCAGGAGAACCACCTGAGGATACCACCCCACCAACAATTTCAATCACCTCTCCAGCAGATGGTGCAACAGTAAATTCAGCAGATGTAACAATCAGCTGGACAGGCTCAGATGCCGGAAGCGGAATAGACTACTATGAGACACGCATCGATGGTGGATCATGGATAAATAAGGGAACAAGTACCAGCCATACTTTTACTGGACTAGCTGATGGAAGTCATACAGTTGATGTAAAAGCATGGGACAAAGCTGGAAATAGCAACACTGATTCAGTGACTTTCACAGTCGATACAACAACAAGCCAAGTGACAAAATATGCTGTAATCGTTGGTATTTCTGATTACAAAGCAATAAGTGACCTATCTTACTGTGATGAAGACGCAACCGATTGGTACAATCACCTAACAAGTTCACAAATGGACTTCGATCATATTTGGGTCTATGGAGATGGCCATTCATCAAACTATCCACAATATAACGGATATGCAACAGAATACAATGTGAAACAAGCGTTACAAAACATGGTTAACCAAGCTGATGAAGATGACATTATCTGTTTCATATCATCTGGACACGGCTCCGGAAATGGTTATGGTTCCAGTTACCTCTGTATGTGGGATTGTAACTCAGGTGAAAATGGAGAGGATGGAGATCTCTATGATACCGAACTTGCAGCCATATTAGATGATGCAGTGGCAAATAAGATCTTTGTCTTTCTTGACCATTGCTACTCAGGTGGCTTTGGACCAGACTTAATGGGAATGCCCAATAAACAACACGTCTACTTAACAACAACATGCACAGAAAATGGCTATGGTTATGATGACTCAAGCCATCAAAACGGCGCTTGGACCTACTACTTCCTCGAGTATGCATGGATCAACCATTTCGGTGGTAGTGCTAACACTTCTATGGAAGACATTTTTGACTATGCACATGCGAACTATCCTCATTCTGGTGGTGACGAACCACAAGAATATGATGGTAACACCTCTGCAGCGTTTTACTTGAAATAATCAATTCAACATTTCTTTCTTCCCTTTTTTTTCTTTTTTTTTAAGTCAAGAAGAGAAAGTATTAATTACTTATATACGAATGATTCAAGTATGAACAAAGAAATTCTTCAAATAATTTTCTTAACTTCTCATAGTAAAGCTTTTCTTGAAGGGAAAATAAAGGGTATGTACAAAAATCCCCCTTTAGCTTATAACTATCGTAACATTCGCTTTGTTTCGCATTTACCTTCAGATGATGAGAATGAGGCTAGACTAGTTCTTGCAAAGAATCCAAACGACTGGCTCGCTTTTCTCCATCAAGAAGGAGTTCTTAAGTTGCATTTAACCTATCAGCCTTCAGAGGAGTTAATACAAAAAGCTTCACGCCCCCTCATTTCTAGCGTGAAAGGGAGACATTGGCATGTCATTACTGAGAAAGAAAATGGTTGTGATGTTTGGCGTTGCAAATGGCAGCTTGATGCGAGAAAAGAAGTGATGAGTTATTATTATCTTTTTCTTTCTGATGTGTTACTTGGTGAGTTTAATTTTCCCAGCTTAGAGATGTCAAAACTTTATTTAAAGGAGATTTTAAATGACCTAGTTACCTTTACAATTAAGAATGAATTAGCTAATTGGACCACGGTTTTCAAAAAGGCATTGCGTTCTCTTGATAGCAAAAAGGCTTCTGATTTAATTGCTCCGGATATCCTTCCCTCAGGTTGTTATAGCTTGGCAGCCCGACAAGTTCTTTCTGCATGTGCGATTGCTTGGGTCTTTGGCGGTATGGGCTCCTGGAATGACGTTACACATGTTCATGATTACGACCTTTACAGGCGCTTAAGTGCAAATCTGTATAATACTATTTGTGATAGTATTGTTTCTGTAGTCAATAGCTTCCCATTAAAGTGACCACCCATTTATCTCTACCTTATGACCTACAAATTTCGAATCATAAACAACGAGGTCTCCTTTCTGTTTTTCCTGCTCTCTGCCTTGGAAAAGCTTTTAAGAACACCCACTATATGGTTTCTTGTTACTCTTTAAGACTGTTTGATAAATATCATTAGATTTTTAAAGCAGTGATGGGGCAAGTATCATACTACAATAATTGGCAGTTGACGTAATAAATGTCTGGCTTGAATTCACATCCTATTAACCGTTTGCGAAAATCCCACGGAAACCAAATCGGCATTCGACTGAAAGATGGTCGCGAATACAGGGGAACAGTTGATGCTCTTGATCAACACATGAATTTAGTTCTCCGTGATGCCATCGAGTATTTTAAAGGAGAAAAGGTTGCTTCATACGGAATGATATTCATCAGGGGTAATAACATCCTCTGGGTACAAATTGATCTATCCCCCCTTTAAATAATAAAGAATACCCGTTTTTTGCCTAACCTAGGCAATCCTTCCTCGGCACAAATTGCTCCTATTACTGCAATGGAAATTAGGTATTACTCTTCCTCAGGTGTTTCTGCCTTAATTATTTTTATGGGTTTCCGAGCTAATTTTTCTCCGCTACGTTCCTTTTTCGCTCGAAGCTCAGCTTCGAAGATTTGCTCCAGCTCTTTTTTTCGGTAACTTTTATAATTTTTAATTAATGCTTCTAATTTTTCTTCTGTCTTCTCCCTCAAAATTTTCTCTCGTTCTTCTTTCCATTTTGCAAGCGCTTCTTGGAATTCTTTGTGATAGGTAACTGCTATGTCATCTATTTGCCGTATTGGTAGATTGAATAATACCGGGACATCTGCTTGAATGAATGTTTCCAATGCCTGATTCGAGATATTATTTTTGGCACAGACAATTGCCTTCACTTCTCGTTCAATGAGCATTTCTGCTGTTCTTTGGCCACCCCCAGAGGGATCAACAAGAAGAATAACGTCAAAAGGCTCTATATTCATTCTCTCAGCAGTTTTTTCAATGCCTTTTCGTGAAAAGTCGAAGACCACCTTCATCGGCACAACAACATCTCCTTGTCCCATGACAATCATGCGTTTTAAATCGGAGATAATTCTCTTCACTTTTGCCAATTCTTGTTCGTATTCGTGCACTTTCTTGCGTAAAAATTGGAGCTCGTCATCGCGTGTTTTTATTGCTCGCTCTCGTTTGAGTTCTTGTCTTTGTTTGTCGGTAATTCTCTTAATCTGGTGGTTTAATGTTTTGTTTTCTTTTCTGAGGGTTCGGACTTTTTCCGTTAATTTTTCATTCATATCCTCGAGATTTTCAATTTGTATTGTTTGTCTTGCAATTGCCTCTTTTAATGCCTCGATTTTTTCAACTAATATTTGTTCTGTTTCTGTTAAGGGGCGATCTTTTGGGGTTTCAATTTCAAGTTCTTTTTCCGGAGCAGCTAATTGGTTCTTTACTTCTTGGATTGCATCTTGAATGTTTCTTTCCTCGAGTAAAACTATCTGTTTCACCTTATTTCTGAGCGAAATTTCTTTGGGTTCGGCCAGCTCTTTATTTATCTTTTCGAATATTGGTTTATACTTATTATACGCTTTTAAGGCTGCAAAAAGAGCATCTCTTTTATGTGACCCTTTTATTCGACGTTCATTCTCGCTGGTAAAATTGTCGACAGAGAGATTTTTCTCGTCTGCACTATAGAGTTTTTCAGGATATGAGAGGACGGCGTTCACCATTCGGCAAATTTTCACTACAAAATCTGGAGGAGGGGTAACATCTGCCGCAACAATGATTGGTTTACCAAATTGTGTTATTAATCTGATGATGTCACCCCGTGCAGCATTTCGTAGTGAATCTACCAATAGTATCTTCCCACTAAAGTTCAAAACTGCAATGCCGGTATTTGGTCCCGGGTCGATTCCAACTATTAGCCCCCGTTCAGTTTTTCGTCGAGGACTGGAGATGACCTTCTTATGGATATTAGCTGCAGGGATGTACTCCAATCGTTTTTTTCTAATCGGTGAAACAGTTACTCGAGAGAGCTCTCCTTTATATGGTTTGATTATCTTGCGAAGGGAGGAAATATTAGTATAGGCACGAAAGATAGCATTGTCGTATCCGTATTCTGCTTTCTTCACCTCGAGGTCAAAATCGATGTTATGGTCTAACAGTTGTTTTTCGATCTCTCGGGTCATTGTTAGAACTTCCCCGCGCATTTTTCTCGCATAACGTTGTTGAGACCAACCGCCGGGCCCAATGTTCTTGCCGCGCGAAATTTTAATTTCTATTTCATCTTCGAATGGTAAGAGAATGTAACCAACTTTTTTCTCTGCAAGACGACAGATCACTTCAGCTGTTTGGAGGGGATTAGCGTGCTGTGACGGATAAGGAATACCGTACCTTCGAGCAAGGCGTTTAAGAGGTTCAAAGCCATCTGGAGAGGCGCCTGTTACTTGAATGATTTTTGTTTCAGCGGGTAATTGCATGCAAAATTGGATGATTCTCGCTGAATTAGATTCAAGCTCGAAAATATTATCCACGCCTAAAAATTCAGGTTCATATTGCCGGCATAATTTGATTAAATTCCTCAAAGAGAGTGAATCGATTTTCTCAATAACATTATTATCTTCCATAACAACAGCTGCAAATCGATTTGCTGCAAAAGTTCTTTTTTGGCTAGACGCCCCAGCCAAAATATCAATTCCTATTACTTTTGACACGCAGGATAGCTCTCCGGGGTAATTTACGTGAGCAAGGAAAAAATTCTTTCCTTTATTTCGCTAATATTACTTCACTTCCAAGTCATTAATTAATCGATTAATTATCTCCTCGATTGTTTTTCGAAAGTCAGTGTTTTTCAAATGATTGAAAATTTGTCCATATAACATTTCCAAGGCGAGTGAGCAATCACATTGAATAACGCCAATAGTTTCTACATTAAATTCTTCCTGAAAGCGCTTTTCCCAAGCTGATATGAATCCCATGGAATTTGGTATAACCTGATTAAAGAGAATGTAATCTTTTCTATTGAGCGTTCCTAATAAAGCATATAATTCTTTCAAAAGAAAAGTCGTTCCCGAGAAACCATATCGATTGGGGCGCAAAACAAGTATAGCTGCATCTGCAATAATTATCGTATTGATAGAGAATAGGTTGAGAGAAGGGGAAGTATCCATAATTAAAAAATCATAGCCCAATTTTTCTATTTCGCTTTTGAACACATACAGCTGTTTAAGAGCATTCTTGTGGAAGTCTTTATCCATGCTGAGTAACCCTTGACCAAATTTTGGCTGTTCCTTAGCATAAATTAGCTGGAGATTTTCATGCGGTCCTGGGAGTAGTAAATCTTTTACATTAAATGGGGTGAGTGTTTTGCTTGCTGGTTTTTCCTTTGGTTGATCCAAATCATACTCGAAGAAATCATTAATGTAATAATTTTTTAATCCCCCTAAGAAAAGGCTGTCGAAAGTAGGTGATCCGATGTCTGCATCCACAGCGAGGACTTTATAGCCATTCTGTGCAAGCTGCATGGCTATATTTAAAGCAATTGTTGTTTTTCCGGTTCCTCCTTTGTACGAATGAAAAATGATTGTCTTCATCTTCTAACTTTTGTCTCCTTGTCAGCTATTGTGCAATATAGTAAATATCTTCGTTTTTATTTTTTGGTGCAATGGCAAAGATCAACCCTTTGGCTAATAAACTATTGATAATTCTTTGTTCTTCTTTTCTCCTTCGTTTGGTAAGTCTTCTAATGGCTTCAAGAGTGATTCCTTTCTTTTCTTTTATTGAATGTTCCATAATGATCCGTGCAGTAAGATTCTCGTCTTTTGGAAGTGACAGCAAAACGTCAACTTCAAATAGGCTATTACAAATGGTTTTAGGTGCTTGCTTTTCTTCCTCGCTTTTGAGGAGCGATGCCAAAAAACGGCTATAGTCTACCAGTAAATTTTGACAAAATTCTTGATTGAGATGATTTATTGTCGTTATGGCTTTCAGTTTCTCGATTAAGAAAACTTCTGTTTGGGTATAAAACTTCCGGACTAATGCCAATTGTTCTTCATTAGCAACTAGACAGAAAATACCATTGCGGTTAACTTGAAGCCGTTCATCAGTTTCAAAGCCTGATCCTCGAAGATTAATGTCTATTGCTATAGCAAAACATTCTGTCGCTGGAATTTGTAAGATACCACGTATTTTTCCTGGGCCATAATTATCGGTCTCGAACCCTGTCATAAAAGCCGTGAAACCTTTTATTGCTAGGTATGTTGCAGCATTCTCGTCGAGATGTGAAATGTTGATAAAAGGTTCAGGGCCCAGATCGCTCATGATAATTACAACTGCGCCAAATTCTTGCTTAATAGCACTCTCTTCAGTCATAGGTGAAATTCCTTGCCTTTGGCTTGTAAGTTGATTCGATTCTATTTTGTCTTCACTTGAATAAAACATTTTAACCTATCTATTTAACGATTTATTTTGTTTTTATACCCGGCAAAATTTCTTTATCTTTTTTCAATTAGTCAGAAGACTATTAAAGATGCCTTCCAGAATAAAGTCACTTCCATCGAAAAAATAAAAAAGAAGGCCTAAAAAAAAGGAGTATAACTTGACTACAGCAACTAGAGGTAAATTACATGAGCATAAAAAGTATTCGAGAGGCAGAAAAGAAAGCTGAAGAGATCATTCAAAAAGCAAAACAGAAGGCGCAGGAATCCATCCGTCGCGCCCAAAAAGAATCAAGCGCATTACTCACTAAAGCTAGGGAAGAGGCCAATATGGAAATTGAAACTGCAAAGAAGGAATCAGCAAAGCGCGTTCAAAAAGCAGAGAAACAGATCAAGGCTGAAACCTCAAAACAGCTTGAAACGATTGAAGAATCAAGCAAAAAAAATCAAAAACAAGCAGTAAAAATTGTTGTAGAAGCAATTACAAAACTCGAGAAATAACATTCATTACAATTTTAATTGGTAATCATATACACAAAAAGGATTGATTGAAGACAATGAAAATTGTCAGTTTAACAAATGCAGAAGTTGCCATGGGTCTCCGTCTCGGTGGGATCAAAGAATGTCACATTGTTGATGATCCAACCAAAGCAACTGAAAAATTACGGGAGCTTTCACTTGACCCAGAAACCGGCATCTTAATTGTTGATGATGAAATTGCACGCTTAAACCACAAACTCATCGATGAAGTTCGAGCAAATAAGAAGGCCTTTCCAATAATAGTCGAGTTACAATCAAAAGAGCGGAAAGGTGTTGTAGAAGGTGTTGACCCTCTGAAGGACCTAATTAAACGTGCAATAGGTGTGGACATTTCTGCTGCAAAAAGTGAAGAAGAAAGCAAGTTAAATCTCTAGTTGTTTTTCATCCATTTTTTCTTTTCCCGAGTACAATAAATCTAAGGTTTAAAATCAGCTAATTAATTGTGGCAAGCAACAAAATGAAGAAGCGTCGGAAAACAGCCCCTTTTCTGGGAGCTTTTAAATTGAATTGGTGTGACTCCTGTAATATCCCCATACTTGATAAAAGAACATGTGACTTATGCCATGGTGCAGCACGCAAGGTGATCATCGCTCCCCCAGGTGATGTCCGTCCGGCTTTTAAGGGGGACCTAATTCGCTTCAGCAAAATCATTAACAAAGCTTTTGGCAAAGGAAGTGCAAAGGCACTTGGCTTATCCACCAAGAAAATTGTTTTGGTTAATGAAGGCAGTTTTGATGACCTTATGGAAGAAGTGATAATTGATGGACAGGTAATGGGTTCCTTTCGTTATGAACTTGCCCGCAAGTGCTGGGATTTTCATCCAAAGTTTGTAGGCGCACAACGACTGTTTGAAGGGCGAAAAGCCAAAAGACGTTATGTTATTGTTGATGAAAGTGCTGTGAAATATATTGAAAAAGGGTATAATGTCCTTTCTCCAGGCGTTCTAAAGGTTGACCCGCAGCTAAAGATAGGTGATAGTGCTGTAGCTCTTTCTCCAAAAGGAAAAGTCCTCTCTGTAGGAATTATGAAAATTAATGGGAAGAATTTTGACCGGACAAAAAAAGGCGTTGTTCTGAAGCCAAAGTTTTATTGCCGCAATTCTCCTCCTGCCCCTCTTGGCAATAGTCGCTCAAAAAACCAAAATTGGCCTGCTGTTATCCGGGCAAATAGTGCTATTTTAAATAATTATGAACAAGGTGCCTTGCAATCGATAATGCGGATATATAATAAATATCCTCATCTTGTTCCTTCCGTTTCTTTTAGTGGGGGAAAAGATTCGCTCGTTTGTCTTCAACTTGCCAATAAAATCCCTAACTTTAATTTCAAAGTTCTTTTTGTTAATACAAGTTTGGAATTTCCAGAAACACTCGAGTATATCGAAAAAGTTATCGAGAAAATGGGGTTAAGAGAGCGTTTCTGCCGAAAAGATATCCCTGAAGAGATTTTCTGGCAAGCTATAAGAAATTACGGCCCGCCGGGAAAAGATTATCGCTTTTGCTGTAAATTGTTGAAAATTGGCCCTGTGAATGAATTAATTGATGACTGTATTGGCAAAAAGAGTTTAAGTTTAGTGGGGCAAAGAGCCTATGAAAGCATTGCCCGAGCCCAAAGCAAGAAGCTATGGGAGAACCCTTGGATACCAAATCAATTGAACTTTTCGCCAATACAAAAGTGGACCGCTTTACATATTTGGCTTTACATTTTTCGTGAGAAACTTTATTATAATCCCCTCTATGAAAAAGGCTTTTCGCGAATTGGTTGCTGGCTCTGTCCAGCCAGTACTCAAGGAACATTTGAAATCATTAAAAATGTCAAACCTACTCTTTGGAAGAAATGGTCCGCCTTTTTGAAAGAATGGCAGAAACGCAATAAATTCCCACCGGAATGGCTCTCGTGGGGCCTTTGGCGCTGGAAAAAACTCCCGAAAAAAATACTGGACCTCGCAGAACGGTATAAAGTCGATCTTTCAACGATTACAAAAAGTGCTAGCAAGAACATTGGAGAGTGGGAACTCGGATTTACCTTACAAGAAGGCTTTGCTACCTGTAAATCCGGTGATATTGTCTTTGAGGGGGCGTTTACTATGCCACTTTCTCTCCCCCGCATTAAACCTTTCTGGGAAATTTTCGGGAAAGCAGATTTGGATGAAGAGCTCGGCCTGCTAACACTTACAACCCCTGCCGGGGAAGTGGTGACAATGTCTGCAGATGGGGCTATAACTGCCAAAGGAAAAACAATAAAAGGCGTTAAAACAGCCCTCAAAAATTTGGTGTTAGAAGTCTTTCGAACAGAAGATTGTACAGGCTGTAAAGTCTGCCTTTCTCATTGTACTGCCAATGCCCTTTTTATTAATCCTACAACAAATCAAATTGAGCTCTTAGCGGAAGAATGTACACATTGTGCGAATTGCCATTACCGGTGTCCAGTCATTAAATTTGGTCATAGAGAAATAGAAGAGCTCTTCTCTGAAGAGAACAACTCATAAACTTTTCATTTCGACTTTAAGAACATGATAGCTTTTGCAATATCACCATCTGACTCGAGTAGGGCATTCTCTGCTTCTTCTTCCGAGACGCTGGTTTGGGAAGCAACAAGTTGAATGTCTTCATCAGAAATTTCAATTTCGATTATCTCAACATCCGAGCGCTCTCTTTTTGTTGCATTTCCTGTCACTTGGTAGACTTCTGTTCCCATCATCATTCTTGTGACTTCGGCATTTGGGATAACCAGTTCGTAATCGGCAAAACGAATGATCACTTCTTCTACTCCTTTCAATTCTGTCATCTTCATTCGCTTCATCATTTTCTGGAGATCTCGTTGATTGAGTGCCATAATTATCGCCTTTAGCTAGATTATCTATGGAGCTTTATATGTTTTCATCTTTAAAATCCATCGTTAACATTAAAATTACTTATAATCGCTCCTTTCTATTTTTACTCTCGTTTTATTAAAAAAACGCCCTTAGTTTCACTATCTAATGCTTTTTCTACTCTCGTTTTTTTACTATATCTGATAAATAATTCTGCAGTTTAAACGATAAAATAATCTTAGCTTAGAGTGTGCTTCAAGTTCCAGACGTTTTTTGGCATTTGGTGAGAAGTAAATGACAATCAGGGTAAATTGATGACTCAGAAAAAAGATAAATCACTCTAAAATAAATAATCTGTTGTAAAAAAGGAATTCTTGAATGACTTATTGAATAGCTAGATTTACCAACTTGCTACATCAACTCGCCATTCATCATTGTCTTCTTCGTCTTTTACAACATGAATAGGTACTTGGCCACTGCCCTGAGGTTTGCCTTCTTTATTTAATCGATAAAAGAAGAACTTAATTCTCTTGTCCGAACTTTGATTTTCAACTTTATTTTTAAATTTGTAAGAATAGCCCAATTCATCAACATATTTTCGTCCGGTGCGCCAATAGAGATCAGGAGAGGAACCGTATTTATCAGCTTGCTCGCGGTGGCGTTTCCTGAATGTTTTCAACCATTCTTCTCTGTTGTTTTCTATCAGAAGCTCATAGTGAAGGGTCGCAATCTCTTCAGGGCTCATGCCTGGTTTGACTTTTTTTTCAGTCATTTTAATCAACAAAAGCTAATCCCTTTTTATTGTAAATAATCTTTTCTGTTTGGTTATTGCGGATTAAAAAGCTTGGCAATTTTCTTTTTTAATGGTTGCCGTAAAATCCCTTTTGCTGTAATAATACCCGTAATGTTTTCTGCAGGAGTGACATCGAAAGCTGGATTTTTATTTGGCGAGTTGGGATTATGTATGAGCCTGCGTTTTGGCTTCTGATCCTTGCTGCTCTCGACACATAAAACTGTCCGGACTTCTTCCTCGGAACGTTCTTCTATAATAATCTCTTCGCCCTTTTTCGTTTGTAAATCAAATGTGCTTAAAGGAGCAGCAACGAAAAAGGGCACATGATGTTCTTTACACAACACACTTATCGTATATGTTCCGATTTTGTTCGCTACATCGCCATTAACAGTTATTCTATCAGCCCCAACAATGACGAGATCAATTACTCCTTTTTTCAAATAATGGCCAATAGCATTGTCTGTAATTATCAGGTGGTCAATGCCTTCATTCGCAAGTTCCCAAGCAGTAAGTCGCCCTCCTTGAAGTCGGGGGCGGGTTTCAGGAACAAAAACAGTGAATCTCTTACCACGCTTATGAGCTTCTCGAATTGGAGCAAGAGCTGTTCCATAATCGACAGTCGCTAAGGCACCAGCATTGCAATAAGTTAAAACTGATTTTGTTTTCAGTGTAAAAAGTTCTGCACCTACCTCACCAATTTTTTTGCATTCACTCAAAGTTGCTTCCAATAGTTTTTTAGCTTGTAGTTTTAATTGTTGTATATTTTCCCTATTAGTCCGGTTAACATCTATCGTTTTCTGCATAATCTCTAAATTATTGAAGAGGTCGACTGCTGTTGGTCTCGTTTTTAAGAGGATGTTTTTAGCTTCTTTCAATTTCTTTACAAATACTTCCCTACTTGTATTAGCAGATTGTTGTGCAGCAAGTACCATCCCAAAAGCTGCTGTTATACCAATTAAGGGCGCCCCTCGCACAACCATTTCTTTTATTGCAAAGGCCACTTCGTTGAGTGTCCTCGCTTCAAAAATTTCGAACAGAAAAGGAAGCCTCCGTTGGTCAATTACTTTTATTATTTTCCTTTCTTCATCCCACCAAAGAGAGGGGTAATCACCTGCTTTTGTATTTTTCTGCTGTACTTTCAACGTTACTAAAGCCTCAGGAAATGTTAATACTACCTATTCATATTGGAGTGGAAGCTCGCAGAAAATATAGACATTTTTCTCGCCAAATTCGTCTTTAAATCGTTTTATTGTTGGCTTCCATTTATTGCCCATTCCTGCAAGGACAAAGATACCGCCAATTTTTGCCATCGATTTTTGCACCAGTTCAACCATCATTTCGAGTGTCGTTCCAGTACGGCAACTATCTTCAATAATTAATACACGATCATCTATTGTTAAGAGTCCTTTTGGCAGATTCAAAGACAGCAATTCACCGGTGGATTCTTGGGGAAAGTGCACTTTTACAAACTCTCGAACCCCAAGGTCTCGAGTTCGTTTTGCAATGGCAATTTCAACTCCAAGTTCAGTTGCAAGATGAACTGCTATTGGCAATCCTTCAGGAGCAACTGCCCCAATTTTTGTTATGCGAGCATCTTTGAAATTGTCAGCGACATATTGCGCGACCAATTTGAGTAAAAATGTATTGCCAAGGAGCATTGTTGTATCGAAATACCCTTTAAAAAAGACGAGTTGATCCTTTACTAACTGTTCTACCTCGAGATTTTCTTTTGCTTTTCGGATGATCTCATCTGCCCGATCGGATGCCGGTAAAACGTGTCCACGGATATAACGATTAAGCACTACTTTCGAGTATCCTAAAAGCTTGCTGAGTTCGTCATAAGAATGATATCTTTTTAGCATTCGTAATAATTCTATGGCTCGTATGCGTTTACGAACATCTTCTAAGTACGTTGTCATCTTAGCTACCTCCACTCGAGTAAATAACTAGTTCATGTTAATTACTTTTTACAGTGTTTTTTTAAAGATATTAACTTAATTGTTGATTTTTAAGCTATAATTGTTTGCCTTTTTTTACTCCCAACTCAAACTTTTTCTGTATTACACGCTTCTTGATGGAAGCAGTTAATTAATTTTATTGTAAGAAAAAGCTTACATGAAAGAACATTGCAAGAGTTTCACTAGTTAGCCAATTATGTATATACTTTCATACAATGAAATGTTTTTATGGGTGTTTTCTTCTCTCTTTTTCTTCTTTTTTAGTCTATTTAATCAGTTATAAAGCAATCTAATTACCTTTAAATAAAATCAAGTTCTAACAAAGATTGTGGGTTTCCAATGAAAAAGAAAATTGAAATCAATACTATGATGGCTCGCAATGTTTATTTCACAGAGTCCTTTGAATTTATTAAAAAACTCTTGGGGCAATTTTTTGACTTTCAAGTTCCCGAGAAGGCAAAGGAAATTCACAAACAGAATAAACCTTTCGATTATACAGATGAATTCCGTGTCTATGGCACAGCAGAACGTGGCATCAACTATCATTCATATTATAAAGCTTCTGAAAAAGAAATGCGCAAACCACTGTTATATACCGTTTCTTGCGAAACTTTTGGTTTTCCGGATGTGTGGTTAAAATTCACGATCAGTTCTCAAGATGGATTAATCTTTGAATTCGATATTACGGATGAGACCATCGCCAAGAAAGTTGTAGACCTGTTCGAGAGTGAATATGGTTATTGCCGTAAGCAGTCAAAGGATGAGATATTCGATGAAATCCTTCAGGAACTGCGCACTCGAGGTTCAGAAGACAATGGGCAATACGGTATCAAGATGGGTTTAAAAGCTATCAAGCTCTATCCAGACGACTTTTGGGCGCGTTTCTATCTTGGGTGTGCCTATGCACTTAATAATCAACATAAAAAAGCAATTGAACATCTAAGATACGCAATAAAATGCGACCCCAAAAGCTATGACGCCTACTATAACCTCGGGAAAAGTTACCTGCAATTAGAAGAACTCGAACAAGCAAAAGAGGCTCTGTCAAAGGCTTTATCTCTCGCAAAAGAAAGCCATGCAATCAATTATTATCTGGCTGTCGTTCTGGAAAAACTCGGCGAAAAAGATGAAGCTGTAAAATATTACCAACGGGCAATAGAGCTTGCACCAGAAAGTCTCCCGGAGACAAAACGGGTGATAAAAAGTTTTTATGAGGATGCAAAGAAACGCTTGAAAGAACTTAAGCAGTAAGTAATTCCATTACCAAAGAAAAATGAATGAGGGGGTTATAGTTCTTAATCTACCCCTCGTAAATCTGTGTGTGGTAAATATTTCGATTGAACGCTTTTACTCAAATCGCCAATGTTTGCATTCGAAAGGACAACAAGGGGAGCGTTTATCCCTACCCGTTCACCTGTGGATACAAGAATCCCTATTCTGCGTGCAGAATCAGCTCGACGTCTTGCTGTTCGTTGTGTTACTATGCCAGAACCTTGAGCATAAACTAATGTCCATTTGTTTTCCTCCCCATTGTATAGGAGGATAGCATCAGAGCCATTCTGACTTGCATAGCTTTCTAATTTCGCAGGTTCTTCAGCTAAGTATGAGAAATACTGTTCAACAAGGTCCGTTTTGTTAATCTCCTGAAATTCATCTTTATCTCTTAGGTATACAAAACAATGCTTTTTTGCCAAGATGGTTTTCACTCCATAGCATTTTATAATTTGTTTTAATTTTGTAGGATGTTTCCATCAGTTTTATATCAAAAAGTATATCATTATTTGCCTTTATAAAATAACTATTAAGGCAAACAACAAAAGAATTCATGTTTGGTATGGTTTTAGTAGGGCTGAGAATGCTCCTCTAAAATGACGCGGTTTTGCGACTGGTCGTAAATCCCCCGGAGAAAATGCATGTGTTTTTTCAAGTGTATGTCGAGGCAATTCTTCGTCGCATGAAAATACTGATGGTGTTCTTCACAGTAAAACACCTCTTCTTTATCAGCAAAAGGCAATCCACATTCTGCACATATTTTGTCTTGTATTTCCACATAGCATTTCAAATGCACCGCTAATTTCTTGGTCTTCTTGTCTTGGATGAATATGAGATCATCCTTGGCGATTATTTTGTGACAAATGATACAACGTTGAAGCGGCTCAATTTTCGCCTGTAATTTTGATGGGATGTGTTTTTTTACCATTTGCTTTCACCAATTAGATATTCTTTCTTCTAGAATTAAAAGAAAGAACAAAAGGGAGAGAACCGAAGATATTTTGATTGGTTCCAAATCGTCCTTTGAACTGAAAAGAGCTCTTTCTGTGTCCTTATCAGTAATTCATAGTTTTCGCAAAGATTTTTAAAGGAACTAACAACGCACAAATACTAGAAATATACTAACTATTAATTGGTGAAATAATTCATGCCTGGAAGTAAAAGCCCTAAAGGAGAATATGCGGGACGGCAATTAAAGAACAAACGGAAGAAGTTCCGCTGGAAAGATATTTACTATAAACGGAAGATGTTAGGGTTAGATAAAAAAGTAGATCCATTACAAGCAGCTCCCCAAGCTTCTGGTATTGTGGTGGAGAAATATGGTGTCGAGTCCAAACAACCAAATTCCGCTCTCCGAAAATGTGTGCGAGTGCAATTGATTAAAAACGGAAAGCAAATCGGGGCATTTGTCCCTCTTGATGGTGGGCTCAATCACATTGCTGAACACGATCGAGTTATTGTTGAAGGGATTGGCGGAGCAAAAGGCGGAGCTAAAGGCGATCTTCCGGGAATAAAATGGCGCGTCTCGAAAGTGAATGGTGTCTCTCTTGCCAGTTTAGTTTATGGTAAGAAAGAAAAGCCTGTTAGGTAAATAAAAAGTGAGTGATTATCGATGCCCAAATCTAAAGCAGAAAAAGAAGCCAAAGATAAAAGCAAAAAAGCCGACACTAAGAAGGCTGATGCCAAGAAAGCTGAAACTAAAAAAGCTGAAACTAAAAAAGCTGAAACTAAAAAAGCTGAAACTAAAAAAGAAGAGCCTAAAGAAGAAAAAGTTAAGAAAGAATCAAAGGCTGCAAAGGCAAAAACTACTGATAAAAAAGAGAAGAAGGATGAAAAAGCTGTTGCTCCTGCCAAAACTGAAAAGAAACCCGCAGAAGTAAAAGCCGCACCAGAAAAACCCAGCAAGGCAATAGAGGAAGCCCCGACAAAAAAACCGGTTAGTGCGCCAAAAAAGAAAGCAGAGGTTAAAAAAGAAGAGGAGCAAGAGGTAGAAGAAGATACCAGTGCCTTATTCGAGGGAATTAAGCTCTTCAATAAATGGGATTATAAAGATCTTGTTGTTACAGACCCTGGTTTGAAAGCTTATATTTGCCTTCGTCCTGTAATTACTCCTCATACCGGTGGTCGTTATGAGCACAAGCGATTCAAGAAAGCCGAAATGCCCATTGTTGAGCGTTTGGTCAACAAATTGATGCGGAGACGGAAAGGCACCGGCAAGAAAGAACGAATGATCAAGGCTGTGAAAATTGCTTTTGAAATCATCCATCTCAAAACTGGGAAAAACCCCATTCAAGTCTTAATTGATGCGATTCAAAATGCTGCCCCTCGAGAGGAAGTGACTCGTATTACTTATGGGGGTATGGCCCAACTACAATCTGTTGATGTAGCACCGATGCGTCGTGTTGACATTGCATTGACAAACATTGTAGAAGGCACCTATAAGAAAGCTTTCAATAACATTCTTACAGCAGAAGAGATCCTCGCTCAAGAACTCATTGATGCTGCAGACAATAAAACAAGCAGTTATGCAGTTAGTAAAATGCTTGAAATTGAGCGTGTTGCTTTAAGTGCGAGATAAATTCTCGCCATTTTTATTCCCTCTTTTCAGGGGGTTCTCTTTTTTTTGTTTTTTTAGCAATTCTTATACTTTAATCTTTTTTGCACTTTACTTAAATAATGCTTTACTAATTATGTTATTGGTTGAAGGATAATTGCTGGTGATTAAATGACTTACCAAGTTTTAGCATCGATATTTGGAAACTCCGTTCAAGTAAAGTTAATTGAATTTTTCTTAGTTAATAATGAAGGGCTCTTTCAACTTACTGATATTGCAAAACATTTACAAATCTCACATTCGCGGGTACACGATTTAATTGACCAGCTGGTGCAAAAACGGCTTGTTTTTGAAACGCGCTCACAAAGGAACCGGCTATTCGAATTAAATAATAATCATCCTATAACTAAACAGCTGAAAGAACTGTTTAAGGTGGTCAGGGCATACAATTTAGCAAGTGAGTCTTAGAAACGAACGAAAGCATAATATTCCGAGAAAACAATAACTTATCATAATAGGGGTTAAAAAATTGAACCGAAAAACAAATGAAAAACAACTTTCTTTTTTACGGCTTTCCTCTGAAGCACAATCACATCTCCATCATGGTAAAAAAACAGAAGCTTTGAAATGCTATGATGACTTTCTTGCTCAGTACCCGGATGATATAAAAGCATTTTATGGTAAAGGAATGATTTATTACGAGTTTAATGAATTTGAAAAAGCAATCGAGAATTTTGACTTGGCATTAAAAGTCGATGAGACACATGTGGATTCGTTGTATGCCAAAGGTGTTGTGTTAAATGCTCAGGGATTTCATGAAGACGCTATTGCCCTTTTTAACAAAATAATTCAGCTTGAAGAAAACTTCGCTCTGGCGTGGTTAGCAAAGGGTTACGCATTATTAGAAGTTAATAAAGCAGAAGAAGCGCTGGAATGCTTTTTACAGGTAGAACAGCTAAATAACCGTCTTGATGTATCAACTGGAAAAGGGCATGCTTATCGATTACTCCAACAGTTGAAGAAGGCAAAAAAGAGTTACTTGCAAGCTCTTGCAACTGATCCTTATGACGCAGATGCTCTCTATGGCCTAGGTGCAATTGCTTTTTCCACTAACAAGCTGAAAGAAGCGACAGATTTACTCTACAAATGTGTTGCACAAGATGATGGCCATCTATCAGCGTGGGAAATTTTAGCAAAGATTTATCAAAAAACAAATCAACAAGATAAAGAGCAAGTTGCACGTAAACGCATTGCTCAATTAAAGGAAAAATAGTCTTATGACACTCCTTTAATTCCTTTTTTCATTTTGTTCATAAAACTTATTTTCATTCAAAACTATTAGCAAGTTGGAATTAAACTTTCCAAGGAAAATAGACTAAAATGTTTGTTGTGAAAATTGGCGGATCACTATTGTTCAACGAAGATGAACAAATAAATGCTAAACTAATCTCAGAATATGCAAGAACAATTAGAACTGTCTTTACAAAACAAAAAGAGAAATTTGTGATTATTATTGGAGGAGGAAAAGTTGCAAGACGGTATATAACTGCCAGTCGAGCTTTGGGCGGAACAGAAACACAGAATGATATACTTGGTATAGAAATTGCAAAGCTGAATGCGCGCTTATTAGTTGCAGCATTAGGAAACATTGCCTATCCAACCATTCCTAATAGCTTTCAGGAATTTCAGGCAATTTATGCTTTAACAGATAAAGTCATTGTTTGCGGTGGCTTCACCCCGGGTCAGTCAACAAATGCTGTTGCTGCGGCGATAGCTGAAGAAACAAACGCGACAAAATTGATCAACCTTACCAATGTTGATGGTGTATTCACAGACGACCCGCAAAAAAATTCTCAGGCAAAGCTACAGCAATCAATTGCCATTTCTGCCTTTAAAGCACTCCTCCAAAATCAAAAGACGAGCGCCGGCAATTATCCTCTCTTCGATTTAACAGCGCTTCAAATTGTTCTTCGCTCAAAAATCCCCCTCGTTTTTGCTAATGGGAACAATCCGGAAAATTTACTAAAGGCTATCAAAGGCGAAAACATAGGTACAGAAATCAAGTATTAGAATGGTTCTATCACCTTCAATCGTTTAGTCTTTTTTCCTTGGGATTGGAAGGATGATAACCATGAATCAAACAGAGCAAAAAAAGAAAAGTAGTAATAATTGTAGTGTTGAAAAAAGTGTCTCCGAAGGTTCGGCGAGTAAAAACCAGCCTTCTATGGCAGATTGTTCTACCAATAAAATGACTTCTGAATCATCAGAGCCATTACAACAAGATGTCAGTGTTGAAGGTACCGAGGAAACAAAGTACAAGAAAGATGAATATATTTACAACAAGCTGGTGAAGAAGCGCAATCACGTTTATTCGTGTATTGCTAATGTCTTGAAAAATTATGATAGAAAACAAGTGCTCAATGCATTCATTCCAGAGCGGGAGAAAATTGCCCTTAAATTAGCTTCCATTCTTATGAGTAAAGATGGTTTGACGGTACGGGATTTCAGCAATTTCTCAACTGCGCCTTCTGCTGAAGGGGGGAAAACAAACGAAATCATCTCACTTTCAGCAATAAATTTCCTTATTAATCAGGTATATGCTCTTTCAGCCGAAGATGAAGGCGAGATGGAGTTTTCAAAGGAAGCGAAGGAGCATTTAACTACTCTGGCATTAGACTGGGCAAAATTGCGCGATCAGGCATTTATGTTTTCAAATGGAATGATTAAACTAGAATATGAGCTTCATGACGAGTTCTATTTCACAGAAACGGAGCTCTATCATGAGACAGAGAAGAAACTGAAAAGCATCGGTGTAGGAACAGGTTTTGGTGCTCAGTCCAAGCTAAAAGAGATGCGTGACCAACGTCGAAAAGCCACTGATAGAACGGTAAATGAATTAATTGACTTAGTAAAATCTTGGCATAGTGAAATAGCCTTTTTACGTCGTATAACTGAGTTTTATGCATCTATGCGGCAATTAACAGAAGAAGAAGTGGAAGCTCTTTCACTCCTCTTCGAAAATTTCGGTGCTTTACTGGAACTCGAGAGTCTCAAGCGAAAATTCAAAGAGGTAAAATTGAGCAAAATTGAGGAGATGAAAAAGAACCGGGACAAATTAGAGTACAAGCAAGAATTGCAATTATCCATCTATGAAGCAATTATGAAATTCACGTTGGGACAAAAGGATGTTCCCTACTTTCTCTGCAGGATTATCACGAAAAAAGATGGGGAGCAATACCTTCAAATCGCTATCATCTCACTTTTATTATTCTCACGATTCTGTAACTCTTACTCTGAAACAACCCGGAGTAAAAAAGCTCATGACTTGGAATTAATCGTGTCGGAAATAGCAAGTTTGAGTGGTTGGGAGGTAGTCGACCAGAATGTCGAAATTCTAAGCGAAGGAGATACTGTAACTGAAATTGATTTGATTATTCATCGAGGGAAGACAACAATTATTGTGGAAGTAAAAGATTTAGCGCTCTGGCGTGGGTGGTATTTCGACCGCGAAAGTTTGATCAAACGCTATGATATCTTCGTCACAGCAGCTAAAAAATTGCGAGAACGGCGACTATTATTGAAAAACACAAACGCAAAGATTTTGATTGTCACAGCTCTCACCGAACGCTGGAAAAATGTCGATGGCGTCCCTATTGTACCCTTGAAGTCATTACATAAATACTTGAAAAAATTGAAACGACTGGAAAGTGGCCGGCAAAAAGCAAAGCGGTAAAGAAAATTATGCTGTTGTTTTTCTCTTTTCCTCTTCTTTCATTTTTTTACAGTTTTTCGTTCTTCTCGTACCTCACGAATGACCTTTAATTTGATTATTTCTTCCTCGCTTTGTTTAGGAAGTGTTTGGAAGTGGTCAAACCGTCGTAAGAGGTCAAAGAAGAGGATGATCCCTAAGATAGCTGCAAAGTAAGAAAAAAGATGCATGAACGCGAATCCTACAGGTTTTGTTAGGTAGTCGATTTCCAGAAGGTTAAGAATGTTAGTGATGGGGTAAATTAGAGCAAAAAGACCATAGACATACGGAAGCATGCTTTTTCCATAACCAATAGCAACACGTTTTTTGAGTTTTCGTTGGAAAAAGTCATTTAATATAAAAGTAAAAATAAATAATAGTGTTGTTGACAATTGAAAAATTTCGGTGATTTGCTCAATAAAAGCTTGATTCGTTCCAATTA
>DXJV01000020.1 GCA_019056785.1 Candidatus Heimdallarchaeota archaeon
GGGTTGATTCTACATCGGAAAATCACAAAACCAATGCGTTATGCAGAAATGGAGAAACTCAGAAGCAGATTAGAGTAAAAAATAGCCAAAAAAAGGTTTTTCCAATTTTTATTGCTCTATTTGACAAGTTGAATGTTGTGTTTGTCAAGAATTTTCTTAAATTTAAGATAGTCACGATATTTGATAATTTTAAGTTGAGAACCATACTCTCTTTGGTTTAATTCTTCAATTTTTTTGATTGCAGAAATTCTGGTTTTGGAATCAAAAAGCTCCTTTGGGAGAAAGAGATAAGCCTTTTTCACTTTCAAGTCGATAATAATTAAAATGCCCTCTTTAAGCATTTGTTGAGGGTCCTCAAATTCAATAAGGCCTCCCTTGCCATAACTAAATGCCCGAATCTCCTTAACAAGGACGCGTTCATTAATTTTTCGATATAATTCTAAAAGCGAACTTTTGGTTATATCTGTTTCTTTTTTCCAATGGCTTGTGATAAAGTCTTGGAGGATTTTTTCAATAGTTAAATGATTATTAAGAATGGTTCGTTCTTGAGACTCCTTGAGGATCAAAAAGATTGAACAAACTCTGCCATGTTCAGCAATCCGGACATCTTTAGTATTAGATGCTGTGACAACAAAAGAAAAAATCAAATAGCGTAAATCTTTTTTGGCAAAAACAGGTAGAGGACCGAAAAGCCCTATTAAATTGTCTTTATCACCATGGACAGCACTCATTCCATGGACAACCATGTGGCTGACAATTTCTTTGGGAATTCGTGTGTGTGAATATTTTGGAATAGGGCCAATGTCTTCAAAAATGCCCAAAACAATCCCTGCAAAGGGAGACGTTTTCTTTTTTGTTTTTGAACTGGTTTTGGAATTAGAAGACATTACTATCAAGCTCGCCTATTTCTATTCGTTTTCAGTGCTTGCAAATAACATTGGAAACTCTCTTTAAAATCATTTGCTCTGTGGAATCAAAATAATTGCACTTTTATAAAGGCCTTCTAATTGCTGTTTTTTTAAAGGTTTAGATGAGCAACTTTTTAAAAGAACCAGATGATAGAGATAATTTGTCAGTAGTATGAGCAAAAATGCAAATAAACAAGTTATGTATTTATTATAAGCAGAATAAAGAAATCTTTAATTCTTGGAGGAAAAAGAACTTTTGGCTTCAGAAAATAAAAATTATCGAATACTGCTTTTGGTAGGAGCGTTATTTGGTTTGCTCGGATCAATTGCTTTAGCAGTTGGAATGTTCATAAGCTTTGGAGTTGTTTCTGGTGGCGTCGATGTTTTCGGGATCGTAATTGTAACAATTGTACTAGGAATAGCTATTGTGCATCTTTTAACATTTATTGGGACACTTTCACCACGAGGGTTAATGGTTAATGATGAACGACCGGCATTATTCTCTCTTGCACTCTTCATATTTGCACCAATAACCATCATTTCAGGCTATGCTACCCCTCTCTACTATCTCTTAGAACAAGGGAATCTTTTATTAGTGTCTGCAGATTACGGCTTCTATATCACTTTTATAGGCGCAGCGTTCATGCTAATCGCGTTCTTCTTTATGGCATGGATCTTTGCATGGAAGAATAGACTATCAACAACAGGCGGCTTGAATTTAGGTGGTGGCAATGAAATTGTTCTTGTGCGAATTTTGCGAATTTTAATGGCAATTTTGAGTATTTTCGCTGCAATTGGTACAATTTTAGGCTTGTGCTTGTCAATCTACCAAAGTGGCTCAACACCAGTAGCGGCATTACTTTACTCGGCACCGGCTGGGTTGGACTTAAAAGCATTGGCATTTATTATCCTTCTTGGGGGAACATTCTTCACTTCTCTGTTTGTTTTATTAAGTAATTTGAATGTATTAAAAACGACACGAAGTGAATTGCCCCTATTGGCCTTCGTAGGGTTATTAATCTTCATGCCAGGCTATACCCCACCAGGAGTAATTATTGATGTTTGGAGCTCACCGATCTATGAATTACTTAACTTCTTAAACCTAATTAATTCCACATCAACACAAACATTGACAGCTATAGGATGGATTTTATTCACAAGCATTTTGATATTTATTTTAGCATTAATAATTGGTGTTTTAACCTTCTATTTCGCGCGAAGTGCTACCTCAAGTCCACGAGCACCAAAAACAACAGGCGCTTTGGAAGCAAAGAAGAAAAAAGGAAAATTCCCAACAGGACCGCCTTCGGCACCTGTAGGCGATCTCTCCTCAACATTAAGTGCATCTGCAGGACCAAGTGGCCCACCATCCATGTCAGGACCTCCGTCAAGCTCACAACCTGTAGTGTCCTCTGAACCACCAACACCACCGACATTTATCCCCACAACTTCAACAGCATCTGTTTCCGGTCCCCCAAGCGAAACACCAACCTGCCCATTCTGTGGTAAAACATTGCGATTCATAGAAGAATATCAAAGATGGTATTGTGACTCCTGTGCACAGTATGTCTAAAAAAATAGTTTGAAATAAACACATTACTGAGAAGTCGAAGGACTTTTCAGTACACTTTTCTCTTTTAAAGATTAACAGAATCGTCTTCTTGTAAAGTTAATTCTTCATTGCCAATTTTGTATTCTTTCCCTCGAAACATGTTAATTGTTGGACCAATGTATTTTGGAAAGAGAACAACAGCAATGCTGGTAATAACAAGTGTAAGAATTAAATTGCTAGCCAAACCATGAATAACAATCCAAGGAGGAAAGAGGGGAAGGAAGAGACAAATCGGTAGGATTAGAATAAAGGCAAAAAGAATAGGAGGACGAAAATGCTTTGTGAGAACAACTAAAAGACCAAAGACAACGAGAAAAATAACCATCACTAATGGATTAACTAGAACAAGAATCCCAGCAGAAGTGCCAAGACCGCGGCCGCCTTTAAACTTAAGGAAGATAGAGTAGTTGTGGCCTAAAACGACAAAGGCAACAACAAGAATGAGGATAACTGCATCCATATCAGGAATCGAAAAACGGGGAAGAACAGACTGTGAGGAAAAACTTGAGTCAAATTCAAGCAAAATAACTGCAAGAACAGAGAAAAAGCCCTTGGAAAAGTCCAAAAGACCCGCCAAAAAACCCCGCCAAAAACCAGCGGTAATCATGGTGTTCAAACCACCAACATTCTTAGTGCCAACTTTCCGCAAATCCTTACCGGTAAAAAGCTTAGCAATTAAAAATGAAAAAGGAATAGAGCCAATAAGAAAAGCAACTAGTGGGCAGAGGATAACCCAGAGGATGACAATATTAGCCATGAGTGTTCTAACCTTCTTTGAATTTTTTTCTTATTCTCTTTCAAGTAACATACTAGAATTTAACAGTTCTGATTAAAAGAAACTATCGTTGGTATCTTTGTAATAACTTTTTATTTCTTTTTTTACTAGGAATGATGCCAATAAGAATTCAAAAGAACCTCTGATTAAAATAGTGGGAAATAAACAGAGAAAATCAAAAACTCGATTAGGAGTTTTTAATCTCTTAAAAAGAATGATAAAACGCTCATGTTCTTGCTCAAATTTTTGGTTTCTCTTTTTTAGATGTTTTTTCCTTTTATGATCAGAAATATCATTAACGCAACAACAGCAGTCAAAGCGAGAACAGCAATAAGAGATATCAACCATGTTGGCATTCCTTTATCAACATTAAAGGTATATTGTATAACTGCACTTTCAGATGAAGAATAATTGATAAAAATGACATAATAGGTGTCAGTATAGATTGTATCGAAATAAAAGTCCTTTAAGCCGGTGACATCAGTGAACATTTCTTCATAGTAAAAGACGTCAGGATAATTATCAGAATCCACGATGTAAATGTCTATGATACCACTTTGTACATCAACTGTCCCAAGCAATGTATCACTCTTTCTTACATAGAATGTGAAGCCTTGCTCTTCACCCGGTGAAAGGGTTGTCGTTCCCGATGTTTCTTTTCCAAGAGCAAAAGAAAAGCAGAGGGGTACAAGTAGAGAAAAGAAACAAAACCATAGAAGGAGTTTTTCTTTATAAGATTTCCAAAGCAATATTTATCCTCCCAGTGTGGAATGATTGACAATTTTAGAGTTTTTTTCTAAGCTTGTCTAGTCTAACGTAAACTTTTCAATTTAAAAAAATTGCGCAGTTAAGAAAGAGCAGTTCTTTCATATTTTTTGCATCTCTTCGATTTTTGTTAAGACAAGTTTAGATAGTTTTCTTCCCGAATAACCGCCATTAATTTTCCGCATAATTTCACCAGTAATTTTATTTGCTAACCGTTCTTTATCAGCAAGAATTGTTTTTTTCTCTTTTCGTTGAACGTCAGCTAAGGCTACCTTAAATAATCGGTCAAAATCCTTTTCGGTAAATTGCTTGATTTTAAGGTCGGAAAGTATTTGCTTTATTTTTTTATCAGGATTGGCGATAAGTTTTCTGGCAATATTTTGAGCTTGATTGAAGTCACAAACACCCTTGTGTGTTATCTCAAGAATTTCAATAATCTGCTCTCTTGAAAGTCGCTCAGTAGGTAATCCTTCTCGTTTTAAAGCAAGCAAAATCTCCTCTAAAAAGACAAAGCACTTCTTAGGCTCGAAATGATATTCTTCTATTAATTCTCTTAGAAAAGCAATTCTGTCATGCCGGATGAGGTTAACTACTTGTTGATAATTAAAGCCGTATTTTTCTTTTAGCTCCTTTACTAGTTCCCATGGGCGCTGTTTGACCCTCTGTTTTAATGCTTTGATTTTTTCGAGGTCCATATCAATTGGGGGAGTGTCAGTATCAGGATATAAGCGATCCTTCCCATGAATAACTCTTAAAAATTCCGTGTTGCCATCAGCTAAAAGGCGGCGAGTCTCTTGTGGCACGCCATCCAAAGCCATTTTTGCTCGCTCGATAATTTTCTTCATGGCATGGATGACCCATTTTTGGGGACCAAGGGCTAAAAAGTAGGCATCCTTTGGTTGCAGTTTCAGAACAGTCCGGATTTTTTTATCAAGGCTTTTTGTGAGGTGTTTGAAAAAGAAATTCTCCGGAATGGATTCTTTGTTCTTTTGCTCATGTAGTTTTCGTAACGCTTTAGGAGAGAGCTCATCTGAATGGAATTGGTAGAACCTTGGGACACCTGAAATTAGTTCTGTTTTTTCAATGATGTCTTGACCAAAATCTTTGCCGGGTTGAATTTCAAGACCAAGTAGACCACCAAATTTTGGCAGACGAATACCTAGAACAATGTAGTTTTTCGGGATGAGTTTCTGATCAAAGAGTTCAGTGAAATCTGTATAAGTGTGTTCCAGCTCTTTCTTACGGAGAGCTCGTTCCTCTAGTTCTTTTTTAATTCTGAGTAACATATCTTGTCTAGCAACTTCTCTTTTAGCCAATTTAACAAAAGAATTCAGATCTTGTACGCCTTTTATTTCGACTCGATTCCCCCCACTAATACTGATATTAACATCTTGTCTTACTGTTCCAATACCTCTCCGACCAATCCCGCTTAATCGCAAAGTCAAGCCAATGTATTCAGCCAATCGTTGTAAATCATAGGGGTTATCACAATCACGATGGTCTGTAATCACTTCAACAAGGGGGATACCTAAACGGTCGAGGTTATAGTAGACTGTTCGGCCAAAATTCTCCGTTTTAATTTTTCTTGCTGCATCTTCTTCCACAGTAAGATTTGACAGGCGGATTTTTTTACCATTAATTGGAACATAACCATCGCGAGCTACGATCATCGTCCTTTGAAAGCCTGTAGTGATTGAACCATCTAAATATTGTTTTCGAGAGACAACCACTTCATCTACCAGTGCGGTAAAATTCAACCAATGGGCTAACTCATAACCCTTATAAATTGCCTTGAGGTCAGGCCAGAAGGGGGGTTGCTCGTCCTGCTCATAACAACAAACAGTTTCTTCAAAAGCATGATAGATAACTCGATACCCTTTTTCAAACTCGATCAACATGCCTGCATCGAAGTCACCCATCTCACCTAGGACCGGGCGGAAATAGCGTTCAAATCGATAATCAGGCTCACCGTTTGAAAGTTTGGCCTCACAATTGCAAAATAATTTTCGTTTTGTGTCAATTTGATGGTGTACCTCGAGTCCTGCTCGGAAACCCATTTTCTTAAAGTCAATTTTATCTAAATCTAGCATAAACCGTCACTGCTTGAACATTAACAATCTTGAAATTCTCTGGATGTTTAATTTGCTCTTTCGATAAATGTATTTGATTATAAAGTTTATTTCAATGATAAAATTAATTTGAATGATAGGTCAATAATCAAAAGCTTTTTTTTATAACAATGACAAACAGATACTAGGATGATTTTCAAACTTAAATGACTGATTAAATAAGGTAGACAACTGTGTTTAAGACCCCAACAGAAACTTTTGAGGAGGAAGAATTACTTACCCCGCCAATCACTATCGAAGAGACAGGTTATAGACCTGCTTTAATTATACATGGCGCTGGGGGAACGAAAGTTGGTTTTGGAGGGGAAAAATATCCCCGGTTTGTCTATCCTGAACAGAGTACGGATCTGAAAACAAGAATACGACGATTTCCCATCGAAGGGGATAAACCAACCAATGAAACACTTTTGCATGCATATTGGGAGGCAAGCATTAAAAATCTTAAAATCAATCCGGTTGAAAACCCTATACTACTAAGCTTACCAACAGCGGACCTTACAAATGATGACTTTAGGAAGTTGTTGGAAGCGTATTTTTTTGAAGAGCTCGGAGCAAATCAAGTGGCATTTATTTCAGATCCTTTTTTATCGCTTGTTAATTTTATCCCTCAAACAAAGTCCTTAACAGCAGTTCTTGTAGATATAGGGCTATCACAAATACGTATCGTCCCATTCTATGAAGCATCTATCCTTGAAGGGCATATTGTTCAAACTTCTTTTGGAGGGTTTGAATTAACGCTACAACTGGGTACTTGGTTTAAGCAACAAGGATATGAGGGGCCAATCGATGCATTGTTCATTCGTGACATAAAAGAAAATTATTGCTATGTCCGTTCACTTGAGAAATATTCACCACAAAAAAGTGGGAAAGCAATTAGCTATTATTTCAATAAACAAATATTTGAATTGGCAGATCAACGTTGGAAATTGCCAGAATTGTTTTTCTATAAGAAATTTTTCAGTGAAAAAACCATCGAATGTCCGAGAAGTGACTTTGAGGGGAATAGGTTTAACTTAAAAGAACTTACACTTTCAAGGGCAATCGCTTTTGTTATTCAAAGTCTAAATGAACGGTTGTGTGATACGTTTTGTAAGAATATCTGCTTGACGGGTGGTGGAGCGAAATTTATTGGTTTAAAAGAGCGCTTGCAAACCGAGTTAGAAAAGCTTTTACCAGAATGCAAAAACAAACTCCAAATATATACCACAACAGAGCCATCTCTAAGTTCCTTTATAGGCGCTTCTCGACTCTCTCTCTTACCGGCTTATCAAAAGCAATGGATTACCCAAGAACCATATCCCACCGGAAAATATAATCTCTTCTAACAGGAAAACTTCACAAAAAAAAGAAAAGGGGAAAAGAGAATCA
>DXJV01000010.1 GCA_019056785.1 Candidatus Heimdallarchaeota archaeon
TCTGGACTCAAGGCAATCTGTTCAATTGGCATTCCAGTACTTGCTGTCCCCTCTAGAAGACGGAAAGGAATAGAACTTGAGATGTATGGCGGGGGGAGGATTACAGCCATGATGATATCGCTTGGATGTAAAATATTTAATAATCGTTTTCCAATCGCTTCTTTGCTACGATTAATGTCGTTATATGTCCAAGCCATCCATTTTTTCTTTCCCATCGAGCCAGAAGTGCAGAACCAAAAGGCAACATTTTTTGTGAGGATTATTTCTTCAATAGAATATTTTTCCCACGTTTGTCGGAGGTCATCCGCACTTATAAAGGGCAAAGATTGTAAACCGGAAAACCCTTTTAGCCGGTCAATTGGAATCCCTGCCTTTTTCCATCTCTCAGAATAAAGCGCGGATTTTGCCGCTCGCTGAAAGAAGCTTGTTTTCTCGAGTAGTTTTTCATGTTCTTGATAGCGTTTTTGAAATTCAATTGATGCCAACTTTAATCAACCGTCTAAGTATAATTTTTGACAATCTAACTATTTGATTCTTTATTTTTAACTTGTTCTCTTTGACTAAAAACAATGGCACCTATTAGGATAAAGCATCTTTTAAAGGATATTTTCATTATTAAAAAGATATTAAAAGAGAATTGCTAAATACTTTTTAGAGGAAATAATTTTGTCAACCACTATTACTAAATCACGAATGATAGCAACCCTGGTATTAATAGTATCACTTCTAACAATCCTTACAAATAGTATGAATTTAAAATATGTAGAAAATGCAACTGAAAAGCAGGCAATGCAAAAAAGTTCTTTGCAATTAGAACCTATTACTCTTAAAAGCGACCCGAAAGACAACAATTGGACTTTTATAGGTAAAATTAGTCAGTTAGATGATGATTATGGAGAGATAAGAAGGATCATTATCGCCGAGGATTTTGCATATGTTATCCACACCTATTATGGAATAGAAATAATAAACATTCAAAATACACTAAACCTCGAAAAAGTCTTTATCTATACCCCTGCTGAAATACCGATGAGTTTTGATTTTAAAGATGGTTTTCTTTACTTAACCGATACTAGCAGAGATTTGTGTGTTATAAATGCCACCGATAATAGTAATTTGCAGACAATGGGGATATACGACGATAATACAGGCAATGGCTATGATGTTGCGGTGCAAGGTGAATGCGCTTTTATAGCAAATGGGTTGGATGGTTTGGAAATTTTCAATGTTTCAATAAAAAATAACATCAAGAAAATTGCAACCTATAAAATTACCGGGGAATTGGCTATTCGTGTCACGGTGGCTGGAGATCTTGCCTTTGTTTCTTTTTCAGACTATGGCCTTGTTGTTCTTAATATTTCTGACATTACACACCCAAAGAAAATTATAACCCTTGCCAACTCTCAAAGTGTCGGGAGTGCAACTGTTTCAAACGAATTTTTATATCTCACTTTAATGGAGGGGGGGTTTTCGATTTACAATATCACTAATACAACAAATATTGAAAAAATGTCCAGTGTATTTTTAAGCTCTGACACTCATGCTATTTCCATTATGAATGGCAATTACTCTTGTGTTGCCAACGGAGGGGATGGTGTCTCTTTCTTTAATGTGACAAACAAAAATGAACCTCAAAAAATGGGCACATTTTATGATGGGGGTAATGCAAATGATGTCGCGTTTGATGGGAAATTTATTTACGTTGCAGATTTTGAAGATGGGTTAGAAATCCTTGGTAAGGATTCAGACGGAGATGGACTAGCGGATTATCTCGAAACTGAAGTTTATGGAACGAACCCCAATTTGTACGATACAGATTCGGATGGATTAAGTGATGGAGATGAGCTGTCTCTTGGAACAAACCCATTCGACTTAGACACAGACAATGATCTATTGGACGATTTCTGGGAAGTTACTTTTGGAACGAATCCACTAGAGGCAGATGCTAATGAGGATCCAGATGGTGACGGGATACCGAGTCTCCTTGAATATCACCTCCAGACAGAACCTTTGAATGCAGATACAGACGGCGATAACTTCACAGATGGAGATGAGTTTCGCTATGGAACAGATCCCCTTAACCCAAATGACTTTCCTCAAAAAGAAGAAGAAGAAGAAGAAAGCAACCCTTCAAATTGGTGGGTTTGGGTTATTTTCGGTGGTGTTGCTTTTGTGCTAATGTTTCTTTTAACCTTTATCATTATCTTTGCAAAAAATAAACGACAGCAAAGGAGAGTCATGCCAGATAAACCTGTTTTAGAACAAGAGAGTGAGGATGAAGAAACCCTTGAACCGGCAATTTTCAGAGAAGAGGAAAGTAATGAGAGCTTACCGGAAAATGAAATTAGAAAAACCTTTCCTGTGCTACAAAAAACAAGTGAAATACCAAATCCGAGTGGTTTCTTGAGTGACTTGTTATTGGTTAGAACAATTTTAATTATTTATAAAAATGGCATTCCTTTATTTTCAGTTAATTTTGATGAGGAACTTGACTCTACATTAACAGCAGGGTTCATTACAGCAATAACTAATTTTAATGAAGAAATGATTATGCAGAAAAAAGGGCCAAGAAGCAATTTTACACAAATGGGACAAGAAGGGGGTATTTTCTGGATCTTTGATGGCTCTTTCGTAAAACTCGCTTTGTTGCTCAAAAGTGAACCTTCGAAGCAATTTAAGAAACCAATTAGAACCTTTTTACGACAGTTTGAGAACATCTTTGAAAACAAACTAAAGAACTTTAGTGGAAATGTTGTGGATTTTCTCCCTACACACAAATTATTAGAGAAATACCTTCATACATATTACCTTTCACCAATGAAGATTGATCCAAACTTTATGAGAAGGAAAATTATTGCTAAATTACACATACGAAAAACGCTCGAGTATTATCAAGAGAATTTTAATGAAGAACATACAGTCTATCTTCAGCAATTAATCGAACACTCATTCAAAAATTTGAAAACTTTGTCTTATGATGCTATTATTAGTGAGATAATTACTCTTGTAAATGAGCGAATACTTCTGCCTGTCAAGAGCGAAGAAGATGTTGAACTAGAAGAGTATCAAAACATTGATGATTAAGTAAAATATTAAAACTCTTTAAGAGTAATCTTTAAAGAGAAACAATTCAATAAAAAAGCAATTTAAAAAATCCCCCAGGTAACTTAACAATGGCTCTTGAAAAATTCCTATTCTTTTTCATCCAACGAAGAATAAAACGAATGCGAAAGCGCATACAAAAGAATGATATTGCCTTTCTTAAAAAAGAGATTACAAAGATTACGCCAAAAACAACGGATTATCTTTTACGGTTTAATATTATTAACGGACTAAAACATGCAGCAAAAAATTCTCCATACTACCGGTCGCTTTTACAACCCATTCTAAAAGAGCTTTCCTTTAAAAACTGTAAAACGATTTTTCGAAAAATACCCTTTACTACCCAGGAAATGGTAAAAGAACACCCCGAGCAATTCCTCGCTGTTCCCAGAGAAAAGATTGCTGCGTTAGATTTCACTTACGGGAGTACTGGGCATCGAAAGGTGATTTATAACTCCCCTTGGGATTTAACAGCAATTATCAATAGTTATGTGCTTGGCTTCATCAATTGTGGCTTAACCGAAAAAGAAGTGGTACAGATTGTTTATTCTTTCGGCATCTGGGGAGTTGCGAACAATATTCTCCATGCAACATTGAAACTTGGCTTTTTAGCTTTGCCAACCGGAAATTATCTCAGCTTTCAGGAACAAAAGGAGTTTATTGAGAAATTTGGCACAACGGCCATTCTAGGCACGCCCTCCTATATTTATAATCTTGCAAAAGAAATTACTCTTACTCCTGAAAGTAAGAAGAAAATCAAAGTTATAATGATGGGTGGTGAAGGTTTACCAAAACACCGTAGAAAAGTTATAGAAGAGTCACTTGGTGGTGAGATTTTTCTTAATTATGGGCTAAATGAATTAGGTGGTGGTATTGGTTCAGAATGCAAAGAGCATGCTGGCTATCACATTTTTCCAAACTTTCTCTTTGAAATTGTTAACCCTCAAACCGGCGAGCCCGTTCCAGATGGCGAGTTTGGAGAGCTGGTCATCACGACTTTAAAACGTGAAGCAATGCCACTTATTCGATATAGAACTGGTGACATCACTCGAGTTCTACCTGAACCATGTGCTTGTGGTCTCCCTCTCCCCCGGATAGATTATCTAAAAGGGCGTGTTGATGATCGTATTGTTATTGGTTCAGCAGAAAAGTATTATCCCAGCCATTTCGATGAAGTACTAGACCCTCTTGAAGAGGTTAAAGATTATTGGATAGAAGTCACAGAAGAAGACGGGAGAGACACACTTAATGTTTATATCCTCACTAACAATGGCTCAGGAGAGCTTGAAGAGAAAGTCATTCAAAAACTTTTAACCATTAAATCTCTAAAAATAGATATTGAACAAACAAAAACAGTAAATACACCAAACATTGTTTTTGTTAGTAAAGCTCCTCCAAGCGCAAAACGAAGAAGATTGGTTGACAAGAGAAAGAAAGGACGGTAAATTATTATGAAAAAAGGTGCAAAAATCACTCTTTTTATTTTCCTTGGGTTTGTTGTTCTTTCAGGGATTTTTATCCCAATTGCCCCGTATATATTTCACTTCAATCCAAAATATGGCACCCCTTCCCTCGAATTTCCCATGCTCGAACCGATGAACATCACCCGTTTAGCAGCATATCATACACCAGACTGGGGTGAACCCGGCAAATTCCATAATGGCATTGACTTGGCAATCAATGGCCCAACGAAAGTTATTTCTCCCTGTTATGGTTGGGTAACCCGCATCCGGTACAATATTAACCCCTATGCCGGCAATGGCGAAGTTGCTATGATCCATGTTTCAATAATGATCAATTATGCCTGGAGTGTGAAACTTGTTTTCGAACCTTGGGCGAATACAACGGAATTTCGTGAGAAACAATTAGCAGCGATTATTGTAAAGCCAGGGATGTTTGTTACTCCTGGCGACTTAATCGGTACGCTTCTTTATAATTATCAATATCCTCATTTGCATTATATGGTCATGAAATTCGAGCGAGATGTTTGTCCTTATACTTTTTCCTCCCCAACGGCAAAAAGCATTTTTGAAGACATTGCGGAACGAACAAATTCCACCATTTGTTACCCATAAATTTTGAGAGAAAGCAAATGATATTAGAATAGCCAACCGTAACATCCCCTAAGAGTTGATTCCCTTGTGTGGAAGATTTGCCCGATTCTCCCCTGCTCATGTTTTTCGCCTTCTGTTTCAGCTCGAAGAATTTACTAATCTCCCACCACAATACAACATCTCTCCCGGACAAAATATCTATGCCGTTCGTGGAATTGTCCTTCGACAAGAGCGAACACCTAACGAAAATTCCCTCAAGAGAATACAGAAGGAAGTAGTTCCTTTACAATGGGGGTTAGTTCCCTTCTGGACGAAAGAACCAACTTTAGGACCAATAAATGCTCGCGCCGAGACACTCACACAAAAACCCTATTTTAAAACCGCTTTTAAACGCCATCGTTGCTTGATTCCTGTTGATGGTTTTTATGAATGGCAAAAAACACCAGGCGGGAGCAAACAACCATACTTTATTCGTATGGCTAATGCGAAACCGTTTGCCCTCGCTGGTATTTGGGACCGGTGGGAAGGACCGAACAGCCGAATCATCGAATCTTGCGCCATTATCACCACAAAACCGAATAAATTACTTAAAACAATCCATAATCGCATGCCGGCCATTATTCCTCCCTCGGCTTTTGATACCTGGCTCGACCCTTCACCTGAAAGTCAAGAACGCGCGCTTGCTCTTCTTAAGCCATTTGAGGCCCAGAAGTTAGAAGCCTATGCTGTTGGCGATTATGTTAATAATACTAAAAACGAGGGGGAACAGTGTATTTTGCCAAAAAGTGACCGTTACAAACAGCAGAAACTATTCTAAATACCTCCTGCGTTTTTTCTCGGAATTTTTCTCCAGAAACATACTCTTCTCTGCATTTCTTCCGACAAAAATACTTACAGCCGACTCTCACTTTCCCAGATTTTCTTATAGAATCTGCTACTAAGAATAGTAGTACTTCAACCGCCACGAAAGAAAAAGGTAAATGAGTGAGAGAAACGGATGGCGAGCATCATCAGGAGATCCCAAAAGCCATGAGTAAAAAAAAGGAGCTACTCTTCCTATTGACTGATCTCTCCTATGAGATTCCGGAAGAGAAGGACCTTCCAATCATTTATCTTTATGGCAGGAGGAAGGAAGGGGAAGTCCTTGTCAAGGTTCATGGATTTGCACCTTACTTTTATGTTAAAAAAACTCCTGAACTTCCTTTTATCCTTCAAAATGATCCGAAAATTAGTCAATGGCAAAGAGCTACTGAAGAGCGAACCCTTCGTCAGTATTTTTGGGGCGGAACACCCATCCGGCTTGTAAAAGTTCTAGGAACAAATCCTCGGAAAGTTCGAGAGATTAGCCGTACATTCGAAAAACTTGGCATAAAAACCTTTGAAACAGACATTCCTTTTTTGAAACGTTTTCTTATTGATAATGACATTAAATGTCTAAATGTTATTAAGGTCCGAAGCTCGCAGCTGAGAACCGCCGGAAGAAGAATCTACCTCGAGGTAGGGTATCAAGACGTTTCGCGTGTTTCCGAGGAGGAACTCCCTCGAGCAACCGATTTTTACCCTTTAAGATTACTGAGTCTAAACATCAAAATTGCTCGCGAAAACGAGAGTTTTGAAGAACTTATGCAGAAAAAGGACAAACCCATTCTTGCAATTACCACCATTCTTGGCACAAGCACCAAACCGGCTAAAGCAAAAGTTTTCTTCTTAGAAGACTACTCTCCTGAAGGCGAAAGGAAAATGATTCAAAAGTTTCTTGCATTTCTTCAGGAGGTGCAACCCGACATTCTCTGTACCTTTCATGGGGATAACTTTGACCTTCCGTATCTTCTTCACCGCATGAAACTCTTGCAAGTGCCAAGCCATGCTTTTTCTTTATTCAATGACGAACCTTGTTACTATTCAAAGAGCTTGCATTCTTTTCGAATGATGGGGCGGATGGTCTTTGATCTTGCCCTGCGCACTTGGGGCATTCATCCTCCCTCTGGGAAGAAGGGGCTCTACGATATTGCGGAAGTGCTATTGGGGAGAGGAGCCCCAGCAACAGTAAGAACGAACCATTCAAACTATTACAAACAAACGCCAACGTTTGAAGAAGTGAACGCTGCGAGAGATTTTTTACACCTATGGCGGCAAGGGTTCTGCGAAAGAAGAAAAGAGCAGATTAAAGCACTTGCTACCCGTTGTCTTTATGATGCAAAGCTAATTTATGACCTCTTCTGGGAACTGGGAATGTCAGGTTGGATTGAAACCTTGCGCGTGACAGGTTTCCCACCTGCAGAAGGAAATAGCTGCACGGAACGGCTGAATGGCGAGTTTGAATTGATGCGGTACATGCGCCGGAAGGGGATCATCATCCCAAAGCGGCCGGATGCCGACCAAGTAGAAAAGAATCGCCTCATTCGTCAGCAATATCCCCATGAAGGGGGAACCGTTTTGTATCCGAAAGGGACACTTCATATTGGCGTGCTTATCGCCGACTTTCAATCAATGTACCCCTCAGTGATGATTGCCCAAAATATCGGTGGCGAAACAATCAAACAATGGGTTGAGGGGAGTGATTATGGCGACCCTAAGAAACTTTTTGAGCAGCAGTCACGTTCTTGTCTAGCGATCATGGAAAAGGCTCTCATTAAAAAACGAATGGCAAAGAAGAAACAGATAAATCAATTGCAAGAGCAGCTAAAACAAACGACAGATGCTGTCGCACGAAGGACACTCGAAGAAAAGATTGCAATTCTCCAACGAGAACAAAATTCAATGAAAATAGTTGCAAATAGCATGTATGGGGCCCACTTCTACATTCGAAGCCGCTTCTACACTCAAACTTTGGCTGCAGCCATTGCCAATAGCGCGCGCGATTATCTTTTAGGAATTGAAAAACAGCTCGAAATACTCAGCAAGAAGCTGGTGCCATGCGAGCTCATTTACGGTGACACAGACAGTGCATTTATTAAAATTCATGCAGAAGAGCTCTTTACAAAAATACACGCGGAACGAGACGCTCCCCGGCGAGAACAACTAATTGCAAAACTAATGCTCCTCGTAAATGCCCTTTTAAAAGCAATTAATGATAATTTGCCTTCTCCTGTCCAATTGAAATTTGAGGATGTAGCTTACCGCATCATTTTCAAACCCGAGCGCAAAAAAGCATACAGCTACTCGAGTCTCCTTTCAAACGAATTCGTAATTAAAGGCTTTGAAGCGGTCCGCTCTGATTGGTCGCCTCTTGCTCGGCAGGCGCAACGAAAGGTGCTTGAAATACTATTAAATTACCCGAAAGCTACTGCAGAAACAACTTTAACCGAATTCCAACTTGCAAAACGATTTCTTATTGCATTGGGTGTGAAAGTCCTTCAAATGCCCTCGGAACTGCTTCTCCCAAAAGTTGTCATCCTTTCACCGATTCGACAACCACCAGAAAACTATAAAGGGAAAACACCGGCTGTCGTGGCCTTCAGCCATTTTGCTCAAATGGAAGGAGTAGATGTATCAAAAGCATGGATGGATTATGACAAGTTTCCATGGGTTATCGTTGCCGGAAAGGGAAGCATCTATGAACGTGCGAGACACCCGAAATTTGCCGAGGAAATCGATCGCGAACATTATGTCAAGGAAATGCTTCGTTGTTGCGAAGGGCTTGGTGTCAAAGTTTCTTTAGCAGAAGTAAAAGGCGCCCTTCCCACAGGTCGATTGCCCCATGCCTTTGAGCGTGCACGAGACAAGGGATTGCTCTTGCCCGCAGAAGAAAAAAGTCCTCTCTCTATAGAGCCCATCAAAACCGGAGAATTAGAGTGGCAAAGGAAAAGCAAAAAGCCAAAACAACGCAGTGTTAGAAGAAAACCAGCTGGGCAGTTGGCATTAACACAATTTTCTCACTTGCCAACAAAAGAGGAGGAAAAAGGAAGAACGAAGAACAAGAACCAGACCGAGCCAGAGCAAGGTGAGGGAAAACTCGTTCCCCAAAAACTCATTGTAAAATAGAGAAATCACCTTAGTCTTTTTTTATCAGAAATAGATTCTTATCGTTCAGCAAGCATCTTTTCTTCAAATTCCTCTTCATGCTTTTTTAACCAGAGGAGGGTTATGTCCTCAATGCTAATTCCTGAAGTTTTAATGTCAATAAATTTCCCCCACTGGATGATCCGCTCGTGAATTTCGGTTGCTTCAGAGCGGTTGCTGGCAAAAAAGCGGCACATACCACCGATCATTTCATAACGCGGCCAAATCTCCTCGGCTTCTTTCTTTTTAATAGTACCTTTTGGGATGAGCATTATATCATACATATAATTAAATTCTGATTGTAATTTCGCCACATCTACCATCCCTTTCACCGTACCGCCTAAAGCAATGAGTAAGATTTTATCACATAAAACATCTACAACCTCTGGGTCGTGGTCCACCAGTACTAACGTTCGCTCGCGTCCTTGTTTCTCGAGGAAATCTAGAACAACTTGCTTCCGGCGAAAATCTATACCATTTGTTGGTTCGTCTGCAAAAAGGATTTCAGGGTTTTTTTGGAGGCCCACACAGAGCCGAGTGATAGCTTTTTGCCCCTCACTAAATGTCTCGAGTTTTGTATGCCAGAGATGGTCGAGTTGTAATTCCTCGATAAACTCTTTGGCAAGTGCCATGTCGCCATTTGTCACTTTAACGAAAAAGTCAATAGTTTGTTTTAAAGTGAGTTTCTTTTGAAAATCCATTGCTGGTGAGACAAAACTAATCCGTTTTCGTACCTCAGGTGTTTCCTTCATAATGTCATAGCCACAGACAAACGCCTCGCCGCCATCTGGTGAATAAATGGTAGAAAGGGTTTTTAGGAGGGTTGTTTTTCCGGAACCGTTGGGGCCTAATAAAGCAAGCGAAAGCCCTTTTGGCAGGTCAAAGCTGATGCCATTTAAGACACGTTTCTTCCGTTCCTTTTGAGTTTTTTTCTTTGAGAATAAAGTAAAACTTGTAGGGAATTCTTTAATCAACCCATTTGAGACGATAATTTCACTACGTACCATTTTTCATTTTCACCTTAATAAAACTCGATTGTTCCTCTTCGTCTTGCAACTTGTGTTAGGATTTTTGCTATGAGAAATGCTCCCAAGAGGAATAAACAACTAACTACAAAATTAATGAGAAGCATATAGCCATAATTCAAGCCCGTGAAAGAGAGAGGGGCAAACCCATTTTTAACGCGATGATCATTAATAACTTGCATGTCTGGAAATCTTACTGTGGTATCATGTTCTATCAAGTATTTTCGAAAAGCATATTGTCCTGAAACGATAGGAAGAGCAACGAAAACCACCGGCAACCACCACAAGCCACCATAAGCGGCAAACGATTCGATCATAAAGAAGTAACCACCAACAATTCGGATAAGATAAAGCATAATTCGAACGATCGTAGTCGTTTGTTTGACAAGTAAAGAAATGGAACCCATTATCACGCTTATACTCATCATAAATAAATAAGAAAAGAAAACTAAAGGGAGAAGCATGAAAAATTCTCTTGCGGTATGTGGGAGCAAATTTCCAGCAGCGCCTTTAATGAGGGCAAAAGTTGGGATAGTAGTCACCAGGAAAATCGCCAGAAATTTGATGCTGGAGGAGAGATATCGCCCTACCATTATCCCAAGAGTGTCAACGTTATTTGTAACAAGATAGCCCATCGTCCCGCGGGCTGCTTCTTCTCGTAAACAAAAAGCTGTCTCTTCATAATTACCTGTAAAGAGAGTCCAAAAAGCAGAAGAGGACAGCAAGAAAAGTGAGAAGGAATAATTCGGCGCGAAATCTCCTGTCCCCTGCCCAACAGACAGGCCAAGAAATCCATATGCTACAAGATTTGTGACTGTCCACAGAAATTGTATAACAATATCCGACTTGTATTGCCAATCAGTGATCAAATTTCTTTTTACCGTGGCAAGCGTGACATCAAAAATAGATGAAAGTCGAGGGTCCTTGGTTGTGGGGGATCGCTTAAATATACTCATTATTGCACACTCGAGGAAAAATAACTTTTTTGCTCTTCCTACTAATTTCGCAAAAGAAAACAAAAACTTTGTGTAAAAAAGAGTGAATGGTTGAGAAACTCACCCCTTACCATTCTTCATCGAAATCGTCGCTGTCCCAGTCGATATCCTCATCCTCCACTTCCCAGCTCTCTTCTTCGAGCCAAAGATCCTCATCAGAAATGATTTCTAATGGTTGTGGAATGGCTTTTGCTTTCCCAGATTTTGCTACTGCTTGACCTTTCTCAATTTTCGCTTTGGTTCTTTTCTTAGACTCTTCCACCTTTGCTTTCTTTGCTTCAGAAGTGATCCAGCTAATCTTAATTGTAAATTCTCCACCCTTTTTTGTTGAGATGTAATTAATGTCCGTCTTAACTTTCTTTTGTTTTATTGCCACTTCAAATTCCGAGCCTTCCCAAACGACGTCCGGAATGCCTTCATCAAAAGAGTCAGAAAGGTTCAAAAAGAGTTCAACAAGTGCTTTCTTATCAACTTGTTTGGTCAGCGAATATTTCATTTTTGCTTACAACGTCCTTTTTTCGATTCGTATAGTAACTCTTTGTTTTTTTTGGAGTTTCTAACATTAAAACTTTGCCATATTGGTTCATTTGAAAAAAGAGGTTTCTAAAAGTTGAAAAATGCAAGAAAAGGAGTATTAATAAAAGTATGAGGAAATAGTACTACTTTATATAGAAAATCAATCATCTCGAGGTAAAAGACTTGTCAGAAGCAGCAGAAATCTATACAGCTCTTGAGGAAGCATGCGTGAAAAAGCAATTCAATACTGTTGAAGAGCTCTTAAAGAAATTAGCAGAAATAATTGCTGAAGAAAAAACCTCACAAGAATTATATGTAAAAGGGATCATTAAAGCTCTTACTACTTTTAAAGGGAAATTCCCTGTGTCAAAAATACGAAGCTTTATTGAAAATGTGGAACAAATTGTGAAGGAAAATCCAACACATGAAGAATTAGCTATTTCCTATGCAAAAACATTACGAAGCTCCCTCATTGCCATTAAAACTAAAGGGCAACCTTACTTGATGCGAGAGATTATTACTGACCTCGAGAATTTCGCTAAAAACTATCCTGAAAACGTGACAATTTATGAAGAACTTTCTATGGCTTCTAACGAAATAATTAATTATTGGAAAAAGCGTGGCGATTATAAAGCATTGCAAGAGCAGAGTAAAAAGTTACGAGAATTTGCGAAAAAATTCCCGGAAAATGAGACGATTCAATTACAATTATCAAAATCCATCGTTGCTGAGATTGGCAGCATTAGAAAACTGGACATTGGGAAGATTGACAAACTATTACTTGAAATTCAAAACCTTTCTGAATCTCGCCCAACCAATAAAGGGTTACAACTTGAATGGGTTCACGCTTATCGAACAGCAATGGACCGGAGCGAAGAAAAACCTAAAGATGCAAAGCGATGGCTTGAGTCGATGAAAAAAATTGCTGGGGACAAGAAAGACATTGCATTCAGAATTGAGCTGGCAAAAGGATACAAAAATGCAATAATTGTCCTTGGCGCGAAGAGTGAAGAGCTTAAAAAATTACTCGCTGAGTTTAATGCTTTGATAGATAATACTACACCAAATGTAGAATTATACACGGTATATGCTCAAACATTGCTAGAAGCCTTAAAGATTATTGGGATTACTAATTATCAACATACGAAGGAAATTCTGGGGCGCTTAAGAAAACTACTTGATGACTTTCCAGAAGCAAAACCCATTCTCAACGCCTATTTAGAATCTCTCGTGGGCATCATTGGCCTGCTCTCTAACGAAAAGAAAGGAGAAGAAGTTTACGAGTTGCTAAAATCTTTTGAAGATTTACAACAAAGATTTCCCAAAGATAAAACGGTTCAACTAGTTTATCAACAACTCACAGACATACTTCGAATGCTGGGATTTAAAAAACAAAAAAGGAAAAATGTTCGACCGGAATATCTTTGAAACAATAATCCAGGCTGGGCAGCCAATTGTTCTATCACTTTTTTTTCAGAAGACAGGAAACTATTTCGCCAATATACATTCGATGGAAATTCCCTTGTTTATAAAATTGCGCTGTTAGATCATGAAGAAAATGGCTTTTCTCCAAGTCATGATAGTAAAGTTTTTTGCAGATAAGAACAAGTCGTGCTTCTTCAAAATAGATTGTTCCTTCCCTTTCGATGGGCGTTAAAGCTACTTCTTCCATTTTGTTGATGTTGCGACCAGATTTTGCACCACAAAAATTAAGGATAGAACGATAGTCAGAGTCAAAAAATGAGAGGCTAAAGTTTTGATTATTCTCTACAAACTGAAAAGTATGTCTACTTGGACGAACAAAAATGAAACAAACTGGCTTATGCCAGAGGACACCCAGACCGCCCCATGAAGCAGTCATCATATTGTACTTTTCTTTGTTTCCTGCAGTTAGGAGCATCCAGTCCAAGCCAATGAGTTTGATGGCATTTTCTTCCAAATCTTTTGGATTGATTTCTGAGAAGGACATAATGGACTAAACTAATGGAATTCTGAATAATAAACCTATGGAAAAAATGGTTCGGTGCAAGACTTGCTTGCTACCTATACCCCAAATGGAGAATCCCAGGGTTTTATTTGTTCTTCAGTAAAGGAATTGCCTATTTTGAAGAGCACCATATCAAGTTTCAATGAGGTTTCTACTAGAATGTGCATTTCTCCATCTTGTATGGCAAGAACGGCAATGTTCTCTGTCATATTAATTTCAAGCATCCCTGAGTAGGTTGTCCCTTTTGCCACTTCAGCAATGGCATTTACTCCTTCTCCTAGAAGGATACCATTAAGACTACTGATCGAGAAGTTTTGCCCATAAACTTTCAAAGAAATTTGCATATCTACAATATTATATAAGCCATTGTTTATTATCTCAATAGGAACTGACACAACGATATAACCGGTATAGCTTGTAAATGAAGGGAGAATATAACTAGTAATCGTAGCATCTCCAGTTGAATGCGAAACATTATTTTTCGTATAAAGCAAAGTGCCAACAACTGCTGAACCACCGGCAATAATAAGAATTATCGGGAGGACAATCAAGGTAATTTTTAATCCTCGTTTCATATTTTATCACACTCTTATTCCTGCAATGCAAGAATTGTTATTAGTTATAGGCATTAATTGCATATTTATTAAAAATTCCCTTTTTAATCTTGAGTGACCTGTTTGTTGGAAACTTCACAAACTAATAGAGAGTATTTTTAAGGGCTGAGAAGTTTGGAGCAGAAATATGAGATTCCTCCAAAAACACGAGAGGAAGTGCTTGTTAACAATACCGGTTTCTTACAAAAATGGTTGTCTAATGAAGAAATGAAACTTATATCCATGAGGGAGCTGCGTTTATCATGTAAAAAAAAACCTCATTAGAAACGAATTTCCAAAGTTAATTTATTATTCTTTTGAGATACCTCTTTTGAAAATAATCCCCCTCCTTCTTTGGACGGAAAATTAGAGCTTCGTGTTAGGAGGTCAATTTCAGTAATTAGCTCCTCTTTGGAGATCGGTTTCATTTTTAATTTAATTCCAATTTTTGAGGTTTGTAATTTATCCACCCGAGGATCACCTGTTATCATGAGAATTTTTAGGCGAGGATTGCGTTTAATAAACTCTTTACTTAAATCCAAACCATTTAATTCCGCCGGTAAGCGATAGTCAACTATGATGATCTCGGGTTTCTCTTCCGCTTGATCAAAAAGCTTCAAAGCATCTTTGCCATTTATGGCTTTTAGGACTTTATAACCTCGTTCCGTTAAAATGCGCTTAAATAACTCATTAGTGAGCAAATCATCTTCTACGAGTAGAATGGTCTTCATTCTTTCAAACGCATCTCCGGCTATTTAATTTAATTATACAGATAAAGCTAAGATAAAGGATAATAGTTGAGGTTGTAACATCAGCAATAGAAAGAAGGGTGAAAAGGCGCTTATTTTATTTGCTTTGGAGGTAGAACGAATTTTTTAGATGGAAAAAACAACCGTTAGAAAATTGTAAACCGATTTTTTGGCTATAAAAAACAAACTCAAAAAAGGGGCGTCTTTAACTTCTCAGAAATTCACCATAATTTAACCCTAGCTATTCTTATAAAGAGAAGAAAAAAGGAGCTAAAGATTAGCTCCCTCTCAAGAAATGAGTGTTTCAATTTCCTTTTTCGTCGCAAAGATTCTCCAGCATAGGTGCAGTCAAGTGATTTTCTTACCAAAGTCCAGTATCTTCTGTGTCGCCACCGTCGGGACCTGCAGTGGTCTCGCCCAGACCATTCTTGATTGCTAAAGTAGCTCCTCCAGCAATTAAAACACTCAAAATAGCAATAACTATTTTACTTATTTTAGGGTTTAACTTTTTCATGTCTTCAACCTCAACTATTTATATGCAACACATACGAACTACAAATCGTTCGTAAGGGAACGCTCTGGTAGTTCCAGAGTGCTCGGTACAAAATGCTTTCGTTTGGTTATTTAAAAACTTTTTTTGAAAATGCTTCCGACAAAAATATTTTTTCCCCCCAGAAGTCTTAAAAAAGAACCTATTATCAGCGTGATATCTAAAGAATGCGCAAATAAACTGCAGAATTAAAAGTAACGTGAAAAGAATTATTATAAGCAATGGATGTTAAAAATGCTCACAATGTGTGAAGTCCCTCATGAAAGAACGATTAACGACATTGATAAACAAAGTAGAAGTACTCCTACCAGACGACCGTAACCAAATCTGCAAAATTTTAAATGCTGCTTTAAAGGATGTAATAGTATTTCTTTCCAAAACTATTGGTTACAAGCCGATTTTAGAACAACGACAGATCGTCCTCGCACCATTAATCGAGGGATATGATGTTAATGTTGGGATAAAGTTCAGAGAACAAACTATAGAATTTGCCGAATGGATCTTTAATTTGCAACCTCGGCCAAAAGTGAATTTACTTTACTTTTTAATCGTAAAGTTAGCATTCCACCATTTTCTGCCGGAACAGCCAAATGAGGTTAAAGATGCATTTGTCAATATTGTAGCATTATTGTGGTTGAAGGAACATTTTGGTATCAATTCACTCGATAACCCAATTTATGCATCAGTTACTACGAGAATTTATCCTGAAAGAATTGCAAAGTATTTCTATGTTCAATTTAATCGATTGTTAAATATCTTATTTATCAAGAATATCCCTTACCACGAAGTTTTTAAAGTTTTAGCAGAAATAGTAAGCCAACAGAACATAGACTCGGAAGGAATTTTCAAGGCATTTAATGGCTGGGTAAACAGTTTAATAACTGAAATTGATGTCATTGCACCAATTTATTTAAAACCAAAATTAATCCCAACTCTCGAGTTAATCGTAAAATGGGGCTACTCGAGAGGAACCACAGCAAATATTGCTAAAAAACTAAATTATCACATTAATTCTGTCGCACGGCAGTTTAGGGAATTGTCAACCAGGAACACTGCCTTCTGGAGGCCAATACTTAATCTGGAAAAATTAAAGTTAAATAACTATTTCTTGAAGGTAGTCCTGCCAGAACGAGGAGAAATGTACGAAAGAATCTATAAAATGCTCTGGGAAGAGCAGTATTTGAAATCCATTTACACCGGAGAGATCGAAGAGGGTAAAAAGGTCATCTATTCTCCATCATTAATTTGTCCCCATCTTGTAAGTGAGCGGTTGAATGAACAATTGAGAAAATTTCAGGGTAAAGGATGGATTGACGATTTTAATTTACAATTGATACGCGAACGAAATCATTACGGAGTAATCACCACAACAGAACAGAAACCGACCATTGAAACTATGGAGAAATTGTTATTTGAAAAGCAACCGGCATTTGATTTGCGAAAATTCGTCTTTGCAAGCGAAAAGAGAGATTTCTCAATGGAATTTGATGACCGGGACATTGTTCTAGATTACAACTTACTCTTCTTCCTCTCAGTACTAAAATGCAAATATTTGTTAAAATCCCGCTACGCAGCATATGTAAATGAGCTCCCAAAACTCTACAAGAAAAATAATATCCCCTTAACGGATGTAACCGCTCAGATAGTCTTTTTGAACCAGATTGAGATCCGAGCAAGAAGACGGAAAATACTTTCCTATGCACTTTTTATGAAGCGCTTCATTCCAAATCGAGCAGACATCTTCATTTTTGAAATAAAGGCACTAGATGAGCAAGAAGAACGAAAAATAAAGCGTTTGGTAAAAGAATTACAAGTTTTCTCTTTCCTCGGCGAAATGGTCTTAGCAGACAAACATGTTTTTCCCCTCCCCGGGATATCAAGCAATCATCCAATAAAAGACTTAATCCAAAAGAAAATAGAAAAAACAGGTCTGGAATCAACTTATTATACTATAAGGCAGAGTAATAAAAAACTAGTGCCACTCCATGAACTCTATGATTACGAAAGTCAAAAATGGAAACTCTAATTTTTGAAAAACAAACGATATTAGAAAAACAGATTATTACAAAAAAGGAGGAAGAGAGGGGTTTAGATATAGAATATTATCGAAATAATAATTGCTATAACATATAAAGCAAAAGTTATCCAACCAAGAATAACTGCTGTAGTTCCTGTAGGAGTATCAGCCGCTTTCTGACCAAGCGTAATAGCAAGGATGGAACCAAGACATGGTAAAATACCTACACATGAAAGAATCGCAAAGATTAGAGCGAGGGTCCCCTCGGAAGAATTCCTCGGACGAGTATTTGGAATATAAACAACCTTTTGTGGCGGGGGCATAGGATGTACAGGTTGATAAAAAGTGCCTTGAGCGGCGGGAGACTGTTGTTGAGTTGGCCCATAATAGTCCCGGGAGGAAGCCACCTGAGAAGAGCTATAGACAGAGACAGGTGAAACCTCATGGGTCTTAGATGGAATACCATCTGAAACTACTGGCTCTGAAAGTGCGTCTAATGAAGCACCACAATTCGGGCAAAACTTTCCATCACTTGGAACAGCAAAAGCACAAAAAGGACAAATGTTTCTGAACTCATCTTTGTTCATAATTTCTCTCCTGAAAGAAATTTCATTCCAATTTAAATTAGAAAAAGAAATTAATATACACTTTGATTTAGGAGCATCTACCTTCACTAACTTCACTCGTAAATTAAAAACCGGCCTAAACGATCTTTTCAAATCAAAATAGCTCAGTATCTCATTAGATAGCAATCCACAAAACTCACAGATGAGTTAGAAAGAAGCCAGAGAGAAAATAAAAAACAAAAGAAAAGTGTTCTGAAAAATACCCTGAAAACACGAAAAAAAAGTGTTATTGTAATGCGTAAGAAATACGACGTAAATCGTAAGATGTAAGAAAAAGGGCTTTGCTGAGAAATACCACAACCGTCGCATTTATATGTAAAAAATAGAAACATAAGAACACAAAATAGTTGAGAGAAACTATGAAAAAAATCCCCGAGGGGAAAAAAGACAATGTCTGAAGAAATTTTACAAGAAAAAGCCTTAGTAATAGATAACGGAACGGGACTATCGAAAAACGGCTACGCAGGAGAAGACCAACCAAGAAGCGTCTTCCCAACACTTATTGGTTATCCTAAATACCAATCAATTATGACTGATGTAGAACATTACGTGCGAGAGTACTATATCGGCGAAGAAGCTCTGAATCTTCGTGGTGTCCTTCGCTTACTCTACCCCATTGCCCACGGTCAAGTTACTGACTGGGAGGCTATGGAGCGCATCTGGCACTTCACTTTCTACAATGACTTACGAGAGAACCCAAATGAACACCCTGTTCTTTTGACTGAAGCTCCATTGAATCCTGAGCACAACCGTGAGAAGATGGCTGAGATCATGTTCGAGACTTTTGATGTTCCAGCTTTGTATGTTAGCATGCAGGCTGTTCTAAGTCTTTATGCCAGCGGTCGTACCACAGGTTTGGTTGTTGACTCTGGTGATGGTGTTACTCACATTGTTCCAATTTACGAAGGTTTTGCTTTGACTCACGCTATTGACCGCATTGATTTAGCCGGTAGAGACATCACCAATTACTTCCGTCGACTCCTTCGTCAGAAGGGTTATTCATTGACCAGCAGTGCTGAGCTTGAAATCGTTCGTGATATCAAAGAGAAGCTCTGTTATGTTGCATTAGATCCTGAGAAGGAATTACAATTAGCTGAAAAAGTCAGCGGTATGGAGAAGACCTATCAGATGCCTGATGGCAATGTTTTGACTATTGGCACTGAGCGTTTCCTTGCTCCTGAAGTTTTCTTCCAACCTCAACAGATTGGTAAGGAAGCCATGGCTTTGGACGACGCTATTTTCCAGGCTATCAACAAGTGCGATGTTGACCTTCGCCGCGAACTCTACCAGAACATCGTTTTATCTGGTGGTTCTACCATGTTCAGTGGTCTCAAAGAGCGTCTTCATAAGGAATTGACTGAGCAAGTTCCTGAAGGCATTGAAGTTAAGATCATCGCTCCTCCCGAGCGACGCTACTCTGTCTGGATTGGTGGCTCCATTCTCTCCAGTTTGAAGACCTTCCAGAAGATGTGGGTTACCAAGAAAGAATACAAAGATCTTGGTCCCAGCTCTGTTCTTCGATGCTTCTAATTTGCTACAAGCATTCCCCCCTTTTTTCTCTTTTTTTACTCACTCTTTTCTTTCACAGTTGTTTTGGTACCATCACAATTGTTTTCCCTAAAATAGTACATTCACCTTTGGTATGGTTGTGTCGCAACAATTCTGCTCTTCTACTCTTTAAAGTGAAACAGCTTTTAGACGTTTTATCTCATGAAAAGAAAAATAAACCAGAACGTTCTACTCTTCTCTTATGACACTTCAAAAAGATGAAGAAATGCTCATTTTCCGTCTTAATAACCAGAAAGACACTTTCAAGCTTCTTATTATGCTCTGGAACCGTGGCAAACTTTATGGCTCAAAGATTCGCCGCTTGGGGATGAATGACCGGACTCTCATCAAGGTTCGTGAGGTATTAGTTAGCTTTGGCCTTTTAAAGCTCACCACCATAGAGGGCTCTCGTCGCCTTTACTATGAACTTAGCGCCAAGGGGAAACGCGTTGTTGAAAAGCTTGTTGATCTGGAACGCACATTGCTTGCCGATTAATTTTGTTTTGAGGAGGAGATGGGTAGTAATCATCTAATACATGGGGTAATAAGATGAACATTGTGGTGGTATTCATTGTATCTTGCTGTTGATGGTATTCTCTTTCGTGAGGGGGAAGTGCTCCTTATTCGTCGTGCCGGTCGAACTTTTCATAACTATTGGGCCCTTCCCGGAGGGCGTGTTGAGGAAGGTGAAACTGTAGAAGAAGCATTAATTCGTGAAATCAAAGAAGAGGTGGGTGTTAATGCAATACCGGCAGCTATCCTTGGGGTTTATTCAAATCCTGAACGGGACCCGCGGGGGCATACAATTTCCATCGTTTTTATTTGCAACTTTTCTGGTGAACCCTCGGCTGGATCGGATGCTGCTATGTGCCAACTTGTCTCCCTTTCAAAAGCGCTCACACTCCCACTGGCTTTCGACCACCATCAAATCCTAACTAATTTCAAACGCTGGCTTACCACCAAGGAAACGTTTTGGTCCACAAAAGTAAAATGACTTAATCAATATCCTTTTACCAGAGAGGAGGCCTTATAAAAACTATGAAAAAAATTCAGATGTGAAAACTTTGGTTATAACCATTCGTGAACTCGAGGAGAAGGACATTCCTTCCTGCGTTGAAATGACCATAACATCTTTTCCTTGGACAGCTTACGGTCTGACAGCAGGGCAAGCCACGAAATTTTTCTTAGAACGCCTTTCCAAACAACTCGTTTTCGTTGCGGAAAACGAGGGAGAAGTAGTCGGCTTTATTGCACTAAAAAAGAATGTCCTCTTTGCAAACTATATTAGAAGGCTTGTTGTAAGTGAAAAGCACCGTAGCTTAGGCATCGGCTCAAAATTACTTACATTCGTTGAAGAACTCACTTTAAAGGAAGACCACCTCCCAAACGTTTTCCTTCTCACATCAACTCAAAATTTACGCGCAATTACCTTTTACCTCAGGAACAACTATCAAATCATCGGTAAGATAAAAGACTTTGTGGACACTGGCTTAGATGAGTACATTCTTTGGAAATCTTTTGGAACTATTAATGGTCTTGGAAAGTACCATTAATAATACTACACCAAGGAACATAATAGTAAAAAGAATGACAATCTAAAAAAAAGGATATTCCCCCTTTTTTCACCGGAGAGCTCCAAACGGCGAATGTGAAGGGGGACGAAAGTCAGGAGATCGACCCAATAAGAACAAACAGAAGAGGAGAAAAATACCATGAGACCGATTAATAATTCCCTCATTTTTACCTTTTTATTCTTTCAAAAAATTACTTTGATTTTTCTATAAAAAGTCTGCTTTTTCGGTGTTTGATTCTTTTAACTAACCAACATGAGGTTTCACTGAATCGTTTAAGAAAATAGGCAGACAACTTTCAACAAGAAAACCCCCGTTCTAAAAAAATTGCACAGAAACTACAGTTTATCATTGTTTTTGTCTCAGTTTTTGCTCTTTTAATAGCCCATTCTCAAATAATTCATTGATAAACACTTAAAGGAGATCAACAACAAGATGAAGAAAATTTCCCCGAAAATCGTTGCCCTTGCAATGTTAATACTGTCCTTTGTTGGTGCCAGCGCCTTTGGCATCAAAACCGCAGTCGCAGGCCGAAACTCCGGCGGCTTCGATAACGAATATGGTGACGGCTCA
>DXJV01000023.1 GCA_019056785.1 Candidatus Heimdallarchaeota archaeon
GTTTGCAAAGATTGACGCAGAATTTTCTGTATCAACCATTGCAACAGGTTTGTCTGCAGTAAAACAAAAAGAAGTTTTACCTGTTCCTGCTAATCCATAAATAAGTATCTTTAGCCCTCTTCTTTTCTGTAAGGTATGAATATCAACAAACATTGGTTCTTCTTGAACTGTAGGTGTTTTATCTGTTTTTTTAGGTTTCTCTGTTATCTTCTCTGCCAATCCTTTCCAAGTCCCTTCACTCATATCCAATCACCTTTTTTCTGAGGTTCAAGTGGTTTTTTGTCTTTTGTTTCTGCAATTTTTGGCTTTTCGGAAATTTTTTGCGCGCGAAAGAAGATTTCCAGGGTAACTACCGATGAATTAACCTTTATTTTGGAGGATTTTGAGAAAGCTGTCTTTGGGGATACCAATCCCTTAATTATCGAGAACCGGGGTTTACGACTCTCTTTCACTCGAGAAAGTTTAGACCTTTTTAAACACATTAGTGATTGGTTAACTAGTTTGCTTATAAGAATTTTTGGAAAAGATAAATTCGTGTTTGATTTTGCTGCCACAGTTCCCCGCCAAATGTCTTTGCTCTTATTTCTCTCAATTGTTGCCGTGGTAATAGCAAATGATCAAAAAATCGACATTTCCCATATTCTCTTTGCCGTGAAGAAATGGGTGTCGTACCTCAAATTACTGGTGATGGTCCCTCAGTAGCATTTATTCGGAGCAAAATTGAAAGGATGGATTATAAATGACAAAGGTGACACTTGTAGGGATTACACACATCGATGCTGAAAGCCCTGTTAAAGTTAAACGAATTATAGAAGAGCTGAAACCCGATGCAGTTTGTTTAGAGCTAGATGAATTCCGCCTGAATCAATTATTAGAACAATCGCAAGTCCTTCAACATGAATATACTGACCATGCCCAGCCCTCACAGCTAACGCTCTCGGACGAGCTTCCCACCTCCATTCAGGAAACGCTCCATTTTGAAGTAGATTTTTTAGAGGACCTCCCGACCATTTTGGAGGACATCGGGTTCTTTGAAGGTGAATTAGCAAAAATTGCTAATGTTGACTTTCCTGGTTTAGAAATGTTGCTTGCTTATCAAACAGCGAAAAAACTCGGTTCTAATATTTATTTAATTGATAAATCCATTCACGATATCAGTCAAGCAATGGCATTAGAAATTTCTGAAGAAGAATCATTAAAGTTTCAAGAGTTAATTGATGAGCTCATTTTAGACAAAAAAATCGTCGTAAAAAAGACAAGCGATTCAAACGAGACAGCAGACGAGCACCTTAAAGAAGAAGAGATGCTCAAGTTAAATGACGAGGAAATAAATCTCACTGATGTTTTTACACTCTTCCAAAATCAAGATTCCCTCAAATCTATTCTGGAGATTTTTCGTTCTCACTTTCCAAATCTTTACAGTATTCTCCTGGAGGATCGCGATGTTTATATGACAAAAGAAATCCTCAAGGTGGCTTTGAACCATTCAAATATTGTTGTTGTGATTGGTTATGGTCATATTAAAGCTATTAGCGAGCTTTTACAGCAACATGCAAAAGGGCTGGAAATTGTGATTTCTAAATAACTGGTTTAATGAACCACCCTGTCTTCCACTTGGAAGTCTTCGCCACCTTGCCAAATTAATTGAAGCTTGGCATATAATTGGTCAATATTGACATTTGCTTTTGAGCTTAATGGAAAGGTTTCAGCCAATAGGTGGAGGTCGTTAATTATTCGTAGCAAGTTTATTGCCATTTCCCGTCGCTCACCTGTTATTTGAGAATTTATTGCATCTTCAAACACATAGTTGTCTTCAAGCCACTTGTCAATTTCCTCTCGTGTATTGTTATCTATCAGGTCAATTTTCGAAATTAAATTTAATTGAGGGAAGAAAAAGCGCATATAAACACTAAGTGAGAGTGTCAATGAGTTAATTAACCCAAACGGCGTTTGGCAAAGATTCGCATCCATGAGATTTACCAGAACACATCGATCCCCACCAAACTCTTTGGCTGCAATCACTCCTGTGGGTCGGAAAGCAAAGAGTTCCATTTGGCCAGGAGTATCAATCAATAAAATGTCGGGAGAGCGATCTTTCAATTCTTCCAAAATTGTCGGCGACTCAGAGGTGATCAAATCCACTGCAGCTACAAGTCCACCATTTGGTCCAAGTTCAAATTCTGTCATGATCTCATTAATATCAATATAATCCCTGACATCTACATCCGGAGCATAAGGTAAGCGAATTACTCCAGGGTCAAGATTCAGAGTTGCAACATCCAGCTCATAAACTTTCAAGTATCTTGCCAATGTTGCTGTTAATTGACTCTTGCCAGAACCCGCCGTCCCGACAAAAAAGGCTGTATACATTTTTCCCACCGTTAACAATTTATTTTATAGTTATTTTTGGTTCCTTATTTTGAACCCCTTTCATCTGCATAATTAGCTCTTGCAATTCTCTCGCAATTTCCTTTAATAATTTTGCCTCATCTTTTGAGCCGACCATTGTCAGATGGATTTCAACTTCGATAATGCCCTTTTTGGAGGTACTTGAACTTTGGGGATGTGTTTTAAAATACACTCGAGGATATTTCTCACGAACCACGCTGATTTGTTTAGCCAATTCACTTTCAGGTACATTATTTACAATTAAAGACTTTTCATGATAAGAATGAGAGCTGTCTTTTGGGAGATATTTCACTATTTCAGAGTCAAAAATACTCTTCATCTCCACAGGGACACCTGGTAAAGAGAAAATTTTGGTTTTTTGGCATTCAACAAACACGCCCGGTGCCGAGCCGGCACGGTTTGGGAGTGGAATCCCTCCTTCTGGAAATAATGCCATTCTTTTTCGTTCTTCTGTTAGGGTTAGGTCAATATTTCGATTCTTTTTTAGAAAATTCAATCTCTCACTAATGAGTTTAAGGGCGTCCTCATTTAACACGAGTTCTACATTCATAGCTTTGGCAATGGCTGTGTGTGTTAAATCATCGAAAGTTGTGCCAAGACCACCTGTAGTTATCAAGACATCAGGCTTTCGTTCTAATGCTTCACGAATAACTTGTACCATATCTTCAAGTTTATCACCAATAGTGGTGATGCGCAATAGCTTCCCAGCAAGAGTGATTAGTCTTTTCCCCAGCCAATTAGCATTAGTATTCACAGTTTTGCCAATGAGAAGCTCATTTCCAAAACAAATCAATTCGGCAGTAAACATAGTTTTCTTCAAACCTTCTTGATCGACTGTTCCTCATGATCAAATTAGTCATAGCTTTATTTGACCAATACATCTGCAACCATCTGCCATTGTCGAGGAGCAGACATCCGAACCTTTCTTACGTTTAAGACTTTTAAAACAGAACGATGGTTCTTTAAAATCTCGCGGGTAACATCCTCGACAATTTTTTCTTCGGGTGAACCTTCCCCACCAACAAATTCAAAGAAGTGAATTACTCCCCCCTCTTTCTTTAGCGTTTTACACGCAACATCCAAAAAGCTGATGGCATATCCCGGTAGATTCATTATTACTCTGTCAGCTACACCAAGCAATTGTTTCTTTTCCACAACATCCCTGCAATCCCCAGCATAAGGGATAACTTTTCCGAGTAATTTATTCAGGCGAAGATTTTCTTTTAGCAATTCAATGGCTTCAGGATTAATGTCAATGGCATGAACAGTTGCCGCCACTCGTTTTGCAATAGGTAAGGCAAAAGGGCCGATTCCACAAAAGAGATCAACAACAATTTCTCCGGGTTGCACGAGTGAAGCAATGCGTGTATGTTCCTCACTCAAACGGGGACTGAAGTATGCCTTCGTAATATCAATGGCAAAACGAAGGCCATATTCTTTATGAATGGTTTTTGTCTTATTTTCGCCTGCTATAAAGGACACAGGGCGTATCCGGGTAATACCATTAACTTTGCCAGTTTTTGCAAAAACAGATTTAATATTAGCATAGGCATCAAGAAAGGCTTTGGCAATTAGTTCTCTTTTATCCCACATTGATTCCGGAATCTCAACAATTGCAATATCCCCAATGGTGTCAAAGCTCCTGGGGAGCAGGGAAAACTCTTCTTTTGAAACGTGCTTTTCTAAGATCTCGAGATGAGAATTTGGTCGCGTTCGAATTTTTTCTAACAATCCACAAGGAAGTGTTTTAATCGCCACTCCGAGGCTCTCGATTTCCGCTTTTTCAGTCTCTTGAATCTCTCGAGACAAGGGAATAAGTAACCAATCCTCTTGTGATTTTATTCTGAAGGTGGTGTTAAGGAGGTCAAACTGAAGCAGAAGCTTTCTGATTTCTTCCGCGGCTTTTTTCGGAACTTTAAGACAGAGGACCAAAACTTGTTACACCTTGCTTACTGTACAAAATCTCTAACAACAGCACTTCAGCTATTCTTATCAAGCTTTCTTTCTCTTCAAAAAAGAGCTAAGGCGTTTTAATTAATAGTATTATTTTCTTTCTTAAATCAAACTCGTGATGAGTTGTTATTTAAAATACGTCGCCATAAATTCTCTATGTCATCCTGAATTGTTCTTTCAGCAGACCCTCGTTCCCCTAAACTACGAACTAGCCGTAAAGCTTTTTGGATATATAATCGTGCTTCTTTTAAATCATCTAAGGCGCCTCGCAAGTCGCCGGAAAGGAATTTCTTATGCGCCATTTTTTTCTTTTGTTCTGCTTTTGCTCTTAGAGCTCTTTTCTCAGAATTTAACATTTCACTCTTTTTAACTTCGTGAGGGAACAACACCCACACCCCTATGAACAAATAACCGTTGTTACTACTATTAAAGATTGTTAATCAAATTATCAAAATTTATCAAAAAATGCTTGCTAATTCATTATAAAATTAACAGCAATTTTATTATAGCTCTAGAGGTTATACTGCAAGCGATTATCATGTGCTTGGCTGTACCTGCAAAAGTTGTCGAAATTAAAGATGCTGATACTCTCCTAGTGGATTTCGGCGGTATCAAGCGAGAGGTAAAATCGACCTTATTAAGTGAAAAAGTTTCTGTAAATGATTATGTATTAGTTCATATTGGTTATGCTATGGCAGTTGTTGACGAAGAAGATGCCCTTGAAACGCTTCAATTGCTGACTGAAATTGAAACCTACAATCAAAACGTAGAAAGTTTTTCAGAAGAAGGGTAAATACCCTGTCTATTTCTTTTCATTTTGTGCTTGTTTCTCGAGTAACAATTCGAGGTAAGATTTCCGGATATTTTCTTCAGGATTCAACCCCAATGTTATTAGCAAGTCGAAGAGTTGTTCTCTGATAGTTTCATATTCCTCTTCATTATCAATGACTTGTTCAATTTCAAGATACGTGCCTAATGACTCGAGAATGTCGAGAGAAATTGTGGCTCGTTCGAGTTGATAAATCCGTCGCTCTTTTTGCACAACAAGTAGCTGTTGAAATCCAAGTTTTTCTAGGATTTGAGTCATCGTTGCCGCATCGTTTATAATCGTCTCTAACTCCAGGCGCGTTTTTGATTGCAAGTCAAGTTTCGGCCCCTTATAGGTTAAAAAGCATTTGTCCCCTTCTTCTCTAATACGTAAAGCTTCATCTGTTCTCCCGAAATCTCTCTCAGGGTGGGTGAAGTAGATATCTCTTTGGCTGACAATAGCTTGCAAGTGCGCTTTTTTCTCGAGTAGTAAAAATTCCACATCACTAAGCGATTCAATTTTTAGCTTGATCTCGACTTCAATAGGCATGATTCGTCACAGCTTCAACAAAGTAATAAAAGCCACACCAACTTTTAAATGAGTCGTTTCCAAAAGAATTTAATCAGAGAACAGCTCATAGAGTTTACTTGCTGGAGAGGAAGAAACGGTTTCCGGAGCCTTTCAAGGTTTCTGAGGAAGGTCCTCTCTTCCAGGCAAAGCGATATGGCGAAAGCCATTAGGAGAGATCCTAGCTCTGAGAATAGAAACGTAAAGCGTACTCGATAACGATGATGTGTGGCTCCTTCCCGGAGCTCCATGGAGGTGCGAGGTGAAGCGTTGAAACGACTCATCATCGTGGAAGCAAGCTCAAGTTGGCTTCGATGACCATTGCCACGAGAAGCCGGGTTGAGTGCGTAGATTGATACCGTGAGAGGAGTACACCGGTGGTGTTCCTCGACACAGAAAGAGGACTATTTTCCTCTCCAGCAGTAATTTCTCTGTTTTTTAGAAAGAATTAAAAAGCGAATGGCTGTTTGTGAGTCAGAGCTTTCGAGCTATAAGAACCAAACCTAGATGTCGCATTCTGCGGAATTGGTAAGGTGAAAGAGAAAATGTACAAATACGTAGGTAAATTTTGGAAAAACAGAGAAAGCCAAGAGTTCAAGGATTTACAACATCATCGGTTGATCACTTGGCGACAAGAATCTTCTATTCATCGTATTGAACGCCCTACAAGAATTGATCGCGCCCGTGCTTTAGGGTATCGAGCAAAACAAGGGTACATTGTTGTTCGTGCGAGAATTCGTCGAACCCGTCTTCGAAAAAGTCGTCCTTCTCAAGGCCGTCATACGAAAGGACAAGCTGTTCGCAAGATCCAGCCGGGCAAGAGCTTCCGATGGATTGCGGAGGAGCGAACCGCAAGAAAATATCCGAATTTAGAAGTCTTGAATTCTTATCCTGTTGGTGAAGATGGCCGATATAAATGGTATGAGGTCATTCTCGTTGACCCCTCACATCCGGTAATTAAGAAGGACCCACGCATTAACTGGATTTGTAATCCAGCAAATAAACGACGGGTCTTCCGAGGATTAACAAGTGCAGGCAAAAAATCTCGTGGACTTCACAAGAAGGGCATGGGAAGTGAGAAGATTCGTCCTTCTCTCCGGGCACACAAACGAGA
>DXJV01000102.1 GCA_019056785.1 Candidatus Heimdallarchaeota archaeon
TTGTGATGTTTTATGCCCTACAAAAGAATTGTTGTTGAAGTCATTTCCCAAAAAGGCACTTGCGCAGCTGGTCATAAAATCGGGGATAGAATTATTTTCGAAGAGGGTGAAGTTAAAGGTAAGCTCTGCCTTTCTGCGATGTATTCTATGCTTCCAAAAATCTACGCAATGACTTATGAAGCCAACTTTCCTTGGTTGAAAAACAAAGACGAGGCCACTCATGCTTGCCCTGACGGTTACAATCCTGTTATCTTTAAAATTACTCGAGAAAAATTCTCTCCTGATTAAATGACTCTTCTAATGTTATTTTTTTTCACTCATTGATAATAGGGAATCCACCAAGGTGGCATTTTTTATAGCTAGTCACAGAAAGCATTATCGCCCATCGTTTTTGTTGACAAAAGTCAAGGGGAGAAGGTGCAGTGATTGATTGTTTTGAATGAATTAGCTCTTCAATAACAAATGATGAACTCGGTACTTTTATAGAAAGGTACTTTTATAGAAAAATATTTAAAATTAAACAAGGAAAAAATAAGTAAGAAAAGGAGTGATTTTTTTGAAAACAAAGATAACGACACTACTTATGATGTTTTGCATACTAGGAATGAGCTCTCGCTCTTTATTGGAGACGTCTTCTTTTGGTGGGACAGATACTATCAATGATTTTAGTGGCTTTTTACCTTACGCGGATTCGAATCTAGTTACGACTATACTAAATAAGACGATGATATCTATGACTTATGATAATCAACCAGGCAATTATGAATGGGAGACTGTTTACTTTGGATTCGGTGAAAATAAACTCTATTATGATTTAATTTACTTCTTGAATTAGACTATCTGTATACTGGAAGCCTATTAAAACAGTTCACGTTTGCTCTTGGTAGTTTTTATTTTGAGAATGGAACTTTTGACGAAGCAACACCGAAAGGGTATCTAAGGCTTTGTGCTTTTGATTGTTGGGATGCTTGGGATGCCCATGGAGGTAAATATTGTATAAGTGCTAATCCTGATAACCAAGGATTTGATATTATTGAAACAACTTATGGAACGCTTCCCTCTTCAGCATCACTTCAATATATTGTTACCAGAATTAATGGCATTCTTAAACTGCAAATTATAAAAAAAGGGATAATCCAAATAGAGCATCAATGGACAACCGGTGTAGCAAGACCTCTAAATTACCTGTTAATCGCTTTAGCTGTAGATCCAAGTTACTGCACATTCACTAATGTTAAATTTACTTCATTAAACGTTGAGCTAAAATACTGGGATATTATTACAAGAACTATTACAACAACAATTTTTGGCTTACCGGGCTACATAATTGGCATCATAATGAGCGTTAGTTTTGGAGTGATGGTCATAACTAAAAAATTGAGAGAAAAAGCCTAAAGCGTCATTCTCTCTCTTTTTCTTTCTAAAGCTTAAATTTTTTTTAACTAAGCTATTGCTTTGAAAAGAACCGGTAGAAGACCAATGTGAGGAAGTATCATTCTTCTATTTTTACTTTTCCTCTATTCAACACCTCTCTCCGAAAATTTATAAATTCAAAGGTTATTCAATAGATAATCAATTGTAACAGGAGTTAGTGTTTAATTTGGTTGTGAATTTTCCTAGTAAAGAATGGCTAATAAAGTATCAAGAGGCCTTAAATGGCGAAGCCGGCAAGGCTTGGCAAGAAGCTGCGAAGGATTGGGAAGGCGATTTTTTGTTTGTCATTGAAGCAGATGATAAACTTGAGAAAGACTTGACCTTCTATATTGACCTCTGGCATGGCGAATGTCGTCGGGTTGAATTTATTGAAGACCCAGCAAAAGCCCCTCAGACAGAATTCCAATATCGTGGGAAATACTCCAATTGGGTCGATTTAATTCACGGGAAGATTGATCCTATCAAAGGAATTCTTATGAGAAAATTCAAACTGGTTGGTAATAAGGCCAAAGTTTTACGAGCTGCAAAAGCAGCACAAGAACTAGTGAATACCGCACAAAAGATTGAGAGTGTGTTCCTTTAGCATCCCTCTTTTTTCTTTTCTACCCTCAGGAGAATTAGCTCATGTGGTATTTTTGTTCTCCACGTAAGATTGCCTTTGGTGAAGAAGCACTCGAAGCTTTACGCGAAGTTCATGCAAAAAAGGCTTTAGTTGTAACAGATACTACACTTCTACAACTGGGAACCATCCAACCTGTTCTCGATTTATTAAAAGAGGAAGATATTCCTTTTGTAATTTTCTCAGCCATTCAACCTGAACCGGCAATTCCCCCTTCTCGCGAGGGAGCGAAATTGGCTGAACAAGAAGATGTTGATTTAATCATTGCTGTTGGAGGTGGCTCAGTGATAGATGGCGCAAAAGCAATTTGGGTTTTTTATGAGAATCCAGATTTGGATATTGCAGAGGTGTTTCCCGAAGACCCTTTAGTCTTACGGCAAAAAGCCGGTTTTGTCGCCATCCCAACGACCAGTGGCACGGGCTCTGATGCTAACTGGGCGATAGTTATTAAGAACCCTGAGACCAAGCAAAAATTAAGCCTTGCTCATCGCGAATTAATTCCTGATTTAGCTATTGTTGACCCGCAATTTACTAAGGCGCTTCCATTAAGCTTGACTGCTGCCACGGCCTTTGATGCTCTTACTCATGCTATCGAAGCCTTTACTGTTGAATGGCGCAACGATTTTAGCGATGGTCTTGCATTGCAGGCGCTCAAATTGATCTTTGAATTTTTACCACAAGTGATGGCTGACAAGGATAATATGGTTGCACGTGAGAAATTGCATAATGCTGCAACAATGGCAGGACTCGCTTTTGGCAATAGTCAGATTGGAGGCGTTCATGCCTTAGCCCATTCTCTCGGAGCGGTTCTTTCACTCCCCCATGCACAAGTAGTAGCTGTAGTATTACCACATATGATGCGCTATTGCTTATCAGAACCTATTATTGAACAACGCTATGCAGAAATTGCCTATACCCTACAATTGGTAAATACCCTCGATGCAAAGGGTGCCCATACACTTATTGATAAGATTGAAGAATTCCGGAAGTCTTTTGACTTGAAAACGAAGCTATCAGATTTCGGGGTGACAAAAAGTCTTCTCGAGGAAAAAATGCCTTTGATCATTGAATTTGCTCTGAATGATACCGGTTCGCTTGTTAATCCTAAAGAACTAAACAAGGAAATTATTCGTACCCTCTGTTATACCATGTTTTAGGAAGAGGAGGATTTACCATTGGTTGGAATTCGTGGAAAGCTGCTAAAAGTTAACCTTACAACACAAGAAATTACGACAGAACCATTGCCCCTCGAGATTGTTCAAAAGTTCTCCGGCGGGAGTGGTTTGGGGGCGTATCTTTACTATCAATTTATTAAAAACCGCGAGGTTATCCCTGAAGCCTTCGCTTCTGAGAACCCCCTTTATTTTCTCACCGGTGTTCTTACAGGCTTGCCCGCCTATTGCACTTCGCGTTCGACTTTTTGCTCTCGTTCTCCTCTAACAAACATTTGGGGGGAGTCTAATGTTGGCGGGAAAATTGGCCCAGCATTGAAATTTGCTGGTTTTGATGGAGTGATTATAACAGGAGCCGCTACAGAACCAACTATTTTAGTAATTGATGATGGGAAGGCAAGGTTATTACCAGCAAAGACTTACTGGGGAAAAGGAACATACGAGGTACAAAAACAACTTAGTAAGGATTTCAAGGGAAAAAAAATTGAAGTTGCAGTCATCGGGCCGGCAGGTGAAAACCTAGTTAAGTATGCTTGTATCATGACTGGCAATGGCCGAACAGCTGGGAGAACAGGCTTGGGCGCAGTTTTGGGTTCGAAAAACTTGAAAGCAATTGTGATTAAGGGAACTAACACGACCTTCGACCTCCCAAGTGATTTTAAAGAGGTAAGTAAGCAAGGACTTGAGGAGTGTCGAGACGGCTTCAGCTTTGAATTGTTGCAAGAATTTGGCACTGCAGGAAATGTTGATGTGGCTCTAGAGATGTATGGTGATATGCCAATCAAAAATTGGTCCGAAGGAACAATAGAGAATGCTGGCGATCTCTCAGGAATAACTATGGCAGAAACAATCCTTGTCGGGAAAAAAGCGTGTTATCGCTGCCCCATTGCTTGTGGTCGGGAGATTGAAATTCCAACCGGTCCCTATAAACTCCCCAGAATTGATGGGCCCGAGTATGAGACCTGTGCCAGCTTCGGAACAAATCTTGGTATTACTGATTTAGAAGTCGTTGCTTATGCTAATGTGAGGGCAAATGACCTTGGGATGGACACTATTTCTGCAGGTGAAACAATTGCTGTTCTCTTTGATCTTGTGGAAAAAGGTGTCATTCCAAAAAAGGTTCTTCCGGCAAACTGTAAATGCACATTTGGTGATGACAGCTCACTAATCACCCTCCTCGAGGTAATTGCTAAGAGAGAAGGTATAGGTGATGTTCTGGCTGAAGGATCCAAATTTTTGGCTGAGAAATATAAGCAAGCCGAACTTGCTGCTCAAGTTAATGGTTTAGAAGCCCCATATCATGACCCTCGTGCCTTTAGTGGTATGGCATTAATGTACGTAACAAGCCCAAGAGGAGCATGCCATCTGAATGGTGATGCTTATCTTACCCAGCAAGGACAATACTTCCCGGAGATTGGCGTTGAAGGCATCCCAGATGACCGCTTTGCTAATGAGGGGATCGTCAAGGCGCTAACAAACCTCCAAAGCTACAGACAAGTATACAATGCAATTGGCATTTGTCAATTCTATAACCCCACAGCAACAACCATTGCACAATTACTCTCTCTGGCACAAGCACAAAAGATTTCGCCAGAAGAATTGATTATCTTGGGAGACAGGTTGTTTGCGCTCAAGCGTCTTATCAACCTCAAACTCGGCTGGAACCCAAGAAACGAACGCCTCCCAAGGGTCATGCTCCAGAAACTCACCGGCCCAACAGACGGCCATGTTCCTGATGTACAATACCAGCTTAAAGAATGGTACTCATACCGCAATTATGACCAGGAGACAGGGCGACCAAACAAAGAAAAATTAGAAGAATTAGGATTGTTAGAAATTTTATAAAAAAAGAGAGAGAAATAATAACCACAACGGTTATTATTTTTTTATTTTAAGAAGTTATTTTGATTTTTTGTGGTTCGGTAGTAGTTGTGATCATTTGGTCCAAGGCAGGATTTGCATCTAGTAATAGCATTTTAGAAACATCTAGATCGACTGGTTTGGTTCTAGTACCATTGAAAAGTTCAGACCAATGATAACTACTATCATAAGTTACTCTGAAACGATAGTTCGTATTGCTTAGCACACCATTAAATTGGGCATAGCCTGAAGCATTGGTTAGTGCACTTAAACCCGCATAGGCTCCACCTTCGGTGAAAAGGTAGATTCTGTAATTGACGAGGGGAGTTCCCGCATCATTTGCATAGCAAAAGACTGTTCCACCGATATTCACTACGTGGGTATAGACTGGCAAGGAGCCGTTGAAAGTGGTCGACCAGAATTGTCCGCCAGCGTAATCGATTCTGAATTTGTAATTTGTATTTCTAAGTACTCCATTGAAACGGGCATGTCCGGTTGCATTTGTTCGAGCTGAAAGACCTGAGTAGGAACCCCAGGAGGTGAAGAGATAGACACGAACATTGTTAAGTGGATTATTCTCGGTGCCATAAACCACCTGACAATAAACAATGCCACCAATATTCATCTCATGGACATAGATTGGAAGAGAACCATTGAAGGTAGTGGACCAGTATTGTCCTCCTGCGTAATCCACGCGGAACTTGTAGTTTGTTGTTGAAAGTACGCCGTTAAATCGAGCATAACCTGATGCATTAGTTCGAGCTGACAGACCTGTATAGGAACCCCAGGAGGTGAAGAGGTAAACCCTTACATTTGCCAAGGGACTGTCATCTGGTCCATAGACAACATGGCCGTAAACTATACCACCGATATTGATCTCGACCACTAAGCCATCCACTGAACCGTTGAAGAGTGTTGACCAATATTGTGAGCCCGCATAATCTACTCTGAAACGATAATTGGTATTACTTAGGACACCATTGAAACGGGCATAGCCGGTTGCATTCGTCCGGGCTGACAGACCAGTATAGGAGCTCCACGAGGTGAAGAGATAGACACGAACATTAGCTAATGTTTCATTTTCGGGTCCATAGACCACATAGGCATAAACAGTTCCACCAATGTTAATATCGACTACCAAACCATCCACAGAGCCATTGAAGAGTGTTGACCAGAATTGTCCGCCTGCATAATCGACGCGGAACTTGTAGTCTGTATTTCTTAAGACACCATTGAAGCGTGCATAGCCAGTTTGGTTTGTTCGTGCTGATAGGCCTGTGTAGGAACCCCAGGAGGTGAAGAGATAAACACGGACATTGGCTATAGGATTGTTGTCGGAACCATAAACAACGTGGGCAAAAACTTGACCGCCGATATTAATGGTAACAATCGTTGTAGCATTTTCACCTGTGAATTCGTTGCTCCAGATACGACTGCCTGCATAGTCGACACGGAATTTGAAGTAAGTACTTCGGGCAACAGGGTTAAAGAGCGCATAGCCGGTTGCATTCGTTCTAGCTGACAAACCAGTATAGGAACCCGCAGCGGTAAATAAGTAGACTCGTACATTTGCCAGCGGGGTTTCAGCAGCACCATAGACAACATGGGCATAAACTTTTCCACCGATATAAATGTTAATTACAGCACCATCTGCGGCGCCAAAGATCTCGCTCCAGCTTCGTGCACCACCATAATCCACTCGGAAACGATATGCACCTTCTGAGAGGGTAAAGGCAGCATAGCCGGTTTGGTTCGTTCTTCTACTAATACCGAGGTAAGAACCAGTTGAGCTGAAGAGATATACTCTGAAATTAAATTGTCCGACATTGTCACTATCGATAACTCGCGCATAAACAGTTCCACCACCGATGTTAATAGTGGTTTCATTTACAGTCGGATAGTCAACCAGTGGACTGCTGTAATTCAAACCTAAATAGAAGACTTTGAAAACATAAGTGCCAGGATTAATTGTTAAGAATGCGTCACCATTTGCATTGGTTTGTGCATGTTCTCCAATATATCTTCCGAAGGGATCAAAACCATAAACGGTTAAACCTTCAAGACCACCAGAGCTACCGATAACGTGGACTGTCATCATTGGTCCTCCTCCTCCAACTCGAACAGTAACTGTTGAGATTTGCGGGTGGAAGAAGGTTTCAGACCAATAGGTGAACCCCTGGTAGCTAACTTTGACTTTGTATTCACCTATTTTCAAGTAGGCAAGTACTTGGCCGCTACTGGGGGTTGTTTGTGTTGGTTTCCCAACAAAAGCATCATTAGCATAATAATAATCGACAGCTGCACCTGCAACTGGATTGGAATCTTGATCAATTACATGGACAGTAACTGCTGGCCCGGGGATTGCTTCTCCGGCAACGAAGGATTTAGTTTCTGATTTCGAACCATAGGTCACTTTTATGGTATATGATTGTCCTTCGACAAGCTCACCCGAGGAACTCCAAGCGGAGATTACCACATCACCATCACTATTTTCACCGATGAGTGAGGCGCCTGCTCTCGTGTATACCCATTGATAAGTTTCTGTTTCACTAAGAATAACATAATCAAATTTTGACATGTTTGCGGCACCGGTGCCATAGGTCGTCACAACAACGATGTTAACTTTCAGCGCGTCTATTTTGCCATTATGATCATAATCTTTGAAATCACTAACAGAGGTGATTCCAAATTCAATTTTATTGTCATTTTTCAACATTGGAATTACGACAAAATAAACGATTGCTGCAGCAGAAACTGTGAGTGCAACTAGTAAGAGAGTAGCAACAACTGGACTAACTGCTTTTTTATTTCTAAATAATCGTCTCAATTAAATTCCCACCATTAAGTACTGGACTAACTTTTTGCCTTATCTCACTTAAGAATTATTTTTGCGGCAAAGAAATGTTACTCCACCTTCAATTATTAATACTACGACCGAAAAATCCGCAGATATAGCGAAAATATCCGCAATAAATATGTTTTCAGGCACTTTTTTTGCCGCTATCGTAAAAGTTAATCTATTAAAAAACATTGGTTGGATAGCACAAAAATTTTGAGTGAATAACAATTTTTGATAGGCGAAAAACCATGGTAAAGAGCATTATAAAATCATATGTAACCCTTTTACTGATAGCAGCAGCTATTTTCCTCCCAAATAGCATCAGAGTGCAAGCCGGAGGAGATTTAAGCTTTTCTACTATTGAATCTTCTGCACCCTCTGTTCAATCTCTTAATTCCGTTGATATTACAGTTACAGTTCAAAATTCAACTGATCTCATTGAGAATGCAGATGTGGGGATTTATGTCGAAGGCGGCAATTTCACTTCAACAGGGACAAACATTTATAACGGTACCAGTGATAGTTTAGGCGTTGTTACTGTTGAATGGATAGCCCCCTTAGTGGATGTTTCAACTGTCTATAATTTCACCGCCACAATTAAGAAATTTGGCTTTACTAATGCAACCAAAGTCCTTGGTGTAACTGTTACTCCTCTCGACTTTTCAGGTTCAACCTTCGACGCAGACCCAACCAGCATTAACGAGAATGAAATGACCCTTGTTACTGTTGTTGCCCAAGGTAGCGGTGGGCCAATTGAAAATGCCCATGTGGAAATCACCGGTGTTGGTGGCACCTTTAATGCTTCAAAAACAGACAAAGTAACTGGCAAAACAGACTCCTCTGGAGCCTTTGCTGATTATTGGATTGCTCCAGAAGTCACTGATCCAACAGATTATGTATTAGTAGTTGTAATCACTCGGTTCGGTACAAATGCAACCTTCACAGACGAATTAAATGTCACTGTTAATCCCGTAGAAGGGCAGATACTATTCAATCTCACCGTCACCCCTGGTTATGACATCAAAGTTGGTCAATTAGTTACGATTGAATTAACGGCGTTCGACAATGTGACTTTGCAACCAATACAAGATGTTATTGTAAGCTTTAGTGCTTGGGATGGCAATTTCACTGAAAACGGCTTGGACTTTTATGAAGGAGTTACAGACAGCAATGGTAAAATTACTGTCCACTGGAACACTTCAACTTTGACGCCCAATTTTGTTGGGGGAACGGATTATCCAATGGAAATCCGCTTGCGAAAAATTGGCTTAATAACAAATATTACAACTGTTATTTTCCATGCTGAATACTATGCTGGTGTTTTCGGAATGACCGTCGAAAGCTCAGAAACAACCATCACTTTAGGAGACTCTGTAACTATCACAGTGACTGTAGCTGTGGATGGTATTGCCGTTGAAGGTGCGCATGTTGAAATTGTTGCGCCCTCGGGCAAATTCACAGAGTCAGATGATGCTATTGTTACAGGATTCACCGACGAAGACGGAATTTTCACAGCCACATGGGATACTACAGGTATGAGCATAGTCGGCGGAGATCCGGTAAACTATACTTTGACAATTACTGTCGACATCTTTCCGAACTTCCTCGATAAACAAGAAACCTACACTATTACTGTTAATCCCCCAAATTATACGCCTCCTAATGGCGATGGGACAGAACAACCATTCTATACTCAATGGTGGTTTATTCTCTCAGTTGCTGGTGGAATAGTTGTTATAGGTATGATTGTAATTTTTGCCAGAAAGAAATAAATAAGGTTGAAACGGGCTTTCAAAGCTCCTTTCCTTTTTCTTTTTCTCTTATTATTTCAAGTGATGAGTGTCATTTGTTTTTATGATCTGGAATTTCCCGTTCTTTTCTAATGTTATTTCAGAAATGGAACCGTTATCAAATTGAAAGTCCCAGAAGTGCCGCAAATCCAACCCTAAAAGATAGAGCATTATGATGTTTATAACCACACGGTGGGTAACAATTGCTATGGGGGAGGACTCTTTTTGCCGCAACTGTTTGAAGAAGGCATCTATTCGCTCAAAAACTCTATAAAATGACTCGCCGTTTGGAAAGATAAGCTCTTCTGGATGGTTGTTCCACTGCTCTTCTAATTCAGGGTTTTGTTCGAAGATTTCACTGTGCTTTTTCCCTTGCCAATCACCAAAATGTATATCAATTAAAAGTGGTTCTTCGAGGAAACGACAAGTTTCTTCTTGATATGCTTTGATTTTCTCAGCTGTTTGTAAACATCGTTTTAAGGGGCTGCAATAAATTGCAGTTAAATGCTCTTTTTCTAAGGCGCCGCCAGCCAATTCTGCCTGACGCGTCCCCTCTTCTGACAGGGAAATATCTAATTGCCCTCTGAAACGTTTTTCCTTTATATTCCAGGCTGTTTCGCCATGTCTGATTAGATAAATTCTCATGCAACTTAACCTCATCTTAGTCCACCCTTTAATTCTTTTTGAAATTACCTTTTGCATTGTAAAATTTGGATTTAAATTCAGAGTACCTCGTTATTTACTGCGATATATATAACTGAAAAGCAATAATACTGCAAAGATATTTTAGCTTATAAATTAAAGGTTACAGTATGCCAGGGGTAGAAATTACCATTCCAGGAAATATCCACTATGCTACGTTCTATAACAGACCAAATCGTTTTTTAGTTAATCTTACGCTTGAGGGAACAAAGCATCTTGAACAAGCATATCTTCATGATCCTGGCAGAATGAAAGAATTGCTTCTCCCCCAAGTTAGATTACTCATTCGACAACCTCAACCCAAGAACGGGACAAACAAGAGAAAAACTAAATGGGATATTTTGGCGGTCGAACACCAAAACAGGATCGTTGTCATCAATTCCCGGCTTCCAAATATAGTTGCAGCAAACATTTTAAAAAAGAAAAAACTGCCGGAATTGAAGGAGTACACTTTGGTTCGGCCGGAAATCTCTTATGGGAATAGCCGACTGGACTTCTATTTGAAGAAGGATACGAATGAATGTTATCTTGAGGTCAAAGGAGTAACATTAGTTGCAGAGAAGAAAGCGCTTTTTCCAGATGCACCCACCACTCGAGGTGTGCGGCATTTAAAGGAATTAATGAAAATCCGGCAGGAAGGAAAGAAGGCAGTCGTACTGTTTCTCGTGATGCGTGAAGATCCAAGCACTTTTGGTCCCAACGAAACCACAGACCCAATCTTCACTCAGACCTTACTACAAGCTTATAAAAGTGGCGTAGAGATACTTGTTTATAAGGTAAAACCAATACTCCAAAATAAAAAACTTGTTTTGCAATTTGGAGAAAAAATCAATTGGAGTGGAACCATTTAATGAGCCAGAACAACACACCTCCCTTTGAAATGGGCAAACTAGTGGGGAAAATTGTTGCCGACAAAAAGAACCGGAAACTTGGCAAGGTCTTTAAAATCGAAGAAATTAAAGATAAAAAGACAAACATCCCCAAACCACATCTTCTTGTTCTAGTGAAAAAATTCCTCCGAACCGATATTATTGTTGTCGTTGATGCTAACAAAATTCTCAAAACAGATGATTTTCATGTTTGGCTCGACCTTTCCAAAGAAGATTTTGAGCGAGAGGTTCGAGAAACGAGAGCACTTATTTCTCTTATGAGAGGATGAAATTTAGAGAAAAATCTCACTCAAATGGCGTTTTAAAAAGGTAAATTTAAAAAACTAATTTTATATGTTGATTTTGGCATTCACAGGACTCAAGAGACAATGACATTCTTATTCGAGTTTACCCCATTAGTAATTATTATCGTTATCCTTGCATTTGTCTTTGAGCTATTAGATGCCTCCCTCGGCATAGGCTTTGGGACAGTACTTACTCCCATCCTTTTGGTCATAGGTTTACCTGTGAGTAAAGTTGTTCCGTCCATTCTTTTGGCAGAACTACTGGCAGGCATTATTGCAATGATTTTTCACACTTTGTTGAAAAATGTGAAATTAGGTTCACGAAAGATTTTTCGTCGCAAAGGAAAAAGAAAACGAAGGGCAAGAAAAAAACCGACCAAAAGTTCAGATGCCAACCTTCCTGAAACAAGTAGCCTTAAAGAAGAAGCTAAGACTCTTGATTTGCTTGAAATAGAGGAACTCGAGGGAGAAGAGTTTATCATAGAAGACGAAGAAGAATTTATTCCCGCAGATGGAGAAGAATTGGAAGAGATCACCATAAAGAACAAATCAATTATTTTCAAATTGAAAAATCTCACAACAGATACAAAGGTAATTATTCTTTTATCGATTGTGGGAATTTTAGCGACTATCATTGCTGCTATTCTAAATGTCCTTTTTGACTACAATGATTGGTTCAATTTTAGCGTTAAAATTTACATTGGAATCATGGTCCTCTCCATGGGGGTTCTTGTCCTGGCTTTCCGGAATAAAGAAATGAAACTCCCGATGCGAAGGATTCTCGGGTTAGGTATTTTAGCAGGTTTTAATAAAGGCATCTCTGGTGGCGGCTATCGCCCTATCACTGTTGCCGGTCAGCTGCTGTCGGGCAGAAAAAGCAGAAACGCCCTTGCTTCCACTACATTCTCTAAAACGGTTATTTGTTTTGTTGGTATTCTTGCCTATATTTTGACGCATATCATACAAAATTTGCATGCCGGCATACCCATTACTTGGGAGTATCTGGAATTAGCGCCATATTTAAGTCTTGGAACTATTGTGGCAGCTCCCATAGGAGCATTTATTACTAAAAGTGCCGACAGTAAAAAACTCAAAATGGCGATCGGCTGGGCAACCATTGTATTGGGTGTCTTTAGTATTATCAAGCTTTCATTACTCCGAGCCGGCATTTGGGATAAAATTCCCCCCTTTGTCGAAATTCTCGAGTCGTTTTCCTAAGAGTTTGTTTTCATCACATGTAAAAACGCTTGAAAGCTCTCCGTAACTTGACCGATATAACGCTCATCAAATACAGCAATTTCTCTAAAGACGTTATTAAGCAATTTTGGAGCAATGTTTTGTAATAATCGAACAATTATGGCTCTTCTTATCTCCTCATCCTGCTGGAAAACAGATGCAAGCAACAATTGAATTTGAGCATCTTCCAAATAGAGGGTATTAAAAATTGACTCATCGCTTCTGATAAAAGATGCAAAAGTTTTGAATAAGGGAGTATTAATACCAACCGTTCCAATAAAGAGCTGTTCCCGCGTTTTCTTTGATGGAAGGGGCAGCTCTTTTATTGTATGAAAAGCTCCCAATGAAACAACATACCCAATGATTGCATCGAGTAAATTGAAGATCACTCGTGGACTGGGAAGAATCGCAGCACGTGCAGCTGCTTTTACTGCTCGTTTAATTTCCACCTGCCTTTTTTTATAAAGCGAAAGATATTCTTTAAGAATATTTATGATATGTGTTTTTTCATCAATAATTTTGGACATATTCCTTTTACCCAATATTGTAAACCCAAGTGATAAGGGCTCTTTCTTCTTTAAAAAACTCTGACAAAACTGTAAAATCAATCCAAAACCTTCGAAAGTAAAAATTCAAATTATTTATTTAGGAAGAGAACAAAGTATTCTTGAAAAAACGGCAAAATGGTGAAAAATTTTGGACCATGAAAGAACCTTCACGATGTCGGAAATAATTGGCAAAAAAGCTTTTTCTGCAGATAATATCCCTCTTGGAAAGATCACTAAAATTATTGACCAATCTGATAGGGAGCAAGACGATCCAAATAAGCTCTGTGACATCGAAAAGGACCTTTTTCAAGTTGTAGTTGAATTGACCCCGGATATTTTCCCAGAACTCTCTGAGCCAACGGAAATTCTCTTTTCAAGTCAAACGCTTTCTAAGGTTGTTGAAGATGGCATTCAGTTAAAATTACAGAAAGAAACAATTAGTGCTACACTTAAACGCTCGTTATAATTGCTACTGTTAAGACACACTTTTTATTAGTCAATACTGTTCCCGATGCTGCTAAACCATTTTGTTAGGGCCAAGCAGTTCATCTAGATCCCCAAGAATATTCATAGCTAATTCTTGAATGACCTCCCGAATGCTTTTATTGGCTTCATATGCTTTCTTAGTAATTTCCCCGGCTTTATCATAACCAATAATCGGTGTTAATCTGGTAACAATCATCAGCATTTGCTCGAGATCTTTTTCTATTTTCTCTTTATTTACTTTAAGGGCCTTTAAGCAATAATGATTAAATGACTAGGTGCCATTTGCTAGCAATGTTATTGACTCAAGTAAATTAACAATCATTACGGGCTTGGCTAAATTCAGGTCAAGGATACTGCTGGTGCTTTCAGCCAAAGTAATGGCAAGATCGTTACCAATGACTTATTGGCACGCTTGCATTAAAGCTTCTGCTTGAATCGGATTGATCTTTCCAGGCATTATTGATGACCCGGGTTCGTTTTGTGGGAGGAGAAGTTCTCCCAGCCTGGCTCTGGGGCCACTACCTATTAATCATATGTTATTTGTCATTTTGAGCAAAGTAAGGGCAAGCAATTTCAAGACGCTGCTCAAATAAGCAAGTGAATTGTGTGAAGCTATTCCTTCTGCTTTCACAGAGTTAGTCTTAAAGGGGAAACCAGTTAACTCTCGAAGATTAGCGAGTGCATAGTCTGTGTATTGAGAGGAAGCATTTAAACCAGTTCCGAAAATCGTCCCGCCAAGCAGCAATAAATAAAGCTCTTGCAAAACGCTCTCAAGTCTTTGTTTTGTTTTCATTAATTGTTCTTTATAGACTGCAAACTCCATTTCCAGAGGGATTGGCACAGCATCTTGTAAATGTGTTCAACCAACTTTAATGACCTCTTTGAATTCAGTGATTTTTTTATAAGTTTGTTCCATCAGAGTTATTACCGGAAGAAGTTGTTTGGTAATTTGTGAGATACAAGCAAGATGCATTGCTGTTGGAATCACATCATTGCTCGATTAGCCAACACCTCATTCATATTCATATTTATCTGTGTACCGGACCGCGTTTGAAAAACATCAATAGGGAATTGCTCTAGAAACCTTCCCTTAAGGAGAATCTCATCTAAAACTTGGTTGATCGCTTTTGTTTTTGTGGGGGATCAATTGCAGTTTTTCATTGGCTTGTAAACAAGATTTCTTCACCGTTGCAAGTGCAAATAAAAACTCTCATGGGAAGGTTTTACCACTAATTTTGAAAAGTTCCAGTGTCCGCTGCGTATTTATTCCCCAGTAAACATTCTCCGGAATAAGCATTTCTCCAAGAAGGTCTTTTTCTTTTCGCATTTTCTGTGTCATTGTTTTTTCTTCTCGATTTTCCAGACACTATCAATTGTGGTGCCTGGCTGAACACCCTTAGGGCAAACAGCATTACAAGCGAAGACCTTTTCGCAAGCTGGAACGCCATCTTCCTTCAACACACGTTCATAAATCGCTTGTCGGTGCTTTTCCTTCGAATTCAGTGTCAATGAATGGTTGAATTTCACGATAAAAGCGCCAGAATGGCTCCCTATCGACAACAAGGTCTTTTAGCACAACCATATTTGGTAATGGCTCAATTAGAATCTCTGTTTCTGGGTCCCAATCAGTTATCTCACCGAAAACCAACTCTGGAACGCGGGGATGTGTTTTAACGGTTATTGGTTCAACTTGTGTTTTGCACGCTAATTGTGGGAATTTATTGATTGTCAATCCACAAGAGCCACAAATAGCACCACGGCAAGAATATCTGAAAGCAAGCAATGAATCATAATAATCCTGAATATAGAATAAGGCTTCTAAAATCGTAATTCCAGGTTTCAAGGGAACTTTGTATCGTTCATAATGGCGTTCGGAATCAGTCTCTTCTTTTCGAAAAATTACAAAGGTTTTCTCTTTGATCATTTAATATGCACGCTCCTTAACTTCAAATACCCCAAGGATTACAGGTTTGGTTTTCATCTTAAGGCCATCTTTTGTTCGCCGGACCAAAGAATGAACCAAAAAACGTTCATCATTTTTTGTGGGATAATCAGTCCGAAAATGCGCGCCCCGACTTTCTTTCCGCCAGAGAGCAGCAAAAGCTGTCACCTCAGCAATGTTAACCATATTTCGTAACTCGAGTGCTCGAATAAGTCCGAAGTTAAATTTCCGGTTGGAAGTATCAATATGCATTGCTTTGAAATCCTTTTGCACCCGTTGTAGAATCCTCTAATGCTTGCTTTAGATGCGCTTCGTCTCGAAAAACGCCGACATTTTGATCTATCGTGTTTTTCATTGCTGTGCGAATTTCTCCAGGGGCTTTTCCCCGTTTTCTTGCCACGTATGAAACAAATTCGTAACGTTTTTTAGTGTTCTTTCTTTTGCTTCCTTTACTTCGTTATTTTGAGTGAGTTTTTAAATTCCACGTTTATTTATTAATCTCCCTACATAACGCCCAAAGACAACCGTTTCAAGAAGGGAATTTCCCCCAAGGCGGTTTGCTCCATGAACAGATATACAAGATGTTTCACCAATGGCACACAACCCTTCTATTGGTGTTTCACCAAACTCCCCCAGGAATTTCGATGCAATGCCACCCATTGAATAGTGCTGTCTTGATTGAACCGGAATTGGTGTTTCAATAGGATCAACTCCTGCGAAATACATTGCTATTTCACGAATGCCCGGCAACCGCTCGAGAATCCGTCCCAACACTCTTCATAGGCAAAAAAAGATTGGAAGGATGAATAAAAGAGGAAGGATTCACAACCGCAGTGCGGGACTTCCTCAAATAAATCTAATAACGATTCGCAGAACCCAGAACATGTGTATTTTTATGGATAAGAAGCGTTTTGAGCTCTTCACGCGCTGGCCCAAGATACTTTCGTGGGTCAAAGACTTCTGGTTTTTCTGTGAGAACTTTCCGGATGATTGCTGTAACGACCAATCGTCCATCGGAATCGATATTTATTTTACAAACATTCATTGCTGCTGCTTTTCTTAGCTGCTCTTCCGGAACGCCAACTGCGCCTTTCAAGTTTCCCCCAAACTTATTAACTATTTCAACATACTTTTGTGGGACAGAAGAACTGCCATGCAAAACAATGGGAAAATTGGGCAGCTTTTTCTGGATCTCTTCGAGGATGTCAAAACGGAGTGGTGGGACCGGTTGCCCTGGCTTAAACTTATATGCCCCATGTGAGGTGCCTATTGAAATTGCCAGGCTGTCACAGTTTGTTCGACTTACAAAATCCTCCACTTCTTCTGGTTTTGTATAATGTGATTTTTCTGCAGAAACATGCTCTTCGATTCCAGCTAATACACCTAATTCTGCTTCCACAGTGACATCAAATTTGTGAGCATACTCTACCACTTGTTTGGTAATCCGGATATTTTCTTCGTAAGGAAGGTGAGAGCCATCAAACATGACCGAGGAGAAACCCATATCAATACACGATTTGCATAACTCGAAAGAATCACCATGGTCAAGATGGAGAGCCATTGGGATGTTTCCCCCAAGCTCTTTCATATAAGCTACAGCTCCTTCTGCCATGTAGCGAAGCAACGTTTGGTTTGCATATTTGCGCGCCCCTTTTGAGACCTGTAAAATAACAGGGGAACGTGACTCCACACAAGCCATAACGATTGCTTGCAGTTGTTCCATATTATTGAAATTATATGCTGGTACTGCATACCCATGCTTCATTGCATGCTTGAACATTTCTCTTGTATTTACAAAACCGAGTTCACTGTAATGGACCATTATTCTTTCACATCAATTGAAAGTTTTCTACATAATTATTACTTAATAATCAAATAACTCTTACGCTTCTCGGTATTAAGAATTGTTCTCGTTCTTTTAGCAACGAATCAATTTTTGGGCAAACTTAGAAAAAAAGAGAGGGAAAGTGGGAAGCAAACTCCCATTTAATCTACAGTGAGTGTTTTCGATAAGTTTCGAGGATAGTCAGGGTCTATCCCTCGTTCAATTGACATATATAATGCTAATAATTGAAGAGGAATTGCTGCAAGAATAGGCGAAATTAATTGTGATGATTTTGGGATTTCAAAATAGTCGCCTTCTTTAACATGCTTATCTAGTCCATCGATGTGTTCACCTACAACTATGGGACGTCCATCTCGGCATTCTACTTCAGAAACGTGAGAAATGACATAATATTTGTCATTTGGGGCAACAACATAAATGACCGGATAGCCATTTTCAACGATGCTTAAGGGGCCATGTTTGAATTCTGAAGAATACATTGCCTCTGCCGAGATATAATTAATTTCACGTATTTTTAATGCCCCCTCCATAGCCACTCCATGTGTTATCCCATAACCTAAAAGAGACATGGCATTTGTTTTAACCAACTCTTTTGCGAGTTTTTTTGCTTTGGGGATGCTTTCTTCAATTGTTTGCTTTACGAGTGCTGAGAGGTTATGAATTTCAGCTTTCAATTGCTCATATTCTTCTTTGGTTATACGCCCCCGCTTGTAGCCAATGCGAGCAGCCAAGATGAGAAACAGCAACACTTGGTTGGTATATGTCTTTGTTGCGGGCACACTTCGTTCAATGCCTGCACCAATATACGCATATGCTTCTGACAAACGTTCTACAGTGGAGCCTGGAACATTCACCATGCCCAAAATATGATAGCCCTTTGGCTTCGCAAAATTGATGGTATTAATAATATCTTTTGTTTCCCCACTCTGAGAGACACAAAGAAGCACAGTCTTATCATCCGGCTGATAATTCTTGTATTCCTCAAAGAACCGTCCACCAATAACAGGGAAAGCTATAATGCCGGCAAGATTATTGAGATAATATGAACCGACATTACAAGCATTAAAACTCGAGCCACAACCAACAAGAAATGCAACATTAGCTTCACTTAATTTGTTAACAATCTCATCTAGAACATCACTTTCTAAACCGAAAGCTAATTTTTCAGTAGCATCTACTTGTTCATGTATTTCTTTTGTCAGGAAATAATCATAAGAACCCTTAACTGCTTCTTCGGCAGAAAGATCGGTTATCCGTGGTTTACGGTGTATCTCTGAACCATCTTCAGCATTATAAATTTTGTAGGATGTTGCAGTGACTTCAATTATTTCCCCATCATTTAATGGTACAAATTTATTTGTTAAAGGAAGAATCGAAGGAAGATCAGATGCGATATAGTTCTCCCCTTCACCAATCCCCAAAACGAGTGATGAGCCCATTTTTATGGCATAGAGGGTGTCCGGGTGATCCTTATGAAAGCAAATAAAGGCAAAAGCCCCTTCCATCTCTTTAACTCCCTCCATCAACCCCTTAATCATATCTTTGGTTTTGTCGTAGTGCTTTTCTGTGGCATGAACACAAATTTCTCCATCATTTAAACTCCGAATGGTATGCCCTTCGTTCTCGAGTTGTTCTTTTGTTCGATGAAAACTAACAATATTGCCATTATGGGCCCCCACCATGTCACCATCACAATCAAAATGAGGTTGTGCATTTATTTTACTGGGACGGCCGAAAGTAGACCAACGCAATTGCCCCAAACCAATCTTACCCACCATTTCCTTTAATTTCAAGTTCTCTGTTACACTTTCAATTGTACCAACACCCTTTCGCAGGTCAATATTCCCATCGTTATAGAGAGCCAAACCCGCACTATCATATCCACGATATGCCAAACGCTTTCCAATTGTCAACAATTTTTCTGCGACATTTCCTTCTTTTGCAACAACACCGAAGATACCACACATTTTATTATGAACTCCATTGTTTTGAACTATAGTAGCACCGAAATTATTTAAGAAAAAAAGTTACTTAAATATAATTTTTCCTCTTTATTTGGTTAGAAGAGGGAGAAGATTGTTGTAGTACTGTTTGTAGGTACAGAGAAACCCCCGTAAAGCGCTTTTTGTAGGATAGCGGCAAGGATCAATAAGACAAGAGAATTAACGATTAGGATTGAGACCAACCCCCCTCGAAGAATGAATGATTTCAACCGGTAACTGGTTTGCTCATCTTCGAGCTCTTCATAAGAATATTCATCTTCAAGTTCTCCTTGCTCTTTTTCTTCCTTCTCCTCTTCTAGCTCGTCCTCATCTTCATCATACTCGTATTCGTCTTCTGGTTCTTCGTCTTCAAGTTCATACTTTGCCTGTGCTCTTCGCCTTGCTTCTCGCTCTCTGATTATCTCCTTATAAACTCTAGCCCTTTTGTTTTCCTGCCGAAGCATTCGATAAACAAAGATATTCCGATAAAGCATGTCTCCAATAACAACTAAAAAGAAGGTTGTTAAACCAATTAACGCGATTATTGCTGCTGGAAAAATGGTTTCCGGGAACCCTACCGTCCGATCAATAATAATAACTATTCCAGCTATTAGCCCCGCGGGGATAAACATCATTGGATATCGTATCCACTTAGGAATTCTGACCAGTGGGGGGCTTGTTTCCTCTTCTGCGAATGCTACTGCAACCGGCTTTTTCCTTGCTTCTCCATTCTCAGAGGAGCTCTGTGGGGATTTTTCTTGGGGCATTTCATCACCGAAATTTAGCTTAATTATTTGCGAGCTTATCTAAAAGAATTTTTAAGGATTTGTTTTTAGATTGGTTAAACACAAATTTTGGAGATGTCCACAAAACAATCTTTATCAATTAGAAAAAACATCAATATAATGTTTCTAGGCAGTAGCAAGTAACTAACAAGTAAACCTATGGAGTAAAGATTTTATGCCAACAATAGGATTTGTCGGTATTGACAATGCTGGTAAAACCACAATCATTGATGTTTTTGCCAAGCAACGATTTGAACACACAATTCCTACAGTTGGCATTAATTTTGAACAAATTAGCTTTTCCGAGATTGCCCTGGATTTTGACATATTAGATATGGGCGGTCAAAAGAATTTCCGTATGTTGTGGGTTGATTATCTTAATACTGTAGATATTGTTATTTATGTTATTGATGCGAGTGATCATAAGCGATTAGAAGAAGCCCTTGAAGAATTTCGGCGAATGTTGGTTATCACTGAAGAGAATAATGTCCCCATTCTCATTCTTGTAAACAAAATCGACCTTCCCAATACAATGAGCGCGTGGGAGATAGGCCAACGACTGAGCTCTATCGAAGAGCTTGCGGACCGCGATTGGAATATTATTGAAACTAGTGCTGTGACTGCTAAAGGACTTGTCGAAATGATAAAATGGGCTTATTCAAAACTGACCAATAATATTTTAGACCTTGAGATCAAGTATCGAGAAATTGCTGATAAGAAATACTATCACCCCTGCCCGCTTCTTTTAACTCTCCCTGATGGGAATTATTGTATTAATCACGACAATTTTACGCCGGTAAAAGTCGTTCCATTAGATAACCTCTTTACAAATGAGATGGAAGAGACAGAAGAGGTAATAATTGACACCATAGAGGAATTCAAAGAGCTGGGGAGAATGGTCTGTTTTAATAATATTTTTGTAACTGATAACGATGAGAAAATACGATGTGCAACAGATCAAACAGTCATCGAGGTTGAAGGGACGACTGCGAATAAAGATGAATATATTGATTCGTATAATATGATGCACCTGACTGGCGGGCAAATGTGTTCTGAATGCATCTATAAGATCTTGTTTTCTGCCATTAAAAGAAAAGTAAAAGCCATTGCCAAAGAGTATAAGAAGGAAGAGCTTGAAGAGATCTATCGATCCGATTTGGAAAAGATTAGTGATACCAGTAAGTGCAATTAAACTACTCTTTCTTCTGGGCGGTCTTTTGTATTGCTGTGTCATAAGCTTTCTTATAGGCATGAATGATGTTTTCCCAGCTGTAAATCTCTGCGATCTTTCGTGCCTTCACTCGAGCGTTTTCTAGCGCTTTTTTCGACAAGCCCAATTGCTTGAGAATGATTGTTGCCAGTTCATTTGCCGCTTCCTGACTTGTACGCCCTTTTCGCCGCAGGATATGAATCCCATCTGAATGCGATTCTGATAATTCATTTACTAATAAACCAAAACCTGACAAGTCAGTAGTGATTGCCGGGACGCCAAGCGCAAGTGCTTCTAATGGTGTTAAGCCATAAGGTTCATAAGTTGATGGATAGATGCCCATATCACAACCGGCAACAGCATCATAATAGTCTAACTCGAGTAATTGATCCATCTCTGAAAGATAAATAGGATAAAAAATCACTTTTACTTTATCTGAAGGTTTATTTGTCAGGTCTAATTTCTTCAATGTTTGAAAGATAGTGTCACGTTCATTGATAATAAAGGGGCAAATTGGCGGCATTTCTTCTTGAAGTTCGCCCAATGGATTGTCTAATGCTAAAGCATTTATTGCCGCGATTTCTTCTTCTGTGAAAAATTCTCGTAGTGTTTTTGACTCGATATGTTCCTCAAATTTTTGTGTGGTATAAGAGAGCCACTCATTCATCCTCATTAGTGGCCGTTCGATCAATGAGCGATGTTTTTTTGCAATCTCAAATGCCTTACTGACTATTGGTTTGATACCTGAGACGGGAGCCGGCACCCAAATAAATGCCAGCACCTCTCGTGCGGCTTTTTGGCTTTTTAATTGGCGATTGATAATTTCAAGCGCCTCTAAAAAGACATCTATGCCTTTATTATGAAATTCATACCGGCCTGAAATGTGAATTATCATTAAATCTTCAAACTGTAGCTTATAATAGGGATTAAAATACGCTTCAACAAAGCGTGCTAACTGACCACGAGCATTTAGATGTTTTGAGAGCAGATTATCGCTTGTCGCGATAGTATTAAAATTGATGCCATTTGGAATGATAAAATCGGCTCGTTTCCCAAGAATCACCTCTGTTTCGCGAGCAACAGCCTCAGAAACAGTAATAAGGATATCTGCTTTTTGGGCGCAAAGAACTTCTATCTGATGTGAACCTTCCACATGATATTGATAAGCTTTTTCTGGGGGAATCGTTTCTTTTCGTTGGAGGAGTTCGTCAAGAATAACATTAATATCTTCATTACTCATAGCAATGTTTCGACCCAATTGGGTTGCATGCGTCATAAAAACAGTCCCAACACTCACTTTATGCTTCTTTAAATAGAGCAACCCCGGACCAGAAATCCATTCATGAAAGTGAGCAACGATATTTTTATTTTTAAAACGCGGCATTTCCACCAAGTAGGAAATAAGCACACCAGCTGCCCAACCAAAAGCTACCATCGGATCAAAAACTTCGCTCATCCACAGCGAATCAATTTTATACCAATCCCAAAGAAACCCTTTAATTTGATCTATTCGCCTTTCAGGCTTTCCTGTGATAAGCGGAACATCTAAGAGATAGGAAGGATCTAGTAGGATAGTCTCGACTCCTCCGCCTCCCAGCCACAAACCATATTTCGCAGTTATTCCTTCCAACCGCAATTGATTAAAAACCTCTTCGAATTCCCGTGGTGTCTCGAGTTCCTCAAAATCATTTCGAGCCTTAAAAGCATTGAAAAGACCGATGGCAAGATAATTTCCCGGCCCTAAGAGTTTTTGCATTTCAGGAGCCTTCGAAGCAATGACAGTATAAATTCCGCCTATTTTGTTGCCAACTTCATTTGAAATTTCGAAAACAACCTGGCATTTTTGGTGGGGCATAGACTGTTGTTCTGCCATCTTCTAAACCGGCTTTCTGCTTGTTCCTTAACATACGCAGTATATCCTTTTTTGTTCTCCCCCTTGTTAAAACTTTTTTTCCATTATGAAATAGATCTACCTTCTATCGCCCCATAGAGAGCTATTTTCTATTTTTGAGATAAAATTTTAAGTGAGAAAAAATAGATTTGTTCAAAAATAAAAAATCCTTAGAGGGAAATTATTTGAACGGCAAAGAAATTTACCAAAAAGTTCGAAGTAAATTAAAAGAACATCATGAGCTTTTTGCTCGTGCCATTCCGTTAATTGCTTCAGAGAATGTCACCAGTAAGGAAGTTCGAGAAGCCACTCTGTCTGATTTTTCGCACAGATATGCCGAGGGGTGGCCCGGCGAACGCGTTTATGCTGGTTGTCAATACATTGATGATGTTGAATTTATCTGCATGGACCTTGCCAAGGAAGTTTTTAAAGCCGATTTTGCAGATGTCCGACCAATTTCTGGAGTCGTAGCAAATATGGCACTCTATGCCGCCTTTACAAATCCCGGCGATGTGAGTATGTCTATCAGCATTCCTTGTGGTGGTCACATCTCAACTGGACCATTATACACGTCCAAAGGGGCATTCATGGGTGGAACAGCAGGAGCGGTTAGAGGATTGAATGTAAAATATATTCCCTTTGATCGCAGAGCATTGGTTATAGACACAGAAAAAGCCGAAGAAGCAATTAAAGAGATAAAACCAAAACTCTTGCATTTTGGTGCGTCTGTCTTTCTCTTCCCACATCCTGTGAAAGAACTCGCACAAACAGCCAAGGATTTGGGCGCAACAGTCACCTATGATGCTGCACATGTTTCTGGTCTTATCGCATGCGGTTATTTCCAAGACCCACTGAATGAGGGAGCTGAAGCAATGTCCTTCTCCACTCATAAGACAATGTTTGGACCCCAACACGGCTGTGTTGTAGCCAAATCTGAACAAGAAGAATTCTATGATAAAATAAAACGAGCAGTCTTTCCTGGATTAACGAGCAACCATCATCTTCACAACGTAGCCGGACTTGTAATCGCTTTGGCTGAAATTAAAGAGTTTGGCAAAGATTATGGCGCACAAGTAATCAAGAATGCCCAGACACTCGCAAAGGCATTAGAAGAGGAAGGGTTCACCGTTTGTGGCAAAGAAAAAGGCTATACAAAGTCTCACACCTTATTGGTAGATATTAGCCCGCTGCAAGAAAAAGCAGGGCTTGGCAAAGACATTGAAGAACGACTGGAACAAGCAGACATCATTTTAAACAGGAACCTTCTTCCGTGGGACATGTTCGAAGGACGGAATTATCTGAACCCTGGCGGCATTCGAATGGGCACTTCTGAAGTCACCCGACTTGGAATGAAAGAGGGCGAAATGAAACAAATTGCCAACTTTATCCGCCGAGTAGTGATTGACTTGGAAGATCCAAAGAAAGTTGCAAAAGAGGTCAATGACTTCCGCAAAGAATTCCAAACACTTCATTATTGTTTCGGTTCTAACGAAGAAGCGTACAAATATATCGAAATCGACTAAATAAATGACTAGAGTCCTTTTGATGATAAAAAAAGGACTCTCCAAACCTCTTTTTCAAATAAAATCATTTTAAAACCTTGAAAAAACTTATAAGGAACTACTGACCTTTTTTCCTAGTTGATTAACCATGAGCACTAAAAAGACAGAAAA
>DXJV01000060.1 GCA_019056785.1 Candidatus Heimdallarchaeota archaeon
TCATAAGAAACATTCCAGTAGACACCTCGCCCACGCAGAAGATGTTGTCTTCAGAATCGATAGCCACACATGAAATCCATGCTTGTTCTCCCAAACTCGAATCATTTGGTTGATAAAGCAACTCCCAGAGCAACTCGCCGGTAGGAGAGTATTTCAGAAGCAAACCTCTACCCCAAAAGTCATGCGTCACTCCTCCTACGATGATGTTTTGTTTGGAATCAAAACTAAGGTCCCAAGCCGTGCTTATGTTGTTTTCTCCTCCCCAATGGACAACCTTGGGGAGCAAAAACTCAGCATCAGGGAAGAGGGGCTCTTGTTGTGCTACTAGGGAGGGGTTTCTTTCAAGCGACCGGGTAGCAGTTCCTTCTGGAAATCGGACCGGAGGGGCTAACAAGATGAGGAGGAGAATGAGGATCATCACAAGGCTGCTCTTCGTTTTGGTGCTTTTTTTCTTTTGCATAACAATCTCATCCGAAAGCACTACAATGTAACACTTTCCTTTCTTATTCTCTTATAAAGATAGTTAGTTTTTCGATTGAGAAAGGTGGGTCAATGAGGTAGGTCCATTATAAGACTTTTTGGTCTAAAATTGGAAAAGTTTTTAATGCCTAATCTTTTTATTAAAGTGACTTTCTTTAGGAGAAAAGAAAAAGGAGATTTGAAATTGGAAATTAATAAAGTATGTTTTTTAAGCTATTTGATGTTCTTTCTAACTTTTATGCCAATGTTCCTTAATACTACTGCGATTGCTCCGCAGATTGTTAACGGTAGTTCATCACAACCAGAAGATACGACTACTTTTTGCACTGCCAAAAAAGCCGAAAGACCATTTTCTTCTATTATCATAAGCACAAGTACACCCCCTTCTTATCCTGAAAGCTCTCTCCAAGAATACTATAATTTAGCAGCTGTACATAACATCAGCACAGGTGCGGGCGTTAGAGTCTTACTCATCGACAAACCAATTGACAAAGAGAATACCTTGTTGTAGGGGCATCTTATTAACGAGTTATGTGTTTACTTGAAAATTGAAAATGATATTGTGACAGATGTCACTCCTGATTACAACAACTATGAATGGACAGATGAACGTGCTCATGGCACGAGGGTTGCCGGGGTTATCGCTCAAATGGCGCCTAATGCAAGCATCATGTGTCTAGGCATTGATAATCCTGCTAATATCCATCAGGCTATAAATTATCTTTATGATCACTGGACTGATTTCGAACCTGATATTATCAGTATTAGTATCACAGCTGAGCCTGATTCTGATACAGAGAACAAATTAAAACGTTTTTGTGATCGCGGTACTTTTATTGCTCTTGCTGTAGGAAATATCGTCTTTGATTTTATAGGGAATGTAGTTGGTACTGACACTGTGAAATGGCCGGCAAGTTCGTTAGCTGCTAGATATGGAATCATGGGTGTTGGTGTAATTATCGATGATGGGGATGCTCATCCCGTTTATTGAGAGAAAAGAGAAAGAACGACTAAATAATCCTGTCACAAAAAATGGCGGATCCGGCCGGATTTGAACCGGCGACCCTCTGCTATCTCCTGTTACAATTATTTTTATTCTTAGGAGGCAGATGCGCTATCCATACTGCGCCACGGATCCTATCTTTTGGGATAAAAAAAACGGCTTAAAATCTTTTTGGAGATTATTATTAGTGATATTCTGGGTGCAATTCACTTAAGCGGATGGTTAATTCTTTTGCTTGCCGGTCATACCACGCAAGTAATTCTCCGAGATTATCCGGCATAAAAAGCTCGCCACCACAATACCGGCTGATTTCACTCAATTCCTTTTTGTTAACAAATGGCCCCAAACCAACAGCATGAAGGATAATGTTATCATTTTCCGAGAAGAGATTGACAACTGCTTCACTAACTTTCTGAGACGTATCAAACCCATCAGTCAATAGGATTATCATTAGCGGTTGTTTGCGTTTATTGCGGGGCAAAGAATTAATGATACGTTCGCATTTTTCGATGGCAGCTGCCATATTGGTTGCCATCCCTTGAGCGGCATCAACTTCTTCCAGCATTTCTTTTGCCATACGATTTAACAATTTTTGAGATCGAGAATCAGTAATGATATATTGTTTTGTCTCGAGATTGATTGCTTCGGCACGGTCAGCAAAAGTAATGATACTAACTGTTTCTCCCTTTCGTATTCGAGCTTTTTCACTCAGATAGAGCAACCCGGCGAAGATTGCCCCTGCTTTCCGCGTGACATTGTTTCCTTCTTTAAATTGCTCGAGAAAATCGTCGAGGTTTTCAAAGGAGAAGGCTTTTTTAATTTTCTCTACAGCAGAACGAACATTGTTTACCTCGAGATCTCGACCATTCATCGACTTTGAAACGTCAACAATAAGAATTGAATTAAAGAGAATCGTCTCTTCTGGTTGTAAAGTGACCACTCGAGGTTCGCTAAGATCATAAGAAACCACTTCCCCACTCGAGAACCCCGGAGAGATGCGTTTTATTTTAATGGCAGCATTATTTTCATACCAATTAAGTTCCATCCCCTCTTGGATGTCATATGACTCGAGAAATTCCTTTAATTTATCGATATCCTTTCTCAAAGAGGCTAAAACGGTAAAAGAATCATTGCCAGTAAGTGGACTGACAGATAATGTAAGTTCATTTATTTTGATTGCTTTTTCCTCTGTCATTTATTCTATCCTCTAGCCTCAACTAAATTTAAGGGGTATAGTTATTAATACTCTTCCATTTAATTTTTGTTTCTATTGGTATATAAAAGCATAGATTAGAACAAACACCATTGAGTAGAGATATAAGAATACCTCTTTGAGGCAATACAAGTTTGGCGTTTCGAGCCATAAACGTGAAACTTACAGTAAGGGATCTTGTTTTGGCGCAAAATGCGCCCTAAACGACTAATGGTATCGCGTTCGCCTTTTCTTGCTGAATCATCAAAAATGATTATAAAGTTAGCTGGATCGATAATTTTTGGGATGAATGCCAGAATGCCAAGACGTGAGAATCGATAGTCACCAGGAGGGCCATCTACAATAATTAATTGATAACGAGTGTCTTCGTCCTGTAATAGTGTTGTGTTATACCATCTCCTCTTTTTCTTTTGAACGCGAATCTCTGTCAGTGGCGCTAAAACATACCGGATTTTTTCTCCAGTAAAAATCTTCGATTGAAAAAGTTCATACCAATAGCTATTATCTTCAAGAATCAACAATGTCGCATTATTTTCTTTAGCATACCTGGAAGTGAAAAATGTTGATTGGCCTGAACCCAACTCGAGTATTGTTTGAGGCTTTTCATTATAAAGGACTTTAAAAAGTAAATACAGAAAAGAAGCATTTCCACCAAAACCATCCGGGAAAAAAACCAGGTCTTGCCAACCAACTGCTTGAAGGTTATAATGTAAGCTTGCTAAATATTGCGACTCTTTCACAAAGCGGCCGTAAAGCATTGATGGCGACAAATGTTTGAGAATTGATGCAGGATGAATTGGAATTCTTGGTTGTCGTGGCATGAACAATCCCAAATAAGTTTTTTAGTTACTAATAACTTTTCCATTCATAATTTTTCCGATGGAAACAGATTCCCAGTTAGCAGAAGAAAGCACAAATTTAATTGCGAAGAGAAGAGCAAGTTCATTAGGAATTTCTAAAATTACTTCAAAGAACTGAGGACAAATCATGTATAAATTAAAGAAATTGTCGGCATTTCATGGTCGTAGTGGTCCATTGCTCTTGATAATAATGGATGGCATTGGTCTAGGCAAAGAAGACAAAGGAAATGCTGTCTTTTTAGCTCGGCCTAAAACCCTGGAAAGAATAACAAAAGAATGTAAGAAACGGAAACTCTTCTGCAAATTAAAAGCTCATGGAACGGCCGTAGGGTTAATTTCTGATAAAGATATGGGGAATAGCGAGGTTGGGCATAATGCTCTCGGTTCCGGGCAAATTTACAATCAAGGAGCAAAACTTGTTGAAAAGGCAATAGAAAGTGGCAAATTATTTGAGACTGCTCTTTGGAAGGATGTAGTCACAACAGCCATTCGCAAGAAAAGCACTGTCCATCTCATTGGACTCCTGTCAGATGGGAATGTTCACAGCAATTTAGAAGAATTATTCGGTCTTATCCAAGGGTTAGCGAGAGCGCAAGTACCTCGTGTTCGCATACATGTTTTAACTGATGGGCGTGATGTCCCTGCAAGGTCAGCACTCAAATATATTCACCTTCTTGAAGATGTGTTGCAAACAATTAACAAGGAACAAGCAAACTTTGATTATCGCATTGCTTCTGGGGGCGGACGAATGTATGTCACAATGGATCGATATGAATCGAATTGGGAAATTGTTCGACGGGGATGGCTTGCACATGTTTTAGGGAAAGTCCAAGAATCAGAACTGAAGAATGGCTATAAAGGGTATTTCACATCTGCAGAGGAAGCAATTAAAAATGCTCGGAAATGCTTCCCCGAAAAAAACGATCAATTTTTGCCGCCATTTGTAATAATTAACTCCGAAAACGGAGAGCCGGTAGGTAGAATTAGAGATAACGATATTGTTATTAATTTCAATTTTAGAGGGGATCGAGCAATTCAAATCTCCAAAGCTTTTGAACAAGAAGATTTCGATAAATTTAACCGGGAATTTTATCCAAAAGTCAAATACATTGGCCTACTCGAGTATGATGGTGATGAACACATCCCCAAGCATTATCTCGTACCCCCTCCAAATATACAAAATGTCCTCTCCGATTATTGTTGCGCAAACAATATCAAATCTTTCGCCATTGCAGAAACACACAAGTTTGGTCATGTAACTTATTTTTGGAATGGTAACCGAACTGGGTATGTTTGTCCAGACAAAGAAAAATATGTTGAAATAAAGTCAGACCCTAATGAACTCATTCCTACCAAGCCCGAGATGAAAGCCAGAGAAGTTTGTCAAGAAACAATCAAGGCTCTTAGAAGTGGCGAATATCAATTTCTCCGGGTGAATTTTGCTAATGGCGACATGGTGGGACATACAGGTAATATAGAAGCAGCAGTGAAAGCAGTTACAACCGTTGATGAATGTTTGCATGATTTACTCGAGGTTGTTGCAGAATTAAAGGGCATAACCATAGTAACAGCTGACCATGGCAATTGTGATGATATGCTTTCACCGGATGGAAAAACAAAGACTGCTCATTCCCTTAACCCTGTTGGTTTTTGGATTGTCGATAACAACTGGCAAGGGGAATATGAGATTAAAAGCAACTTAGAAGAACCAAGCCTTGCAAATGTTGCTGCAACGATCCTAAATCTCTTGGGCTTTGAACAACCGGCGAGTTATCGTGAAAGTTTACTAACATTCAAACAAAGCTAAAGATGTTTTGCCATATAAGGCAATAATTTTTCAAAACCTCTTTTAGCGTAATATTCACGCACTCCAACACCACTCGTTACGAGAAGCAATTCGCTCCCATGTACCCTTGCGAGCTCGCTTGCTTCTTCTAAGAGCTTGGTCCCGAATCCTCGATGCTGCCAATCGCTGGCTTGTTCTGCAGTTTTACCTATGCCCACGACTGCACCGTAAACATGCAACTCACGAATAATAGAAAAGGGACGTCCTTTAACAACAGTAATTAACTTCTCATCTGAAGGATGCCGAAGGCGCAGAAAGCCAAAAAGAATATCTTGACTTGTATCCTCGAAGGAAAGGAAGATTTCTTTCCCTCTGGATGCATCGTACTCTCGCTTCACTAATTCAATGTCTTTTTCCCGCGGGGTCAAACCTTTTTGTTGTTTATGACCAACTTCACGACAACGGATGCAACGGCAGTTTTTCCCTTGTTCGGCGAGATATTGTTGAGCATATTCTCGCAAATCACTTTTCTTTGGTCCGGCAAAAATTCTCGGTGCTGGGATATCTCGGAGGATACGCTTGATCCGTATCGTTGGAGGGGTATGAGCTTTGAATTCCGCCACTCTTTTTACAGTTTCTTCGAATGTCAAAGGCTCGTAGTCACCAGCTTGGTATTCTTCGAATAACTTTGTGTTTTCCATCAGCATGAGAGGATAGATCTTTAACTCGTCGGGGATGAACTTCGGGTCAGTCATCAATTTTTTATAGGCAGCCAATTCTCCTGCCCAATCAATACCCGGCAATCCAACCATCACATGTGCAGTCACTTTCAGTCCTAAATCCCGCAACCGCTGAAAAGCCATGGCAACATCTGCAACAGTGTGACCTCGGTTGATGCGCTGGTAAACGTCATCATTTAATATTTGAACTCCCACTTCTACTCGAGTAATACCCCAATTCAACTCACGTTGTAGGTTTTCAATGGTGCAAGTATCCGGTCTTGTTTCTACTGTTATGCCAATACACCGTTGCTCGCTTTTTTCAGCAAACATAAGAGCTTCTTTGATGTCTTTGGATTCCTGCATCGTTATTCCATCAAGACACCCTTTGATGAAAGCTTCTTGATAACTCAAAGGCGCAGCTGGAAATGTTCCACCCATAATTATCAAGTCAATTTTCGAAGTGTCATGACCAATTGCCTTTAGCTGCTGGATTCTTTCAATTACTTGCTTCTTTGGATCATAAGCATTTCTTTTTCCCCGCATTGCTGCCGGTTCAAAACCCGTATACGATTGTGGACTGTCAAATTCAGGCCCACCGGGGCACATCGTACACTTTCCATGCGGGCAAGGAAGAGGTTTACTCATAACTGCAACAACTGCAACACCAGAAAGCGTCCTGCTTGGTTTCTTCATAAGAATTGGCCGGAGAATCACTCGTTCTTCTTCAGTCGCAGCTTGAAGAATGTCACTATTTCTTGGAAAAGCATTTAATGAAAACTTTTTCGCCACAAGCCGTTTTATTGCGGCTAGTTCTCGTGCTGTTTTTGGTTGCCTTTTTAGAATATGGGCAATAATTTCGCGATAAGCTTGCTCTTCCAATGTTGGTTTTCTTCCTTAATTGATTTGTTGGTGTTTTCTTCATTCAGTGTAAAATAAATCTATTTTCTCCTTTAGAAAAAGGACTCATTGATACTTTTAGAAATTACAGGTGAAGAAAAGGAGAAAGAGTTGTTGCTTTAGGGGAGAGAGAAAAGAATTATCATCTTCGTCTTCGTCTTCGTGCCCCGGATTGCTGACCTGCTGGAAGACCTTTCGCATATCTCTTGTAATAATTATGTTTATTTCTCAATCTTGGATGGCGTGAGAGATGATGTTTCCTGTCTACTTTTGGTGTTTGATTGCGAACTTTTCCAGCTTTTTGAACAGAACCGTGTGTCATTCTTGATTGCCTCTAAACAACTATACAGTTATAATTTTTCGTATGATTGAATTCACAAAGAAGTCTATTTTAAATCTTTTTACATGATTGGATTGATTCATAGGCGGCGTCAATCCACCGGAAAAAAGAGCTAAGAATGGCTCGTAAAGAAACGAAGTCAGTGGCATAGAATCGGAGCACTAATTGATTGCTGTTTTGTTTCTCAATTGTACAGCGGGAGCGCGGAGAAATGGTAACAATGGTTTCCGGGTAGAGAGCTTGATAAATCGTCTCCACCTCTCGGGAGTCATTTAAAGTTAACACCAACTCAGAGCTAAATTCCTGCTCTTGAGGGTGAGCTTGCATGACTTTCTTTTTTGTAATGGTTCATCCGTCCCAATTATTGCCTTCATAATTAAAGCAAAGATTAATTTTTTACCCTTTTCCTTTTTCCCAAACCTAAAAGATTCATGAGCGACTTGATCACTTCGCCTTTTTTCCCCAAGTAAACATCAGAGATGGTAATCCGTGGGCCTATAAACTCTTTTGTTTCTATTTGTTGAAACTCCAGAGTGATATTACTTTTGGGAGAATCAGAAAGAAAAACAGCTATGCCTTTCAAATTTGGCTCGTAAATTAATTCACGGGAACGTTCAAAATTAAAGAAGATGGAGAGCATAGTATACAACTGCTCGCCAAAGTCAGATGAACATTTGTTAATAACTCTGAATTTAGAATTCTTCGTAAAAATGGATCGACCCCGACGCAATTCTCGCGCAAGAGCGATACCTTTGATGCGTATACGATAGTCACGTTCAACTAGCTTTCCATTCACCAATTTATAGAATTTAGCAAGGCTTGGATTACCCTTTTTTTCATGAATGATCATGAGACGATTAATTCCTAAAGAGGTAAGCTCCGCTGCCAGATCGTTTAAACTACAAGATCCTCTTGTAAAATGAAAAGACCAAGGGATAACCCGAACCAAATCCCGAACGAATGACCGGGTTCTTTGGCTGGGTTTCCTAGAAGTTGTTATCACGAATTTCTCATAAGGAGCAATGATTCGTTCAGTCATCTCTTAGACTTCTCTAAACGTTGGTCTTCTAAGCTCACAGCTGCTCGTAATGCTGAACGTCCAGCGGGGGTTACAGGAACCCACGCTCCACCAGCGAAATTGAGGTTGCATTTAGAGCAATGCCAGATACCAATGGATTTTCGTTTCACTGTTGGGCTCGCACAATTCGGACATCTGTGGCTCGCATTCATACTATTCTCGACTTTCAAGAATCGCTTTTTCACTTGGGAACCATAGCGAGGGCCGAAACGTCCTGTTGAGCCTACTTTTTTTGTTCTTCTTGTCATAGGTATTACTCGCCATTAATTCTTCTTTAAATGTTGTTATCTTTCTTCAGACCAGGGATAACCCTCTGGATTGATGATGGAATTTAATTTGCTTCTTATTTCTTTCGTTCTTTCTGATGCAATGTCAATGCATTTCTTGATTTCGTCGATAGTGAAGCTTCCAGAGCCGCCTTTTTGTGTTGCACAGATTTTGTTTTCTTCGGTAAAGGAGAGGGTCAATCGTGCATCTGCAATGCTTTCTTCCTTTAGTAAGGGATCGATAATGATGTTTGTGCCGATTTTTGCAAAGGTGTTGCTAATTGGAATATGGTCTAATTGGATTGGTTTCTTTGTTTCGAGTACTTCTACATCTTCTATTCCGTCTTCATTTGTGATGATTTTACATTCAGGAAGTTGAGTATGCATTAAAGCTGTCAAGGCAGCAAGCTCACAAGCATCAAAAAGATTCCCATCATTATCCAAGACATAAATGTCTATGAAGAGTATCCAGACCTTCTTTCCTGGAATGATAACAAGTGAGTCTTGACTGACACATTTGGACTCACGAATTGCCCGATCAGTCACACGTGCAAGCTCAATTGCGTCCTCTCGTGGAGGCCCAGACTCGAAATCAGGGGAGGCGAGAGGGATTAATTCTACAGTTGCAGTTACCACTCCTTCCTCCGGCGTGTCTTCGAAAGGTTCGCCAATGGAGGCTTTTACGCCAGCAATGACTTTGGTGCGGCCAATTTTTACGATCGCCGAGCCTTCTGCTTTCGGAACGAAATTTGGGATGGCAGTGATAGTTCTATATTCATCAAAATTTCTACCGTCAATTCGTTTTCCATGGATTAAGAGTGAATTTATATGTTCACGTTCTACCATGCTTATTAATCCTTTATCACTCATTGTTCTGTTTTCCTCCAAAGTTATTCTTTTGCTTCCTCGTCTTTCTTAGGAGGGGTTTTTTTCTCCTTCTTCTTCGAGGTTTTCTTTTTCTTTTCTGATTCTTCAGATTGTTCACTCTTGGCTTTTTTAGCGGAAGCTTTTTTCTTAGGGGTTTTTTCCTCTGTTTCTTTTTTCTCTTCCGTTTTCTCACCTTTCTTCTTTTCTACTTTTGCTTCAGTGGGTTCTGGTTCAACTTCTACCGGCTCAATAATTTCTTCAGTGATTTTTGCGTATTTATTGGTTATCGCTTCGCGTTGCAATTTATAGATCGTCTGACAAGCATCCATTAGAAGATCAAGAGCCTCTTTGTACTGCTCAGGGTTGAATACACCATCAGATTGCAAGAGAACAACTTCTCCAGACAGAGGGAGAACTGCTATTGGGAGGTCTCCTTGTCCTTCCTTATCTTCAACATCATCCAAATCAATAACCACTTCGCCATTGAGATTACCTGCAGCACAACCGACAACTAAATCCTTCATCGGGATGCCGGCATCAGCTAATGCTAATGCTGCAGCAGTTATAGAAGCGCATCGTGAACCACCATCGGCTTGAAGAACTTCAATAAAGACATCGATTACCGACCGAGGGTAGAGATAGTCAAAGACTGCCGGTTCAATTGCCTCAGCAAGAATCTTTGAGATTTCTTTTTCACGGCGTTTGGGCGCAGGACTTTTTCGTTCTGTGACAGAAAAAGTTGCCATACGATATTCACAGCGAATAAGAGCTCTATCGGGTAAGGCCATATGTTTTGGATGCAGCTCTCGTGGACCGTATACTGCTGCCAAGATTTTGTTCTTACCCCAATAAATAATAGCTGATCCATCAGCACGGTCTAATATTCCTACTTCAAATCTAATTTCTCTAAGATCAGTTTTTTTCCGTCCATCATGGCGAATGCCATTTTTTGTGATTAAAACTGTTTTTTCTTTATTTGTCATTTTTTTCACCTTAAATTAACATACCTATTTTTTAGGTTGTTCTCCTTTTGCAGTTGGTTTACCCATTTTTTTCCTTGCATCTTCTAGGAATTCTTTAACACGATCAGTTAACCCTGTTGTGTGTGCTTCTCGGTCAATTTTTTCAATTGCCTGGAGAACAAGATATTCTTCTTCAAAGCTATTACCCTTAAACCAAACACGACCATTTTGCCCGACAATCATGCGGCAATTGGTGTATTGTTTGATAGTGGAGATCATGCTTCCTCTCCGTCCAATTAGCCTTGGAATTTTTGAAGGGCTAATTTCAATGACTCGACCACCTATGAGTTTCCCCAAAAAGGTCGTTGAGCCCGAACGATTGTTATCGCGGAGAGTCAAGACAGGATCACGAGTTCGATCGAAGGAAAATACCTTCGCAGAGATGACATCACCGATGTCAAAGAATTTTCGCGTGTGATCTTTGACAGGGTCGAATCGTCTGTCTAGTGATGTCGCCGGTCGTAAGATGCCCGGATAAGGGCTTGCAATATCCACTGTCCAAGTATTAAGAGAAACGTCTGTAACTTTTCCAATTACAGTGTCACCCACTCGAGGGATATATTTCCCTTTGAGAGAAACCACATTGATATAATCATCTTTGATTGAGACTAAACCAATAACCTGAGAAATTATCCGTTTGTCTTTTCGATAAACGTTTTGACCAACATTATAATTTCCCTCGGCAATGATTTCTCCAGGAGTGACCATTGAACGATTTTCAATAAAAATTGTCATTTTCTATCACCGTATTTTATTAACATTAGTTAGTTTGTTTGTTTTTTTCTACTTTTAGAGCGACTTTCTTTCGACGATTTTTACTTCAGCTTTACCTTTCGTTAATTGATTTATTTTATCGAGAAAGTCTGCTTGCTTGCCGGATGGCATTTCTACTTTTGCATACCAAACACCATCATTGCCCCATTGATCTTCCAAAATTTCACCAGCCCCTGACACAATACCAAAAGCTGGTCCGGTGTATTCTGGAGGGATTTTTACTGCTAAAACAACTGTTTCGAGCCGGATAGGGATAATTGTTTGAATTTGTTTAATGATGTCTTTTGCTTGTTTTTCAGCCGGCTGCACATAATCAATCTGAACGCCTGCTTCATCCATGGCAGATTCTATTCTTGCTGGAGGATGTGGCTTGTTCGTTTGAGGATTAATACAATGAATGTGAATGAAATTGATAATCTCATCGATTTTGTCTTTTAAGAGCCGCTTTCTTTGTGCTTGTGTTAACTGAAGAGCCCCTTTTTCGAGGATGATTTTTACAACCGCCTCTTCATCTGCTGTTCCAAAAATATCTTCCAAAATAGCAGAGGAGGCTTTTTCTCCTTTAGTTGCATTATGAAAAACAATAAAACCCTCTACAATTTCATTGATTGGTACATCTTTTCCTCGTTTGAAGTCAAGAGCTGATTCAGGGTCGACAATTATTTCAAATTTCTGATTTCGATAATTATACCGTACTAAAGCTTTCTTTTCAAGATCAATATATTGTCGTCTTTCTCCAGAATCATGGGACATAGTTTTAACACCTTTTATCCTTAATTGTTTGTTTGGTCTGTTTTTTTCAGTTAAAGCAAAAAACTCTTTTGTTCCCCTTGAATCTTTCCAATGAAAAGGTTTCTCATTACTTTTCAAGCCACAAAGGTTGATGGCTTATAGGCAATGTCAAGGGTCTCGATCTAATCGAAAGAGGAAGTCTACTTGAATATTTAACTATGACTTTATAGGTTAGATCGATTTTTGATGGTTTTTTTGCTTTATATTAACCACTAAATTCGCATCCCTAAATAAGTTTTACCTCAAGAGTGATAACAAAACAAGGAAAAAAGAGAAGAAAAAGGCACTTTTTAAGAAGAAAAGGTTGCAGGAGAAAGCTTTAAGCTTTCGCCGTTTCTTCTCTCGGGGTGCTACTCATTAAGAACCATAAGGTAATAACAATGACACCAACCAAAGCAATGATGAAGATTAGCCATTGTACCACTAACGTTGGAGGATTATCTGCCGGGAGCAAGTCAGCATCATAATTTGCCAAGCTCCCAATGAAAATGGGGGGAAGGAGAGTAATAAGCATGCAAATAATCATCTCTGTCCAGCCTGGAAGAGCATTCATCTTTTCCCGGATACTACCAATGAGCAGTAAAAAGTTGAAGTAAATAAACCAGAATAAAAAGCCCAGTAAGATAGCCCAAACCCAAGGGTTGGCAAGCCAATTTAGACCTGTAATGTCTTTTTCATCGAAGGGATAGACAGCTAGAACGGCAATCACTACTAAAAGAAGAACAATTGAAATGGAAGAAATAAGAATTGTTCTATTTATTTTATCGCGCCAGATAGTCGACATGTTTAACTTGCAACTCCAAGATCATCTTTTAATTTGCTTTGCTGACAGTTTGTGAGTTTTTTCTTTCTTTAAATTTGTTATCATTTATTTAAGTATTATCTTAATATCTAATCTAAAAATGCACTTCCTTTTGATGGCAAGAAGGTGTAAGAGGAAGATTTTGGCGGGAAAAATTTACTCAAAATCCAAACCAAAAAACGTATTAAGAATTGTAAGAAACTACTATTGGAATAATTGTTTGGTGATTAAGTTGACTGAGAAGAAATCAACAGGTTCAGAGGTTTGGCGGCCAGATGTATATATTTGTAATGAGTGCCAGCATCGTTTTGATAAAGCAAAATATATTACCATCACAGAGGATGACATAGTTTTTCAGAGAGCAGTCTGTCCAAAATGCAATAGCGAGAATATTCGGCTCTCTTCTTGGTCAGAAAAAGACTTCAAAAAATGAGGGAATTAGGCGTAATCACTAGGGCGCTCAAAGCCAAAAATTACTGTGAAAAGGAACATCACCACGCCAATAAGTGCAAGCCAAAAGCCGGCATTTTCTTTTACAATTGCACCTGTTCGATAAAAGACGATAATTCCGGCAATCATTAAAATTATTGCTACCCCAATGAAGATCAGCGTAAATCCACTAAATTTTAAGAATGTTTGATAAGGAGTTTTTTTAGGCGCCACTTCCTGTTGCTTTGCAGCGTCCAGGCTTGTGGATGGGTCATTTTTTTCGTGCATACTTAAACTTAAGGGGTTTGCTTTCATATTTATTTCGGAATGGCTGATTACAGGTTAAAGAAAACCACTCAATGAAAAAACATTTAAAGAGCCCAAGGGTTTCTTCGAGAACATTAAATAATAGAAAATAGTGAAAAAATTCCCTTCTAACTGAGGTCCTCATGAAATGACTATTTTCAAAGAAGTAAAGTCCTACGTTCAATTGCCTAAGCTGGAGAAGAAAATTCTGAAGTTTTGGGAGAAAGAACAAATCTTCCAAAAAGTCCGTGAATTAAGAAAAGAAAATGAGAAATATGTTTTCTTAGAAGGACCACCAACAGCAAATGGCTTACCACATGTTGGACATGTTCTGACAAGATGCTTGAAAGACCTGTACCTTCGCTATAAAACAATGAATGGTTTTTATATTTCCCCTCTCATCGGCGGTTGGGACTGTCATGGACTTCCTGTCGAGATTGAGGTTGAAAAAGAGCTGGGATTAAACTCCAAACCAGAAATCGTTGAATTTGGCATAAAAGAGTTCAATAAACGGTGTAAAGTCTCTGTTATGAAATATGTTCACGAATGGGAAGAGATGACAAGACGAGTTGGTTTCTGGATTGATATGGAACATGCGTATATCACCATGAAAGATTATTACATTGAATCTGTCTGGTGGAGCTTAAAAGAACTCTGGAAAAAGGGATTGCTAGTTAAGGGGTACAAAGTTATTCCATCATGCCCTCGTTGTGAAGTAACTCTCAGTAGCCACGAATATTCTCAAGGATTAAAAGAAACCGACGATCCATCTATAACCGTCAAGTTCTCTGTCGAAAATGAACCCAACACCTACTTTTTAGCTTGGACAACAACACCATGGACACTTATTTCCAACGTAGGATTAGCGGTTGGAAAAGATATTGATTATGTGAAAATCGAGCGTGATGGGGAGTTCTTCTATCTTGCAAAAGCACGCCTTAAAGCGGTCTTTCCGGATGGGAATTATAAAATTCTCGCAAAAATGAAAGGCAAAGACTTGGAAGAGATGAGATATAAACAGTTAATTCCCTTTGCAAAATTAGGCGATGAGGACAGAAAGAAAGGGTTCCGTGTTGTCACAGGAGAATTTGTCAGTACCGAGGATGGGACAGGAATTGTCCATACAGCCCCGGCTTTTGGCCCCGAGGACTATGAATTAGCACAGCAAAAAGGTCTTCCCTTCCTTCAGCCGGTAAAAAGCAATGGGACATTCAGCGAAGAGATCACACCTTGGGCTGGGATGTTTATTAAAGATGCAGATAAAGAGATCATCAGATACCTTCGAAAAGAAGGAAGGCTCATCTCTGAGAAAGTCGAAAAGCATACAAGTGGTTTTTGCTGGCGATGTAAAACACCAACAATGTATTATGCAAGAGAAGCGTGGCTCATCCGGATGAGCACTTTACGAGACAACATTCTCGCAACAAACGAGCAAATCAACTGGGTCCCGGAGCACTTAAAACACGGTCGCTTTGGTGACTTTCTTGAAAACATTGTTGACTGGGCATTAAGCCGCGAACGATTCTGGGGGACACCCTTACCTGTCTGGAAGTGCGAGTGTGGACATACAGAATGCATTGGTAGTATTGAAGAACTTAAATCATTTATGAAAGAAGAATTACCCGAAGACTTTGAGCTTCACCGACCATGGATTGATGAAATTAAGTTATATTGCCCGAAATGTGGCAAGAAAATGACGCGAGAACCATTTGTCATTGATTGTTGGTACGAATCCGGCTCCGCACAATTTGCTCAGTGGCACTATCCTTTTGAAAATCAAGAAAAATTCAAAGAACATTTTCCCATAGATTTCATTACGGAAGCAATTGATCA
>DXJV01000067.1 GCA_019056785.1 Candidatus Heimdallarchaeota archaeon
ACCATTCAAGTTTTCTCATGGAGATTCTAAATGCCCCCTGATTATAAAAAACTCTACGAAATTGTTTGTGATTTATACGCCAACTCTGAACATTTTTACTATGGCCAGTGGGATGAGACATTCTACACTTTGCGTGTATTTGAAACCTGTAAAGAGTTGATCCAAAAATCACGGCTAAAAGTAAACAAAGATGTTATCTTAACAGCAGCAATTTTTCATGACATTGGAAAAACAAAACTGGATACCGAAGAGAAGATACAGGAAGAATGGGATGACCACCCACAATATGGCGCCGAAATCACTCGAGAAATTTTGCGAGATCTGAAATTCGACAACGAATTCATCGAAGAAGTAGTTTATTTAGTAAAACATCACGGTGACCGCCCAAATAAAGTAGAAATGCTTCGTACACCAGAATTAAAAATACTCCAAGATGCAGATTTGCTTGCAGATATGGGTATTGCCAGCTTTATTCGACCATTTCTATATAGTGGGAAAAATAAACGAAAGACAATTAATAATGTAAACTACATCAAAACAACAAAAAGCAGCAACGGAACCATCTCTAAAGAAAATCTTTATCGATTAAATCTGAAGGCCTCACGACGAATTGCGAAAAAACTCATAAAAGAGGCCAATAAACTGAACAAAAAAATTTTCAAAATGACACAATCAGAACTCTTAGAGGGTTAACTGAAGAGAGAATCAAATCTTAGAAGAGGGTAATTTCTTTAGGCGCAGAAATAAGAAATGTGGTTTTGCTAAAAGGCGCGCGTAAGTTTTAGGATCAATAGATTTGGCATCCGGCAACGGGAGGGGTTCGAGGAGCGTCTCTACATAAAAAGAGTACTTCTTGAAAATTGCAAACATATTTGCTAATGTGCGATGGTAAAATTTCACAGTAAATGTTTGCCCATCAATCACCCACTGATCTTCATATAATTCTTTTTTAAAATAAATCGGACGATTAAACCAAAGCCAATCAGCATGGGGGTGATGAGTTGAAATGACTATAGGGCCATTTGCCTTTAGTACTCTTTGAAATTCAGCAAATACCGGCAACCAATTATTAACATAATGCAAAACAAGGGAACAAATAATTACATCAATTGATGCTGTTGCTACGAAATCTAAAGAGGTAGAAATATCTGCTAAAACGATTTTTGCTTTTTTCCCCACACGCCTTTTTGTAAGGGCAACCATTTTTTCACTGATGTCAACGGCAGTCACTTTAGCTTTTTGTTTAATTAACCATTCCGTCAATAAGCCACCTCCACAGCCAACCTCGAGAACCTTTTTTCCTTCGAGAGGGGGGAGAAGGGCCTTTATTGCCGGCAAATTATAATAAACGTTATGGATATCTGTTTCACTTTTCCGAGCATAGTGTTCGGCCATTAAATTATAATAATACGCAGGGTCGGAATTCATAGGCAACATAAAGGCCTTTGCCCTTAAAAAACAATGTCTTTAAATAAGAAAAAAAGAAAGAAAAAGATACGCGAAGAAAAATCTGCACGATTTTAATGTTGATAAGTTCGGTTGCGTTCAATCCAGCTTTTAGCAAATGTTGTAATCAAGTTGGCATGAACGGTTTCATAATTTACAATTCCAATAACCTTCTTGGAACCTTCTTTTTCTACAATTGGAAGGCGGTTAATTTTATGGTGATGCATGATTTGATCTGCTTCTGCTAAGGAAAGAGTGTTTTGTCCCGTTATTACCGGTTTAACCATAAATTCCTTGGCAGTGATAGCGGGAGAAATAAGCCCGCCCTCACGTAGGATGAGTCTTTGAATGTCCCTGTCGGAAATGATACCAATGGTCTCACCTTTTTTATTATTAACAAGTACACAACCTTTTTTTGTGCTCAATAACCGTTTAATAATAGTCAGCAAATTATCATCTTCACTAACAAAGACTGGGTCATCCATAAGTTCACAAACGGGGATACGCATTATTGGCATACAATCACCTCTATTAAATCACTGGTGATAAATTATTAGTTAAATACTTAAAAAGCAAAGCACTCCTTTGATAAATCATATTTTCAATTTAATAAACAAAACGATATTTGAATAGCTTTAAAAGAAAAAAATTGAAATGTTTATAAAAGAAAAGAAAAATGGTTCTTTGAAGGAATACCAGCGGTGAACTAAGATGAGTGTGAAAATCAACACTTTAGATGATTATGGTTTTTTGTTCTGTTTTATTGGAGCAATAATAACAATTGTCATGTCATTTCTAGGATTCATTATTAGCTTAACAAAAGCAAACCTCCATTGGTTTCTAGGGGGAGGATATATTGGAATTGCGAATGCAACAGCCGGAACAGTAATTGCATTAATCTTTGGAATTTTAGCATTAATTATAGGATTGAAATTATTTAACGCAAAAATAAACGCCTTCATCAATAAAATGGACCGAATAATTATTGCAATTGCTATGATAGTTATTGGCATTGTGGCTTTTGGAATTGGTGGGATATTGATCTTAGTGGGTGGCGTACTAGTACTCATTTATCGCCTTCAACATTAAAGTTCCACACAGATGCTATGCAAATTACTGTGACCTCACATGCTCAAGGAGTGTCTTCAGAACGTTTTTTGAAGACTTTTTCTTTAATCTTCTCCGCAGTATCTGCCACATCTACAGACAATTTTTCGGCTTTTTCAGCAAGCGCGTCTTTCAAGGATTCGGCTGTTAATTTGATATTTTCTTTTACTCGAACAAGGGTAGACTTTTCGGGATCCGGTTCAATGGCTTCTAAAAAGTGGATTGGCTGACAAAACACATCACAAGGTTGAGGGCAAGTATCTGCATTCGGGGTAAACCCCTCCTTTTGTAACCACGCCTTTGCGACCTTATACCCTTCATCAACTAGAGTGCCGGAGGCAGAGAAATCGTGGGGTTTTATCTCGAGAGTAGTTGGAGGAGGAACGATAATAAGCTCAACAGTATCTTTGTATAATTGAATATCGCTTGCCAATTGACGATTAAGAAGATAGATCAAACTACGAATAAGTATTTGGAGATAATTCTTTGGCTCCTGGTTCTCAGGGGGCAACCCAATTGGAAAAACAACCACTCTTTTTGCACCGAGACGCACTGCAGTGGATATGGGAGCATTATTGACCACCCCACCATCAACTAAAAAACGCTCATGCATGGAGAGAGGAGGGAATACAGCAGGAATACCGGCACTCGCCAGTAAAGCCTCCAAAACTAAGCCTTTATTAAAAACAATTTCTTGACCACTTTTAATATCAGTACAGATAATATACAAAGGTAGAGTTGTTTCCTCGATACGAGTATAGGGAAGATTCTGGATAATTAAATTTCGCAAATTTTTTGATGAAACAAGATAATGACCTGCAGTTGTAAAATTAAGAACGGGTTTAATGGGGGAAATTGGAAAAACTTCTGAAGTTTTTATTTGGCGCCAGATTCGCTCCATGACTTCGACACCTTCGAGAGTAGGATTGTATGCGTATAGCGCGCCATTTAAACTGCCAACAGAAGTACCTAGAACCATATCTGCTTGGATACCTTCTTCAATTACCGCCTTTAAAGCTCCAACTTCAATTGCACCCAAACTTGCACCGCCGGAAAAAACAAAGGCGGTTTTCTTAGAGGATAAACGTTGAGACATAAGAGCTCATTTGAGCTATCGAGTTTATGAAGGTTACTCTTTGAGGGAGAAAAATAACAGCCATAATTTCAAAAAAAGCTATTTTGTGAAGACTTCACTGATCTCAGAAAGCCATTCCGCAGATTGGTGTTTGAAATAAGTTTCATAGAGCTTAGAATAATGGCCACCTTTTGCCATCAAACTCTCATGATTGCCTTCTTCAATAATTTGCCCTCGTTCAAGCACAATAATTCTATCGGCATTTTTAATAGTAGTCAAACGATGAGCAATTACAATGGAAGTTCGATTAGCGAGGAGTTTTTCAAGCGCATCTTGAATTTTCGATTCAGTATATGCGTCGACGGCAGCAGTTGCTTCATCTAAAATGAGAATTTTAGGGTCTATTAATAGTGTTCTCGCAAAAGAGATCATTTGTCTCTGTCCAGCTGAAAGGCCTTTTCCTCGCTCACCCAATTCCGTTGCCAACCCGTCAGGTAATGCTGCAATAAATTCATCTGCAGAAACAATACGAATGACTTCTTGGACCTCTTCTAATGTTGCATCGGGTTTACCATATGTAATATTTTCAAGAACGGTGCCACTGAAGAGAAAAACATCTTGACTTACCAAACCTATTTGTGAACGAAGCGATTGAAGGTCATAGCTATTTTATATCTTAAATGACATAGCAACGGTAGAGAACTATGATATTGATTCTGTGGGGAAACATGGGATAAGGTATGCACTTTATGACCCGAATTTTGATGAAAGCACTCATAGTTGGCGCGTAAATGAAAAATACACCATTTCCGACCCTTTACGAAAAGTCCTCTAAAGAAAAGCACCTCTTAGGGTACCCTTTTAACTTTGAAATTACTCCCAAAAGTAAGCATAAGAACAAAAGAAATAGTATAGAAAGTAAAAAAAACAGATGGTGGCCGGAGCCGGATTCGAACCGGCGACCACTTGGTTTTTTTGTCAGCAGGACGCATCCAGGCTTTTAACCATGTGCCGACACCCAAACCAAGTATCATACCGTGCTAGACTACCCGGCCGTTTATCTTCGCTCTTTTTTCGTTATTTCTAATTTTTGAATCTTTCGTTAGCTTGTTGTTAATGCGTTTTCTTGACTATTTCTTTCAAGGAGTTACCGGCATTGCCCCTAATGCAGCACCTATTCCACTCAGGACAAGTATTGCTATTCCTATAACCAGGTTTATTGGGATTAACATCATTCGTGCTTTTTTCAATGGTTTTGATTGTGCTTTTATTCTATCTAATATCTGGCTTTTTACTATGGCGATTGTCACCATAATAATTGTTAGAATGTGTTTTATTGAAAGCAACGTTGAATAATCATTAGTAAATGAAAATGGACCATCAAAATGCTTGGTCATTGCTTGTTTACTAAGCAATATTCCTGTTACAATAAGCCCAATTATACTAATATAGACCACAATTTTCAACCTTTTCTGAGCTTTATTCATGAAGCGATCCGCTTCTCCTTTTTCTTCGAAATATTTTCTTACTACAGGTGTCAGGATAATGACCATAAATGCCAGACCACCTATCCACAGTGCTGTAAATAGATCATGTAAGAAGTTCATTATACCAAATAATATTGGACTTGCCATTTTGTTTGTTATCCTCCTTAAGAGTATGTTTAACAAGTTTAACAAGTTTTATATATTTAACGATTGCCCTATAATTATTAATAAAATAGAAGACACATGACTTGAGAAAATTAAAAAGAGAATGAAATTATAGAGTTGAAAATGAAATGCCCCCTAGAATTACTACCTCTGAGAAAAAGGACAAGTCTTTTTCTAAAGTCATTACTATCAGAGGTATTGACAAACTCTTGTTCGAACAATTTGTCTCATTGACTCGCTCGTGGGGGAAGAACACTGGAGAGATCTTTTCCACAATTCTTAGCAATTTCCTTCAAAGTGGAGGTGGATCTCATATTTATCTTCCTGCCCTTGAGAAGCGTTTAGAGGGCAATCTTTTCAAACATCTTGAGATAATTGAAGATCTTGATGAGTTATTCATAAATTATGAAGATTTGTCTTCTGTTCCGCAAGGGGTCAAGTTCTATTTCAACAATATTAAGAAACTTATTTTTGCAGAAGATATAAATGCTCAAGTTTTGCAGGAATATGTTTATCGTATTAAGAATTGCCTAGTTCAGCAACCTCGAAGAGTAAAAAAATTAGTGTTCCTTTCTTTACTTCAAAATTACCCCGAGTATTCTACTAATGGTCGAGAACTAAAAGATGTTACGATTAGAAATGTGAAGGAGCAAACTTGGAGCAATTTCAAAGCCTTTTGTCAAATGCACAACTCCAATGTAGGTACATTACTAAACCACATTCTTTGGGAAATTATCCCTGAAATGGAAATAACTCAAATTCTATTTAGTAAATTAAAGAACTCTCAGATGAACACCTTGCTAATCTCTTCTCAACAAGAGGTAGTCATTAATAAAGCAGACCTTTTGGAGATTGCCCCACAACACGTACTTTTCCATCGCATCAAAAAGCTAACATTCCAAGAGGACATTTCTTCAGAATTATTTGTGGAAAGGGTTAAGGGGATTTACAATTGCTCGAGTGTGAAATTCCCCAAGCAGTTTTCTAAACTTCTTAAACTCTCGCGAGTGAAATATTATCCCTAGCGCATAGAAATTATTCTAAAAATTCTGTTGGCTTAGTAGGCTTAGGGGTTTTGATTACAAGGATCCGGAGAATACTATCACTCTCATTGTACCAACAGTGGGTTATCTTAGCCGGACTTTCAATGAGAGTGTCCTTTTCAACTGCTTTTTTTTCGTCACCAATTAACACAACACCATTGCCTTCCAACACATAAAAATTGACATGTACGGGTGTTTTGTGCTTTCGCAACTTCTCCCCCGGTTGAAGCGTTAAATGAATGATTGAAGCTTCGGGTGCAGAATAAAGCTTTCTTGAGTCTACACCATGGGGGTTTTCTAATCGTGGCTCATCAAAAGGTTTTCTTAAAATCATAGGTAGGTCCATCCTTAATTAAGAGAAATAACAATTTGTCATCTAATAGAACTTCTCCCTTCGAAACTAAGAAAAAAGTTGAAAGAAAGTTAAACTCTATTATTCCTAACAATTCTTTCACACAAAAGTGTTAATAATTATCATCGCATATGTTTTTTGAGGGAAGATTATAATTGATGTCCGCTTGCCCGAAATGTAAATCTGCAGCAATATATGATCCTGCTCATGTTCAAACACCAAATGGCCTCCTTCACATCACTGCCCCAAATCCAGCATTTTTATCACTAATGCACCAGTAAAAGCCTACATCTGCTCTAACTGTGGGTATGTTGAATTCTTCACAACAGAAGAAGGCCTCAAAAAAGTCCAAGAGTATCTTGCCAGCCTAGCAGAAAAGTAATTTAGAAGAAAAGAACTCTTTCTTTTCTTCTTTTTATCTGCGTCTTTTCTACTTTTATATTTTCTAAGGGCAAAATAACGTGAAAAAGGGAATATGACCAATTTGGTAATATTTATATATCGGATACATCATAGAATCATTTGTGATAAGAATGTTTAAAGACAGACACAATCATATAAGAAGATTCGAACGACACCAGTCCCACCCACCGGAATTTATGGGTGCTCGATGGGGCCCTGGATTAATGGGAAGACCTTTTGGTCCGCCAGGATTTCATGCTCATCATTTTATGGTAATCGATGAAATCGCCGACAAGGAAGAAGCAATTGAATTTCTTGAGCTACAGTATAAATTACTCGAAAGAGAACGCAACGATTTAATTAAAAGAATTAATAATTTACAAATGCTTGAAGATCAATTAGCCGAAGTAATTGAGGAGATTGGTTCAGTAAAAGACTTTTCGAATGACGAGTTGAAGAAAATTCTACGAAAAAA
>DXJV01000026.1 GCA_019056785.1 Candidatus Heimdallarchaeota archaeon
TGAGCCGTCACCATATTCGTTATCGAAGCCGCCGGAGTTTCGGCCTGCGACTGCGGTTTTGATGCCAAAGGCGCTGGCACCAACAAAGGACAGTATTAACATTGCAAGGGCAACGATTTTCGGGGAAATTTTCTTCATCTTTTCATTGATCTCCATTTTGGTTGTTACTTACCTATTAAAAAATTGGTTTTTAAATAGTAGAAATAATGGCATTCTTTTTCAAGATTCATTTTTTTTGTGTAAAAATTCGCTTCCACAAAACTTAAGCCCACTCGGTACTCTTGGCCCCGAAAACTCATTACTTAACGCAAGCTTTATAATAGCTCGCCTTCCCCAAGAAACCACTAAACACAAGCGTTATCACCGTCACCATAACCAAAAAATCCCTTTTTTCTTGGTTGTGGTTTCAAAAATACGAAGTGATTAAAATGGACATTAATAAATTGACGGAAGCTGTGGCAAAATGCAAAAAAGAGGCTAAAAAACGTAAGTTTACAGAAAGTATTGATCTTGCTGTTAACTTCAAAGATTTAGACCTTAAAATTCCTAGCAACCGTTTTAACTTCCAGACAACTCTCCCCCACCCCGTTAAGAAGAAAGTTAAGGTGGCAGTTTTTGCAACCGGCGATTTGGCTCTTAAAGCAAAGGAAGCAGGTGTAAAAACCGTTCTCGGGAGAGACGAATTAGAAGCATTAGGAAAATCGCCCAAAGACATTCGAAAACTAGCGAATGAACATGACTTTTTCCTTGCAGAACCAAAATTAATGCCCTTAATTGCTCGCTTTCTTGGCAAGTATTTGGCTCCGAGGGGAAAAATGCCTCAACCATTGCCCCCCAATGCTGATATCTCTGCTATTTTCGAGCGTTTGACTCGCACAGCAAAATTGCGTATTAAGGAGAATCCCGTTGTCCTTACAAAAGTTGGCAACGTTAAAATGAACAATCGTGAAGTTGCAGAGAACATAGAAGCAGTTATCCATGCCCTTGAAGGCAAGTTAGAGAAAGGCATTATGAACATTAAATCTGCTATGATCAAAACGACAATGGGCAAATCCGTGAAACTAGAGGTGCATTAAAATGAGCAAATCATCATATACCCATGAACCAAGTCCGGTTAAAAAGAAGCAATTAGCCGAGCTCATCCATCTCCTACAGCAATACAAGAATATTGGTATTACTCGGGTTGAGAATATTTCTTCTAAGACTATTCAACGCTTACGTCATGATTTGCGAAACGAAGCTGTTTTAAAAGTGGCAAAGAATACATTAATGCGCCTTGCTATAGAGGAACTTGCCCAAAAAGACAAAGGATTGAAGAAGCTCTTAAAATATATCCAGGGGTCATGTGCATTCATTCTCACTAATGATAATCCTTTTAGAGTGGCAAATTACCTCGAGAAAAAGAAGATCCCAACAGCCGCAAAGGAAGGACAAATTGCTCCTAATGATATCATGATAACCGCAAGAGATACTGGTTTTGCCCCCGGTCCGGTAATTGGTGAATTACAATCTGTGGGCCTGAAAACGAGAATCGAAGGCGGCACAATAAAGATCATTGAGGATGCTGTTGTCTGTAAAACAGGCGAAAAGGTCTCACGGACACTTGCAAATGTTTTGAATCGCCTTGGCGTCGAACCCTTTGCCGCTGGATTGTCGGTCGATGCTATATATGAAAATGGAGCGATTATAGAACACGATAAATTGATCGTTGATTTCGATGAGATTCTCAACAATCTCACAAAAGCTTCTCGTGATGCCTATGCTCTCTCGTTAGAAATTGCCTTCCCAACGAAAGAGACTATTTCAGAATTAATTGCAAAAACAAGAAGACATGCCCTTACCTTGGCACTTGAAAGCAACTTTATCACGCCTGAAACCGCAGGCAACATTCTTGCTAAAACACAATTAGAAGCACTCATTCTTGCAAAACAAATTGCTACAAAAGACCCAACCTTCCTCCCACAAGAACTCTCTGCAAGCATTCAATCTTCACCTCAACAATCTTCAGGATCACCTTCTACATCTAAAAAAGGAGAAGAGAAAGAAGAGGAGGAGGAAGAAGATTCAGGTATGGGCTCTCTATTTAGTTAATTGTGAAACTCAGAACGCCCTTCCGAGGGATTTCTGAGTCTCTTATTTTTCATTTTTTATTTTAAATAACGAAACAAATTTAAAATCGAATGGCTATCGCATAAGTATATATAATTAATTGATAATAAGGAATTGGAACAAATGAAAGATAAGCTCGCAGGATATTCAATATTTGTCTTTTCGCTTTTAATATTGGGCGCTTGGGTTACCTTTACTGGATGGGGCATTTATGATTGGAATCATGGCACCGCAGCTTTCATCCCACAACAAGTTACAATTGCCCTCCTTGCTGCGCCGGTCATTTTAGCAATGATTGTTGTTTTCATTATTGCTGCCTGGATTGGTTGGACAATGGCAAGGACACCTCCCCCTGCACCAATCGATTTGGAAGATTTTGAGGGTACAGAAGAAACAAGTGAAGAGAAAAAAGAAGAAAGCTAAATTAATTATTTCATCTTTTCTTCTTTTAATTGCCGAGTCCCTCTATTTACTTTCTATTTTGAAGTGGAACGGCTTTTCTCTTCTTTTTTACAAATATTTCTCTCTTTTTTCTCTTTCCTTTTAAAAATAATCGTTAAATATCCATAGGAAAAAGATTAAAGTTAATATAGGATAAGTAAATTAGTAAATTGTATTGAAATTTCATCATCGGCAAGTGGAAGTGCTTAATTGACACTTACACTGCTACGGATGCTGAAAGGCATACCAATTAAATTCCTAAACACTCTCGGACAAGATTTATTGAAAGAGAAAGCTAGAAAAGACGGAAAAAGTTATCATATAAAAATCGCTGGTTGGTATTAAAAAAATGGACATCCGGACAATCTCAAGTCATAATTATATTCCAGTAATCGATCCCGAATATCTAAAACAAAGCCCCGATGAATTCCTCGCTGAACATGGGGGGTTTCTCAGCGAAGTTGCATTGGTTGCAAAATCTACTTCAGGTTTTGTCCATTATCGCAGTGCAACGGCACCTGCTCATCGTGATACAAATGAATTTTTCTCGACTTTTTCATCAATTGCTGACTCTATTGGCATTAAGGTATATGCTTTCGTTAATGCATTGGCTGATTCTTTTCTCGCAAAGAACCCAGGTTATTCGGCCATAAAAGATGGTGGTAATCCTAATACCGATTTTATTGATCCCTTTAAAACATCCTATATTAATTATCTAAATTCAATTATAGAAGAAACCATCTCATTCCCGGTTCAAGGAATTGTTTTGGATAATTTGCGTTTCCCACATGAGGACTATAGTTTTTGTGAGACTTGTTGCCGGAAATTTTCAGAGGCCTTTGGTATAGAACGAATTTTCTCTTTAAATGATCTCCATAAAGATCCTAATTTATACACGCAATGGATACAATGGCGGGTAAATGCAATTGAAACCATTCTAAAAGAAATTAAAGCAAGTGTTTCTAAGAAACGAAAAGTGGAATTAAGCATAGTCCTTGATATTGATCCAACAATCGAGGGTGCAAAAGGAGCTCTAGTTCAATTTGGCCAAAATATAGATGTTTTTGGTCGGTATGGCCTTCCAACAATTCACCTCTCAGCATGGACTCCCTTCCCATCATCGATTAATAGCCCTGAATATAAGACTCTCATAAGAACTTTGAAAGTTGCCAAAGATTATCAAGCAAAAACACAATCCCCACTAAATCTCTATCTCTGGGGGCTTGAAAACGAAGCGAGTATAGAAATTGTGGAGGCAATTAATAACGAAATTTCGCTTTCTAATATTTTCATTCAAAATTACTTGCCAGCGGACTACCAAAAGCGAAGGGAAATCCATCTTGGGTTGGGCTGAAAAAAATTCAGACATTTTTAACAGCTTTTTTTCTTCTGCACCTAAATCAAAGTATAAAAATAGCTGTAAGTACATTTTCTTATTAAAGAATAACCAAACCTTTGTTTACGGAAATATCTTTACTTGAAAATTAATAGGTGACACATCACTTGACTGAAGAGGTTTTTACAAAAAACGTAAAGCGTATTGAAAACATTTACTCCGAACTTATTAAAGGCGAGACAAATCCTCAAAAAGAAGTCGAGATGCGAGTGGATTTGATTGATGCCCTCTCAAACTTGGACGCTTCGCTTTATAGTGAAAAAGAGAAAAATCAAGAGTTTATCACACTTCTGGCTAAGCTACGAGAGGCCCTCTTGAACTGGGATCCGTATGGTCAATGGTTTCGGCATCAAAAAGAACTTGTTGATACTGTTTATGAAGTAATTATTAAAGCCAAAAATGTTGTTTTTACAAAAAGTAGTAATTCCGCAGAAGAAGCCACTCGACTTAAGACCGAATTAAATGTTTTGAAAAACGAGTTAAATGAATTGCGTTCATTGATGAGTAGCTTATTGCAGCAAACAAGCTCAGAACAACAGGCACAACAGATACAAGCTACCCCCCAACAACCAATTGGAAAAATTGAGGGGGCATTAGAATCGCCTGAAACAAAGGAAGAAGAAAAGACAAGTACTATAGATGCTAGTTCTTCTCTATCAGAACAACAAACAGAACCACCCCTTATATTACCTATCGAACAAGAGCAAAAAGTCGCGGAACCTAATATGGGCGAACCAATAGAAACAAAGGTGGATCATGAAACAAGTGCTGTAGAAAACACAACAACCTCCTCACCACCCGAGCCTGAAACCATCGTTTCCAAAGAAACATTAGAAAAACTTGCAAAACCACGTTCTTTAGAGGAACAACCATCTACTATCCTAGGAAAAATGAAAGAAATTCTTTCAGAAGCAGAAGAAGAGACAGAGAAGCAGATGGCTGATTTTCGGGGACAACTTAAACCTGCTCAAGAAGAAATAGCTGCGTCTGTTGTTGAAAATCCAACAAAAATTCAGCCAGCTCCTTCAGAAGAAGTGACAAGTAACTCAGATAGAACCGAAAATGCTTTTATCGAAGCCTTGGTAGAAACCGCACCTGAACCAAAACCGGCTAAACAACCTAGTCGCCCAGTAAGCCTAGAGCCCGAAAGTGACCCCTATATGCAACTTCTTACGCTCGAAGCTGAAAAATACCGCTTGGAAAAGGAAAGTGAGAAAAATGAAATTGATTTCCAAGAAGGGCTTAAGAGCAAACAAGAATTTGATGAAACAATCGTTCGGATAAATAGTGAATTAACTACTATAAGAGAACAAATAGCTACTTTACGAAAACAACTCACCAGCTAATAACTTTCTTAAAACAACGCGTTAATATTATTTTGAAGTGATTAATTATGAAGTCAATGAAAATGGATACTATGCAAGTTTACCTTCTTCGACTTGAGAAAGGTGAAGAACTTCTAACAACAATTAAACGTTTTGTCAAAGAACACAATATTTGTGCTGGTTATTTAACCGGCATTGGTGCGCTGGAAAAAGGGACGATTGGCTATTTTGATACCGAGGCCCAAAAATACGTTCATACTCCTTTTCAAAAAGTTGAGTTAATTTCTTGTATGGGGAATATCGCTAAAGATAAGGACACAGGTGAACCAGTAATTCATGCGCATATTTTACTTGGTAAAAAAGACGGTTCAACTCTTGGAGGGCATTTGGTTGAAGGGTTTGTTTCAGTAACAACCGAAATCTATTTGGTGGAAACGCGCCCCCCTGTCTTTAGAATAAAAGATAGTTCCACAGGCCTATATCTATTATCGCCAAAAAATTAAATCTTTTTTTTATTTTTTCCTTTTGAAGGAAATTCGACACGGTAAATCCCAGGCTTCCCACTTAAAATTATTGGATCCAATTTATCTCCCCGGAACAAACCATTAATATTAACTTCGTAAACACCTTTTTCGCGTAATTTTATTGCCGGAAGATTGTCTGCCCTTAAATCTTCTTTTCGTTTTCTTTCTTCAGCGCTTTCTTTTAGAACTATTGGCTTAATAACCCATTTCTCTTCTCTCTCTTGAGATTCTTTATTTTTAGGGTAGTATGCTTCTATTGATTTTTCTTCCAGAGACTTTCTTGTTATAAAAACCTTTGATCCACAATTTTGGCAACCGTTGGCAATAAGCGTTGGGTCCTTTTCGAGTTTTTGATGGCATTTTGCACAAATAAAGTCCATTTAATTACTCCTGGGAAATTGGTTTGCCTTTTTATATTGTCCCCTTAAGAAAAGTTTGTCATTCAATAAAATTTAGTTTGGGATTATTAAAAACATATCTAGATAATATTAAAAATGTGTTTTCGTTTGGATAAGCTTTCTTCTTTTAAAGCAAACTTGGGGACTAAAATATGATTCCAAAGAAAAAAAAGTGAAATTGGCACTGAGGTTTTACCCTAAGTTTCCATCACCATATTCATCTTCCCAACCGCCGGAGTTTCGTCCTGCGACTGCAGTTTTGATATCAAAGGCGCTGGCACCAACAAAGGATAGAATTAACATTGCAAGGGCAACGATTTTCGGGAAATTTTCTTCATCTTTTTATTGATCTCCTTTAAGTGTTTATATGAATTATTTGAGAACGGCCTATTAAAAGAGTAAAAATTGAGACAAAAACAATGACAAATCGCTGTTTCTGTGCAAATTTTCAAAAGTAAAAACTTCTCTAGATTTTATTGGCAAATAGTGTTTTTTTATTGTTAAAAAGAAAAGAAATAAAAGAAATTTGCTTATTTGACAGCAACTGTCTTTTTAAGGTAATCATTGTATATTTCTTCGCCTTTCTCAAACTTAATGTAATAAGGTGTAGGTAATTTATCTCCCCCGACTTTTAAAGCAAGGAAAGCCTTTTCGACATGTTCAGGAAAGGTGCGGATAGTAATAATCGCTTGTTTTGCTTTAACTCGAGCACAAACATCCATTGGCTTTCCAAAGGCGCGTCGCATCCCATCTTGTAAACGGTCTGCTCCGGCAAAAGCCATCATTTTGTTTTCACGTAAAATGTGATGAGGATAGACTCTTACAATTAAATGATAGTTTTCAGCTCCTGCCTTTCGCTGCATGTGTCGATTGCTCATCATTCTTAAGGCATCTAAAGCAACATGTCGTATTTGACATGCTTCTTTACTGAACAAGGAAATGCTTATTGGAAATTTTGCTTGTTTGTTACCGGCTTCAAAGCTAGTAATCTTTGATCCAGGAATACTTCGGACATATTTTTTTCGCGTATAAGGTGGTCCTGTTATTTTTGTATAACAACGAGCGGGTCTTCTAGCCATTTGTATCAACTCATTCTGTTCTCGTGTGTGAATCTCATTTAAATGTTGTGATTTTTCAAGAATTTCTTTTCAAGCTTTCCCCTTAAATCTTCCCTTTCACACGTAAAAAAGGTCTCTCGTTTTAATTTTGCCTTGAACAGAATTGTTTTTTTATTTGAACATCAAAAGAATCTATAAGATACAGTTTATTTATCTTCATAAA
>DXJV01000029.1 GCA_019056785.1 Candidatus Heimdallarchaeota archaeon
CAATATCCACTATTGCTTGGATCTCTTTCAGTCGTGTCGGGCTGGCACCTTCGAGTTTCACGCCCTCTGCCTTGCCTTCTTTTACTAATCGTCCGGCATTTGCAACGGTTTCTTCTATTGTTAAACCATAGCTCAAGAATGGCATGTCTGCAATAACCATACTGTAATTTTTTGCTCCCAAGGCAACTGCTCTTGTATGTCTGATAGACATCTCGAGTGTTACTTCGAGTGTTGTTTCGCCCCCATAAATTACTTGCCCCATACTATCACCAACAAGCAACATCTCGATTTTTGCTTCGTCAAAAATAGAAGCCAGGTTGTAATCATACGCTGTCAACATGGTGATTTTTTCGCTAGTATTTTTCATTTTCTGAATATCAAAGGCAGTTAATTTTGGCAATTCTTCACCCTTCTATTAGTTTCTTCTTAGCCATTGTACTTAAACGTTGGCAGATGAATTTTACACTTTCTTGCAACATGTAATTATTATCATAATTCTCAATTATAGATTTTAGCTGTTCTCGGGGCAATTTTCTCATCTTTTCAGCCATGACCACCATTTCTTGTGTAGCACGTCTAACATGATTTACAATTGTGATTGATCCCCAAACTGCTGTCCGCGAGAGTGGATTTAAATCAACACAAATAACTGTCTTCCCCATCTTTCGGAGCGCCATTGTCCGGTCGCCATCTTCTAATGGAACGAAGACTGTATCTGCTTTGAAGATTCCTTCGGGATCAACGATTCGTCTATTGTGGCTAATCTCAGGAAGTGTAGCGGCTCTTGTGCCCAGATCCACTCCGAGCACCTTTGTTGCGCCGGCAGTTACTAAGACATTCTTGATATTTATCTCGCGCTCCGTTGTACGGTAAAAAAGATTTACTTCCAACTTCGCATTTGTTAATTCGCCCAACTGAACGAGTTCTTTTGGGCATAAAACAGCGACATTACCATTCACAGAAATGATAGGATACTCAGAAAGTAAGAGAGCTGCAACTGCGACTTCTTCTTGGAGATAAGCGTACTGCGGCGTTTCTTCTCCAAGCAGATAATCAAAGGCTTCTCCCCGGCCATGGGCAATTAAACCTGCTTCTGCAACGATTTTTTTATGCATGCCTTCAATAATTAGATGACGTTCTTTTAACGACCAATATCTGGGATGGTTTTTTGGAATTTCAAACATAAAGATTCACCCTTTAACATGATTTTCTACTATTCGAGGACCTTCTTGAGCAAGCGAATCAAGCCATGTTTTTGCTTGTGGAAACTTTTTCTGAATGATCTCTTGGCACCTCTTAAGCTCTTCTTTTAGTCCCACAACAAACACAGATTGGCCTAGCATAATCATACTTCCCTTAAACCCTTCTTTTGTCACCGTGTCAAGTAACTCCCGAACCTCTTTTGACATTAGGGCGGTTTTTTCTGCAAAGTAATAGCTGGCTTTTAAAAATTCTTGCAAATTGGGAGCAGCTTTTAAACGCTCAAGTGCTTCAACGGAATACTGATTAATTCTTTGAATCATTAAAGGATTCGTGATTATTTTTTTTGTGGACAATGGTCCAAGGGCTATAGAAAGCACCAGCTGATCCTTCGGCCAATCGAGGAAAACAATCTTGCCAATACCTGGTGCACCTGCTTTCACGCGAAGTTCCCCTTTTCCAACCATTTGTGCCAGAACATCTCCCAACCCCGTTCGACATTGCACTTCTGCGCGATGGGCTGCTTGCCCCAATTCTTCAGGTGACTTTTCAAGTTGGAAAAGTTCATTAAGTGCAAAAGCCATTCCAAGTGCTCCAGCACCACTTGTACCAAACCCTGCTTGCATTGGCAATTCACTGTTATGTTCAACGCGTATAGAAAAATGCTCGAGATAAGATTGAAATTGTTTCATAACTGCTAAACTAACGCACCCTTGAATTCTCTCATTATTGAAAAAGACTGTTGCTTTTGTTCTCGGTGCTTTTTTGACGATGATCCTGGTAGTAATTAGACGATTAATTGAAAATCCAGCCCCCAATGAACCCATTTGTAACAAATCCGTGTGTTCAACAACTCGAAAAATGCCAGTGATATGTGCCGGAATACCCCAGGTGCTACTTTCAATTGGAGCCATAACAAATCTTCCAATTTTGCTAGATGGCTATTTTCTTTTTAGAAATTATCGCTAATTCTTTTTTATGCTTTAATGAAATGGGTTATTATTCTCATGTTTTATGCAAGTGGGTTTTTTTGAAAAAAGCTACACTTTTAGCTATTTTTTAATCAAAGAGACATCCAAGAACTTAATTTCGGTCTTTAATAAACGAAAAGCAAGGTTATATGAATGTCTAAAAAAGCAAGCAGCCCTGCCAAAACCAAGACACGGATACCAATTATCAATTTTGACCGGTGCCAGCCTGCGACTTGTGGGCATGCTTGCATTAAATATTGCCCATTAAATAAAAAAGGGGGAAAAGTAGTTTATCCGGATAAAGTAACAAAGAAAGCACGGATAAATAGCAAAAAATGCATTGCTTGCGGGATTTGTGTGAATCGCTGTCCAACCCATGCAATAACTATGGTTGGCCTTCCAATTGAGTCATCTGAACAACCGATTCATCAATATGGTGAGAACTCGTTTCGCCTTTATGGACTCCCGTTCGTTGTGAAAGGCAAGGTTGTGGGGTTAATTGGAGCCAATGGTATTGGAAAAACAACGGTGTTAAACATTCTCGCCGGGAAACTCATTCCCAATGGCGGTTTTTATGATAAAAAAGATTTAACGCTTGAGTTTGCTCTCTCCAAAATCAATCTCTCTGTCCATAAAGCCTATTTCCGATCTTTGCTTCAAAAACGAATTAAAATCTCATTCAAGGAGCAGGTTCTGACAAAATTCGCTCAAGCAGATGTTTTGGTGAAAGAATTATTACAACAAAAAGACGAACTTGGGAATGTTAATACTCTCATAGAAGATCTGTCTTTACAAAACATTCTGAATAAGAACATTAATCAGCTTTCTGGTGGCGAACGCCAAAGAGTAGCTATTGCTCTTGCACTCAATAAGGAAGCAGATGTTTATCTCATTGATGAACCAGGCAATTTTTTAGACATCAAACAACGGCTGAATCTCACACGACTCTTTCATAAACTGGCAGAAAACAACAAAGCTGTTCTTGTTGTCGAACATGATATTGCCATTCTAGACTATTTAAGCGACCAAATCCAAGCGCTCTGGGGAACGCCAAACGCTTTTGGAGTTGTTTCCGGTGTGAAGAGTGTGAAAAATGGCATCAATGCTTATTTAACTGGACACCTTAAAGAAGAGAATATCACCTTCCGAACAAAAGGAATTACTTTCCTTCGAGTAGTAAAGGAGCGGAAATGGACCACAACGCCGGTTTATGTTCGATTTACCACCCTTTGGAAGAAGTTTGATAAATTTAAATTGAAAGTCTCCCCAGGTGAAGTGCATAAGGGCGAAACTTTAGTTATTCTCGGAGAAAACGGCATTGGTAAGACCACTTTTGTGAAGATGTTAGCAGGAATATTAAAGCCAGACCGAGGATCAGCGGATGTCCGTGCAACCATTTCTTATAAACCGCAATTTATCACACGAAGCTTTACTGGCACTGTTCAGGAATTCATCACCAATTACTCTAAACGATTCACAGGAGAGCAAGTTCTCAAACAGACATTTTATCAACCACTTGGTATTGAGCATTTGTTTGACAAAGAACTTCCTTCTCTTAGTGGCGGTGAGCTGCAACGTGTCTTTGTTGCTGCTTGTCTTTCAAAAAGGGCTGATTTATATTTGATTGATGAGCCCGCTGCATTTCTCGATGTAGAAGAACGGATTAAGATTGCAAGGATTATTAGAAATGCTGCGAGTATTTACAATGCCAGTGTTATTGCTATCGAACATGATTTACAGTTGGCAGATATTTTAGGTGATAGAGTGATGTTATTTATGGGGGAACCAGGGGTCAAAGGTTTCACACTTGGCCCCATGGGAAAGCAGGAAGGCATGAATCAATTCTTGAAGGAGTTGGATATTACCTTCCGGAGAGACACTGAAACAGGAAGAGCAAGAATCAATAAAAAAGACAGCAAGTTAGATAGAGAGCAACGTGAGAGTGGTGAATTCTTCTTTGAAAAAAACTAAAGAATTGGCAAGCCATTTTACGTCTTCTTACCAATTAAACGATAATTTTAATAAAGAAGAATTGGAAAAAAAACACGAGGCTCTAAGACAGTGAAAAAAAGATATTTACCCTATAGCTAGGGTACAAACATAGTTTTTCTTTCTCTGTTTGTACCCACCTCAATCGGTCTAGTTGCCTCCAGTTTTATGGCAAGTTAGAACTGGCATCGTAGGAGAAAATTAGAAAAATGAAAATTGAAGAACGCATCCGGCTGATCACCCGCAACGCTGAAGAAGTGATTAAAAAGGAAGAGCTTACAGCCCTCTTTCAGCGGAAAAAGAAGCCCAATTCGTACATCGGTTTTGAGCTAAGCGGAAAGTTACACATAGGTAATGGCTTACTTTGCGCCATGAAAATGCAAGACCTGGTAAAAGCAGGTGTAAATTTGACCATTTTTCTTGCAGATTGGCACAGTTGGATTAATAACAAATTAGATGGCGACCTCGAAAAGATCAAACTTGCCGGGGAATATTTCAAAAGTGGTTATAAAGCTCTTGGGTTGACAGAAGACAAAGTCACTTACCGTTGGTCCAGTGAACTTGTGAGTGACCCTGATTATTGGGCAACGGTCATTCGTGTTGCAAAACACACTTCCCTTAATCGGGTACTTCGCGCTCTCCCCATTATGGGACGCTCAATGGATACCAAGGATATGGAAAGCGCCTGGATATATTACCCAGCTATGCAGGCGGCAGACATCTTTTATATGGATATAGATATCGCTTATGGAGGTATGGACCAGAGAAAAGCTCACATGATTACACGTGACTGTGCTAAAAATCTTGGAAAACCAAAGCCCATTGCCCTTCATACTCCCTTGATTACCGGCCTTACAGGTGCGGGTTCAAAAATGGATGCTGAAGCTGACCCTGACATGGTGAAAATAGAGGCGAAAATGAGCAAGTCTAAACCGGAAACATGTATCTTCATCCATGACACTGAAGAAGAGCTTAAGAAAAAAATGAAAACGGCTTATTGTCCGGCTAAAATTATAGAGGGAAATCCAATAATCGAAATTTGCAAATATATTATCTTTGGCCGTGATAAAGCAACACTTGAGATCCCCCGTCCTAAAAAATTCGGTGGTACCATTGAATATTTCTCTTATGCGGACCTTGAAAAAGATTTTGTCACAGGAAAACTTCACCCTCTTGACTTGAAAAATGCAGTCGCAGTCGAACTTGGAAAAATCCTTGCTCCTGTCCACCGTTACTTTGATAAACATCCAGAAACCCTCGAGGCTATTGAAGAGATGCTCGGCGAAACTAAAAAAAGAAGATAGGAAAAGTTCTGGGGAAAAATCCCCACTTTTTTAAATTATAACATTAAATTCTGCCAGCAGTCGTTCTTGTTTCTTGTCGATATGGACATCTTTTGGCGGATGATGCTTTTCGGCATGTTTTTTCTTTTCCGACAAATTTTATCCCTTTGTCTTCGAGTCCTTGAACGGCTTTAGAAAGAACATCAACAAGAAATGAGATCATAATTGGTTATTGCTCTACTTCAGATACCGCTGTAGCAACAAAGTCAAGCGCAAAGCGTGTTTGTTTGTTATGCTGGGTAAAAACACACTCATGCCAAAAGCTATCTTTAGGGAAATTCTTAAATGGAACACCTAAAATCTTGCTGTACCACTTGAGCATTTTGTTAGGATTTTTTACGTGGATGAAAACGACATCAATTCCTTGGGCATTCATAATAATTCTTCCCGGATATTTGCTTTAAAGTTCATTGTCAAGTTTCAACCGACATAAAATGGCGCAGCTTTTCATCACAAAGATTAAAAAGCTGTAAAAGGAGATTTGTGAGAATAAAAATGTTTGAATTTCGTGGTTCACATCGATCCATGATTGTAGCCAAAAATGGCATGGTTGCCTCCAGCCAGCCATTAGCGGTTCAAGCTGGGATTGATATTTTGAAAAAGGGTGGTAATGCTATTGATGCTGCTATAGCAGTTGCTGCTACGCTTAATGTTGTTGAACCAATGAGCACCGGCATTGGTGGGGATGCTTTTGCCTTGATTTTTAGCCAAAAAGATGACAAGCTCCATGCAATAAACGCCAGTGGTTGGTCCTCTGAAAATGCATCAATCGACTTTTTTAAGGAGCAAGGATTCGAGAAGATTCCTCTTTTTGGCATTCATTCCATTAGTGTTCCTGGAGCGGTGAGTGGGTACGAAAAATGCTTGCAAGAATTTGGAACGATGTCTTTAAAGGAAGTCCTTAAACCTGCTATTTATTATGCAGAAAAAGGTTTTCCGGTAAGTGAATTGATCAGTTTTTCCTGGCATCGCGCTGAAGAGAAATTGCGCAGTCATCCAGCCACAGCGAAAACATACTTGCCACTTGGTCATGCACCAAACATCGGCGACATCCATTATTCCAAGGATTTAGCTAAAACTTTCAAATTAATTGCAAAAGGAGGAGCAGAAGAATTCTATAAAGGGACCATTGCAAAGAAAATTGTCAAATTTTTAAATGATAATGGGGGGAATTTCACTCTCGATGATTTTGCAGCGTATGAAGCTGAATGGGTTGAACCTATTTCTTCGAAATATAAGGACTATGAGGTGTTCCAGTGTCCTCCAAATGGGCAAGGAATCGCCACACTTCTCGAGTTAAACATTTTAAAATGGTTTGAATTGGATTCCTTGCAACACAATTCTGCTGCTTATCTTCATCTCCTTATTGAAGCAAAAAAACTTGCATGGGCAGACCTCAGAGCATTTGCAGCTGACCCGCGATTTAATCCTTTACCTCTGGCGGAGTTATTGTCAGAAGAGTATTCAATCAAACAACAAAATCGCATTGATTTAAACAAAGCCGCAACAAATGTTGCTCCCGGTCTTGATTGGTCCTCTGGTGATACCGTCTATCTTAGTGTTGTCGACAAAGAACGGAATGTCGTCTCATTTATTAATAGCTTATATTATAGCTTTGGTTCAGGATTAGTTGCCGAAGGAACCGGCATTTGTTTACAAAATCGAGGAAATTTATTCTCACTTGACAAGAAGCATTTGAATGCCCTTGCACCACGGAAACGGCCCTTTCATACGATTATTCCTTCAATGGTTATGCAAAACAATTTACCGATCCTAAACTTTGGAGTTATGGGTGGTGATATGCAACCTCAAGGGCAAATGCAAGTTTTTCTAAACCTCATCGAATTTGGTTTGAATGTCCAACAAGCAATTGAAGCTCCACGTGTAAGACATTATGATGATAACACCGTTGCGTTAGAGCAAGGGATTACTGCCCAGACTCGTGTAGGGTTGCTTTTGAAAGGACACAAAATTCGAAATGATATCGGTGAATTCTTTGGTGGCGCACAAGCAATTGCCATAGATAATGAACGGGATGTTCTCTTTGGTGGGTCGGACCCACGACGCGATGGCTGTGCCATGGGCTATTAGACAATTAATAGCCCCCCTCGATTCTATCACTTGAGCAGAAGAACACCAAATTCTCTCCAGGAAATTATTCTTCACTTCTTACAGGATTCTCGAGTGTCCCAATACCTTCAATGGTTAATGTTACAATATCTCCTTCCTTTAGATATACAGGTGGTTTTTGATAATGCCCTACACCTGATGGGGTGCCGGTAAAAATTAAATCACCCGGTTGGAAAGTAAATGAGTGGGAGAGATAGGAAACAATGTAAGGAATGCTAAAGATCATCTTACTTGTGTTCGATTTTTGCCAAGTCTTTCCATTCACCTGTAATTCAATGTTCAGGTTTTGGGGGGCGGGTATTTCCTCTTTGGTGACAATCCAAGGTCCTAGGGGACAAAAGGTATCCATTGTTTTTGCTCGAGTGAATTGTTTGTCGATGTATTGATAGTCTCGTGCTGAAACATCGTTTCCAATTGTGAACCCTGCAATGTACTCAAATGCTTTTTCCTCCGGGATGTGCTTTCCTTCTTTTCCTATAACAATTACTAACTCTATTTCCACATCCACTTTCTTAGAAATCTTAGGGAGAATGATTGCCTCTTTATGACCAATAATTGCTGAACTAAATTTCCCCCAAATCATTGGAGTTTTTGGTACTTCTGCGCCACCTTCCTTTGCATGTTCGGCATAATTCCTTCCCAAACAAATGATTTTTTGTGGATCATACAATGGAGCTTTTATTTGTACTTCCTCTACCTCATAGAGAGCGCCTTTGGTTGCTTTTTCAAAATCAAGAAAAGCAGTTGCCTTCATTTTGAGTAATCTTTCCCGAAGCCGCATTAATTCTTCTAACACTATTGGCTCGAGTAAAGCTTTCATAGTTATTTTTTCCGGTAGCAAGGATTTTGGTAATAGGGCTCTACAAGCAGCTATATCTACAATTTGTTTATCCAATAAAAAACCAACTTGTGGTTCATTTTCCTTTAAGGCAAAAGTCAGTAATTTCATTTCTTTCCACTTTTTTATGTTTTTTTTATTCTTTTGTGTGGGTAATGGTAAAAAGAAGGGCTACTAATAAGATTATTGAAATTTGATGATTTTAACAAAAGCTTTTTGTAGTGGCATTCCTTGAACTTAACTGTTCTAGCAGTTATTTGAGTGAGGACAATTTGACGAATCTAAATAATGCTGAAAGACTTAATTCTATCGCACCATCAGGTATTCGAAAAATGTTTGCCCGTGCACAGGGAATTCCCGGTGTAATTTCTTTGGGGATAGGGCAACCCAATATTCCCACCCCTGAAGGGTTGGTGAAGCTAGTTACCCAACGAATTCAAAAAGGTGATAATTATTATTCACCAACAATGGGCACAGCAACTTTTCGAGAGGCTGTTGCCGAGCAAAATAAACGATGGTATAACCTTGAGTATGACGCTCAATCTGAAATCCTTGCTACAGCTAGTGGATGTGAAGCGCTTTATTGTGCATTGATGTCTTTTATCAATCCTGGGGATGAGGTGTTAATTCCTGATCCTTCCTTTCTAACGTACCCCCGACAAGTTATGCTTGCAGGCGGAAAACCAATCTGGCTCAAGCCGACCGAAGAATTGAAAATCAACACTTCAATACTTGATGAATATTTAACCGATCGAACAAAGGCAATTATTTTAAATTTCCCTTCAAATCCTACAGGCGAAATAATGACGCGTTCCGAGCTAAAACCGCTCATCGATTTTGCGGTAGACAATGATTTACTCATTATTTCTGATGAAGTATATGAACGTTGCATCTTTACAAATGACAATCATGTTCGAGTACCCACAATCGGTGATGCATATGAACGCACTTTATTACTTAATAGCTATTCTAAAACGTATTGTATTCCTGGGTGGCGCATTGGTTATGCTGCCGGACCAAAAGAGCTTATTGCTCCTATGGTAAAAATGCATAGCTTTATTGTTGCAAACGCCCCCTCTGCTCAACAAAATGCCCTTGGTGAATTTATTAACACTCCCGAAGCAGATGCGTTTACTGTCAATCTACGAAATATTCTCAAAGAGCGAATGGAAAAACTTGTAAAAGGATTTAATTCGATCGATGGGTTCTCCTGTCGTGTACCTGAAGGAACTTTTTATACTTTTCCCAAAGTTTCCACACATGAACAGTTTACAAACTCAGTGGATTTTGCAGAGAAAATATTCACAGAACAAAAGGTTGTTCTTGTTGCTGGAACAGAATTTGGCCCTGCTGGTGAAGGCTATCTCCGAGCAAGCTTTGGTTCAACATCTTTGAAGGAAATCGATGAAGTCATCTCACGTTTAAAAGAAATATGATAAAAAAAAAGGAAGAATAGTTTTATGGTTTTAATTGTTTTCCCTTACTACTACGGGCCAGCAAAACCACAAGCAGGACAAGTGTAAGGTATTTCTTTTTGACGACAGAAAGAACAACGCACTATTACTACATCGCCACAATTTGGGCATCTAAATTTCACAGAGCCAATGTCGTCTGGAGAGATTTTTCGACTGCAACAGGAACAAGAAGGCAATGCATAGTTTTTATCACTCATATGTTTCTTCTCCTATCAAGTTTCTTAGACGCGTCTTCCTCTTCGGCCGCCTTTTCGCCGTGTGCCATCATGTGCAATTGGTGTCACTTCTTCTATACGGCCAATGCGCAATCCAGAACGGGCGAGAGCACGAATGGCTGCTTGAGCACCGGGCCCAGGAGTTCTTGGACCATTTCCTCCGGGTGCGCGAACGGCGATGTCGATCTTTGTTATACCACGGTCCTTTGCAGCTGTTGCAGCATCATACGCTGCCCGCATTGCTGCGTAAGGTGAGGACTCAAACCGGTCGCTCTTCACAAATTGCCCGCCTGAGCGTTTTGCTATTGTCTCGCTTCCGGTGGCATCTGTTACTGTGATGATAGTATCATTATAGGACGAATAGATGTGGACAATACCTGTTCGTGTGTGTCGTCTTCTTTTGTCTCTTGAACTCATTTCTTTATCACCTTTTTTTTCAGTCTATCCCTCTAGTTTCTTTGAAACTTCTTCCACTTTTTCTTCGATATCTTCCTCGGGGATTTCGATTTCAACTGGAAGCGGGAGTTCTTCTTCTTCTACCTCTATTATCTTTTCTTCTTTCTTCTTCGGCTTCTTTACCGGAGGCTTCGGTTTAGGTGGAGGAGCAGCTTTCTTCTCTTCCACTCTCTTTGTTTTATAAACGTTTGCGGGGAGGGCTTTATGAGAAGCTTTTAAGAAGGGAGAACCCGGAGCAAAGCGGATTTGGTTTTCTTCAGCAGGGGTTACAAAATAACTCGGAGAATTGACTATTTGATCACCTATTGCTATGTGCCTGTGAGCAATCATTTGCCGGGCATGATGGGGAGTTGTTGCCATGCCTTTTTTAAAGACAAGCGTTTGCAATCTCCGTTCCAAAAAATCTTCTACCTTTAAACTAAGAACATCATCCAAAGTCCCTTTCTTGGGGATTAACCCCATTCTCTGAAGTCTTCCTAAGAGCTCACGTTCACCCACTTTTTTGCTCTCTTCTTCAAGGCTTAGAAGCTTTCGAGCATTTGCACGAAAGTTTCTCAGCATAGTGGAATGTTTCCAAACCTCTTTCATATTTCGGAGCCCATATTTTCCAACTAATTGCAAGTCTCCTTCAATACGGTGCTTTTCAAATGGTTGTCGCGGTGTTTTGTATTTCTTTCGAATGCGTTTTGGATCACCCATGTCTTTTCACCTTACTTTAATTTCTTTCGGGAGACACCTAAGGAACGGCCGCCTCGACCGGTACTTTTTGTTCTTTGACCCCGTACTTTGTGTCCGGCTGCATGTTTTATTCCACGGTAGGTTCGCAATTTCTTCAATCTGTCAATATCATTACGATCGTAAAGAGCTAATTGTGACTCAATAATATGAATATCCTTACCACTGACACGTTCTTTTGTGTGATTTACAAACCAACTTGGGATACCAAATTTCACTGGTTCCTTTATTATTTCATCGATTTTCTTGATTTCTTCTTCCGTTAACAAACCAACATATTTGTCAGGGTGGATAGCAGCTTTTTTCAAGACAATATGTGCCATTCTGGGACCAATACCTCGAATCATGGTTAAACCATTGAAGACCTGCTTATCACCTCTAATGTCTTTCCCAGAAATTCGGACAAGATGCCTGAAATTTTCGAATTCATTTGACAAGTTCAAATACCTCTAAAGTTTTTGGTAAACTACTTTATTTTTGGGTTGTTTTTTAGCTCATCGAGTAGTTTAATACTATAAATCTTTTGGAGAGATTGTAAATCAACTGCTCTGATGTGCTTGAATGTTTTTTCTCTTATGTCTTTTGCGTTCAGCTGTCAAATATATATTTTACTACTCCTTTTTTCTTTGCTCTCAAAGGGAATTTTTTTCAGGTGACAGCATTGAACCCATTTTTTAACTCGAAAACTCACTTTTAGTCAGAAACAACAAACGGAAAATCTTCGACAATAAGGTTGTAAGCATCCTCAAAAACATCTACAAGCCCATCGAATTTTTTTATTTGTTCTATAAAAACTGCTTCAAATTCTCTGCTAAAGTCCTTCAAAGCAGCTCGCAAGACTGCTGAATTCTTAACGGTAATAAGGGCATATAATGCTAGTGAAGTGTTTTCAAGAAGCAAGACTTTGTCCTCGAGGTTAATTATTTTTGGTGTTGAGCCACTAGAAAGTGTTTCTTGGAGAATATTTATCACACCGGACAAGGCACTGCTGATCATTGCACTATCAATTGTAAGAGCGGCGTTACTTTCTTCATTGAAATCATGAGTTAATAATGGTAAGCCATCTTTGTTTATCACAATTAATTTGTAAACTGCAATCGGTGCGAAATAGATGTGAATTGGTGAGCGCAAGTAGGCTCCTGCAACAAAAGTAAAGCCGATGACAACAAAGATGAGGTCCATATCTCCCAAGTTTTCCAAACCGGGAATAAGATTTAACAGATAGTTAAGTACGGTACCGCCAATTGCCGCTATAGCAAGGCCGGTTACGATTAATGCAATTTGGGTTTTTTGTTTCTTAAGAATCGCTTTGTGCAATCCTTGGACCATCATTTTAAGAATAAAGAAATAAACCGTAGCAAGATAAAGCAAAAGTATAACATAAAAAACGTAATGTCCAAAACCGGCATTGTAACTGGTATTCCAACCTGTTAAGATATTATATTCCACTTCTGCGAAGCCGCCAAACCAAAGGGCAGAAAAAGTAAAACCGGCCAAAAGCGAGACAAACACCGAGGGCAATGATAACGTAGAATAAAGCAGGAGGTCCCGGAAGTAAGCAATCATTAGCAAAGAAAGAATGAGAATTGAGAGAGAGGTGATTTTCCAGATTAATACAAAAGTAATGCTCGCAGTTGCAGGCAGTAAAAGACTCACTAATTTTGTTATCGCCCATAAGAGGATTCCTCCAAAAAACAAGCTCAAAAAAATTGTTGGTGGAAAACGATTCAAAAGATAATTCAAACTCAACAAAATAAGAATTACTGCAGCAGTAATAATCGCGAGAATACTGGGGACTAATTGACCAATAGGGACAGCCATGCCTATCACGAAACTTTTTTCTTGTGTTATACCTCTAGAAGAGACAAAATGCCTTAAAGATTTTGGCTAAAACAATTTTTTTATGGCAACTGGTCACTTTTTGCCAGATTCTTCTTATAAAGTGACCATTTAATAATAATACAATTAACTATTATAGGTGAAAATATAATATGGCTGAAGAGAAAGAAAAAAAAGTAATTCACATCGAGAAGAAAGATGACGAAATCCCTGTAGAAGATATCAAGGAACTTTTACAAGTAGTAAATAAAGAACTACCAGCTTTGATAAAAGGACTGTTTAGTTCTCTTTATGATGCTGAAACAGCACAACAATACGCTAAAGGTATTGCAACGATCTATAAAGAGCTGAGCGAACAGGGCTTGCCAAAAGACATGATTGAAAAGTTAGTCATGAAATACTCTGATTCAATCAATATTATTGGCAACGCAATGAAAAACATCAAAATTGATAAAGAAAAAGAGGTTACAGACTAAAATTTTCCTTCGAATTTTTCCCTCTTTTATGCTGTGAGAATTGAACAATGGCAAAACGAAAATTTGGACAAATTATCAACTTGACTTGCTATTCGCTCTGCATATGGCTTCCTTGGTTTTCAATTATTCTCATCTTTTATATCAGCCCAAAAATGCTTTTCTTAGCAATAAAACGTGGGATCATTAAAAGAAGAATGCAACGAGATCTTATAAGAAACGGTTTACCAAAACCCCTTGCGAAGCAATTTGCGAAAAATTATCAAACTAAGTTCTTGAAAAGATATGGTAGTTTGAAAGGAATTTTCCAGATCATCAAAGAACAGAAGAAACGAACTGAGCCAAAATCAATCAACTTTAATGAAAACACCCAAACAGAGCTTTCCTTGTAATAAACTCGCCCGTGCGAGTACTCGTTTATTAAAATATAAAGGTTTAAATAAACAAAAATGTAATTCAATTATAGAAATTTGTAAAAACACCTTTGAGGAAAAAGAAAGATGCCCCCTGAGAAAGATCAAGAAAGGTCTGGAAAAGACGAGCCAAAAGAAGAGAAAACAATTAATTTCGATGCCATCGTCAAGCTGAATGACAAATTGGACAAAACAATTGAGCGGATAGAGCGATTGGAAAAAAAGATCGAGTTGATGAGCCCTGAACTTGAAGATGCAACCGGCTCGCTCAATATGACCTTGGCAATTTTGCGAACCTTTCAAGAAGTGACTAATATTGCAACAATTTTTTCTCCATCAAAATGGCTTATGAGGTTACGCCCGGACATCAATCTTAATGCTATTGAGAGGGTAATCGTCGATGTTCTTACTCGGGAAGGGCCAAAAAACATTTCCCAATTAACTGCTGCGGCTCGCATAGAACGTGGCTCAGCTTCACGGAGAATCATTCGTGAAAAGGTCAATGAAATGATAGAAGAAGGCATCCTGGAAGAGGTTGACGGGGGAACCGGCCGTGTTATAAAAATGCGAATCGACATCAAAGAATTATCCAACGGACGGAAAGAATAAGGGCAATCAACTATTTAATTTTTCTTTCAATAACTTTTTTAATTTTTCATTAACAATCTGTCCATCGACTTTTCCCCGGACAATTTCCATAACGTCACCCATGAGTTTTCCAAAAGCATGTTCACCATTTTTTTCGATATACTCTTCATTAGCAGCCAGTACTTTTGAAATAATTTGTTCAACTTCTGTGGGCGTTAGTTGTTTCAAGCCTAATGCTGTTACTGCCATCTCGAGAGTGTCTTTAGGGTGTTCTGCAAAGTATTTGAGCAAGGATTCAATTGCTTCTTTTGAGATTTTTCCTGCGTTTAGCAAAGTAAATATCCCGAGGATACATTCATCAGTTAAATTTGCGGTTTCCACACCTTCACGAGCGAGCGCTTTTATTATTTGTTCCAATGTAATAGCTGCGAGCATTGGTTCTGTTCCATTTTTCACCAGTTTTTCAAAGAGCTCTACTTTTGGCGAGATTACTAATTTATAAGCAATTTCGTGAGGTAATTTTAATTCTGAGACATATCGTTTTAGCCGGACATCAGGCAATTCAGGTAAATTGTCTTTGATTTTTTTCAAGTGTTTTTCTGAGAGTACAATGGGATAGCTATCAGTATCGGGATACAAGCGACTTGCACCGCCTAAATACCGGCGAAACATGGTGGTACCGTCTTCGAGGGCCTGCCTGGTTTCTTGTGGCACACCAGCAAATGCTTCTTTGATTCTGAGAATGATTTCATCGAAAGCAGCCAGAACTGCAGCCTTTTGTCCTATTACAATTACAACAGCATCTTTTTCTGTACAATTGAAATGATTTTTCAATTGTTCTACCTCTTGTTCAGAAATACCCAATTTTGGCAGCTCATCTGTGTGCAAAATCCCACCCAAACCGGTCATTACTTTCACGCGTTCTGCAAGTTCTTTCCCGAAGGTTCGTTCAAGCTGTATTTTCTTCCCCAATAAGCCGGCCAATCCTTCCAATTTTAAAGCATAAATTTTCCAACGCTTTTGTATGGCCTTTCGTAGAAACTCACTCTTTGTTTGCTTAAACAGAGCCAAACAATCTTTCCAAGTATCACTCTGAAACATTTCTGGTGTGAGCTTTCTTTTTGCTAGCTCTTCTTGCAATTCTAAAAGCGCAAGTTGTCGCTCTACTTCTAATTTTATGAAAAGAGGGAGCAGCTCGAGTTTTTGGACGCCTTTTATTTCTACTCGGGCACCTTTTGCAATGCTTATGTTCAAGTCTTGCCTGATAGTGCCAATACCCCTTTTTACTTTGCCGGTTGCCCGCAAAATCCGACCTATCGTCTCAGCTACAGAAGTTATCTCTTCTGGGCTTTGCAGTGAAAATGTCTTTGTTGTAATTTCCACAAGAGGGATACTTAAGCGATCCACCCGCCAAGTGATAGACCGGCCACTGCTTTTAATTTCTCGACAAGAATCTTCCTCAAGTGCCAGCATCTCGAGAGGGATGGTTTTCTCAGCTAGCTGTACTTGACCGTTGACACCAACAATCATTGTTCTTTGAAAACCGGAAGGGATAGAGCCATCAAGATATTGTTTCCGGTTAATCTGAAGCTCATCAAAAACATCCATATTTAATAGAAAGGCAATTTTTAGCGCCAAATCAATTGCGTCTGGGTCAGGTTTAAAGGGTGGGGTTTCATCAAGTTCATATGTACATACAGAGTCAGGGATTTCGTAAATGATCTTCTTTCTTTTTTTGAATTCTTGCAATGCTGCTTTGTCGTATTCTCCTAACTCAGATAGTGTTGGCCGCATAAAACGTATTATCGTCGCGAGAGTTTTTTTATCATTTAATTCAGGTTTACAGTAACAAAAGAGCTTTCTTTTTGTCTCTAATTGTTGATGAAGTTCTAAGCCACATTTCAAGCCAAGAGCACTATAATCATAGTCGTTGTTTTGAGCCATCCTATTCTCTACCTTATATTCTATGTCTGAAAAGGAGATTATTAATCTTCTTCCAACGTCAATATTTTAAGAATGAGTCAAATAATTTTGATAAAAACAACCGCCTTTAAATAAAAAACAACCTTACAAAAGCTTAAATTACCATAGTAACTTCAAACAACATATAAAATGATTTGACCAACTGAGAGGATCGTCGTGTCAGAGGATGGCAATAAGGATTATTATGGTATAGCAGCAGTATGGTTAGATGCCCAAGATATCACCGTTTGGTCCAAAGTAACTCTTAAGACAAAGAAAGGGACATTTAAAGGAATACTTCTCCCGCGTGGGGGGCAAGGAGATGACAAACACCTTACTATCAAGCTATCAAATGGCTATAATATCGCGATAAATCTGGATGATATTATTGAAATCAAAAAAACCGGACAAGCAAAGAGTGAATATAAAATTCCCGAAAAAAAGTTTCGACGCAATCCCAACAAACCAACTGTTGTTCTTTTAGGAACAGGGGGAACAGTCGCTTCACGATTAGATTATAATACCGGCGCAGTGATCCCGGCATTTTCCACTCAAGAATTATATAATGCCTTTCCTGAACTACGGGATTACTGCAATCTTGAAACCAAAAGCGTAATGCAAAAATTTAGTGAGAATATCGAACCTGCAGATTGGATTAAAATTGCCAATGAAATCATGTCAATCATCGAAAATAACGACCCAGTTGGGATCGTAATTGCCCATGGAACCGACACACTCCATTATACAGCTGCAGCATTATCATTCATATTGAAAAATTTGGATCGACCAATTATTCTCGTTGGTTCACAGAGAAGTAGCGACCGGCCTTCAAGTGACACGGCAATAAATTTGCTTGGAAGTGTGAATGCTGCTGTAAATGTGGATATTGCTGAAGTCATGGTCTGTATGCATGCAACCTCAAGTGATACAGCTGTCTTTTTACACCGAGGAACGAGAGTAAGAAAAATGCATACCAGCAGAAGAGATGCTTTTAAAACGATTGCTGCAAAACCCCTTGCAAGAATCGATGGGAAAAAAATCGCTTATCTTCAGAAGAATTACCAAAGAAGGGGACAAGCGAAAGGAGCAATTACAGCAGATGCTAAATTTGAGCCAAAGGTTGCTTTGGTTTATTTCCATCCTGGTTTGGAACCTGAAATTATCGATTTTTATGTGAATAAAAACTATCGAGGGATCGTTTTTGCAGGAACAGGATTAGGACATACAAGTCAAAGAGTTATCAATAGACTTGAAGTGGCAATTGACAATAATATTCCAATCTTTATGACTTCACAATGCCTTTGGGGGCATACAAATCTAGCAGTCTATGAAACAGGAAGAAACTTACTCAAAAAGGGCGTTATTCCTTTAGGGAACATGTTACCCGAGGTTGCTTTAGTAAAAGCAATGTGGGTATTGGGGCATACAAACGAAATTCCTTTTGTAAGAGAGCTAATGCAAAAAAATCTCGCAGGTGAAATTATAATGCAAGAAAGAGTAGATGATTTTGTAATCAGACAGATGGGATTAAACGAGAAGTAAAAAGGAATTTGTGGGAAGAAAACCGCTTAGCCAATATACCAGGAAAGTGATTGTAAATTTGACTTTAAATGAAGAAATTGTACAACAAATTGACCGTTCGCGTGAGAATTTACAAAAGGTATATGACGATTTACAAGTGGACAACTATAATGTGCATTACCATATTATATGGACCATTCGCGCTGAGATAGAGTATATTGTTGCGACTTTAAAATTATTAAACAATTTTGATGATCAAATATTGGGGGAAAAATGGAAAAAGGAATTCGGAGAAAAATTGAAACAGGTACGTTCTGAGAGAACCATTCGACAAGCATTTTTGGAAACCTTGACACTCTTTGATGAATTGGAAGGTATTGAAGATATCATTAATTTCTATAAAACTTGTTGGAAAATCAAAGAGAAATTAACTGTTCTTTTGAATGTTGTAAAACCCAAACACAAATTGCCGGAAAAAGCGACAACGCCAAGCAAAAAAAGGAACCAAAACGTAAAGCCGTAAAGCAAAGTCTTATTTTGCAGTAGCAGCATTATTATAATAATAAAGTGTGGATTTAAATATCCCAACCTCTTTCAGAAAAAACCAATTAATTGGTGAAACTAATGCCCCCAAGATGTCCGAGCTGTAAAAGTAAAATGGAGTATGAACCTCCAAATTATGTTTGCCCAGGATGTGGACTGGTTATAAATCGCTACGATTTCGACAAAGTAAAACGAGAGCATTTTCAAAAGAAAAAAACTGATGATGACCCATTTTATGAGAAGAAGAAGAAAAATCGTGACTATCTCGATTGGTATACTTCATCTGATAAAGAGAGTTATGAAGAATAAAGCAGCGAGTGAGCAATAAAAAGAAGTGAAAGATAACCAGAACAAAAAAGATCTTTGTAGAGGACACTAAATTCTACCGATTAGTGGTTTGTTTTAACAAGAATAACTTTGTGAAGTGATGAAGTAATTTGACTGTTCGAGGAAATCATTTGCAATGTGACATGCGAGACACCTGTATTTCTTGTTCGATTTATACTTGGCCTCCCAAAATGAACAAACCAAAGAGCTACTATTTCTGCGAACATTGCAATATCGACATTTTATGTGAAAGAGGATTTTCAATTTCCTATGATTACTTCGATGATGGGTTTGTCGATAAAAAAACCAGATGCATTAAATGCAACAGGCTTTTATTGAAAAAAACGTGGCCCATCATTCCAGAAAAACTCAAGAAAGAACTTTTAAAAATGAAATGACTCAAAGGGGAAAGGAGAATTAAAGCTGCCCTAACAACGGACTTTCTCTCATTGTCCGGAAATCGGATTCAAAGATAATTTCAATGTTTATCTTATCTTTTTTAATAATTTCTTTTGCACGAGGACTAATTTGACGACAGATGAGAATGACCTTATCCATACCATATTTCTCAAGGTAATCTTCCAAATAGTAGACTTTATCATAAGGTAAGGAACGGTTCCACATAAATAGCATAATTGCAACGCGTTCACCATCACTTTTCTTGACTTCAAAATCAATTGGGCGTAGTTTCTTCTGGATGACAATATGCTCTCTGAAATCATAGTTGTGTTCGTGGAGGAAAGCTCTAATCTTTTCTTCAACTTCTTCTTTTGTTAAAAATTTGGGGGACACAGGTTGATACTCCATTTTTCCATGCTATGCGATAAGTTTACTATCTATTACTTTGTTAATTAATCTTTTTTATGCTTATTACCAGATGTTAAGATAGCTTAGTAACCGTAAATGTGGTTGATACTATTTATGCAGTGGCTAATTTATTCTTTTTCACAATGATAGGTACAAGAACTGCCAAGAAGAGGGTTGAGAGAAAAGCAACTGGTAAAGTAAAACCAGTATTATTCAAAGTGAGAGGGTCAAAGCCGGCTTTTAACATAAATGTTTTAGCTTTTTCAAGATTATAGCTATATTTAGTTATATCAGGATTGATGTAGGAAGTGAATTTATTTGAAAAAGGTGAATCAATGATATGACTTTCCGTTTGGATCAAGCCCGCAATTTGTGTTTTATCAAATATATGTGCTATTGCTTTACGAACTGCAAGCCCCTTTGTCATTGTTCCATCTTCTGTCAAAGTTAAGTCACTTATCTCGGGGGTGTCAGTGGATTTCAAGTTAAAACCAATATAAACGACATCGAATTCATCACGTGTTTGTGCCTGATAAGGTGTTTGGGTAAGAAACTCGAGGCCTTTTTTATAGTGTTTGAAAATGTCCAGTTTTCCGCTTTTATATTCGTTGAGTATCGTGTTGAAATCTGATAGAAGACGAACTTTATAGGTCAACATATCTAGATCCTCGTTAAAAGCATCAGCTTGTTTTCCCCACCAATTCGGATTCCGAGAAAAGACCGTCTCTAAGCCTTGAGAAATCTTTTCAATATAATACATGCCAGTTCCAAGGCCATAGATGCTGTATTTCTTCCAATTATCATGATTTGTATTGGGAAGACCATCAGGCCCAACACTTACATTTAGGTAGTGTTCAGGTAGCATCAATTTTTCCAGCTCGGTAAAAACAGGTGTAAAGGACTGTAAACCCGGTGCACTCTTATTCCCATCAATGATTATATCGAGAGAAAGATTGCTTTTTTTCTCAAGTCCTTTTACCCATTTAAAATAAGTGCCAGTAGTGGAAAGGTTTTGGTACATTTTAATCGAAAAGATTACATCATCAGCAGTAAATGTCTCATTCTCATAATAGTGATCTTGGTCCGTTTGCCAGTAAACATTATCCCGCAAATTTATGGTTAGAATTGTTTTATTCGAATTAAAAGTCCAACTTTCTGCTAGCATAGGTAATAGGGAACCATCACTAGTTACTCGGAAAAGTGGGTCGGCAATGAGAGACAAATACAGGGTGTTCTCTACAAAAAGAGGGTTCATTTCATCCCATTTGGGCCATTCATTAGGCATAATATAATCAATAAAAACACTGGCATTCTCTTGCCCTGTGTGGTTTCCAGTCCATGACATATAGGGCAATGAAGCAACTAATCCTTCTGCATGATCCCAACCTGCTAATGTCCCCCAGGCAGAATAAGTTGAAACCTTATTATAAATAGGTATTACAGCTAATATATTATTCATCAAGTTTTCTTGCCATTGATAATAAAGGTCAATCCGGGCGAGTGGATTAGGCTCAAGTTGAGCGGCTTCCAGTAATTCCTCATTTTCTTTGCCACCGGGAATGCTTTCATCGATTCCCCAATAATTTGCTGAACCATCCTTTGAGAAGAGAACTGTCGGATCAACATCTTTACTTGGCCAATCCATATCAATGTACACAATATCAAATTCCCTCGAAACTACGGCTGATTCGAATGCTCCTTGGGGGTGAGTAACAATTTTAGAATCAATTCTAATACGTCGCAACTCTTGGGCAAGGTAATTGGCAATACTTTGATCATCGCTTGTGCTTAAAATTGTCACTCTGAAAAAATAGCCTTCACTTGGGATTGCTTGTGAGCTAATTGTTATAAGTGTGGAAACAAGCAAGACGGTTAAAATTGCAAGAACTAATGTCGATTTTCTTTTAATTTGTACCAACAACACTTCACCCGAGATTAAAATTGATGTTGGAATAAGTTACCTTAAGTAAATTAATTCTTTTGTTAAAGATGAAAAAAAGAAAAAAGAATCTTAAGAGGGATAAACAAGATTACCCTCTATAGATTTCTTCGATATGAGCTTCTCGCTCCTCTTCTATGCGCTTCTTCTTCTTCTTTACACGAATCCATGCCACCCAGAGGAACAGGGCAACAAATCCTGCTAAGAAGAATTCAGGAAGGATATAGTAGATGACTGGAAGCGGTCGTTCAACAGTAAACAACTCTGAAGCCGGGCCCCACGGTGAGGTTGTAAAGTTGGCGTTTAAGTTAACGATTTTCGCTGAAACATAGTAAGTATTATCAGGTAAGCTACTTACATCAATATTCGCGGCATACCAAAACTCTGACACATTATCCCATTGAAGATGCCCAGTTAAAGCAGAAGGGATGCCATCAAATAAGAAGATTTTCCAGCGCGCTTCACGAATGTCTACAATGTCAGGGTCAACAGGTTTCTCGATGATTTCATAGTAGTCTAAGAAGGTGTGGTTGTAATCGCTCCAAGCTCGTATGTTAGTGATATTAACAATGTTATTTTCAGGGTCATAAGTAATGATTGGCTTTGTGATGGTAATATTATGGTCACGAGTGACGAAATATTTGGTCCCTTTTTGTTGGACATAGGGATAGAAGATTGGTTCACCACCACCAACAGTTGAAGTTTGGTAATAACCAACTGGAATGGTTAAATTAAACCGGGCAATAATATACAGATCGACACCGGTTGGTGTGAAAACAAGCCCAATATCTGATCCATTATCATACCAACGACGAGTAACTGGGTCCCACTGAAGCTCGCCAGTGACAACATTACCTTCAGTATCCTTCTTGGGAACGCCGATAACTTCCCCAGTTTGTGTTGCACCATGACCTTTTTGGTATAAAATCCAAATGGCAGTATCAACTTCGTCTGGGAGTACTTCGCCGATTTCGGGGATGTCATGACAGTAAACAGTGATGTTAAAAACATCGATTGTTCGCTCTTTGGAATGATAGATGTAAGTTAAACCTTCAACTGTTGTATTGTAATAATACACATAGAAAGCATTTGCAGAAACGTTGCTCCAGGTAGGAGCCGCTCGATCCATATCAAAACGATAAATAATTGACTGGTTTTTCTGAGCAACAGCATTGTATGCTAATGAGTTATAATACCATTTCTGAGTCGTGACATTAAATGCCAAGTCAAAATAATGCATGGAGAGCTCAACAGGTTCGTTGCTATCATCATCGCGGACGATATACCATGCTTGAGCCATGGTGGCAAGTTTGTCATCAAGAATATATTCGCCAGAACTGTTTCTAAACCGAACTTCAAATTCAGGGATAGTGATATAGTTCGTGTAGTTGTCGTAAGTAAATTGGGGAACTGGAAGATCAAGATAGGACCAATTCACAGCTTCCATTGCATGCTCTAGGGCAGAATAAATTGCTTCCACCGTGTAATTTAGACACAAAAGAACTCTATCCTTGTAAGTAGCTTCCCAGTTACTGGCCTTTGTTACGGAATCGTTCAAGTCCACTAAAAGATTCTCAGCATAAGGATAGATTTGTTGCGCCAAAGTTATAGAAGCATTATAAGCGTTTTGTGCAGCAACGACATTTGGTGTGACATTGAAGTAGTTATTGTAATAAACACTCATGTCTGTATATCGATAATTGAATGCCGGCTCATCAAAATAGGATTTTGAAACACCAGCTTCGATAGCATTTTCGAATGCAACAACTTTCTCAGTGAAGAGGGTTTCATTATTGCCATAATGGAAGCCCCAAGCAGTGGCATTCCAAATAGCATACCATGTTCCAGCTTGGCCAACATAATGACTCATTGTTCCTGCATAAAATGCGGCCAGCTTATAATCAGTATCCTCTTTACTTAACTCGGCAACGAGTTTTGTGTACTCTTCTTGAGCACGTATCGATAAGTTTGCATAGACAACAGTTGTCCCGGCGGCATCTAGACCGATTTTCAATTTGTCTATATCACCATAATCAGTATAACTATAACCATACGGGACACTCGCATTACCATTATAGGGCGCTTCTACTCCATGCCAGAATGCGTAAAGGTTCTCGGTTATCCAAGAGATTTTCGCATCGGGGAAAATTTTTACTGCTTCCCAGGAGAGCCATTGTGTAGTCGAAAATCTAGGGCGCGTGAATAATCTGTTATCCAGTGTGCTTTGATCGGATTGCCAACCAAGCACATAAGATGGTACCATAGAGACCGTCACAATGAACAGCATGGTAATTGCTATTGTTTTTTTCGTAACAATTCTCATGTTTGTTTTCACCTAAAATACTACCTAGTTCTGAACACCTAAACTAAGCTATGAATATAAAAAAGCACTGACTATTTAAAAAAAATCTAGTCGAATTTCTACTAGTCAAACACAACCAAACATACTCATTAGTGCTTTTTTAGGGAAGCCAGGAGTTCTTTGGCTCTCGAGAAGCGGACATTATTTTCATCGATCATTTTTTGAGCAATAAGTTCGATTGCTTCACCTATAGCGCCTGCGGAAATGGCGATGTTTTTTGCATGTAATTTCATGTGGCCTTTAATAATTCCTGTGGTGGCCAATGCCCTTATTGCTCCGAGATTTTGAGCCAACCCTACAACGGCAGCCACCTGAGCTAATTCTGCGGCACTTTTAACTCTAAGAATCTTTAAAGCTATTTGCGCCACGGGATTTGTTTTTGTTGCGCCACCGATGATTCCCACCGCGAGGGGGAGTTCTATGGAACCTTCCAAATCGCCATTTTCATTTTTCACCCATTTTGTCAGGGAAGTATAGGAACCATCTTTTGCAGCATAAGCATGAGCTCCTGCTTCAATGGCCCGTGTATCATTCGCCGTGGCAAGAATTACAGAAGAAACACCATTCATGATACCTTTGTTGTGGGTTGCAGCTCGATAGGGGTCAGCTTCGGCAAAAGCCGCTGCAGCAACAATATTATCTACAACTTTTTCACCCCCCAATTTTTCCTTTGAAACAACACAAGAAGCTCTAGCAAGACGCAAATCAGAGAGATTTGAAAGAATTCGTAAAAGTACTCTTCCACGCGTTAATTCCTCAATATAAGGGGCGGCCAATTCAGCCATAGCGCTGACAACATTTGCACCCATGGCATCCAAACAATCCACCAGTAATTCAACAATCAACATTTTACCAACTCGAGTGGAAATAACACGCGTTCGTAAGTTCTTTGCACCACCACCGAGTTTATTCAGTGTTTTCCCGGTGCGATTTGCTATCTCCAGGATTTGTTTTTTATTCTCTTCTACTAAGTGTTTTGCTTTTTGTGGATCACTTAGATCTAACACCTGAATTTGGCTAATCATTATCTGGTCGGTTGTTGTTGCAGTAAATCCACCAGTATCTAATGTTAATTTCGCCGCATTGCATGCAGCCGCAATAACTGAAGGTTCTTCTACCGCCATTGGAACAACATAGACTTTATTGTTGATCAAAAAATTAACACCTAAACCTAGCGGTACAGAAATTGCTCCCACAGCATTTTCGATCATCCCATTGATCGTTTCAAGTTTTAATGAACCCGTCTTCATTAAAGTTTCAATATCCGCATCAGTGATCTCAGAGTTTAATGCTTGAATTTTTTTCAATCGTTCCAAGGAGGTCAATTTATAGAAGCCTGAAAATGTTTTGAAGTCAAAATTTGGTGAGTCTAGTCTTGTCATTTTTTTCATCTCAAATAGAGACAGTCATCGTTTTTATCGTTAAAATATTTTCTAAAATATGAGAAATAATGGTCAACGGTTGATGGAGAACAAAAGCAGCTTGCAAAGAAAAAAAGGAAAAAAGACTTTACGTCTATTTTCGTTCGAAAATCTCACGCAAAGTGCTTGTTATAAGTGCCATATCTTCCTCTGAAACACCAGCATGGATAGGAATTTCAAAGTGATTTCGTCCAATACGTTCGGCGTTTGGGCAACTCGTTTTAGAATAGTCCGGAAATGTCACAAACTTCGCCCAATAATAATAGTCGTTGATTTCAGTATAAGCGGGTTGCTCATAGGAAGGAATGGAATAGATTTGTCTTGAGCCAATTCCCTTTCCTTTTAGGAGTTCAATGACTTTGATTGCTGGCAAATCATCTCGATCTGTCCGGCCCACAGCAATGTACCAACCGTGTTTTGCCTTAGGATAGACTTTCTGTAATGCAAACCCATCCAAATCAGCCAACTCTTTTTGCAGAATTTTGGCATTTCGTTCTCTAATTTCCAGCATCTTTGGCAATTTTTTCAACTGTTCAAGACCAATGGCTGCATGAAGATTGGATGTGCGAGAATTATAACCAATACGCACATGATAGTACCCTCCCTTAGGCGTTCTTCCATGATTTTTTAAGCAAAGAATGGTTTCTTTTAATTCTTCATTATCTGTTACGATAGCTCCACCCTCCCCGAAGGGGAGATTCTTTGAAGCATAAAATGAGAAACAACCAATATCGCCAATTGTTCCGGTATGTTTGCCATCAAAATATGCGCCGTGGCTCTGACAGCTATCTTCAATTAAAAATAAATTGTGATCTTCTGCAATATCTTTTAAGGCTTTCATGTCACATGGATTTCCAAAGATATGTACGGGGAGGATCGCTTTTGTTTTCTTAGTGATTTTTTCCTCAACTTTTTCGGGGTCTAAATTATATGTTTCAGGGTCAATGTCAGCAAAAATAGGTATAGCTCCATTAAACAAAACACTATTACTCGAAGCTATAAAGGTAAAGGGAGTAGTAATTACTTCATCGCCCGGCTTAATTCCAAGCGCCTCGATTGCCAGATGAAGAGCTGTTGTCCCATTTGATGTAACAATGGTGTTTTTTGCACCAACAAAGTCTGAAAATTGCTTTTCAAATTCTCTTGCAACCGGCCCTTCTGCCAGATATTTCGAGTCAATAACAGCACAAACGGCTTTTTTTTCTTCTTCACCAACTTGAGGGTCCACTACTTTTATCATTGTTTAACCTCATTTGTTCTGCTTTCTAAATTTGATAGATAATTTTAACTTTTCTCATATTAAATTATTCTTGGTTATAAATTAGTGGGTTGAAAAACAACCACGTACCACAAGCAAACTCTCGAGAAGATATCTTTTTAGGGAGAAATAGCAGTAGAAAAAGCAATAAGAGGAAAAGAATCTTGAAAGTTGACCCCAGCCAATTACGAATTATTGATGCAACATCAGAGCAGGCGGAGGATTGGACGAAAGTTTTTGTAAAAGGTATTCGTAATTTCCGGTGGATCAACAAATATTTACGCGAACAAAACATTACAGAACTTGATATTAAGCTTTCTTTCCAACAAGACATACAACAGAAGTTGGAGAATGAACTCTTTCTCATTGCTTATTATCGCACTATACCTATCGGCATTATCCGTTTCGACAAATATTTTTTCAGCTCAGGCATCAAAATCCTCAGTCATTTTCCTCTTGTTGTTCCCAGATTTCAAGGAAAAGGCATTGGTAGTAAACTCGTTCAAGTGGGGATTTCCAAAGCACGGAAAAAGGGATTTAAAAACATCTGGGCCGAATGTTGGTCAAAGGATCAACGAGAGTTAGCTATTTACACATCTTTCTATCTGAAAAATGGCTTCCGTATAAAATCAAAACGCTTTGAAATGAAGTGTTCGCTTCAGAAATTCAATCTCTCATCAGCAATGACCGGGTCAAAATTGGAAACTGTTACAAGAAATGATCTCACAAAAGAGTTCATTGAAACGTTAAGCCACAGCTATGCACAATCAACAGATCAACTTCACAAGATAGAACAACTAAGCAATTTCGAGAATTGCAAGGAGTTCTTGGAGAATACCGAAAGTGACTTTGAAAAAGAAGGATATGAAGTGAAATATACACTTGCACGATTTGAAGGCAAACCTTGTGGCGCCCTTATGACAGCTGATTCAAGCCACCGCGGCTTTGTACTGGAGATCGGGATTTTGCCAGAATTTCGCCGGAAAAAAATTGCTCAAACAATGCTAATTGATTATATCCTTAAAGTAAAGAATCACGGGTGCGACGAAGTAATATTAGCTGTGGACGAGCTTAACGAGGGGGCTATCAGCCTATACAAAAAAATAGGCTTCCGAAAAACTTGGTACGGAATTATGTTACTATATGAAAATGATGATTAAATGAAAAATCAAACAAAGCAGGTTCATCTAAAATGAAAGCAATTGATACCCATTGCCACATTTCCCATACATTGAAAAGAGGGCTCAAACTAAACACACTGTTAGAACATGCAAAACGAAATAATGTTTTTGCAATAATTGACTCTCCAGTGGAAGTAAAAGAATATCAACAAGCAATTAGAATACATCGTAATCACCCTAAAACAATATATATAACGCTGGGCGCTGCTCCCGCTAATTACCATGAGGTTAATATTGAAGCCATTTTAACGAGCATTCGCACATTTGCAGAACAGAAAGAGATCGTCGGTGTAGGGGAAGTGGGATTAGATTATTATTGGGTAAAGAATGACACATTGCGAAAACGACAGCATGAAACCTTCCGACAATTTATCAATCTAGCGAATGAGCTTAATTTACCATTAGTCATTCATAGTCGAGATGCAGAAAAAGAAGCCCTACCAGAGTTGACTCGAGCAGAAGTGCCGGTAGTCATGCATAGTTTTAGTGGTGACATTGCAACGGCTCTCGAATGTACAAACCGAGGGTATTTTATTTCCATCTCAACAGCAGTTACAAGGCGCAAGAAAAATCGTCGAATAGCTAAAGCGATTTCTCTCGAACAAATCATTACAGAGACAGATTCTCCCTATCTTTCACCCTTCCCCGAAAAGAAGCGTAACGAACCTGCAAACGTTATTCATGCAGTAAAAGAAATAGCCAAACTAAAAGAAGTGCCAGAAGAGGAGGTTTCTAAAGTCACAGTGAACAATGCACTAAAAATATTTAAAATCAAGAGATAAAAAAGTGGCACAAAATTTCCCAATAGGATATATTTAAGAAACGGTTCTTTGTTAATTAATTTGCTAATGTAAGGTGATAAGAAAAATGAGTCCAATAGAGGAAAAAACAACTATCTGGGATACGCTGAAAGATTACCAAAGACGTCACCCTGAAAGTGTGAATCCTCCATCTGAACGAATCAATCCTGATATCCCTGGTTCGTATTTGTGGGTAATTCTAGTAACTAACTGGCAGAATCTCCATCCCTTAATACAAGATGTTCTTTATGTTTGGTATCGGGAGTTGTCCAAACTCTATGGGGGGAAAATTGAGGAGTTAGACCCCAAATCCACAGAAGCCTTACTTGCACGATTCGAAGAATTGGACTCAAAATTGAAAGCTTATGAATTAGAGCGTTCAAACCTTGAGCAAGAACTCATGATTCGCGACAGAGATTTCCAAAGATTGCGCTCAGTTGCAGGAAAACGTGAGAAAGAGAATATCGAAGTTCAACAAATGCTCGGAAAGAGCTTTCAAGAAAAAATAATGGATAAACAAAAAGAAATCGATGAAAAAGAAGAGATCATTCAACAATTAAAAGCAAAAATAGCCACTTTAGAACAGCGTGTGGCATCATCCCCAACTACAGAAGACGCAAGCCAAAATAAAGAGGTTAGCAATCTTAAACAACAACTTGAACACAGGACTAAATTATTGCGAGAAGTAAGTGAAGAGCTACAGAAACTCAACCAACAAGTAAAAGAACAACGAGCCACTATTGAGCAATTAAACGAAAAATTGAGAATTAAAGACGAGAAAATAAGAGAAATTAAGGGATTGCTCAAGTTATAAAAATAAAATGCAAGGTAGAAAATAAGATGGCAAAACTAGTCTGGAAAATCGTGATTATTGGCGACCCCGCAGTTGGGAAGACAAGTATCCGACGCAAATATTTAGGAGAAACAACTCTAAAAGAATATATTTATACAATTGGAGCAGATTTTGCAACAAAAAGAATAAAGTTGACCAACAATCTTACAGTACAATACCAAATTTTTGACCTTGCCGGACAACAAAAATTCGATAAGGTGCGATCTTCTTTTTACTCGGGAGCCCAAGCAGCCATTCTAGTTTATGACATTACCAATGCTAACTCATTAGTTAACCTTCCCAAATGGGTGCGGGAAGCAAAACAAAATAACGACGGGAGCTTGGAAACTTTTGTTGTCGTAGGCAATAAGATAGACTTGCGGGATCAGAAAAAAACGAATGATGCCATCTTGAAGAAATTTTTGAAGGACCTTTCAAGAACAATGGGGCATGAAATTTTACACATTTTTACCAGTGCATTAACCGGTGAAAATATTGAACTGCTTTTCAAAAAAGTAACTGAAATTTTACTAACAAAAGCAAGTAAAAATAATCCCCAAATTGAAAGACTAGCAAAACCAATTTTAAAAGAGACAAAAAGCGACAAAGAAAAAACGCCCGAGCAACCACCCAAATTGAAAATCCCCGAACCAAAGGCAGAACCTGCCGACCCTCTGGAAAAACGATTGAAGCACATCGAATTAGAAATCGACCACCTCCAAATGCAAGTCACTGAATTATATGAAGATATGAAATATGTTAAAGATTTGCTGTTAAAATACCTCCATCAACATAAGAAAATTCTGGAGGAATTGAAACTACAAGGAGAATAACCTTCCTCTTTTAGTCAATATAAAAACTTTTTTACTCATGATACAGATTCTTAATGGCATTTGTGGCTCTGTAGCAAACATCATAAGTTATCTGGCTGATCTCATCGATCACTTCGAATTCGATGTCTAGAATCATTTTTACAAGCTCTATCTTACTAAGGAGAACAATTTCCAGGTCTTTTGGGTATGTTAAAACCACCCAACAATCTGTTCCCAAAAGTGATAAACGTTCATCGTTCGCGTCAGGATTACTAATACTTCGATTATAAACAAAAATAACTTGTTCATTCATATATGATGGCCCTAACATCGATGAGACTGGTGAGATAGAATATGGTTCAGTAGTACTTAGTAAAAGGTAGATATCTTCTTGTTCAATGGAAAATTCTCCTTCACTGAAGATTTCTACCGGGCCTATGACTTCATCAAAATAGTAGAAATGCACCGAAAGAGCCATAACATCGCCTTTGCTTAATCTACTTTAACTATCAGAGCAAAGGGGATTAAATGCTTTTTGAAAAGGGCATTTTGATATAAACATCTTGGAAAAAGGAGGGGACTACTAAACAAGCGAACGACTGGAATTACTTCACAAGTTTTGCTATGCAACTTTTACACTCAAAAAAGCCTTTGGACTTCATCGAACAATAAGTCACATTATTTCTTAAAGCACACCAAGAAAACAAACAGTCATGACAAAAGTCAGTAATTACTAAATCATCCGGAACAATACTTTCCCTCAAAATATTCAAATCTAATTTTGCTTTACTTGCCATTTTTTCTGCTTCCTGATAAACACAAGCTCTACTGTTAATTTCAATTGGCAATTACCATTATTAAATTTGCAATGCAAGGGATGACTGAAACTATTTTACACGGGTAACCGTAAAATTGAGCGCTCCGCTATAGAAGAGCTATTTCAAGGTATCAAATAAAAAGAGAATGCGGGAGCGTATGGTTGGATGATCCACCGGCAAAAGTTCTTGTTGTACCTGAAAGTCCGCTTCAAATAATTCTTTGTCAGGGTTATTTTTAATGGCGGCAACCAGCTGTTCGATTTCCTCATCGTTAAGGAATTGATCGGAATTAGTTCCCATCACTGCCCAATTGGTAATTTGTTGTGAAAGTTTTTCAGCAAGATGATTGTCATTTGTCAACAATCTTTTCAATTCCTTTTCTCGCAATTTCATCAGTTCTTCACATGCCTTTTGGGCGAAGGTGTCAATTTTGCTGTCGCTAAGAGGCAGGAGGAGTGCATCTCGCAGATTCTTCAAACGTTGGACAACATAAATATACAATGCTTTTTGTCTCGAGAATTCTTTTGAAAGTTCCTGCGGGGGCAGGTCCCTGATGCCTTGAAGAAACTCTCGAGTGACATTACTTTTTCCTTCACGTTTTCCGAGCCATTTAAATTCAGCGCCAAAAGCAACTACAACATCAATTCTTTGCCCTAAAATGATCAATGCATTTATTATCGTATTGCGACCGATAAATTTGCCAGCGGTGTAATCCGCCAACAACTCTGCTTGTTGCCGGGAGAAATTCATAAGCCAGCGATTAATGATAGTTAAAAACCACATAGCTAAAATTAATAAAAGGAGTAAAGCAATCCTTAAAACGATATTCCAGACTTCCGGTTCATCAGCGATGATAATATAGATCATTTGTAAAAGTTGCAGCGAATAAGCAACAAACACAAAATAATTGATACCGAACCGGTAGATATTCACAATGCTATCTAGTTTTTTGATATGAGCTAATTCATGGGCAATTATAGCTTTTATTTCTTTTTTATCTAAGATTTCGATGATATTTGCATCAAGAACAATCCACGAGGATCGAAGAAAAGGGAGAGGAACAACATCAATGGTTAAGGCATTAGGAATGTTGGTGTTGCTAAGATAGACACGTTTAATGGACTTTAACTTGAATTCTCGCGCCAAATCTATGACCATTTTATAAATATCTTTGGGGTCCAGCCGGAGAGAGTTCTTTATTAGGAAATGATTTTCCCCCACTAAGCCAAACTCTGTAATTTGAATCAATTTTGCTTGCCGAAAACGCCACCAAAGAACCAGATAAGTAATGATCACCTGAATTAGAAGAAGAATGAAAGCAATAAGTAACCTCTGCCATTGAAATTGCACAAGCCAGCTGAAATGAAAGCGCACTAATCCTTCATCTTTCGGTGAAATCGTGAGAGTAGAGGCAATAAACAAATGAACTGTATTAAGAAAAAGAAAGAAGCCATTAGAAAGATGCATCTTTATTTTTGTATTAAGCAACAAGTGATTTAATGGCACATAATTCCCTCATAAGTATAATCTTTGGAAATAGTTATTATTAAATGGTACTTTCACCTTTCCTTGTGTTTAAAAGTTTGTGGTAAAATCCCTTTTCTAGAAAGTGTTCAAATGGGGCCCTTATTTAAAGTCATTAGCAGGTCCTTTTTTGTCGCATATCCTAATCTTTTAGCAATTTTATCGATCGCATGATTAGCACTGTCCTGAATAGCTTTTGGGTTTCGTTCATTATCCGCTGAAAATTTCAGAAGTAATTTTACAGTTGATTTATCACCTACTTCACCAAGGGCATACAAAGTTTGTAAAACGACCTCCAAAGGAATTGTCACCGAATTATAGAGCTCATCAAGTAGGGCTAATAAAAGGGGGAGGCTTTCTTTTAAACCTAAAATGCCAAAAGTTTCTGCAAGGACAAGTTGTAACCGGTCACGCCCTCTGGAGCCCATTTGCTTAAGCCGCTCATTGTAATTTTCTTTGATTTGTTGGATAATTTCATCACTATTGCTGGAATGCAACGATTGTGCTATTGCATACCGGACTGACCAATCATCTTCGATGAAAAGTTGCAAGCAAAGTTCTTGTAAAAACGGATTTTCTTGCAAATAACCAAGAATCGATGCAGCAGCTTTCCGTATTCGTGCTTTTTTGTGTTTCTTAATGAGATTCAAGAAAAGTTCCTTTGCTTTTTCTTCTGTTTTGAAAAGCTCTTGGATAAGGGATGCTTTATTTTTCCAATTCAACGATGGATGTTCAATGATAGTTAATAACTCACGTTTTATTTTCCATTTGTTCATATACCCATCAACAACAAATGCTAAAAGGAATTTTGATAGAAATATCTTTTGAAAGAGTTCAAATAATATTTAATAACATCTGCAAATATTTCTCACAAAACAATTTGTTGGATTGAGTTGGATGCCTGCTAAAAATGAAAATCACGAAATAGAAAAGCAAATTCCTCAGAAAGCAAAGGGGAAAAAAGAGGACCCTCAATTGATGATTGGATTCAACAAATGGGGCATGCTTTTCATGTTTCTCTTTGTGGCAATTTTAGGCTATTTAATTCTTGCACCAATAGTTTACATACCCCCTTTTGCATATAATGTCATTGAAAGTGAATATATTATTAATGATTTATTACTGACAATTCTCGGCATTCTTGCATTACTTTTCTTGGGGCTGGGAATTTATTTTGGTTGGATGAAAAAAGAAATCCCAGAAGAAAAAAGCGAAGAAGAAAGTAGCAAACCATTACAAGGAGAACAAGAGCAAATTACCTTTACCTTTGATGAGAATGACTAAGTTGGAGATCACTAAACCAACCTCTCATAAAAAATTAGACTAATGAAATATTTAGGTGGCTAATTTTTCAAGGTCAGCTAACTTGTTCTTCCACTTTTCAGCCAGCTCTTTTTTGTCTATTTTTTCGTAAAGAGCGATCAATATCTCACAAATTTTTATCAGGGAAATTTTCCATTCTTGAGAATATTCGAGTTCTCGAGGTTGAAATGTTTCAAGCTCTTCAAGATTAATGTCTATTTTGAAAAGCCGGTTAAAATCTTCAAACGCTTCTCGAATATCGATTAATGTTTCCATGAGTGTTCTTAAAAGTGTTGCATCAGCTGGTGTTGATAGCCGTTCTTTCATTCGCTCTTCTATTATTTGTAATTTCTTTTCAAGTTCCGACAAAAAACATTGCACCTCAATAAAAACTAACTTTAACAAAGTTCTAAATTAAAAAGAAGAGAAGGGATTAAAGAGTTTTTGCATATTCAAACAAGTTCCCAGCTTGATAAATGTCCATTTGGACCTGTGACATCCCTTCTGTTTTGAAAGTATGGTTCTTTGTCAGGTTCTTTATTTCACCTGTCTGTAAATTAACGACAAGTTCATCGCCTGTTTCTATCAGCTTTTTCTCGTCGATGATGTCTGCTTGTAAGATGGGTAATCCAGCATTGATAGCATTTCGTTTATAAATAGCACCAAAAGATTTCGCAATCAAAAGTTGTATGCCAAGAGAAATAAAACAATCTACTGCTTGCTGTCTTGAAGAACCAGCACCAAAATTTGCACCTAAGATTAAGATGTCGCCTTTCTGTGCTTTCTTCGCGAAATCTTTCCATCCTTCGAGATTATCGAAAGTGTATTGACCCATTTCTTCGATTTTCTTTATGTGGAGATATTTATTGTGGAAGATCATATCTGTATCTATATCATCAATTGGTTTTCCATCTTTATCACGGATTACTACTGCTCGTCCTTTCAATTCGATTGGTTTTGCCATTTTTCATTCCTCCAGTGTTAGATGTTTTCCGGGCTGGTAATATATCCCGTAATTGCAGAGGCCGTTACTGTTTCAGGGCTGCAGAGATAAGTCATCCCCGACCCTTGCTTTCCTTTGAAATTCCTATTTCCGGTCGAGACTTGGACCTCGCCTTTGCCTGTCATGCCAATTTGTCCACTTGCGCAACCAGCACAGCCCGGATTGCTAACAACAGTCCTTGCCTCAAATAGAACTTGCAAATCGCCGTTTTTAATGAGATCACCGAGAACTCTTCGTGTTGCCGGGACGATTTTCATGACCGTATCTTTAGCTACTTCTATGCCTTTCAGCATATCGACTGCAACTTTGATGTCTTCATATCGACCATTTGTGCAACTGCCAAGAAAGGCAGAATCAACATGAATTTTTTCTTTCTCTAATGAAGCCACCTCAACAACATTATCCGGTTTATATGGTTTTGCAATGAGCGGTCGTAGGTCGCTAATGTCAACCACCACTTCTTCCACATACTTGGCATCTTCATCAGCAAAATAAGGAGTAAAGTCACTTTTTGCCCTTGCCTTGCTATAAGAAATTATTTCTTCGTTTGGAGGGATGAAACCAATAATTCCTCCCATCTCAGTCACCATCGACGCAAGAGTGATTCGTCCGGCAAAGGAGAGCTTCTCAATTGCTTTCCCCTCAAATTCAATCGCTTTGCCTAAAGCACCTTTTGAGGTCAACTTTCGGATGATTGCCAGAGTAAGGTCCTTTGCTGAACAAGGCGGTTGCAATTCGCCTTCAATAATTACCTTCATTGTTGGTGGAACTTCAAACCAGGTCTTCCCTGCTTTCATTCCAAAAGCAATGTCTTGATCTCCCATTCCTTGCCCGAAAGCACCAATGCACCCCATAATGTTCAAATGGCTGTCTGTACCAACCACCGTTGCACCTGGAACGCAGTAACCTTCTTCAATAAGAATATGAGAACCAATACCCCACTCAGAATCGAAGACACGAATGCCCTCTTCTCTTGCAAAATCTCGGATAATCTGTTGATTTTCTGCATACCCTACATTCTTTGCCGGTACAACAGTATCAAAAGTGAAAACTGTTTTAGCCTTATTTTCAAGTTTCTCCTCATTTGGATAGTACTTCCGAAGGTTAGCAATAACATTTGCTCCTCCAAAGTCACGAGCACTTCGCACATCTAAATCTAACCAGATAATTTTACCGGGTTTAATGTCATCTTTTGAGTGCGCTGCGAAAATTTTCTCAATAATTGTTTGTCCCATTTATCTTGCATCCTTTCAAACGATTTTACATGAAAGCTTAGCTCTTTTTTTACTTGTAATAACTATTTAAGCTTTTCATCGAATAGTGTTAATGAATGCCTTTTTAAGATAAGCATGAAAATTCATTTAAATAAAAAGCATTAAATTTCGTGCAAAAGGAAAGCTAGAAGCAAATTTCAGAGAGAATAACGACTTTAAATAGAGAAAAGCTTTACGAACTTTAACTGAATGGCAAAGCGATAAAACGGCTGCTATCTCCCCCTCAAAAATATGAAGAAGTGATGTTTTATGAGCAAGCAAAAAAGAGACCCATATGAAGTTCTCGGCGTGTCCAGAAATGCCACTGCAGATGAAATTAAAAAGGCTTACCGGAAACTTGCTCGAAAATATCATCCCGATGCAAATCCCGGCGATAATCAAGCGGCAGAACGCTTCAAGGAAGTTTCAGAAGCTTATTCCATTTTAAGTGACCCCGACCAAAGAGCTGCCTACGATAATTTGGGTTGGGCGGGTTTAGGAGCAACTGCTGGGGGAACAGGCGGGGATCCCTTTGCAGGATTTGGTTTTGGCGATATTTTTGGAAGCATTTTCAGTGATTTCTTTGGCGAAAGAAGAGGTTTTCGAAGAGAAGCAACGGGAAAACACATTCGTATATCTTTGGAATTGACTTTTGAAGAAGCAGCCAGTGGTGTAAAAAAGAAGATCACAGTAAAAAAGCATGAAACATGTTCGCGTTGTAATGGCTCGCGAGCAGAACCGGGTACTAGCCCGAGAAGATGTAGTGTTTGTGGTGGCTCGGGCGTAGAAGAGATCCGGCAACGAACACCATTTGGTATTATGATTAATCAAACGATTTGCAATGCCTGTAACGGGACAGGGGAGATGGTGGACCACCCTTGCACTCTTTGTAAGGGAACAGGCTTAGAAGAGAAAACAAAGAAAATTACTGTTGATATCCCTGCAGGAATAGATGACGGGCAAAAAGTAATCATCCGTGGTGAAGGCGAACCCGGGCCACATGGCGTCCCGCCTGGAAATCTCTATATCATTATCCGTTTGAAACCCCACAAATACTTCCATCGCGAAGGTAATGAATTAATCTATGAACACACAATCAATATTGCGCAAGCAGCATTAGGCGATACCATTTATGTCCCGACATTAGTTAAAGGAGAAAAAGCCAAAGTGAAAATCCCTCCGGGAACAGAAATGAATACTATTTTCAGACTTAAAAACAAAGGCTTTCCTAATGTGAATGGTTATGGAAGGGGAGATATGCACGTTATTATTAGAATTTCCACACCAAAGAAGCTTACACCTCGAGAGAAAGAGCTCTTAACAGAATTGAAAGAAATCTGGGCAGCAAAAAAAGATGGTTCCTAAGTAAAAAAAAAGTGAGACTAAGAAAAAAACGAGAGTAAATTGTTGTTTTTAAAAGAAAAGATTTATTAGCTTTAAGAGGCAAACAAACAATCTAATTATAAATTTAAAAAGAATATTTCGGATATATATGATAAAAGAAAGGTTGCATAAAAGTGGAAAATTTAGTTATTAGCCATAATCGAGATGTTGTTCCTTCCAAATTGCCTGTCGAGATTGTTGAACGAAAAGGGCAAGGACATCCTGACTTTCTCTGTGATAAGGCAGCAGAAGAGTTAAGCATCGCGATAAGTAAATGGTATATTGAAAGATATGGGCGGATCCTCCATCATAATGTAGATAAAGCTGTATTAGCCGGCGGACAATCTGTAACGAAAATTGGAGGTGGGGAAGTACTCGAACCAATTTACCTCTTACTTGTTGGACGAGCTGTTGGAGTGAATGCTCAAATAAATGGGCAATTCTTACCAATTGGCAAGTTAGTTATTGAGACCACCAAAAATTGGTTGCATAAAGACCTCCCTCATTTAAATATTGAACATGACATCATTATTGATTATAAAATCCGCTCAGGGAGTACTGACCTAGTTGGTAATTTCGAAGAAAACATTGAAATCCCACGAGCAAATGATACATCTATCGGGATTGGTTTTGCTCCTTTTTCACCGTTAGAAGAATTGACCTATAAAACTGAACGATTATTAAATGACCTTGAAATAAAGAAAAAGCACCCCGCAATTGGTGAAGACATAAAAGTCATGGGCGTCCGGAAGAAGGACAAGATAGACTTGACAATTGCTTGTGCAATGATCAGTACAGAATTAGTCGATATTGATCATTACTTTACAACAAAAGAAGAAGTAAAAGAATTAACCCTGGATTTGGCTGCAGACATCTGGGGAGGAGAAATAAACATTGATGTTAATGTAGCAGATGTTCCTGGAAATGAAGATTGTTTGTACTTGACAGTAACTGGCACATCAGCAGAGCAAGGAGACGACGGACAAGTTGGCCGGGGAAATCGGGTAAATGGATTAATAACACCTTATCGACCAATGACCCTCGAAGCAGCAGCCGGAAAAAATCCCGTAAGCCATGTAGGAAAAACTTACAATATTGCTGCTAGAAAGATTTGTGAGCAAGTTGTGAAAGAGCTTAGCGTCGAAAATGTCGATTGTTACTTAGTAAGCAAAATAGGTGTGGAAATTACAAAACCATACGTTATAGAACTGGCTCTCGTTGGTGGTAAAGTTGACAGTAAGACCAAACGAAACCTCGAGGAGATCGTTCAAGAACAATTGAATCAAATGCCAAATATCTGGCGAGGGTTTATTAACCGCTCTTATGAACTCTACTAGAGTAAAACTTTAACTAATCTTTAGTTTCGGCAGAGGAATGAGATAGATTATTCTCTCTCCTTTTAACCCCCCGAAAGTTAATTCAAGATTGCTAAGCTTCACAGTGCCTTTTCGCTTTGCAAGAACCGGTTGGGTAAAAAGAAGCTCCTCTCCCGGAGCCAACATTTTTTTCCGAAGATGTCTTTTCACTCCAATGGATTCTAAAGCATCTCTGGGTTTCCATGAGAGTTCCTTTATTTGAAAGGATGGCAAAGCAACATCCGACCTGTTGAAAATTTTGATGACAAGATCGCCTGCTGTTCCAAAAGAGGTGAGAGTATATTGAACTACGACACTAATACTCTTTTTAATGAGCGACTCGAGACAACCATGCCAGAATTTTTGAAGTGAGACAGGGAGTTTTGCCACCTCTTTTAGTCGCATGAATAGTTTTTTAGCGGTTTTTACTTTATACTCCAAAATGGCTTGCAGAAAATCAATCACAAGCTTTGTTTGGCCATTTTGTTTAATGCAATATTTGATCTCTTTTCGAGCAGGTAAGGCAGACAAACTTTTTTCTTTGCTTTCATTCTCCTTGACTCGACTTGAATAAACATGCAGAATGACAGTTAGTGTTAGCAACAAAGGAACTTGTTTACACGCCTTCCGAGCAAGAAGAGCTAGACAATAATTTAATGTTGCAGAGCTAAACCGAGCAAAACTATCTACTTCTTCAAAGAGAGAATGATAAAATGACTCGAGAAGCTCTTCTTCTAACTCCACAGTTAGAAACGAAAGAGGAAAGTCGTTAGTAAGAACGGTGGCAGAAATTAATTTACAATAATCGAACAAATTACTTATTTCTTTTTGTTTATAACGTTCTTCTCTGTCAAAATGACCCACGGACCATTTGTTTCTTTTAGCTAAGTTCAAAATCAGCTCTTGAGAATGACGGTCCTTCAAAAACAGCATGGAAGCCAAAAAGCTAAATTTCCTTGCTAGGGGTGTTTTTTTAAGAATATTTTCGAAAAAAATGTCAAAGGCTTTAATAGTTAATATTTCTGTTTTTTCTTCTAAGGCCGAGAAATCTATGGGCAGCTGCCAAAAGTCACTTTTAGCCTCCAAGAGGGTTAGAATATTCTCGGAAAGCGGCATGGCTTTAGAATTAAGAGTTATTATTGGCCGTGATGAAAGTTTATAGTTCGTTATTTTCTCTATTTCAACAATGATTTTTGCAAATTGTTCATCCAAAGCAACTGTTTGTTCTGAAATTGTTGGCGAAGGCTTTAGCTTGGGATACCGTAATAGGCGAATTGTGGTCTTCTTGAGATGTTTTTTGATCTTTCCCAAGGCATCTTCAGAATAGCTGGTGTCTTTAATACAATAACCATCACGATTGAAATAGTACAGCCTCCCAAGAGAATCATAATCAGCGAAAACAATGTACGCTATTGGTTTGTATTTTGTGAGAATTAGTTGAGGAACTGGTCCCCTATAGAAGGTTTTAACACCCTTGGCTTTTCGAACCTCAACATAGACCGGCTTTTTGGAATTATATTCATGTTTCGCAAACTCATAAAGACGTTTTTTTACATCACGAGGCGGAGTAGAAGGCATTAGAAGTCCCTATGTTTTTTATTCGTAGTAGTTTATCTGGTAAAATCTGTTTTTAACTTTGTTGAAAAACTCCCCGGTAAAAAGCCAAAGGGAATAACTAAACGTTATTATTTAGGAAAGACTCAAAATATTGCTAGAAGACTATTATTATTCGTAAAAAAAGAAGAATATAGGTGTTGTTGGAAAAATGACCTTTAATGAGATAAATGACGGTATTTGGAATGTTTATGGAGACCATGGCGAAGGGGGCGAGAGAAATGCTATTTATATCATAATGGATGAAAATATTGCCATAATTGACACAGGCCTCCGAGGGACAATCCAACACGAGGTCCTCGAATGCATTGAATATGCAAATCGCAAACCAAAAGAAGTGAAATACATCCTTTTGACTCGAGAGCATCACGATGCAATTGGAGGGGCGCGTCAATTATTAGATTACTTCCCAAAGGCCGAATTGGTTTGTCATAAAGCTGCAGAGGAAACACTTCGCAAACCCTATCTCTATCTCCCAGAAAAGCATTTCGAGCCGAATAAGAAAGGCGGGAGATTTACCTTCCAACCCTGGGAACGCCTCTCCGGGATTAAACCTCATGCTGTTTTTGAAGACGGCGATAAATTCCCACTCGGAAAAACAACCCTGTATGTTGTTGCTTATCCTGGATTCAGTCAAGGGCATGCAATGTTTTTCAGCTCGAAACAGAAGGCGATTTTCACCGGTGCAGAACTCTATATTTATCCGATGCGCTTTAGTAACTATCTGATCGATAAAACTGGAAGCGCAGCAGAACGAGAAAAAGCATTGGAATTTATTTCGCGAGCGAAAATTGATATGATTTGTCCTGCCTACGATGGAGCGTATATTGGAAGTCAGGCTAAAGAATTAATTAAACAAGCTCTTGCTGCACATAAGAATTTTGAAGAAACGATTTTAATTACTCTAACTACTAGAGGAGCATGCACTTTTGACGAGATACGGGATGAAGTCTATCTAAGTTTGGGAATTGAATGGTATAAACCTTGGAAAGATCTCGTGGACGATTTAACTTTAAAAGCCCATTTGAAACAATTAGAAGAGGAAGACAAGATCTTTCGTTCTTCCAAAACGAGACGGAAAGAACCGCTCTGGGAAATCCATGAGGAACATAAAATCGATCCAGAAAAAACGCTCTATTATTAATTGATTGAACTCTTGGTACAAAAAGAAAGACCATAGGAGGATGCCAATCTCTTTCCTCCTTCTTTCAAGTTTTTCTTATTGAGATTTTTTAATTTGCTTTAAAATTTCTACAAGAGAAGTTCTTGTGCCGTCACCACGGAGTGCCGATGTGCCGATAACTTTGCCTTTAAAACCAAGCATTTGTTTTATCTTCTCAGGTGGAAGTGCGCCTGGTTTGTCTTGTTTATTCGCACAAATAATTAGTGGCACCCGGCCACAAACAGCTTTAATGCGTTTTGTAAGGGCTTCAACTTGCGAAAATGTGGAAGGGTCGGTGCTATCAATCACCATAATAATCCCCGAAGCCCCCCTTGCAACGCATTGTTGAACATCTTTGAAATGATCTTGTCCGGGCGTGCCAAAAATGTGAACATGAAAGTTTTCGATCATATCATGGGTGAAGTCCAAGCCAACAGTTGTACCATTCACAGCAACATTTATGGGTTTTGTACCAAATTTTTGGACGAATTCAGATTTACCTGCATTATAAGGGCCTGTTACAACAATTTTAATGTCTTGTTCTGGACTATGGGGTTCCATATTTTCCACCGACTAATACTACTTTCTTTAGCATTAAAAGATTAAATATTATCGAAATAATATGTAAGGCTAGGCTTGGGGCAGCATGAAAAATAGTAGAAACAGCTCACCTAGTAGGGAAGCCAAAAAAGGGGGGTTAGAAAAAATTAACATTTACAAGGGGATTTTAAAAAAAATCATTGTAAAATTTCAGCAATTTTCAAGAAAAAATTTTTATCAACGATTTTGTCAAAACTATAATCTTTAAAAATAATGATTTTCTAGATATATTACAAATTCATAAGAATTGAAAAAGGAAATTAATGATGTGATTAAAAATGAAACCTGTTAGTTTGTGTCTTGTACAGATGGGCACAAAGGGATTGGAATTGGTTAAAGTTTATCCTAATGTTCTTCCTGAAGAAATTCTTAATCAAATTGTTGTTAAAAGCATGCCATTTAATGCAAAAAACGGTGATTTTGCTTCAAGCACTATTGGAGATGCAGTCTTTTCAGGGTATATTTTTTCTGTACCATCTGAAAATGAACGAGACAATATTGCCTCACTTGTTGCGGTTTATAACAATATGAATTATGATTCGAATGCATTACGGAAAGTTTTTGCATTTACTATTGCAGAACTCAAGAAGAATAATGTGGCTGATATTGAAACATTAACAAAGATATTACCAAACCTTTACAATGGATTGGTAAACGGTCGCTTAAAGATCAAAATAAGCTCTGTAATAACCCTCGAATTTGACATGCAATATAAAGATGAGAAAGATGTAGATTTGGAATCATTGAATGGTTTTGGGAAAGATCTTTGGAAATAATAACATCAAGAGAAAGAAGGTAAAAAAAAGATGTCTTTTTTAAAGCGATTGTTTCGACAACGTACCAAGCGAGTAACGATAACCATTTGTGGTCTAGATAATGCCGGAAAGACAACCATTGTTCGATACCTAGTTGCTGGAGAATATAAATCCACAGTACCAACAATGGGAGTCAACAGAGAAGTCATTGATTTACCTAATTTACAAATGGATATTTTTGACTTAGGCGGACAGCTCGATTTTCGTGGCATTTGGCCTGAAATCAACGAAAAATCAGATGGACTCGTTTATGTTGTAGATGCATCTGATTATATTCGTCTTGACGAAAGCAAAGAAATTTTCTACAACATTATTAACGCACAAATCAATCCTTTAATTCCTGTGCTTATTCTGTTAAATAAGTGCGATTTAGAGGAGCGTCTCAGCCGCATTGAATTCATTAATGCTTTTGACTTACCTTCTTTGGGGAATATTAAATGGGCTTGCTTTGTGACTTCAGCGATCACCGGAGAAGGAATTTATGATGCCTTTCGCTGGTTTATTGACGCTTTTCAGGAGTAAGATGAATTATGGCTTTGGTACTTTCAAGTTATTCGTATTATTATTTAATTGCAGGAATCATTAACTTCACTGTTCTTTCTTTTCTTCTTGTTTTGTTGATAATTCACTTTTTCCGCAAAAGAACTGTAGGAACATTTCTACTAATAATGACTTACGCAAGTGTATGGATAAATGAGATTTTAATGACATTGGCATTTTACCTCGAGGCACTTTACCCAGGAAATGAAAATTACCTAAAAGCAGCCCAAACAATGCAAATGACAGGCGTCTTCTTTTTGGTTTATACCATAAACTGGATGTATTTCTTTGCGAACAGGCATTTAATTCGTGACAACGACTTGTTTAAATTGTTATATACCTCAATTTTTAGCGCTTTTGTTGGCGTTGCTGGAGGATTAGCTTATTATGACATCTACACAGGAGATAGAAACAATCCATTCTGGTATTCAATAATTGAACTAGCAGGTGCAGACTTTAATCTTAATTATCCTCCAACACAAGGGCTACGGTTGATTCTTATAGGGGGAATGTTTGCCATTGGTTCAATCACCTATCTACGATTAATTGTACGAACCACAAGACTCACCCGCAAAGCTAAAGATCTCGTTACTAAAAAGGGCCTACGAATTGTCAGTTTATCTATTCTCTTTTTATGGTTAACAGGCTTAGTTCTAGCATTATATATTTTTGGAGCAAATCGAATTCCCTGGCTTTCTGTATTGGTTTATCTCTTTCGTGGAATGATCGTCATTACAGCAGTAATTCTTGGGTATCTAGGCTGGATTATGCCCGAATGGCTAAGAAGACGACTTCGAGGGAAAGCGTGGATTGCAAAAGTTTACACAGGTAAATTGCCTGAACCACCAAAGAGCAAAGAAAATATTGAAAAGGCACCTAAACCAATAACTTCACCCACAAGCGCAAATCAAATTGTAGAAATTTCCGAACAGTGAAATTTCGACAATTATTTTTTTTTATTTTTAGAAAAGCAATTGGCGGTAGGTCAATTCTGCAATAAGAGCTGCCGCAGATATGGTATCTCCTAAACCAACAGTTTGAATTGGGTCTTGAACGATAATAGTAGGAACTGCTAGAATCGTATACTCATTCAAATCAAAGTCCTTATAAGAAACATAAGTTTCTATTTTTTTCAACAGATTGTTAACCTTCTTGAATGCTTTTGGAAGAGTGGCATCAATATCTATCGTATCAATTATTTCTTTAAATTTGAATACTCCTTTTGCTTTTCCAGTAATAGCTTTATGGGCAGCTATTAATGAAGCAAAACACAGCGTTTTAAATAAAAGAACTTCTGGAATAGGATAGTCTTTTGAAACAAATAGAAGATAACAACCAAAAAGATGTAAATGTAGCCGCTCAAGTTTGAGCTTCTCGCAAACCTTAAGAGCCCCTTTAATTATCAATTCATAATTAGTAAACATATCAGCTTTGATTTCATTTGCCAATCTTTTCTGCTTTATTGCCTCAAGGAGTTCAACAAGCTCTCGTTCATTACATCCTAAACTATTCCAGTAAGTATCTTTTGAAGAATAATAATAAAGCCGGTCTAATAAGAGTCTATTTTTCGTACTGGCAAGCTCAAGATGAACCAGTAAATTAGGATTAGCTTTTTTCGCTCGTGTAATTAACTCAAGTGTTTTTATTATCTTCTGATTGACTCCTTCTTTTCCAAGCTTCTTTACATTAAGCATATGAAAGCCTGAAAGAATTAAAAGGTCAGATTTTTCAGCTAAAACCTCTATATCCCTTTGAAATGCCTCAAGTATTTCTAATTCTGCATTTGGTGGATCGAAGGTTGCAATAAAGCGATTATCGCGTGGGCATTTCCAATATAGTTTTTCACCCAATTTTAACGTATCACCCTTGTGTACTTCAGAAATGATGTGGAAATACAAGCTTTCATCAAAATCCTTCACCTTTCGAGGGTGTAAAAAGACAAGCTCCCCTTCTTTATTATAAAGGGGAATTTGGATGTTTTTTTTCTTGCTAAAAAGCTCTCGCATTAGCTTTGGCAAGGTGGTGGTATGAACAAAAATCTGTCGAACACCCAATTCAGCATAGAGATTAGCAATAATTCCTGCCTGCCCACCTAATTGTATTTTTTTTGGTGGCGGGAGGTTTTGGAGGAGGTACTGATAGGTTTCTTCTGACTCGATTAACCATTCACTTGCTTTTCCTTTCTCGAAACAGCCACACAGCCCTGTGATAAAGTCAACAGGAGAATGAATTTTTCCCTTCCATTTTAGGATATTTGTATATAATCTAACCGGGTCGACACCAATTTTCTTGATTAAATTAAGAATCTGTTCGGAATGAAAATCGATGATCGCATCAATATTAGTATTGAATCCAACAATGGCTCCCCGCACTTTTTTAATGTTTTTTAGGATGTTTGAGAAGGAGTCATGATAGATTTCTGCCCAAGACACTCGAATATTCCTCACATAGAGATTCTAGGATTTGTTATTAGGTTATAATAACATAAGACTTTTTCTTTTGGAAACTAAAAAAGAAGGAAAGAAAAGGTAGGTTGGCCTACCTCAATTAGTCATCAAGGTCATCTACATCACCATCATCATCTTCATCTCTATCGACATCACGTGATCTGCTCCAGCGTGATGGATAGGTTTCACCGGCAAATGAATATGCCAAGAGGAAGAGAACAAAATAGACGATACAGGTAAGAGCAAGTGCAGCAGTCAAGGCGGCATTGCGCACCTGAATTGTTCCTGCAGTGCGAACGAGGTCAACTGCGATGAACATCGGCAACATAACATATGCACCAATTGGAACATTATCTCTCTTTGTTCGTTTGACCTTCTTGAAGAATCGTAATAAGAATTCTAACAAGCCAAAGAAGATAGTCACACCACTAATGACATAGAAAATGATGTCACGAGCAGGTAAGGTCATCGGGACAAGAATATAGGTAACGAAAACTGCAGTTGCAATGAGAAATTCTACGATATAAAGTATGCCTTTTGGTTTGGAGGTCGTCCGGTCCACTTGAGATGCACCTTCATAAATGAAATTCACAAAACCAGCAAGTACTGCTCCGATGCCAACGGAATACCCAAAGCCATAGATATAGTGAACGAAACCATATTCAGTCAAAATAGAACCTGTAGCTCCGGAACCAGACCAAAAGTTCCAAATATTGTTCCAGACAGTGCCATAATTTGCGCAGAATCCAATTGCCAAAACAATGGGAATAGCCGCCAGTAAAAGGCTGGGAATAAATGTCAACCATCGTGGGAGCTTTTTGCCAGTTTTTCGCTTTATTATCCAGGGGATCAAACCAAACGATGCAACTACACCAATTATTGGCGTCCCAAAGGGGAGAATAAAGAAGACGAAAATGAAGAGCGCATTCACGCTGTAGAAAATATTCAATCCAAGGCTTACTTTTCGCATTGCTCGACCCATGTTTTCAAAAGTCTCTGCAACACGATTAGCATCCACAACGAGGAAGACCACCCAAGGCATGCTGAAAAATACCGGGATAAAACCATAGACAAAAACCTTGGCCCAGACTTCGGGGAGAAAAGGAATAGTTTGCGCCGGATTCAGATACCGAAAATCTTCCCATGTAATTATTGGTGGGTCAAACCAACCTAAAGCAGGACTCGATCCTGCGACCATTAGAGCAAAGAACAATGGTATCACAATTATTAACACAAGTGTTATTAACCGACCCCAAATCAGTCCTTTTAATTTCTTAAGCGCCATGTGAAATTCCTCACACTATTCTATTGGGACAATCTCTCATAAAAGGTTGTCCTTTTAGGAACCCCTCTTCCTTTCTCCCTTTTGAAATTTTTCAATGGAACTTCCAGTAGAAAGTGGGGTCAGTAAAATTTATAAATAGGATTATACTTAATGTTAGTTCCATTAGAAACTGAGGTGAGTTGACTCCCCTGTTTCTAAAGGTGAAATGAATAAAGTTAGGACAAGGTGAAAAATGGCTCTTCAAACAAATGGTTTGATAATCCCACGAGGAATGGTTTTGCCTTTGAAACTCTTTCAGATAAATGGAGGGTCTTTAGGGAGTGCTTCAACAATTGTCAATAATTTGAAGGAACACCCTGTTGAGTTTAAAGAACGGAAATACTACGAGGGATTTTCTGATGTTGATTCCAATGGCAATATGATTAGTGTCTACTACACAATAGGACAACCCATCACAGTTCATCGAATGAAAGACGGTGAAATGACACCGCAAGTAGTGTATTCTCAAGGCAAGTGCGAATATATTATCCACGTCCGAGAGAAATTCCTTGAATGTAGAGGAACATCTTGGGTTGTGAAGAAAGGATTAACCCCCCTTATGGAGATTCTTGGAGTGGAATTCGATGGCGTGCATTTAAATGAAAACTCCATGGTCACTTTATGTAGGAATGCTGCGTTGGTAAAAACAGTACAAATCTCAGACCTCGATAACCCAGCTTTAAATCAAATTCAACTAAGTGGAGAAATCCTCGATTCAGCTGAATGGACCATTTATCGCAGGCAAGGAACGATCCGATATTTCCGGGGGTTCATTGACTTGCCAACAGGGGGTCAGCTCAGCGCTCAAGTAACAAATAAAGGGTCGATGCTAATTTATAAACGAGGTGTTGGCATCCCGGCCGAGGATGTTATTGCCGCTGTAAATATGATCATGAAGTTAGCAAAAACATAAACATTCATGCTTCTTACAAGAGAGACCTTGTTCGAAATTGGTCTTAATAGAGACCTGTTCACCTGCTTGACTGGAATGGGGCAACCCCACAATACGCGCTCCCCATCGTTTGAAAAAGCGATGGATCTTTTTTTGGGCCCCCATTTCCAGTCATACGATTATTATTTTTTCAAGCTATTTGATGTTAATGACTAAAATATTAGTGACTAAAAAGCTGCTTTCTTAATTTAACTTTTTCTTCTTATTGATGGTGTTAATTTCACCGTTGTTTTATTGTCCTTGTTTTATTATACAAATCAGTTTCCTCCCTACCTTTTTATGTTTGGAAGTAATTTGTAAAATATTGGAAGTGGTTCTTATGACTCTGAGTGGTGTTCAAGCCGAACGCGATCTTGTTCATTTGTTTTGGGATGCAGGATTTGCTGTCCTGCGTGCGCCTGCTTCAGGAGGGGGGACACTGTTACCGCGACCAGATCTTATTGCCGGATCGCAAAAGCGGCAGAAATTCTTTGTCTTGGAAATTAAGACAGCTCGAAAAGACAGTATTTACATCAGTGAAGAACAGATCAATGGCCTATTAGAATTTGCCTCTCGACTTGGCTTTGAAGCCTTTCTTGGCGTGAAATTTAAGAAACGCCGAAGTGGGTTCTTATTTTTAGCCGTCCCCGACGAATTGGAGCGAGTGAAAAACAGCACAAATTTCAAGGTAACTTTTGCTCATGCCTCACAGAAGGGTCGTACCGTTGGAGAGCTCATTGGTGAGTACAAACAGAAACGATTGCTCGAATAATTACTCTTATTATTTCTCCAGCATCTTAGAAATAATAGTATTCTTCTCTTCTGGCACGTTCTAAGGCTTTTCGTTCTTCTTCTTCTGCTTGTCGGATCGCTTCATCAATCGCGTCTATTGCTGATTGGATCATTTCCTTGACTTCAGGATTTGTCTCTTTTTCTAAGAGGGTTTGGAGATGTTCTTTCGAATTTATGCTTTTCAATTGGCCCAATCCCCAGGCAGCATATTTCCTTACTTCAGCATTTTTATCAGACTCGAGTTGATGTAATAAAGGCTCCACCGCTTTATTGTCCTTAATTTCTCCGAGAGCAATAACAGCCGCACGTCGCACCTGAGCATCTTTGGATTTTAACGTTTCAATAATAGCGTTCACTGCTTTTCGTTCGCGGTGTTTGCCTAAAGAGGCAATGATTTCTTGTTTTACAGCTTCATATGTCTCTTTGTCCAGCTGCGAGAGTAAAGCCGAAGAGATTTTCCGGTCGCGAATGCGCCTTAGAGCCCATGCAGCACTTTTCCGAACAATTGGGCTTGAATCCTTCTTCAAAACATCGATTAATGTTGGGACAGAAATGCTATTAGCGATTCTCCCAAGAGAGATAACAATCGCTTCTCTTACAGCATCATTTTCTTCCTTCTTGAATTGGGTTATTAAAGGTTGTATTGCCACACGACCACCAATACGACCAAGTCCAGCTGCGGCTTCTTTTCGAATCAAAGAATTATCTGATGATTGTAATATCTCGATTAATAATGTGGCGGCTTTTCGTTCACCAAGTAAGTACAAAGACTTTATTGCTGCGACAACCACTTTCACATTTTTCTCGTTTTTAATTATTTCTTGAAGAATTTCAGCGGCGGCTTTATTATTCAGCTTTCCAATGGCTTCTGTTGCTGCAGCTCGAACACTTACAGCTTTTACGGTTTTAATCGCATCCATTAAAGTATCGTAGGCACTATCATCACCTAATTCACCCAACGCCGCTAACATTGCCGCTTTGACCTTTTTGTCCAGGTCGTGTTTATAGGTCTCAATTAACAAGTCGGTTGCTGAACGATCCCCAATCTTACCAATTGCTTCTGCACAGGCTAAGCGTGTCTTTACGTCAGGATTTTCTTTAAGGGCACGCATTAATTCAGGGGTTGCTTTCCTATCACCCAACTCACCCAGAATTTTTGCCGCTTTAACGCGCTTTTCGGGGTTTTCTGAGGAAAGGTTTTCTAAAAGTTCAGCGATGTTTTCAGACATTTGATTTGCTCCTTTGGCTTTTAATTAAGATTCTTGAATATTCAGAGAATCAATGATATGCTATTTGATGGTTTTTTAATCCTAAATAAGCATTCCGTTTCCTCGTAACGGTTTAAACGCAAATTTACATGCTTTTTTTATAGTTTTGAAAGCTTAAAACTAGTATAAAAGAACTTCGCTTCAAGATTGAAAAAGGAAGAGAAAAAAGAAGAAATTATCAACCAGTTACAATATGGCCACAAAAATCGCATTTAATTTCTTCTCCAGGGAGTGGCGGTTCTGAAAGTGTTGCGCCGCAATTTGGACAATTCTTAGGTGCTTTCTGCAACAAATGGACAGCCTCAGCCGAGAGTATTTTTCCAGCTTTCCAATCGTAAGTGCCTGAGAAGAGACCTCTTTTTGCCATCCCGACGACGATTTTTTTTATTTCGTCTGCTTTCATTCCCGTTTCGGTTGTTAATTGCTCTATGGTGGTTCTTCGTTTAGAATCGATTAATCCAATGACCCGTTCTGCAATTGCTCTTCCTTCTTGCGTGACGAATTCCCCTGTCGATTTGTCAAAATAAACAATCAGTAATCCTTTTCCGATAATTCTACTAACAGAACTTTCTACTTTGGCTTCTGAAGCGTGGGCTTTTTTTGCCAGGGTGGCAGGTGTTATTCTATCATATTTATCAAGAATATTTGCAACGCGCAAATCAAAAGCATTTTTCCGGATGTCAATCATTGCAAGAATAAGAAGAATAGTGCCGGGTACAAAGGCAACCGAACCCATAACAACACCGCTGATAAGACCCCCTAAGCTATTTTTATGTGTCACAAAATAACCATATAAAACCACACCAGCAATGAAGAAGCCGATTACAGAGAGTATAATACCAAATACCCATTTTAAAGCTGTTTTAGCCATAACGTTTTTCCTCTACAAACGATTCTTATCAAATTGTCCATTTTAGTGAAACTATATTATTATCAAATGATTCGCTTTATATTTCTTTAGGAATACAATTAATACAAAAACAGAAGAAGAAAAATTAATGAAATATGGAGAAAGAAATAACCGAAATAAAAGGTGGTCAAGCGATGGATTCTCTCGAGACGTTTAAAAAGTATAGACAAAAAATGAATGAAAAAATTCTTGCCAGTGGAAACAAACAGATCAAGCGTTTTTTTACCCTCGATTCTCGGGCATATGAAAAAGGAGCCCTTTCAACAAAAGTAAAGGAATTACTAGGATTAGTAGCTTCACTGGTGTTACGATGCAACGATTGTATCACTTATCACATAATCACTTGCGTAAAAGAAGGAGTTACACCAGAAGAATTTTTTGAAGCCGTGAATATTGGGCTTATTGTTGGCGGGTCAATTGTTATCCCTCATTTGCGAAAAGCGGTTGAAGTATACGAAACATGTTTGAAAATGAAAAAAGAAGGAAAAGAACTCACACTCTAAAAAAAGAGGAAGAAGAAAAGGATTGGTTATTTTCTCATCCTTTTTTCTTTTTAACATAGAGATTCTTATAGGGTGCGCGTTCACCTTTGAGATATTTCTTATGCGGATCGCGGATGAAAATCAGTAGGAAAACACCAATGATAAAGAAAAGGAAAAGTTGACTAAGAGCAAAGCGATAAGCAATATGCGTTCCAAAAGGATTCGCAAAGAGAAAGATTGTCCCAGCAAAAAGTAAAGGTGAAAGAATAGCACTTACACGCCCTGCGATTTTTTGGAACCCACCATACTGCGCGACTTTCGAAGGTGGTGCAAGTTCGATAATAAACTGCCGCCCGATAATCCAGATGCCACCAAAGCCAATACCAATAAAGAAAGCACCAATAAACATTGGCCAACGTGGGAGCATATGAACAATTATTAATGAACCAATTTGTTCAGTTTTAAAAATAAGCCCGGAGAAGATAATTATCACAATAGCAATGGACCAGCTTAAACCATTTATAATAAAGGTCAATTTTGGCCCGATTTTATTCATGATAACACCTGTTAAAATGGCAAAAATGAAACTGCCACCAATGCCGGTAAAAATTACATAGTTTGTTATAGAAGAATCGTAACCAACAGCGCCTTGTATGACGACAGCCATATACATAATTGCAGTGTTTGCAGCATCAGTAATGAAGAACCAACCCAAAAAGAACAAAATAGAATTACGATCTTTAACAATCTCCTTCAAGGTCACTCGGAAGTCTTTAATGGATTCCTTGACATTTTCCTTTAAAGTTATTTTTTGGGGATTTTCAACTTCCTTATGGAAGAGATATGGGAAGGCCATGACAGCAATAACAATTGCACCAATTAAAAAGAGCCATTTGAGATTGATGAAATCATCAAGGGTAAAGGCAGCATAATAAGAAGGATTAGCTTCCCAAATAGCAGTGTCAATATGTTCCCAACCGCCTAAAAGCTTCCCGGCAATCATAGATGTTAAAACTGCAAAAACTGAACCAAAGAAACTCAAAGAGCCCCCAACAGCCTGAAGTAAGGACCGTTGTTTTGTTTCAGCAATGAAAGGAATTTGCGCATCATAAAACATCCGCCCGGCTTGATAACAAAAGTTGGCAATGAGAAACATGAAAGATGCCCAGTAAAAATTCACCCAGGCGGTGATAACTGCTGTTGTTGCGATCATAATACTTGCAACAAGTACTACAGCACCTTTACGTTTGCCAAAACGGTCCGAAACCGCGCCCATAATCGGTCCAAAGACGGCAATCAATAAATTAGATACTGCCATAAATACTGATACAATAATAAACGATTTTTGATAGCTCCAGCCTAATTGATAAATGCCCAAAGCGAGGGCAAAGGGAGTATAGGCAAGACTAATAATCAATTGTGAAAAATATGTATCAGCAGCATCATAAAAATACCATAAAAAGGCATTTCGCCAGCCAGTTTTTTTCGCCTCAATTCGCGTAGGATCTTCTGATAAATCTCCTGTTTGTACTGCTTCTGCCAATTTAAAACACCATTAATTTGATGAGTCCAAATTTGATAGATTGGTCTCTTGGTTCTCTTTCGAAAATTTAAATATTCTTCTAATTTTGTCAGAAAATGAGGGGGTGAACATTAAAAAATATGAAAAAATTTCCATACGAAAGAAAGTAATTACCACAAAAGAGACTTTTCAACAAAAGAGAGAGGCTTTTTTACAAAACTTTTTTTAAGCATCAAACAGTTTAGAAAATTAAATTACTACATAAATTGGTGAAAAATTTATGAGCACAGAAAAAACACAAACTCTAAAAGCCGATTTAGCAACACTTCAACAAAGGATTTTTGCAGGGCTAATTGATTGGGCAATAATGGCAGCAATCATGATCGTCATTGAAATCATCCCTAGCATTTTCAGATGGATTGCTGCGGGTTTAGTAAATAAAGCAGCTCTTAATCCAGGAGACCCCAATTATAGTAGATGGATAGCAACAGCTGCAACAATGTCATTAATCGGAAGTATCCTATACGCATTATTAAACATTGTAGCTTTAGTTATTGTCATATACTACTTCGTCTGGCGACCAACACGAAAAGGTGGACAAACCGTAGGAAAGAAGATTATCAAAACAAAGGTTGTTATCATTGACGACCCGGAGAAAGGCACTGTTCGAGATGTAACAAAAGATGATCTGGTGCCAATGTTTATTCGATGGTTACTCCTTATTGTCGATGGGATATTCTTTGGAGCCATTGGATTGCTCTTAATATACATGAGTGCGGATAACCAACGATTGGGTGACCAATTGGCAAAAACAGCAGTTGTCGTAGCTCCTGAAGCTGCCAAATAAGTAAACAGTTAACCTTACCATTCATCTTTTTTTTCTTTTTCCTTTTTTTAGAAGAAAAAAGAGGGAGGTGACAGGCTCTTCCTTTTCTAACCAATTCCTCCGCCGCCCCCACCGCCGCCACCACCACTAAATCCTCCACCAAAACCACTACTTCCGCCACTAGAAGAGGGGGGAGTGAAGTTATTGGACATATTTTTTATTGCTTGTGAGATGCCTTCGGTGAAATTTGAGATCGCCATAGGAATGCTTTCAGCCATTGAACCTATACCATCAGCTATTGAAGCGAAGCTTTTTCCGGCACCAATACCTCTTATCGGATGACTTCCAAATCCTCCTCTTGGAGAAAACCTTATGCCGGGATAGTAATACCAGTAGGGAGCAACATAGGAATAGCCCTCTGGTGCGGGTTTCCTCTGAACATTCTTTGCTAGTCTTTCAAGGTAAGCCGGTAAATCGAATTTTGGGTCAACAAGAAGATAGGAGAAATGGTCCATTGAAAAATTGAATTGCTCATAAGGATCTGGAAAAGCCAACATTTTCCCTCTAATTAACTGCAGATAGTTTTGCCAACTCACTTTTGCTTGTGCACCTTGTTTGGTTAACTTTGGCATTTTGTTAGCAAGGAAAAAGCCAAAAATTGCTGCCAGAACGGACCCAACAACCATAGCTATTATGGCTGAAATATGTAATAAATTAAAAAGGAAAAAGAAACCAATAATTTCCATTACTCCACCAAAAAATGCCAGCCTAGAAAACGTTTGTCTGGCTTTTTCAGGGTTTCCTTCAAAATATCTCATATCTCCGCCTGCCAATTTATTATAGATTTTATCTTTCTTGCTCCAAAGAGAGCTAACATGAATTTTTATTGATGAGAGAGAAAGAACCGAAAGACCAACTTCCTCCAATTGCTCTTTGCCATTTTTTATAACAGTTTTTTTGGTCCAAATAGTGTCGGAACTGTGTTTTTTAACAAAGGCCAAAACATCTTTACTAAAAGAGGAAAGCGCACCATAAGAAGGCGTTTTCCCTGTTAACTGGAAGTAAATTTCGTCTTCATCGGGGAGTTGTATTATCCGAAGATAATCTTGTTCGGCGAGGTAGAAGAATTCCGCGACAAAGTCAATATTGTCAACTTTTTCATCCAATAATACTCCTACTTCAACAGGAGTCAAAGCGTCTGGTGGAGCAACCTCTGTTAAAATTTTCATTGGAGAACCACAATGCGAGCAAAACCTCACCTGCCGGAAATCTTTGTAGCCACAAGATGGACATTTATTAATCGCAACTTCATTTAATGTTGGGATAACTTTTGCCTTCGGGTCAAGTCCTTTGAAAAGGAATAATAGAAGGAAGGTAAGGAAAAGTGGGAGAAAGGCAATTGCGAACACCAATATAGGGGTTTGGTTTAAATAAACTCTCCATGAAAATGGCATAACAATCCCAGCAGGCGGGGAATCCGTATCAATAGTGTAACTAGTAAGGGGAGCAACTTTTCCTTGATGAAAAACCACAACTGTATGACCATTTTCATTCATGGCTGTACCGGTATCATCGCCGGGGTTTTTCCCATTATAATAAGTTGTAGAACGAATATCACTTAAATTATATTGCTTAGGGAAGATAACTTTTGTACTCACATCATAAATAGTATACTCAAATTCACTTCCAATGACATTCCAGTAAACACGATCCCGATTTCCACGGAGATCCATTGCAGAAGAAACATTGTATGTTAGACTAAAGGTATATTCTGTTCCTTCAGAAACATAACTGCGAGGCCATTCCCAATAAAATTTAATCCTATCAATCTCTTTTTCCATTTTATAGGAAGTAATTGCTGGAGTTCCAGCGCCTGAGGCGATATTCCAAGAAACAACATCATGAAAACTCTGCCATTTTAATTCACGATATGCATAACCATAAGACCCAGCCGATAAATAAAAAGTCATTTCCTCAGTTATTAAAAGAGAGCCATCCATGCCCACAACGATGGTTTCATTCCAATGAGAATAATAAACACCATTCGTTAAAAAGGCGCCGTCTGAAATAGGATGACAAGAAACAGCGCCACTCTCCGACAGAGAGGTAGCTACTAAAGTAAAAGTTAAGGGCAGAAAGAAAAACAAACAAATTTTCTTATAAACGTGTATATTTTTAGGTGATAACAGAAACTTGTCCTCCGATCAAATTGAAAACTTAATGTGTGACTTTTTTCATTCTTAAAGGTATTAAGTAACAATTGCCTTAAAAAGAGTTACCAAATTTGGAAAAATATAATTACACTCCATTTGCCAAGATAAGATTGCTTTTATATGGCAATAAGGAAAAATCACTTAAGAACAATCTATCAGTAGTAGACAAAGGTTTAAAAAATCAAAAGAAAAAGATACTGATAAGAAAAAAATAACATAACCTAAAAACAAAGGAAAAAAAGATCAAAAAGAAGAAAATGGATTAGAAGCCTTCAAAAAGAGGTTTGCAATTCATCATATTTCACGATTACAAATTTCATTTATTGATTATCATTCATAGTGAATGGTTAATATTCAACCAAAAAATGATGGTTCATTTAAATTGACAATTCGAAGAAAAAAAAGACAAATTGAAGTATTGGAGAAAAAACATTACTACAACGAATAGTCTTTGCAAGTCAAGCTGAAAATGAATGATAAAATCCTCTTTTTGATCAAGGTATATATCCTAAAAACTTACGAACTTCCAATGACTAACGAGAAAAAAGAAAGCTAGCTGACAAAACGAAGCTTTGTTTTTAGGAATGTTGTTTACAACCCCTTAACCTAAATGGAGGTTAAAACTAAGTGACGAATAATCATAAAACGAATGAAATGGCTGATGAACCTTCAACTACAAAATACCTAATTCATGCAACGTTCACTATCGATGGTCTAGTGGAAAAACCAGATGTTGTAGGAGCGCTGTTTGGGCAAACAGAAGGTCTGTTAACAGACGATTTAGATTTGCGCGAACTTCAAAAAGGTGGAAGAGTCGGGAGAATCCAAGTTCATCTCAGCTTTCGTGGCGGAAAAACCCGAGGAACCATAGAAATTCCTTCCAGCTTGGATAAAGTAGAAACATCTATTTTAGCCGCGGCTATTGAAACAGTCGACCGTATTGGCCCTTGCAATGCCAAAATTAAAATCAAAAACATCGAGGATATTCGCAGAGAAAAGATGAAAAAAATCCGCGAACGAGCGTCCGAATTATTGCAAAAATGGACTTCGGAAAGCACACAAGAGTCAAGTGAGCTTGCAGATGAGGTTTTACGAGCAGCAAGAACTTCCTCTCAAATTAGCAACTATGGGCAATTACCTGTTGGACCTGAATTCAGAGAATCTGAAATAATAATCATTGTCGAAGGAAGAGCAGATATTGCAGCATGCATGAGAGCCGGAGTGAGAAACACTATTGCCGTGAAGGGTGCTAAGGTACCAAAATCAATTGTTGACCTTACAAAGAAGAAAACGTCAATAGCCTTTCTTGATGGAGATCGTGGTGGCGACTTAATTCTAAAGGAGTTATTAATGTATAGTACCATTGATTACGTTGCGCGAGCACCAAAAGGGAAAGAAGTTGAAGACCTTAAACCGGATGAAATAATTGATTGTTTAAGTAAGAAAGTTCCTGTTGAGAAAGTGAGCTTCATTACTGACATTCATGCAAAAGAAATCATTGAAAATGCTATTAAACGACGAAAAGCAAAATTAGATACAAAAGAAAAAACAGTTGTACGACAGCAACCGGCCGAAAGAGTGAAAAGTCGCCCTTCTCCGGTCAGCCGAGAACGAGAAAAGAGACCCTATCCACGAACATCTGATCGAGGAACCAGCAGAAGCTCAAGATCACAAAATCACGGACGTTCAAGTGACCGCCGGAGGCAATCATATCGTAGCGACCGTAGAAGAGCACCAGCATATCAAAAACCACGGATCCCAGAGAATTTAATGCCCTTCGTTAAAGAGCTTGAAGAAAAGGAACAACAAGAAGGAATTTTACTGGATGATAACCTTAAACAGCTAAAACGGGTTGCAGTCGAAAAACTTTATGACGAACTAAAGAAAGCTAAAAAGGTCACCAAAGTTGTTTTTGATGGGATAATAACCCAACGACTTTTAGATCTCTGTGAGGAAAAAGAGATCAATACCATCGTTGGCGCCAAAATTAGCGAAATCGAAAAACAACCAAAGAAAACCAAATTTTACACTTTCGCTTAAGACAGATTGGTAGCAAAAACCAATCCTTTCTTTTTTTTTCTTCTAATATTATACAGATAATCTAAGATTTTAAGTTAAAAACTCTACAAAGACTTCTCTGTGCAGAAGATGTCAAAAGGCCAAGAAGAAGTAGTAATAGAAGGGATAAAAGAAGAGAAAGAACTTCCAGCATTCAAACAACGGAGAGTGGAATCAAGAGCTGACCGTTTTGAAAGCCCTTCAACTATTAGAATGCGTGATATTGAAGACACTAATGACATCACCATTCCCCGCGATCCGTTAAAAAGAGTGATCGGACAAGACTTTGCCATTCGTATCGCTAGAATCGCAGCTATCCAACGACGAAATTTACTCCTCATAGGACCACCCGGCATAGGGAAATCGATGATAGCGCAAGCATTGTCATTTCATCTTGGACAACCAACAGAAGAAATCTGGATTGTCCATAACCCTGAAAACCCAGAACGCCCATTTTATGAAATAAAAAAAGCATCTGAATTGAAAAATCGAAGAGCACAAAATATGAGTGGAGAATATGGAAAGCTCATTCATCCCTCAAAAGCGCCTTTTGATGTTGCTGTAAAACTGGGGTATGCATGTGAACACTGTGGGAAATTCTCAATACCAGAGTCACGAATTTGCCCTCATTGTAACAAGCCGAAGAAAAAGAAAAAACCCTCCCGCTTTGGTGACTTGCTTTCATTATCACCCTTTTCGGCCCAAAATACAACGGATGGGACAAAAGTCTCAAAAGCGATTATTCTTCCCGATGGGCGCGAAGAGATTCTCTTGTTTGAGGAAGCGGGAAACAACATCCGAGTTTTCGATCAAGAAGCAATTGAATTATCAAAAGCAAAAAAAGGTCCCCGCCCAATGAAAGTTTTAGTGCCACTTCGACGGTCACTTTTTGTTCAAGCGACAGGGGCGAGTGCGACTGAACTTCTTGGCGATTGCTTACATGACCCCTACGGTGGCCACCACAAATTAGGAACTCCACCCTATAAGCGAGTTGTTGCCGGAGCAATTCATGAAGCTCATGAAGGAGTGTTATTTATTGATGAAATTTCCCAGTTAGGGGTATTACAACGCTCGCTTTTAACAGCCCTACAAGAGAAGAGATTCCCAATCATTGGACGAAACCCTCAAAGCTCTGGTGCCTCGGTTAGAGTAGATGATGTTCCCTGTGATTTCGTGTTAGTAGCGGCATGTAATATTGCTGATGTCCCAAAAATCATCCCCCCACTCCGCTCACGGATCCAAGGAGATGGTTATGAAATTCTCTTGAAAACAACAATGCCAGATAATGAACTAAATCGATTGAAAATCTGCCAATTCATAGCTCAGGAAATTATTAGAGATGATAAAATACCCCCAATGGACCGGAAAGGAATCTTTGAAATCATCAAATGTGCCAGAATCATCGCCGAAAAAGTCGATAAAGAAGAATCATCTCTAACACTCCGTTTAAGAGAACTTGCAGGAATAATCAAGGTTGCAGGAGATCTTGCAGTTACAGAAGGGGCAGATAGAATAAATAACAAACATGTACGGACCGCTATGGATATTGCAAAACCAATAGAGGAACAAATCTTACAACGCTTCGGTTCATATGAAGAAGCCTTCAAAAGTGAAAGTAGAGGCTTTCCACACCTTCATAGCGATTCGGAAAATCAGAACCCTTACAATTACTGGAATAGTTAGAAAGGAGCAAAAAGTAGCGAATTTTATTGCTCCCGAAAAACAACCTAAACATTCCCGATCAAATGGTCCAATTCTTGGAGGGCATCTTTTAGGATTTTAATTTCTTCTTCGGTATTATAAAGATAAATCGATGCACGAGCAGTGCCTTCGCTGGGTTTAATTCCAAGAGAATAATGGAAAGGATTTGTACAATGTGCACCAGCACGTATCATAATTTTGTATCCGTCGACATCGCTATCAAGATAATTTGCAACATCATTTGCTGTGTCAATATTCTGTAACTTGAAAGCTACAAGGCTATGGCGGTCCTTGACATTCTTTGGTCCAATAATTTCTATCCCGGGGATGTCTTTTAAGGCATTAAAGAGTTTCTGAGTTAAGAGAGTCTCGTGTTTCTCGATATTTTCCATCCCAATACTCTCGAGATAATCTATTGCCGCTCCTGCACCGATTTCCCCGGCATAATTTTGAAGGCCAGCTTCGAACTTGTGGGGTGGTTCAAGATAGGTAGGAATTATTTCACCATGTTCATATTTTACGTCCTTAATAGTGTCGCCACCAACAAGAAAAGAGTCCATTTCTTTCAAGAGATACTCTTTACCATAAAGAAAACCAACTCCTGTTGGTCCAAGGGCTTTGTGCATACTAACGGCAGAGAAGTCCACATCTGATTTCTGAACATCCATTTTTCGATGGGGGAAGTATTGGGCATCATCTGAAATAACAAGCGCATCATGGTCATGTGCAAGTTTAATGATATCCTCGAGTGGGGCAGTTGTTCCGCTCACATTTGAAGTATGAACGATAGAAATCAAGCGTGTTTTTTTGGTAATGGCTTTTTCAAAGTCCTCGAGAGAAAACAACCCTTCATCTGATGCGTCCACAATTTTCAGCTTCAAGTTTTTCTTTTTCATTATTTTATGAAAAGGGAGAACGCCGCTATGGTGTTCCAGATTTGTTGTAATGATTTCTTCGCCCTCTTCAAAATGCAATGAATTTGCAACTAAGTTAATAGCTTCAGTGGTGTTTCGCACCCAAATAATCTCATTTACTGAACGACTATTAATATGCTTGGCAATTTTTTCACGTGCAGCATTTCGTAAATCAGTGGTTTCCCGTGCGAGGGCATGAATTGAACGACCCCCACAAGCCCCGAGCTGTGTGTAATAATAAGTAATTGCGTCGGTTACTTGTTGAGGTTTGAGAGCCATACAAGCACTATCTAAATAAATAATCTCTTTTCCATCGATTTTTCGCTGCAAAGTGGGAAAATCAGCTCTTATTTTGGACCAGTCAACCATTAAATTCACCAAATAATTGTTTTGAATTATTGTAGTTGTGTAAACTTTTACATTCTTTAAAATTGTTTTTACTTATAACCGAAAAACATTTGAGGACTGAAAAGTGCTGAAAGGAATAGCAAAATGTGCTCTTTGTGGTCAAACATTCCCTCGAGACGAACTAATTGTTTATCATTTTCCGACAGGACCTAAATTGGTCTGCAAAGAATGCCTTCAAAAGCTCCCACGTGACCCCTCTAGAACTATAAAACGCCCAAATGGCAAAACAAGAAGGCCAACAGATGATTTCTTTCCCCCAGTGGAATAATTAGAGAAATAACAACAATTATTCTTTCAAAAGAGGGGCAATCGTTTCATGAATTGCTAAAAGTTTCTTATTTTCAGGGTACTGGATTGTTAGGCCCTTGAGTTCCATTGCCAGAGAATTTAGATAAGTAGAGCGCATTAAATTCGATTCCTCAATAATAATATTAGTTAGGGCACGTGCAAGCTCTATTTGAATGGTTTCATTCTTTGGGAGTGCTTTTAACAACTTACGCAAAGCTTCAAGAAGTTCTTCCACGAGCTCAAATTTGTTTTGTTTGTAAGCCAAGACGATTACTCGCCGTGTGGAGCGTGCCAACACTTCCTGCACAGACTCTTCTTGTTCAAGAGGGCCACATAAAGAGCGCATTTCATTTAACATACTAATACAATGATTAAGGTTAGAATGATTCACTTCTAAACGAATGCTGTGTGCTAACCCCTTTACGAGTTGCTCCTGAACAACAGTTAAGGAAGGAAAGAGAAGAGTTATTTCACGCAATTCATCAAGATAGAGATTCATCTCATTTACCCGGTCATTTTTTCCAAAAGCGCTCACAATGTTTACAAGTGCCTTTGCGAAAAGAATTTGCAAATCGAGATTATATTGATCCTCATAGAGCCACTCTTTCAAGTTGATATAGAGACGAGTTACTTTTTCCAGGTCACCAATATCACCATACACCTTAATAGCATCAACATAGGCTTTTCCTAATCTGAGTGTGATTTCAATATTTTCAGCACTAGTTTCGAAATCCTCAAATCGCGAAAGTAGTGCCTCCATTTCAGGTATTTTTGCTTGTAAACCATAAAAGCGGACGGCATTTACCAGGCATTGAGAATAACTAATAACAATACCCTCCTCAATATCAAACCTTTCGGTGAGGGATTCTGCCTTCGACAGATAGGTATTGATAAGCTCCTCTTCATCTGAAATCTCCCCAAGAAGATAAATAACGTTCACAAGAGCTTGCGCAAAATATCTGGCAATTTCAACTACTGTTTGGTTTTGAAGATAGAACTCTTCAATCTGTTCGATTACTTTGAGCATGAGCTTTACATTTGTTGTTGAGATTAATTCTTTAGTAATGTTAAATAGTCCCCGGGTAGCAAGAAGTTTGAAAGAGCGCTCCTCCGGGAAACGTGCAAGAATCTCATTGACACGATACAATAGATTTATTGTTAAACCAAAATTTCTGAATGAGCAGAGCCAGAGGGCAGCTTGATTGACTCCCATTATTGCCATTGACTGTATTTTCTTAATTGTTGGTGATTCATCTGCTAATTTGAGTAATTGATTGACAAGAATTAAAATGCTGGGGAGATCGTTAATCGCGCCACAATAATCAAGGGCAAGACGAAAACCATCTGCAACAAGAATTTTTAATTCACTGTTGTCTGCGTGTTTCTCAACAATTTCTAGGAGCTCATTTAAAGTCACCATCATTTCATCGAACTCTTCTAGTTCCCCAAACCAATGAATGGCACTGATCAATCCTTTTGAATAGTAAAGAGTGAAATCTTCATCAATACATTTCTGCAATCTCGCGTGAAGTTCTCTCATAATCTTTAAAGAGCGCTTCATAGAATTGGTTTCGTGCATATCACCATAATTTTCAATTTCGATTGCCAACCCTTTGAGTAAGAGCGTTGCTAAAAAGCCTGAAACTTCAAGAGGAGGCAACAAGCCGCGCAAAATGATATCAAACTCTTTTGCTTTTTCAACATTCCAATCTTCCCCGAATCCTTTTATTGCAATGATGATTGCCTCAGAAGCAATTGAGCGAATAATATTATTGTCAAGATTCTCGATTGCTTTGTTTACAAGATAAATTACATATTCTTCTAAGATTTCAAAGGCTTCGTTTCTTACGAAAGTTTCCAAGATAAGAATTATGGGGTCATCTATTGCCATGAGGAAGTTGTTGTCGTCCTGGAATTCTTCGAGAAACGCGAGTAAAATTTCGAGCAAGTTAATAAAAAAGTCCGGGTCAAAGTCTTCTTCTGCTTTGTGGATGAGTTCTGAGAAGCCGTCCATTAATTGATAAAAGAACTCGGCATTTTTTCTCTCTGAGTCAAAGAGCGCCAGTAATTGTTCAAGGAATATTGGGAGCTCGCCAATTTTCTCTAATGGCAACTGTTTAATTTCGTCAATAAGGTTCTGAATTTGAGAAAAAACCTTCGGTTGAGAAGAAGAAGGAGTTTGCTCTACTTCCTTTTCTTCCGGAAACAAAACTTTTTTCTCAGGCATGTTCTAACACTCGTGATTTTTTTTATGGTGGAGGTCGGCCTACTCTTGAACTTTTTTACCATCAACTAACATTTTACCGCTAAAAAAGATTTTTAGGATGTGGATTTTTCAAAAAAAGAAAAAAAGGTGGATTAACGCGCGGTTTTGTTGTTTGCACCCTCTACCGAGAGACGGTAAATGAAGCAATAAATTCCCCCAACAGTTAGCAACAAACCCACTAATGTATATGAACCAATTCCAAGAAAGATCATAATGATTCCTGTAATTGCCACATCAATTTTCGTCAATAAATTGTAAAATGGTTTAAAGAATAATTTCAAGCCGGAGAAAAAGGCAAGAAGACCGATGACAATATTAAGTGCCATACCAATATAGTGGAGGTTGGGGGTAAGAAAGGTAAAGAAACCAAAACCATCTAGGAATGGCATTAAAGGATTCGTAGCACTAAATGCATAAATAAATGCGCCTAAAATGGAATTTACTACTAAGAGAATTCCACCGAAAAATAAAAAGAAAAACGCCCATTCTTCAGTTTTTTTCAATTCTAACATTAGTATTCCTCAATGCTCAATTATTTTCTGACCTTCTATGTTAAGCAATTAAGCGGTTATTAGTTAATAAGATTTTCCAGCAGTAGAGTACAAAAGACAATTCAAGAAGGAGAATAGCTCTCCACTAAGGCAGCTAAAATAGTTTTTGCCGCAATTTCCAGGTCTTTCTTTGGAACAAACTCATTTGCTTGATGTAAAACCGCAGGATCACCAGCACCAAAAATAACAAATGGTATGGTTTTTGGTGGGAGTAAAGCGGCAGCATCTGTAGCATAAGTAAGGCCTATGAAGGATTTTTGATTATTTGTTAGCTTCGTTGCCCATTTGAGCATTTGCTGAACCAAAACGTCATTTTTATTTGTACTCAAAGCAGGAACCACATGAGTAAAAGTCAAGGAAACATTGAAAGGCTCATTACTCGAGAGCACATCAACAAGTGAGTACAAATCTGCTTTAAAAGTAGAAATATCTATCTCAGGAATGAGTCGGAAGTCACACTCAAAAGAACATCTCTCTGGAACAATATTAATTTTCGATCCTCCAGCTATTACGCCTACATTCAAAGTTGTTTTCCTCAAGAGCTCATTTTCAACCTGGGGTAGAGAATCTCTGAAGCCAGTAATGACTTTACACGCACCATAGATGGCATTCACTCCTTTTTCAGGCATGCTCCCGTGGGCAGCCTTTCCCTTTACATCTACCCGCACCCACAACGGGCCTTTCTCAGCAATACCAACATGCAAATTTGTTGCTTCGGTTATCACAAGGCAGGCGGCATTGTCCATATAGCCTTCTTTATTGATTTGAAATGCACCTTTCATTCCGACTTCTTCGTCAGCGGTCCCAATAAATAGTACTTTATACTCTAAAGGGAGGTCAGCATCGTAAAGAGCTGCCATAACTGCAATAAGAGTTGCCACACCACCTTTCATATCCACTGTCCCTCGACCATAATAGCGCCCATTTCTTTCTGTGAAAGAAAGAGGTGGATATTTCCATTTGGATTCATCCCCAACCGGCACAGTATCAAGATGCCCACTTAGAACGAGGGAGCGGGGCCCAGTGCCAAAAGACAAGAGAACATTTTGTCGTTCGTTATCAAGAGGGACAATTTTTGTTTCAAGACCAAGACTCTTTCCCTCCTCAGCCAAGAACTTCGCAATGTGTTTCGTCCGCCCGGGGGGATTTTGGCTATCCATTTCTACTAATGTTTTCGTTAACTCTTTGATAAGAGTAGGATCTACCTTTCTGAGAATAGAATCTATGTTCATATCACATCCCTCAACCTACTTGGAGTTAAAAGAATAAAAAAGTAATCATCAGCTGTTAAACTATTGGAAAGGATTTATTGTAGGTGTCAAGCAATGCTTTGTAGATGTTTTTCTCTTCAAGAGATTCCCAGATCTCTCCGAAGGTTTTGATATAAGGTTTTATTTGGGGTGTAGCATACGGATCAGGGTCATTATCTTTTAACCGGAATTGTTCAAATAGGTTGTGTTTGAGATAGCTACACGCCGCATCAACGATTAGCGATAATCGTTCAATATTTCCCAAAGCAATGGGTTTAACGATTTCATTGTTGAATATATTAGTATTAAGTAAAAATGCACGGCCAACTTCATGGATAATTATTTTGTAATTTTCCAGATCCTCGCGCTCGTTGGCGATCATTATTTTTTCTGCCAACAAATTTGTTGCAATGGTTGTTGTTGGTTCGACAAGATAAACAACAAACTCCTGATAGGGAAAATCGAGTTTCAAAATTTTTTTCCAAGCATTTACAATGTTAAGAGGTTTTATTATCTGATTCAGCTGTTGTTGGTGTTGCTCTAAGCGGGGCAGTAAATCGTCAAACCAATACTTTTGATAGAAATTAGCCCAAACAATTTGTAATGCGTTTTTCATAAAGTCAAAAGTTTCGAGAATGATTTCATAATTCTCATGTAATTTTTGAAAGTGGCTTTCAAAGATGCTTTGTGGTGCATAAATTAGAAGATCATCAAAAACACTCCCATAGGTTATCATTAAAGTTTCAAATGACCCTTCCTTTATAGCCGCACCAATATTATCAAAATTCTGGAGCAACATCTCCAAATCTTCAGCAGGAATATAACTTGGAATTTGGAATAAAACCTCATAGAGTTCAGCGCTACAACCTAAAGTCAAGCATTTCTTTGCATGCTTCTCCCAAAGAACATACTCTTCCTCTGTAAGAGTAAAATGATGTTTTAGCCCATAATTAGAATGAAAAAATGAGCCATCTATTTCTAAACAAGAAAAGACATGCATTAAAATGTTTGGCGTTAAACTTGAAGAGACGATAACTTCCTGAGGCACTGTTCTCCACTTCACAAAACAAATTTGTATGACTAAACTTATAGTCATTGGCAAATAAAGAGTTTATGCTTTTATTCAAAAAAAAGGAACTCTTCACGCTTTTTCACTTACAGTTGTATAACTTAAAATCTCGTTCGTTTCGATACTCACTAAAGCAATTTTCGCATCATTGGATAAAAGGCGGAGATGGTTTTGAATGCATTTTCCATGAACATGCTTTTTTTCTGTGAGGTCTTCATTAACAAAAATAATCATACAATCTTCTGCTTCTTTGAAACTAAAACCACATAAATAACACTGTTCCTTTTCTTCCGGCTTTTCAATAATAGGCGCTTTTTGTTCGCTCACAAGTAAGCCAAAGATTTTTTGAGATGACATTTTTGCAATTATAAACTCCATTAAATTCTATGATCAAAGATTTAAAAGTATAAATCTCGTAAATAATTACTAATAAAAATCAAATATAAGCATTCCCAATTAGGAAACAATAGAAAAAAAATGAGAATAAAACTAGAATGATTAATATTCGTAATTGAATAGATAAGTTATAAAAATCGATCAGAGTGGTAGATGCTATGACTATAAGTACAATCGAGCTCCCATTACTTCTTAAAAACCTCAAGAAAGTATTTGGTGAGAAAATTCACGGCCCAGTTAATTCTAATGTTCGAGAATACCAATTAGTTTGCGAACCAGAACATCTTCACCAAATAGCTAACTTTCTACTTGTTCGAGGTGTAAAGAAACTTGTCGCAATCAACGCCTGGCGAGAGAATCAACAGAAAGTTAAACTCGCCTATTATTTCATTGCAAAAATTGGCCCAGATGGTTTGGATTCAAAAATTGCTGTAATTGTTGTTTTGGATCCAGATAAAAAAACACTCGAGTCCCTCACCGATTTATTTGTAAACGCCAGAATTTTCGAGAGTGAGATTAGTTCTAAACTCGATCTAAAGTTTCAAATAACTAAATAAAATCTCTGTTTTCAAAATAAATTCTACCTAAAATTGAGAAAGAAAAGTCGCTTTTATACTGCCTTTTGAGTAACATAAATTAATGACTTTTGTCTTTATGTTAATAGATATTATATTAAACAATATATTTCTAACAAACAAACCAAAAAGGTTGGTTACTCTTGTCTAATGAAAAAAATGAAGAAGTCGAAAAAACAAATTCAGAAGAAAATTTGACAGAAGAACCAGTAGAAGCAAAAGAAGCAAAAGAACCAAAAGAAGAAGAGATTGAAACAGAAGAAACCAAAGAGGAACTAGAGATACCAGAGATACCACTAGAGGAAAGTTCAGAAGAAGAGATAATTGAAGTAGCAACACCAACAGAAGAACCCGAGGTAGAAGAACTCCCAAAAGAAGAATACAGCTTTGAAGCAAAGAAAGCTAAACCTGTCAAAAAGAAGAAGAAAAAAGGGCCGCCATTTCTACTCAGCACTCTCATTGGTTTAGGCGTGGCCTTATTAATTGAGGTGCTATTCTCCATACCACTTTGGGTTGGAGGTGTTGGCAGACCAGACCTGTTTTATATAGAACTCGTACTTGTACTTATAGCGATGAGCATCCCCGGATTGTTTACCCGAAGCCTTCAAAAAGGGATCCTTGGGGCGTTCATGATTTTCATTGTAGCATTTGCTGTTCCATTACTACTCACAGTGCTTGGCTTAAAAGCCATTCTCAGTCCCCTCACACCGCTTTTTGCAAGCACTGACTTTTCGCTTGATGCATTTCAGATATTCAAATCGCTTTTCCCTGCATTAGAAAATTTGCCAATAGCACAAATCCAAAAATGGATCTGGATAGTCGACCTTGTGCTAATGTTCATCCTGACAATCTTTGTTGTGGTGATTATAACAGCTTTGATCAAAAGCATCACCAAGAAAAAGAAGAAAGTTGGGACATGGATTGCTATTCCATTGCTAAGTATTGGCTTGATTATTTTTGCAGTGTTCACACCAATTATCTTCTCTTCAACATATGGTATTATTCAAGCAAGTACATCATTTCTAGCCGGTGCCACAAAAATGCAGGAAGCCTATGGCGTCTTTGAGGGAACAGGTTCCACGCCAAGCACCCAGGCAATGGAATGGATGCAAAACAATTTATCAGAAGCCAATTATTGGTTAAATATTTCTCGAGTCAATTATAAAGGATTACAAAATATTGGACTAATTAGAATTGCCGTTCTGGTCTCAGGACAATATGGACCGTTAATAGAAGCAGGCGATCAGCTGGCCTTAGCAACAATGGCAATGACTGGCATTTTACTGCCACTTTTTACCGGGATTTATGATTTAACTCAAAGTTTAGAAAATGCCACGAATGACATGGCGAATTTCGGTTCCTCCTCGAGTGCAACGAGTGCAAAAAATGTTCTCACCCAACTTTCAACTAAAAGTTTAGAAGATATAGACCAACTGAAAGAGGACATTATTCGCGCTATTGAAGGGCTTGATAAGGCTGAAAATGCCCTCAATATTATTCAGCAACGAATTGCCCAACAAGATATACAAGGATCTTTTGATGAAGTTAAAGCAAAGTTAGAGAGCATTAATATTGCCGAACTTCCAGCCAAGGTGGGCGATATCATAAACGAGATTCGAGTTCGTTTAGACCAATTCGACGGGCAATTAGAAGGATTTGTAAATTTCATAAGTTATACAGCTGATAACTTGGAACCAACAAAGAAAATCCTCTGGGCGTCTTATAATACTATTGTGGGAAATGAATATTTAAAACTCAGACGATTTAAGAATGCTGCAGATGCCTTTACCTATGCTTACCAAAATATTTCAGCAATAAGTGGTATTGCCACATACACACCAACCGGCAATCTTACAAACATTTTTGCAGCAGCTATAACGGAAGATTTCACCTTCCTGTTAAATGACCTTATAGGGATAATGTCACCACTCTTACAAGAAGAGATTGCATTCGCACAAACCTACGATGAAATAACAAAAATTATGCGGGCCTTTGCAGCTGAAGCGGATATCTCTCAAGTTGATTACTCGTCTCTAAGTACACCACTTGCAACAGCAAACAGCACAGATGTCTATGGTGCAATAGCACAAAGTGCTCTCGATGCTTTCAGAACCAAACTTCAAAATACAACCTTTGGCTCGATGTTCAACAACATCGGCACACGTTTTGATAAGATTCTCACCGATGACTTTAGACCGCTCGAATTTGGGATCATGACGAAGTTCATGGGGACAATTGTTGCATATTATTTAACCAGCTGCGAAAGCTATGCTAACCAATATTTCACAGAAGCAATTAACAACATAACAATCGCCGATAATATTATGACAAACGATCTTTTACCCATTCTCAACGTCAATGATCCTCGCTATCTTCAAGACTATTATAATAATTGGTCTCTTGCTCTTGGAGAACTTAAGATAAAAATGGAGACATACAACACTCCCGCAAACTATAGCAATGGGCTTACTGCAATACAGGATACAATTCTAGTCCTTTATGCAAATGTTGAAGAAAAATAAAGAAGATATTACTCTTCTTTTCTTTTTTTTTATACAAGCTTTTTTAGTCTTAATCAGTTTCTTCTGCTTCTAGTTCTGTTATGGGGTAGAAATAGCGCCGCTCTTTAAGGTAACCACCTAAGAGCCCTCCAGTAAATGCCATTATCGAAAACAACAAGAAAAAGAGTATGGAATTGAAGACTAATTCTGTTAGAGTTTCCCATTCTCTTGAAAAGAATGCCACAAATAAGACAAAAATCAATATCACTGACACAAAGGAAGCTATTATACCGAATTTCCTTTCTCCGGCAATCAGTCCGCCTACAAAACCGGCAATAATAAATCCAATCAACAGGATAATTAAACCAACAATATTACCGCCATTGGGGATAGCGGATTTAATGATGCCAATGAGGAAGTAATAGGCAATAAAAAAGAGGCCAATAGTTACCATAGAGGTTATTGCTCCTGAGAGCGTTGAAATCACTGTGCGAGCAGCAACTGTTCCCTTGAGTCGTTCAACAAGAACCTCATCAAATGTTCTAAAGGGAGAAACATCTGTTGTGGAATCCTTCAAGATGTCCTCGTATTTTTGTCTAAACATCTTCAGAATGTCAAGAAGAGTTTTGTTTATAAGAGGTTCGTAGTCCTTGGAATGGCAAATGGCAGCAATAATGAATCGGTCATCTGTTTTATAAGCGAGCTTTCTATCAAGTCCTTCAATAGCTGAAATATCAACTAACCCCGCTTCACTTGAGAAATTACGAAAAGCAAGCAAGAGACCAGAAACGAGTTGTTCATCAATGGTTTTTTCTTTAGACTCGTGATACCAATCATAAATACAAATGCCACTATTTAAATCGATGATCCATACATTTTCAATTGCCAAAAACTTTCAACCACACATTGAAATTTATATAACTATTTATAGGTTATTGGCTTTATTTTCTTTTTGGATAAGAACTCTCCTTGAAGATAAGCAGATTGGAGGAGCGCCCAGAGATTCCGACAAAAACTCTGAAAAGGAAATTACCTCAAACGCAAGCTTATTAATGCGCGAATGAATAGTTCATACAATAAAAAATTGCAGGAGATCACACCCTATGGAATTAATCGAATGTACTAAAGTACATATACAAGATGCTTTGAATTCACCAATCCTCCCACAAAATGTTAAGAACGATTTAAAAGATTCCGGAGAAACCTTTCTTTCAGTTTATAGTAAAAAAAGCAAGTCACTTCGATTTTTCCCCATTAAGGACGAAAATATTTATTGGCTTAAAATTGCGATTGATAGTTTTAACCCTGAAATAAGCGGGAAAATCCTCGCAAAATTAAGTAGCCTTATCTCTCAATTTGTTTATTCAACAGGTGTCTGTGTTTCGAAAAGTGAATGCTTTTGGGATGGAATTATTCTCGAGTCAGCATTTAAGAATTCAAAAGAAAATCTCATCAAAACGCTTGAAGAAATACCCAATGTCATCAATGTCACATTAAAACCGGTCGCCAAAGAATAAAAAGAAGAAAAAAGGTCTGTAATACGACCTAGTTATTTTATTGCTTTTTTTCGCAACTAAATGTCCATTTCTTTAATTCTATTTACCAAGAAACGATTCATGACAATCCAATATTCAACTTCAGCTGTTTTACCTGCATCTATTATCTCGTGAAGCTTTGCAAGGTGATTTGGGTCAGTCGGTTTCGGAATAGAAAGTGTCTCGTACGTTTCATTATCCATTACTGACATTTCCTCACCTTCTAAGGAAATTACTTGTGCGTTGCGTTTGTCAATTATTGGTACTTGAACTTTTGCAGTAGAAGGCATAACTGGTGATCGCTTCTTTTTATCAAAAAGACCAATAACTTCCATTCTTATTTTCGCATGACCATGTTTGCCGGTTTTTGAGTGGCTCAAATCTAGGACCTGACATGGTTCTCCATCAACAAGTATATAACTTCCTCTTTTGATTGAATTTGCATCAGCCGGTCGTGTTGACATTTTCATTCACTTTTTTAATTAATATAGTTTGACTTACGAACTTCAGCATTAAAGTTTTTTGTTCTTTTTTACCTTTTCTTCTGAACAAAATAATGCGTAAATTCTGTTTTCAAGCCTTCAAAAGAACTTTTATTTTTAAGGATAAATATATAACATTTAAATTGATTTATAAAGTGTTAACAAAAGGATTAGAAAGTGATTGTTGTGCAGCAAGATGTTTGGCAAAAACGAACATTTTTCGGAGCTTTCCTCCTAGTTTCAGTAGCTCTTTGTCTAATTGCCACTCAATATACCGCTTGCAACAACATATCAGCTTCCCTTTGGGATAAAGCACTACCAATGAGAGAGAGGAAAACTACCAATGCATTTCAAATGCTTGGGCCTTATTCTGCTGACAGTTTTATCACTAATGGAGAGGAAAACGATGCCAATACCGGCGGTGATGCAGGAGACTCGATTGCTTTTGCAACAAATATCACAGAAGGAACGTATAATGGAACTTTAACCGATGGTGATAAAGACTATTACCGATTTAATGTTAAAACAGGGGTTATTATTAATGTTTCAATGATCCCGTTGAATCTTTCAATTAATTTTGATTTGACATTATATTCGCCGGAGTCCAGCCCACTAATCCATGATTATAAGGATGCCGGCCTTCGCGAAACATTAATCTGGTCGACAGCAAGCTCAGGCAATTTCACCATCTCCATTCTCCCTACTACACCAAGTGATATTGGTAATTATAGTTTTACAATTATATTAACAGCACAAAATGACTTCAACACTCAAACAGATGCAGGAAACTCGTTCGGTGATGCCATTTTAATTACAAGTGGCTCATCTTATGGAAAATTGGTTGAAACTAGTGATACTAACGACTTTTACAAGATTGCAATCCAAAAAGGACAGATTATCAGCATTTTACTCGAGTCAGAAAACACAACTAATTTAGACCTTTATCTCCTTGACAAAGAAAGCGTCCAGCTTGATAGCTCGACAAAATTAACCGGGGTCAACGAATCAATTTATCATGCCATTAATCAAGAGAACAATTATATTATTCAGATTGTTTTTATTGAATCGTCTATTGGAGAAGTAATTGTCAATTACAATCTCACAATCAGTATTACCACCCAAAATGACGGCAATTCTGGCACTGATGCTGGGGACAATGTTGACGATGCTCTTTATATTATCCCCCTAAGCGATTCGAAATTCAAAGGGCGCGTTGTATATAATGGCGATAGAGCAGATTTTTACAAGTTTGACGTCACAAAGCCTACCAATATTATTGCCGTATTATTAGTTGACGATTTAGTGAATCTGGACTTGAAACTTTATGATGTGAACAAAGTATTATTGTATTCTTCAGAGGAAGAGTACCCCGGTGCAACAGAAGCAATTACAGATGTGATCCTCAACAATGGAACTTATTACATTTCCATCGAATTTGTTGCTTGGGAAGTGGGGGTTCCACTCACAGCCACTTACACGCTAAATATCGGCTTGTTGCCGCTTGGGAATAATAATGGAAACCAACACACTGCGGGGGAGATAATTATGATGGTCATAACATATGGTGTATTACCAATTTTTCTCATAGTAATTATTATCCTGTTGCTCTATGTCTTTACAGACGTTAAAATACCCGGAATCTCTAATTGGCTTAACAAATATCTAAGTAAAGAGAACAAAGGGGAAACAGTCAAATCACTAAAATATGCCTTGAAAGTTCGAGAAGAACAAATAAACACACTTCGAGAAGAATCAATACAAAAAGATGCAAAACGCGCCAAGGATTTAGAGACAATTCATCGCTTAGAAGAGGATCAAAAGTCAAAGGAAAAAGTAATTGAAAAATTGCGAGAAGAGAATAATACAATGAAAAGAGATTTGGACAATCTCGCCGTAGTCAGTGAAGATTTAGCGAATATTATTGATAGCACTATTCGAAGGCAACTAGCAAAACAAAATACAAATAAAGTAAAAATCTCCACGATTACATCACTCCTTTGGCTGCCGGAAGAACGATTGATAAATTATCTCCATTCTGTTAAATTATTAAGTGAGCGTTATATCTTTGATAAAAACAAAAATTACATTATAACTCGAGAGTATGCTCGTGAAACTGTCCGGCAAGCATACTGGAAGCGGGTTGGAGCAATGCATCTAAAGAAGATAAAGCAGGTTAAAATTTCTAACCTTGCAGATGACACGAACATTGATATTGACACTTTGAAAGGAATCATTCGGGAATTAGTCGAACGAAAAGAAATACCTGCACCAATTCACATGGACCGGGTGTCACTCTTATTGTCTATTTCAGACGAACTTATTGCCGAGCTTGCTGAGGTTGCACAAAACACCCCGGTAATTTCGCTAAAAGAGCTTTCCGAGTCTTATGATACTTCTTGCGAGAGTGCGAGAGTTATCCTCCAAAAAATCGCAGAAGAAGAATACACCAAAGGTGAATTTATTAGTGATGATATCTTCATCGTCTACGACCTTTTTGCGAAGAAAATTATCAAAGAAGGAAGCATCGAACTTTCAAAATTCATTAAGGAGAACAAACTCGAAAATTTGCTCGAAGAAACCAAGATCATAATCGAAAAATTGATTCAAGCAGGTCAGCTTGAAGGTGAATATCTAACAGAAGACATGTTCCTCTGCTTCAATAACCTTACAGAGCCCGTAAAGAATCTAATAAAGGAAAGTATTGAAGACATTCGAAACGGAAATACCCGCAAAGTAGTCTTTGATATCGGGAGTGTTGTTGAATCAATTGTAAAAGAACGCTTAATCTTAGACATCCATGAATTTGACGATGTTGATAAACTACCAAAGTATCAAGAAGTAATTGAAGCAAAAGAACTGGGACGTATTTTACGAGCAGCAGAAGACTGTAAGATTACGTTGCCAGCGAATGTTGAGTTAAAGTCTCTCAACAGATTTTGGGCTCAGAAAATTAAACATACAAAACCTGGAGAACTCCCCTATAACCCAACAATTAAAGAAGCACGTGAATTCTTGTTTGAAGCTAATAAAGCATTGAATAAACTTCTCGAGCAAAAAATCCCCAAGAATTGGAAGAAGAAAATAGCAGCAAAACTAAGCAAAGATTGAGAGAAAAAATTGTAAGGGGCAAAAGTGCCCAATTACGAATAAATGTAAGTTAATTTTCGGCGGTTCTGTAAACGCATAAGAAGCCGCTCAATAAATGAGAGGGACGGTTTATAAAGAAGAGCAATAGTATCCTCATATAGATAGAGAAATTCTATGCGGTTCAATTTTATTTCCATGATCTCATCAAGCGTTTGTAAAATAAGTGAATCTTCTTTTACATCGGTAACGATCCCTTTAGCAAGAGTATCGAGGTCATCCTTAGTCTGAAATGCAGCCGGTTTCCCTTTAAGATACTCAATAAGCGAACGCTGCTCCTTTTCATGGTCTTTTTTAATATAAACATCAAAAGGTTTGAATGCTACAATAAATTCATTACCAGCGAAGGTTTCAGAGCGTTTGCCAGTCACAATCAATTTCGAATCACCGAAATTCTTTTCAGCAAATTCTATGGCAGTTAATTCAGCTAGACGTGTGATGCCCTTTTGTGCAAAGAGTATAGCTTTCCCTTCGACAGATTTTAGATAGGAAAGAGGAATGCCAGGAACTGAGAAGTCTTTTATTTCCAGACCATTATTAGAAGTGAGCTCTGCTGTGAAAGCGAATTTTCCTTTTTTAGTGGTGATTTCTTTAATAGTAACAATCAGACCATTTTTCAAAACCTGTTTCTGACCTACTGCCATTTCAAAAATGTTGTAATCACTTAACAAGAGTTCTTTGGGCCCCTCCGGAGTTTCAAGAGTCAAAGTGAGAGGAGAAGTGATCATATTCGAAAGAGCAATTTTCTTCACTTTTCCGGTATAAAAGATTGCCTTGTCTGTTTTTGAAATTGCTACAACATCTTTCTTTTCAAAATATTTGTATTGATAAGAAAGATGAGACAATTTGTCATAATTTTTAATGCCTGTTTTTGGATATTGCTCATTAAAGGTCGCATTTATGATTGGTGCAACTTTGGAACGGACAGCTTGAAGCTCTTTAACAAAACGTTTTCGCACACCAGGTAAGATCAATAGAAAAGGTAAAATTGCTGCTTTAAATGGTCGAAGTTTTTCTTGCTCTGTAAGTGCAACCACGCGATAGGCAGATTTAGGATGGCTGGCAATGAGATTAATGAAGTTCTCCGTCCAGCTGGGGTGGATATAATTTTGATACATATTTCGTCCGGCATCACCTAAAAAGCGTAATTTTTCTGCTGAAGTTTGTTCTTTGTTAGTTAAGAGATAAACACTTAGACCCATTTCGCTGGCAATGCCTTGATAAAAGCCATCAAGTTTGATTAGCGATTTTGCCAGTGCAGAACCAAAACCAGCTCGCATAGTATAATTGTCTGCTCGCCCTTCTAGGAAGCGGATAAAGACATAGGAAAAGGCCAGCAAAGCGATATTATAAAGATAATACCAAAGGAAGTCCAAACCAACATTTGGATTAAAAATATAGTCAAGTGGGGTTGCAGGAAGTTGTATGGCTTTGGTGATAGCAAACGTAACAGCCGAAATAACCATTAGCCAGAGAGTATGGACACGCTTTGAATGAGCCAACTCATGACCGGCAATACCACGGATGTCATCATCACTGAAATTGCTGAGATCTTTAGCCATGAAGGCAATGCGTTTATCAAAGAAAGCACCAAAGGCAAAAGCATTCAAAATTGGCGCTTTAACTTCCCCAACGCGCACCTTTCCACGAATGTTTAATTTGGTCTTTACTTCTTCTACCAACTTTAAAATGCGCTCGTCTTTAACTTTCTTAACACCAAAAAAAACATGTAACAACGGACCCGAGACGAGATATAATAGAATATTTGTACAAATCATGATCTCGTAGGTTCCAAAAGAAGCGAACAAAACACGTTTTCCAACTTCTTCGGGCACACCCGGAAAGCTAAAGTTAAGCCCCTTAGCACCTGCAAAACGATAGAGGATGAAATAGGATAAAGCAAACAAAAACAAATATATGACTTGAGGGGAGGTCAGCCGAGAGACCAGGAGGAATCGTCGCCCAAAGAAAATCAAACAAAGAATGATAAAGACATAAATGAAAATATTCCAAGAAATGCCAAACCACTGCTGTCCGGTAAGACCCCAATAAGGCACTTGCTTAGGATGAGTAACCCAGGGAAAGTGTGTCCGGGCATGCCATTCTAACACAACCATAATAAAACGGCCACCTAAAACCACCATATAAGAGATGAGGGAGGCCAGCATTAATTCTCGCCAGACAGGACTTTGACGAATGGTCCAGAGCGAGTAAATCATAAGCCAACAGAGAGCTGCCAAGATGGCAAGGAGTGCATCCCGAGTGATTCCTTGAATCAGTCCACCTATGACACCTGCAAGAAGCATCATGAAAAGGTCCGGTTCATTCTTCTGAGTGAGAATAGAATATAATTCAGTTAACATAAAAATGCCACAAAAAATAGCTATGGCATAACCCGTCAATGCAGGCAAATTTTCACGTGAAAACCAGCCACTTAAAACATCCATGAAAGCATTAAGATACATATCGTCTGCACCTTGTATAACGATTACAAGTTTCGTTCTTGTTCAAACTACTTTAACAAAAATAAAAAGCATTACTCATAAACATTTCTTTCAAGTAACAAAATTCACAGAAGTGAAGATTGTTGTAGAAAAAGGGAGAAAGAAACGACTAAAAAAGACCACTTTGTTAATCGCCAGTTTTTCAAGTGCGCTTGAAAGTTACCTGCATTGCATGTGCTGAACAAGAGATACAGGGGTCATAAGAACGAACAAGCATATTAAGAAAGAGCTCGATTTCCTCATCCTTCTTATCGGCAAGGAGAGGGGCAAATTTCTTAGCATCATCTTCGATCTTGTTAACATTGTGAGCCGTGGGAGTGATAACGTCTGCTCTTAAGATAACCCCTTCATGATTTACATCATACGAATGATTTAACAATCCTCGCGGGGCTTCGGTTGCAATTGTTCCTGTTCCAGCTCGAATCTTGAACTTTTTGTTGTCATCCTTAGGTGGAGTTTCGATGTATTTATCAACAATGGCTATTGCTTCGTCTACGCAATGCATCAATTCAATTACACGAGCCAAATTATTGGCGAAGGGATTGAAGCTGGGAAGTTTGAGACCAAATTGAATGATAAGTGCTTTTGCATCATCTGAGAGAAAGTCGTGATTAATATTCACTCGCGCAAGTGGCGAAACATAATAAACAACATCGCCGTTCAACGTGGAAAATTTCGCTGTCGAATAGGCACGAACATCTTCAACAATGAAGTCTTTTTTATAATCATCCGCCGGCTGAACTTTGCCACTGAGCAAGCATTTAAGATCTCCCTCGAGAAAAGGATAGCTTTTACCATCATAAACAGCTACTTGTTCCGTCTTGTTTTCGTATTGGGGCATTTCTAAAAAGGTATACAAGTCAGCAAGCACTTGGGTACCATCTTTAAATTCAAGGAGCTTCTTTTTCATCTCCTCAAGTTGGTGAGTGGTTGGATAAAGGCCAAACCCACCTGGCTTGATGTTTACAGGATGGATTTCACGCCCGCCTATTAATGCTTGTAAGTCGTTTGCAATGCGCTTCATCCTAAGCACTAATTTCACTTCATTGGGGTAATCGGTGGCCATTTGAATAGCACCATCATAACCCAGAAAGTCCGGTAATGCTAACATACCCACATGGAGTATATGAGATTGTAAGTTTTCACCGTGATCCAACAGAACCCGAAATTCTTGCACTTGGTCGCTTGGTTTAATGCCAACAGAGCGCTCGAGAGCAGAAACCGCTGATAATTGGTGAGAAACACTGCAAATCGCACAAATTCTCGACATGATGTTAATTGCTTCGTCATATTTTCTTCCGACAGCAAAACCTTCGAAAAAGCGCGCGCCTTCAACAACTTGCATCTCAACCTTTTTCACAGTTTCACCATCCATCTCAACGAGCAAATTTCCATGTCCTTCAACACGACAAATGTGTTCAATGTGATAGGTTTTTTTCGTCATTTTTCATTCCACCAATTATTCAATAAAGTACTCCATTTTCTTCCCTTGTTCTTTCCATTTCTCTCGAAGGAAAGCTTTGAGTTGTTCGTCCTCAGCAGTGTATTTTAGCAAATGTCTGGTTATGTCTTCAATAGAGGCTCCTTTTTCAAGCATCAAATCAACTTGTTGCTGATAAGCAGCTTGCAAGATCGAGCCACGACAACCATCACAAGGCAAATTATGGCTTGGACAGAGAGCACCACAACCAGCTTGCATTACAGGACCCATACAGAGAATGCCATCCTCGAGGAAAATGCAGCGATTGCCTTTTTCTTTGCACTGCTGGCATACGGGTATATTCGGCAATTTTGGTGCCCCACCGGCTAAAACATACTTCACAAAATTAAGAAAGTCATATTTATTCACGGGGCATTCTAATAAATAGTGATCAACTTTTACAACTTGATTAAGAGGTTTCACTTTAATAACAGGATGCTTTTTCGCTCCTTCGGTTCCATATTGCCGTACGCGAACTTGTTCGTCGTTCATGAAATTGCGTAATGCTTGCACGCCACCAAAAACTGCACACGTACCAATTGCCACAAGGATCTTAGCCTTCTTACGCAGCTCTTTTAACTCTTCTTCTTGTTTTTCATTGACAATACTGCCTTCAACAAAGAGAATATCGTAAGGACCTTCTTTATTACCTGTCATTGCCATTCTGAAATCGATGATGTCAACAAGTTGCAACAAATCAAGGAGTTCATCCTCTAAATCAAGAATACTTAATTGACAACCCGCACAACCAGTAAAGCCAACAATGCCAATTTGAGGTTTTGCTGTAGCCATTTTTAAAGCGCCTCCAAAAGCCCTTGAATCTCTTCAAGCGAAAAGACCGGTCCATCAAGGCAAACAAATTTGTCGCCAATACCACAATGGCAACATTTTCCAACCCCACATTGCATTTTTCGCTCGAGAGAAAGGTAGATATTTTCGGGTTTAATCTTCAACTTTTCCAATTCCATCACCACAAACTTGTACATAATTGGTGGCCCACAGATCATTGCAACAGTGTTAGCTGGGTCAATTTCATCTTTAATGAAGGGGAAAAGCGTAGTCACAACACCAATGTTTCCATCCCAGCAACGATCGTCGTCTCTATCCACGGTCTGATGAAAGATGATTTCTTTTTGTTGTTTATATTCATCTTTTTCTTCTGCAAAGAGCACATCTGTTGGACAACGGTCGCCATAAAGAATGAAAATTTTCCCAAAATCTGCTTTCTTTGCCACAGCTTCTCTAAAAGCAGAGCGGAGTGGTAAATAACCAATTCCCCCAGCAACAAAGAGAAGATCTTTCCCTTTATTTTCCTCAACAGGGAACCCATTTCCATAAGGACCACGAATACCAACGAGGTCGCCTTTTTTCAATTGGTGTATTTTTGTCGTAACATTCCCCACCATTCGGATGCCTAATTGAAATAAGCCTTTTTTATGAGGAGAAGAGGCAATACTGATTGGAACCTCACCAACACCAAAAACAGAGAGTAAAACAAATTGCCCGGGTTTATAGGTAAAACGTTCATTCAATTGAGAATCAGTAAACTGCAGCTCAAAAAGCTTGGTGTTATCAGTTAAAGACCGAATATCAACTATTTTTGCAGTTTGGGGTGTACAGTCTCCAAAATCATTATATTTTGCGATTGTCTTAGTCAATTTGATACACCTCGAATCATTTTCAAAACATCTCGGACATCTATATTTGCTGGGCAGTAAGTGATACAACGGCCACACCCAACACAACCTTCTAAATTATATCTTCTTGGGATGTCCACAAATTTATGCAAGTAGCGGTAGCGAAACCGCTGAGATTGGTGCTCACGGAAATTATGCCCGCCGGCAACCAAAGCAAATTCAGGGTAGTAGCAAGAATCCCAATCACGGATTCGTTCGCCCGTTTTCAAATCAATTGAGAGATTATCTTTAGTGCTAAAGCAATAACAGGTCGGACAAACGAAAGTGCAGGAGCCACAGAAAAGACATTTCTTGGTGAATTCTTCCCAAACTGAAGACTCAAAATTGTCCTCAATCTCGCTTGCGAGCCCTTCGACTGGAAACTCACTCTTAAAGTTCAGTCGTTTTTGTTCCAAAGCCTTAAGATATGCTTGGTGATCCTTGGTAGTAACCTCTTGGAATATTTCGCCATGTGTTCGGAGAAGAGCCTTCCCTTTATCAGAATTGGGAACAGCAATTAATTTTGTTTTTGAGATGGGCGTTAGCATAATATCATAACCGCTTTTTGGATCGTTCGAGTGCATCGTTTCACAGAAACAATTCTCATAGCAATGATCCAAACAATTCATACCAATTATCACAGTCCGATCACGAATCTGCGAGAAAAGAGCATCAGTATAATACTCATGGAAAATGCGATTCAAAACATTGACACCTGTGATGTCACATGGGCTTGCTCCGAAAACAAGAATTTTTTTCTCAGCTACTCTGGCAGCTAATTCTTCACAGCTTTCTGTTACACCTTCAGAAAGGCTGTATTTAAAGACCGTTTGTTGGGATGGGAGGAAGATTTTTTTTAGTGGAATCATGGGGAGCTTTTCATTAAAAAGAATTGAGAATTCCACTTCTTCCGAGGATCGTACTTCCGAAAACGTTGGAACGTTCTTAGCCTTTGTGGGAGCAACGACAATGTGATCATTTACAAGTTCGTCTACAAGTTTAGGCAAATCTTTTTGTAAGATGATCTTTGAATACATATTTGTTTTCCCCGGTTTTAACTTCAAATTAAAATGTGCGAGTTGTTTCGAAAGAGCCCATATTTAATTATTGTCATAGCGGTTTAATTATAAAAAAACAATGCTTCAAATAAAAGGCAAAAAAAAGAACGAGCTAAAAAGGATGAAAAAAATCATTCGATCAGGTGACTTTCTCGCAAGTGCAAAAGTAAATTCGCTAAATCAGGCAAAACAAGATCTGCTTGTTCAGCTAGTGCTGCTGAAGAAGCGATGGATTCTTTGGTTAACTCACGAGTGATAAACACAGAACGAATCCCCATCCGTTTTGAAAGCGAGATTTCAGTTGTGGAGTTACCAATAAATAAACAATCCTCAGCTTTTGCACCAACAAGTTGAAGCATTTTTTTGTAGTAAAGGATGTCACTTTTCACAGCGCGTGTGTTTTCAAGGCCAACGATCGTAGTAAAATAGGGGAGTAAATGACAACCTGCCAAGATACCAAAAGTATGGCGAGTATGAGCAGAAGAGGCAATATGAAGTGTAGCAGCTTGCTCTTTGAAAGCACAGATTTCAGCCAGTACCTCAGGATAGCGGCAACAAATTTGGGAGGGGACAGTATATTCCAGGAATTCTGCCAGTTGCCGATAGTCGCCTTGAAAGTGATCTTTAACCAAGCTTTGTGCCCAAACTTCATTAGCATGCTCATAATTGGCAATAATTACCTCAGGCGGGAGACCTTTTGCTTTATCCCAGAAACGAACCCATTTGCGATTAGCCTCTTCCACAGCACGAGAAGCATCTTTTTTGGGAATTCCAAATTGCTTTTCGAGAAAGGTAATAACTTTCTGGTCATATTTTTTACTCAATTCTTTTTTCGAAACAAGAACGCCGTGAAGGTCAAAAAGAATGTGTGCTTTTGCAATAGGAATGGGCTTTTTTTCTCGAAGATCAAATTTGCTCAATTATAGCACCACTTTTTAGACTAATACCAGCCAATTGTTTCAATTGCTTTTTCTCCGTCATTTTAAAAGTTTTACTCGAGATTACTCCTGTTGTTTATAAAACCAGCTTGGCTTTAGAAGCGTCTTTTGGGGATCGAGATACTCCAAACCTGTGAGGATGGCCTCCTTAGGGTGGACTGAGAATTTAAATCCTAATTGTAACAATCGTTCAGAATTAAAGTAAAAACTACGGCCAATATAATGCGAAGTTGTTGGTGAGAGAGCCACTTTAAGTAAGTTGATACGCGGAAAGATTTTGTGAAGCAAAACAATGAATGGACGAAGGATTTTGAAAAACCAAAAAGTAATTGAGAATTTTGGCGGACGGCGATGGTAATATTCAGAAACTGTCTCGAGTATTTCTCGGAAGGTGATAAAACCTTGAGCAATATTGAAAATCGATTCTTGTAACATTCCACTTTGTTCTGCTAGGAAAACCTGTGCGCGAGCAATGTCAATTGGGGATGTCAAAGACATGATATATTTCCCTCTGTTGATCAATTTGGGGATGAATCGATAACTTAGAAGCTGAATAATAGTAGGTAAAAATTGTCTATCACCTGGTCCCAGAATAGGCCCCAGTCGAGTGATGATAAATCTCTTTTCAGGATAATCTTTTTGATAACTTTTAACCATCGCTTCTGCAAGGCGTTTTGTTACTGCATAAGCAAGACCTTCGGTCGGACCAATAGGAAAGTCTTCATCAATCTGTAATTCTTTCTCTTTCTTTGACTCTGTGTCGTACACAGCTATTGAACTTGTATAAATAAAGCATTGAGCTTTTGAATTAACGAAAGCGTCAAGTATAATCCTGGTCCCAAGAACATTCGTAGGGTACATTTCCTCATATGAATGATTAACATTGATATCTGCAGCAATATGAAAGACAAATTGAATGCCATTGTTCATTGCTTCAGAAATAGTGTCACTTGCAAGAAGGTCGCCTTCAACAACATCTATCCCTAAATCAATTAACTCTTGTGCTTTGCCGGGATTTCGAATTAAGCAGGCAATGTCTAGTGGGCTCTCAACACCAAGTTTTTTCTCTTTAAGTAAATAATTGACTAGCTGTCTTCCAACTTGACCTGTTGCACCTGTGATGAAAATTTTTGCCATTTGACTATCCAACGTTTCAAATTCTTGACAAGAGAACGATTTTTCTTGTCATAATACCGATGCTTCTCTACTTACAGCTTAGTGAGTTATTAATTTTTTCTCTTGACCCAAGGTAAATTATGAATTGTTTCAATAACAAAATCAATGTCCTCTTTTTCAATGCCAAAGTGTGTTACTAGTCTGAAAGTCGTTTCCCACCGGCTGCTGACAAGGATGTTGTGTTTTGCCAATGCAGCTTTAAACTCTTTACCGCTAATGCCCAAGCCACTGATATCGATGAAAAGAATATTTGTATAACAATCATGCGTCGTTATTCCTGGGATATCCTCTAAACCCTTTTTGAGTCTTTGGGCATTCTTATGGTCCTCTGCAAGACGATCGATCATTTTTTCAAGAGCGATTAATCCCGGAGCGGCAATGATACCAGCTTGACGCATGCCCCCTCCCAGCATTTTACGAACCCGTAAAGCCTCCTCAATGAACTCTTGACTACCTGCAATAATTGAACCAATAGGGCAAGCTAGACCTTTGCTTAAACAAAACATAACTGAATCAGCATCTTTCGTCAGCTCTTGTGCAGAAACTCCCAAACTAATGGCAGCATTGAAAATGCGTGCCCCATCGATGTGCACTTTTAGATCGTGTTTCCGGGCGGCTGATATTAGTTGCCGAGTCTCTGAGACAGTCCAGGGAATCCCTCCGGCCATATTGTGAGTGTTTTCAATGGCAACTAAAGAGCTGATGGGATAATGCACATCTTTTCCTCTTACTGCTTCTTGTAAAATCTCAGGCGTAATTAAATAGCCATTTTTTCCTACGACAGTTCGTGCTTGAAGAGAACCAATAACCGCAGAGGCGGCAACCTCATGTAAGAAGATATGGGAGGTTTGTTCCAGAATAATCTCATCGCCCCGATTTGTTTGGCTGACAACACCACAAATATTGCCCATCGTTCCTGAACAAACAAGCAGAGCTGCTTCCTTTCCCACTTTCTTTGCAGCTTTTTCTTGTAATTCATTAACCGTCGGGTCCTCTTTGTAAACATCATCACCCAATTTAGCCGTTCGAATTGCTTCCAGCATCTCTTCAGAGGGAAGCGTAACAGTATCGCTTCGCAAATCTATTTTCTTCATCAATTATGCCAGCACAAATTGTTTTAGAAAATGCTCTTCCTCTCAAAATTTAAAGGTTTTAATATGAATGTTTTTTTAGAGTAAAATGGGAGAAAAGACTTTAAAAAGAATGAAATTAATATCATACAAAAATAAAAAGTTTGAGGGCACTTTATAATGCATAAACTCGATAAGACAGATTTAAGGATTTTATCTACACTTCTCGAAGATTCAAGGACAAGTTATGCAGCTCTTGCACGAGAAACCAACTTGACTATTCCCTCAATTAAAACTAGAATCCAGAAATACATTGATTCCGGCTTAATTGAGAAATTCACCATCATCCTAGACACACAAATGATTATGCGAGGAACCTCGATGACATTTTTAATGAAGGTTAAACCGAGCGACTTGGATCAAATTGCAAAAGACATTTACGATAGCCCGTTTATAGCCAATATGACTATTACTTCAGGTCATTATAATTTACTAATTGTCACTCATCCAATGAGCGATAAAGATAAGCTTGAATTTATTAAGAAAATTAACTCCATCCCGGGAGATTCAGTAATGGAACTTGCTTCCTCAATTAACTTGGAAACATTTATGTGCAAACCCATTGAATTGCCAAATACGCCAATCAATCTTTTAATCCGTTGTGATTATTGCCATCGAGAATTCTCCGGCGAGATTTTTTCGAAAGCAATTTTAGGAAGAAAGAGGTATTTCTGCAGTCCTTTATGCCAAGAAAAATACGAGGATCGGGCAGAAAAGTATATCAAAGGCGAATTATTCACTCACCCAGACAAGGAAGCAAAAAAAGCCGAAACGAAGGATTAGCATCTCAAACCTTTAGTTAAAAAGCGAAAAGCTTGTTCGGTTAACAAACAGGAGAAATAGTATTGGTCAATGATAGAGAAATTTTAGCAGTTCTGTTTGATTTGGATGATACATTATTCAATAGCAGCATGATGAGTTTGCGAGCACGAAGAAATAGCATTCGAGCAATGATTGAAGCGGGATTAGAAATCGAGGAAGAAGAAGGGCTTCAGAAACTTTTGGCAATCGTGGAAAAATACGGGTCAAATTATGGGCAACATTTTAATCGGCTCCTTGATAAGCTAGGAGTAAAGGAACAGCCAAAACTTATTGCGGCAGCTATTGTTGCGTACCATTCTACCAAACAAGCCTTACTACGACCATACCCTGGAGTAATTACCACATTATTAACATTAATGAAAAAAGTAAAGATCGGCATTGTTTCCGATGGAGTGAAAATAAAACAATGGGAAAAACTAACTTATTTGGGCTTACAACACTTTTTTGATGTCGTTATAGTAAACGAGAAAAAAAACGAGTGGAAACCCGCAAAGGATGGATATGAGAAGGCATTGAAACAATTGAGGATAACAGAGCCAGAACGGGTCATCTATGTTGGAAATAAAATTGAAACAGATATTCTGGGAGCAAATAACCTGGGTATAATAAGTGTGCTATTTGATCCCCAGAAAAAATACTCTACAACAAAGGAAAAAGACAATCGAAAACCCGACTTCGTAGTACACCACTTTAAAGCCATCCTCAAGTTGTTAGAAATTAAAGGATGAAAGGAAAAAGAAGCCAAGAAAAAAGAAAGTCGTTTAGTTGAAAGGATAGGAGGAAAGAGGAGGAAAAAATTCCCCCAGATCAATTTCCAAATCAAATAGAATTTAAAAGGGAAAAAAGAAAGAATTAAGCCTTACTAATGAAAGGCTTGGCTTTTTCACCATTTGAGCAAGTTGGAATATCTTTAGTGGAACCACAAGTCTTGTCGTGACAAACGAGTTTGTCACCTTCAAGCTCCATTAGCTCTCCACAGCAAACAGGCCAATCGATAATTGTGCCATCGTCGCATTTGAACACGAGTTTCATTTCCGCTTCTTGAGCTTTGGTATGTGTTTCTTTCAATTTTACACCTTTTAAAGCATCTTCGGATATTTCAATTTCTTTGTCAGACATTGGTTTTAACACCATCCTCTTTTGTAGATGGATTTGCTTCCTATTTAATATTACGTTAGAGACATTCCAAATATAAATTTGATTCTCTAGCCACAGGCTAAAGCAAAAGAAAAGAAAGCAAAGCCTATTTGGCAAGATAGTTCCAAGCAGTTAAAGCCAGAACTGCACTGCCAACAGGCAAGGCATCTTCATCGACATCGAATTTGGGGCTGTGACCAGGATATTTAATACCTTTTTCTTCGTTTCGTGTTCCAAGCCAAAACATGGAGACGGGGATACGATAATTGTCACTGAAATCGTAGAAATCTTCAGCGCCCATTGTAGGTTCCTCTTCAATTACGAGTTGGTCCTCACCAAACAAGTCTATCACAGCATTTTTGATATGTTGATTCAAAGAAGGATCATTAAACCCCGGATTGTAGCCAAGGTCAATTTTTGTAGCAATTGTTGCACCAAAACTTTTAGCAACACCTTCTGTGATTTGTTTTATTTGTTCCCAGGTGGCTTCGCGAACATCTTGCTTCAAGGCACGAATTGTTCCTGAGAGGTGAGCGGTTTCAGGGATAATATTATAGGCAGAACCCGCATGAAATGTTCCGACAGTTACAACTACCGGGTCAACAGGGTCCGTACTTCGAGAGGCAACTGTTTGGAGAGCAACAACAAGATGTGAAGCAACAACAATGGGGTCCACCGTTTCGTGTGGGGCAGCAGCATGACCACCTTTTCCAGTAATATCGATATAGAATTTATCAGCACTGGCAGTAAAGCTGCCATCTTTGATAACAACTTTTCCAGTGTCATATTCATCAAAGACATGCAATGCTATAACAGCGGAAACCTCTGGGTCAGCTAAAGCTCCGGCTTCAACCATCGGTCGAGCACCACCAAGCCCCTCTTCTGCTGGTTGGAAGAAGAATTTAACATTCCCTGGTAATTGTTCCTTTAGCCGGCTGAGAATCTTTGCCACACCTAAGAGGATAGCAGTGTGCGCATCATGTCCACACATATGAGCTTTCCCATCGTGTTTTGATTTGTAAGAAACATCATTTTCCTCCTGGATGGGCAGCGCATCCATATCAGCACGGATTCCTATTGTTTTTCCAGTACCCCCTTTGCCTTTTAATAAAGCAATGACACCTGTTTTTGCCACACCTATTTTCACTTCGAGTCCCAGTTCTTTCAACTTCTTTGCAACATAAGCTGCCGTTTGATGTTCTTCAAAACCCAATTCTGGGTACATATGAAAATGTCGTCTATCTGTGACCAGTTCCTCTTTTATTTCATTTGCAATTTTCCAGATTTCTTTTTTCATGTTTTTCAACGGCCTTTTTTCTCGGGAGTAGTAATGACGTCTCTCTTTTTATATTTCTTGATACTCTTTAGAATCGCTTTTTCAGGGTTTAAATCCAACCCCCGACCTAAAGCTATGACTGCAAAAAGCAAGTCACCAAATTCCTCGAATAATTTTTCCCTGCTGGTTGTTTTGTTGGGGTGCAATCCAGCGCTAATTTGTAATTCCTTAGAAAATTCACCCAATTCCTCAATCACTGGTTCTATCAGCCATTCCTTTTGCCAATAGCCACCCAGTGAGGTTATCAAATTGTCAATTTCAAAACAAATTTCCATAAAGTCAACCATTGTCCTCGCAAAAAGAGAGGAGATTATCCAAAAAAAAGGTTACGAAGACAAGCGGAGAAATTGGTCCCGCTGATGTTCGGATGCACTTACCAACCAAAAAGTTTCCCGTAAGAAGGAAATCGCTTCCTCAAGGAGAGCCTGTTTTTGAAGTTTCAAAGCATCCTCAGACAAAGTAGGTTGCTTTTCTTGAATTTTTTGTATTTCTATAAGGTCAGTTTGAATTGTTTGCTCAAAGGTTTCCATACCCAGATCTTTTGCCAAGTCGATTGCTTCAGTGAGCTCTTCGGAAGCCTCTTTGAAGTTATCTTTATAGAGCAAAATTTTCGCAAGCACTTTTTTCGTGTACATCGTTAGTGGTAAAAATTCCAGATCGAGGGAGATAAATAACATGTCGTCTAAGTTTTGCATTACTTCTTCGAGAATCGTTTGGTCCTCTTGTACCAAATATTTCAATAATAAAACAGTTGTCTTTTCAATCAAAACAAGAGCCGGCGTTAAGGCAGAGGGGAAGTCCTGCACTTGCTCGTACATATTGGAAAGAAGCTTTTCTGCTTTCAGCAGCTCTTTCTTTTGTATCTGGAACCTAATCCGAGAAATTATTGCTTGGGCATTTTCTTCCTGGTTGGCATGAATAGAAGCGAAAAGATCGGCACGATTAATGTAGGATTCGGCAAGCGAAAATTTGCCCAGCGCAGTTGAAATTTCGAACAACCAGTTCAGAATATCAAAATAAATTTCATCCTTCTTGTTCAATTTGGTGCAAATATGTAATGCTTTTTCAAATTCATCAAAAGCAGTTGTTAAATTACCGACAATGGCATTTAGCTGCCCCAGTTTGATATGGTCCATTAGGAGTTCTTCTGGAGGGGCGTGGTATTTCACTTTAAACTCCAGGGCATTTGTACGTGTTTCCACTGCTTCTTTAAAATTTCCAGCGATGAAATTAACATAAGACAAACCATCAAAGATGGGTGTAAGAAGAATAGTGAAGCTATGATTCTGAGCGATTTCAAGGGCAGTTTGATAATTGGTCAATGCTTCTGCATACTTTCCTTTTCGCGCCAACAGCTTAGCAATATTAGTTAAGGCAATCACTTTATTGTAATCATCAGTTAAATTTGTCGCTTGTTCGAGCAGTTCAAAGAAATATTCCTCTGCTTTGGTAAATTGTTGTTGACTTTCAGAAACAAAAGCAAGATTTTTTATGCAATTTACAACGCCAATTTGATCCTTAAGAGCAACATAGGTTTTTCGTGCTTCTAAATAATTTTTCTCTGCATGCTCATAATCTCCCAATGCGGCTTCCCAATCTCCACGCAAGCAAATGGCTTTTGCCTTCAGTGCTTTGAAATTAAATGATTGGAAGATGACAGAAACCTCTTCAAATAACAATTCTAGCTCCTGAAAGTTCTTCTGGACGATGGAATAATGGATTAAATCCAAAAGGAATTGAGTCATAAAATAGGGTTCTTCTAATTGTTTTGTTAATTGATAGAGCGTTTTCGTTTCTTCAATGAGAGCAAGAGTAACAATCTCAGCTGCTTTGACATGCGAAAGGACAAGATAAGCAAGTAAAAAAAAATGATCAAAATCCGGAAGAGAGGCATTCTTCTCTTGAAACGAATGAATCTTCTCCACCACAGTTTTAAGGTTCTCTTTATTTTTATAACCACTTCTAAACAATATTTGAGCAAGAGCGCCCAAACATTCGATGTAGACCATCGGGTCAGAAGTCTCTGAAATCTCTTTCTCAACTTGTTCTAAAAGCTCAATTGCATTTGAGATTTCTCCTTGTTGGGCCTCTGCCAGAGCAAACCAAACTTTCGCCCCGGCGTTTGTCTGAATTTCTTTGGCAAACTCATTCAAATAAGCATAATCTGCCAGCATATACGCGATTTTTGCTGCGAGGTAACGTAATTCATGATCGTCTTCTGGAAGGGTAGGGGATTTCGAAATGCGCAGAAATCGTTTGAAAAAAACCTTCGGATCTTTTGAGTCTAACGCAAGACGATCGAATTGAAATTCAATTGCATCTAGGGACTCTTGAGAGAGACGACTTTCATGCGTTTTAAATGCTGTTGGGAGGACCACTTTTTTCCCTCGAGTTCTTCTTATTTAGCTAATTATTTTTCCCTGCATTCTAAAAACAAATTCCTAATATGTGGATAGTTTTTTACTCGTTTTTAATAAAAGATTATTAGTTAAATCTTTTTTAAAGGTTATTTTTAAGGGATTTTGGGGTTTTGACTGTTTTTTGGGATAGAAACAACAAAATACCCTACTTCAATAAATCTTTTGTCATTACTAAAAAGTAATAAGTGAGTTTAACAGCTTTTTTCTCCAAGAAAAAGCTTTTTGTATTAAAATGCTTAAAATTTGACCAAATGGTGAGAGTCTATGAGTCAACATGGAACCAGTAATCTAAATCCGAAACAACTCGAAAAATTAGCCGAAAAAGCAAAAGAACTAGGATATGACAATCTGAGGTTTTTTGTCGATGATATTGACATGTTGTTGCGCCCGGCTGTTCTTTTGAAACAAAAAGATATGAAATATTTCGAGTTGGAAAACCTCATTTCCTTGCTAACGAGTAAAAATATTAGCCTGGGAATGGCGCCCCGGATGTTAAGTATGGTATCAAAATACGCTGAAAGAAATGAAGAATTAGAAGCAGAAAACGCAGAATTAAAGCAATCAAATATAACTATGCGAAGTAAATACCAAACTGCTGAAGCCCAGGTAAAAGAATATCAAAAGCAACTTAAAGAACTCTCTGTTGGCGTCCAAGCTGATGCTAAAATCCGAGAAGAGAATATAAAACTTAGTGAAGAGAATAAGTATCTAAAAATCACAAATGAATCTCTCACCGGAGAACTAAAGAAAACCAAAGAAAAACTCGACGAGAAAATTGAAGAAGCAAATGATCTTGAAGTTGAAAATAGCCAGTTAGAATTAAAGATTAAAGACCTCCAGAGAGAATTGAAAGAATTGGAGTTGGAATATGAAGAACTAAAACGAGAAGGTATTGGTACCGATAAGACAAAACGACTCGTTGAGGACTTAATTGATGAAGTAGATGAAGCCTATAGTACTGTAGACGACCCCTTTAAGAAGGAATTCTTGGCATTTATGGGTGTGGAATTGAGCGAAATCGTTGAGGGACGAACTATTACAAAACAAAAAATTCTCAATCAAATAGCGATTCATGCACACGAAATTGAAAAAAAATTCGAGCCAAAAATAGCAGCTTTGCAACAAATGCCTGCCCGCAGTGCTACACCTCAACCGGTAATCAAAGAACCAAGAGAGGTTATGAAGAAAGAAGTTATTCCTGAACCCGTGAAAAAAACCGCTCCAGTTGCAGTTAAAAAAGGACAACCTGCTGAAGCGCCTTCAAAACAAAAGGCCAAGGAAGAAACCGAAGACCATTATGTGAAACCAAGTGAATTCTTGAAGAAAAAAGGCATCATCGTAAGTAGTGGAAAAGAACCTGCAAAAACAGAAGAAGCGAAAGAAAAAGGTGAAGAACACGCAGAAAAAACACCTGCAAAACCCGCTACCACTGTTTCACGTTCCAAACGTAAATTTAAGAAGAAAGTGGAAATCGACCGCACACCAAGCCCTGAATTGATTCAGGTCTTTGACGTATTTATAAAATATCTTGAAGCTATAACTGACAATAAATCATTTAATGACCTGTGCGACAAAATAATCGAGCAACTTTATGAACACATTGGCTCTCCCGGCATGACACAAGTTTACAAAATAAAAAGTAGTGGCGTGAAAAGAAAACAATTATTGATCGACCTAATAAAACAGTGGAAAGTGAGACTGCCTGACCTCTAAGAACTGAGGAAGGACCAGCTCACCTCTCGTTTTTTTCAAATGATTATTTATAAGATAATCTGGATTTTCTGATGGATCGCGTAAGAAGACATACCACCTGAATCGAAGCGAAGACGAATCAATTTAGACTTGTCTTGTCCGTGAATAGCAATGACTTTTCCGGTGACCTTAGTCTCACTTTCAGGATATTTTAAAATGAATTTTTTACCTATCAATGTCTTATGGTTATAGTCATCCAAAACTCTTGCAATTGCTTGATTGGTTTTTTGAAGCCTTTTGTCTCGTCGATAGCTAGTTATAATTGCGCTAATAAATTTGACTTTCTTTGATTTTGGTTTAGTGGTTGGCTTGGGTTTGGTTGTAGTGGAGGTCTTTGACTTTGTGCGTGTGCTTTTCTTTGTAGCGGTTGTTTTTACTTTTGGGGTGGTCTTTTTAGCCGTCGTTGGTTTTTTAGCTGCAGTGGTCTTTTTAGTTGTAGCCGGTTTTTTTGTTGTAGAAGTCTTTTTGGCTGGTGAAGTGCTCTTTTTAGTGGTAGTGGCTTTTTTTGTCGTTGTGGAAGTTTTAGTGGAAGATTTTTTCGCGGGTGTTTTTTTAGTGGAGGTTTGTTTTGTAGATGCTTTTTTGGTTGTGGTTGTTTTAGCAGCAGGTTTCTTTGCAGAGGTGCTTTTTGAAGTGGTTTTTTTCTTTTCTGGCATAACAAATCACTCTAAGTTATTATTCGATAGGTAGAGGACAAAAGATGTCATTCAAAAATCTTTTCTCTGTGATTAATTTTATTTTGCTATTTTCTTGTCCTCTACTGCAAGAAGGACACTCTCCAGCGAAATTAGAAAGTTCTCTATCTCACTTTTTTCAACAGTAATCAGTCGCCCGGGTTGATGAACGAGAATATTCCGTTTTTTCCGGACATTATTAATAGCTTCCTCTTGTTCTTTAGTTAAGAGGTCACGCTCGCGTAAGAATTGCAAGATCATATTAAAATTGGTATAAATCTCCACAGGAGCACCGAAGCGTTCTATAAGGCTTTTGAATAATTGCTCTGCAGAACGGAAAAGAAAAACCAAAGCGGTAGCACGTTCTTCCTCTGAAATTTCGTCCCAATGTTTAAGACGGTTTTTGACATACTCAATATCCGTCTTTAAGGAAACGACCTCATGTTCGTAACTGAATACATGCCGAGCAATATCATAAAACGGGCTTTCAAAGAACCGGTCCTTTATTACGGCAGTTTGTTTTGCCGAAACTTTTAATTGGTCCAAAATCGGCTTGTAAATGCGCCATGCTTGTTGTTTCGCAACAAAATTGTTGGCGTAATTTCTCAGCGCCTCTGATAAAGGTTCCTCGTATTCTTGCTGATAGATAGGATCAATCCGACGAGCGAAACGTCTGAGAGTGGTCTCTCCAACTAACCCTTCTATTGGGAATTGGCTAACAGCACGAATGTAGTTGTTTCTATTCAGCCGTTCTTCTTCATTTGGCGGCATAACTATAGGCAATGTCTCAAGGATCAGTTTTCTTAATCTACCGATAGAATAGAAAGCAAGAAGGTCGCTGAGAAAAGTAAGAACAGTAAATAGAATAGTGAAAATGATAACATTCACAATATTATCAATTTTATCAAGAACTAAAAAGTCTAGAACAATTGGCCTGAAATGTAAATAGATAATGCCAATCAAATCTGCCAAAGATAAAATGGACCAAATAATTGAAAAGAGAAACAAAGTCTCAAAACTACTTAAGAGGTTATTTTTTCTATTAACCTGGCTTTGGCTAATATATGAATCAATATATAGCTCACGCACACGGGCCACAAGCGGGGGAACAAGCTCCTTTTCAATGGCAGCACGAATCTTTTCTTTTTGGGTTCTTGTAAGGCTTGCTTCATCATCTGAGAAGATAAAAAGCTCGTCGATATTTTCTTTTAATTTTGACTCGTAATGTTTTCCAACGCCACTAATAAAGTAGATTAACATTGGAGAAATCATGTAGATAAAAAGTGCAGGTGCAATCAACATTAAAGCCCAGAGAATAAAGCCCCAGTTGGGGGTTATTCCTTTTGCCAGAAGATAAATAGCATAGACAATAAATTCCAGCACAATAGGAGCGTAGACTCCAAGAAGAAAGCGTTGATTGAATAAAGCATTGGTTATTTTCGACCGCCAGTTATTGGTTCCCATGAAAAAGCACCTTTTATTACCTTAAAGCGAAGAACTATTTTTAATACATCTTAGTGTTATTAGGTTAAATAGTCTTTGATGATTAATAAAAGTGGAACTGTGAGGGATAGGCCATCCAGCAACAAAAAGTGATCAAAAACGAAGAAACACTCATTAATATAGAAAAAGACCCCTTAATTAAAAGGGGAAGAAAACTACTCCTCGAGCTAATCGCCACTGGCATTCAAGCAGCAGACCCTTTTAAAGCCGTACAAAAACATGTCAAATTGGAAGGAAGAACAATAAGAATCGCTACCAAATGGGAACGAGATATCTCTTCTTTTGAGAATGTAATTATTGTAGGAGCCGGGAAGGCCTCAGCCAAAATGGCTTTGGCTCTTGAAAAAATTCTGGGAGAGGAAAACATCACAAAAGGCTTAGTAAATGTTCCATCAGAAACCGTGAGCAATTTAACTGGAACATCAAAAATAAGATTCCATCCCGCCGGACATCCCGTGGCTACTAAGGCTTCTCTCGAGGGGACTAAGGAAATCATTAAATTAATTTCAGGATTAACACGAAATGACCTTGTCATTTGTGTGATTAGTGGAGGCGGTTCTGCCATGCTGGAGCTGCCGATAGCAGGTATCACTCTCAACGATTTTTCCACTGTTTTTAATTTATTGACACAGAAAGGGGCAACTATTTATGAATTGAATGCCTTTCGCAAACATTTATCACAAGTGAAAGGAGGGCGATTGGCAAAAATAGCCCGGCCAGCGGAGGTTGTTTCACTAATAATAAGCGATGTTGTCGGCGATGACCTATCGACCATTGCTTCTGGACCCACTGCTCCAGATAAAACAAGCTGGCATGATCTAATGACAATTATGAAAAAATATGCTCTTACAGCGGCACTTCCACAAACAGTAATACAGCTGATTGAAAAGGGCGTTAAAAGAGAGCTTGCAGAGACCCTTAGAGCAACCGACCCGGTTTTTATGCGGGTATATAATTTCTTAATTGCATCTAATACACTTTCCTGTCATGCGATAAAACAGGCTGCCTTAGGAAAAGGTTTTACAGCGAGAATTGTTTCGACAACACTAACAGGTGAAGCCCGGTTAGTAGGAGAAAAGTTAGCCGAAGAACTCCTCCATAGTGAGAAAAACAATGTGCTAATTGCGGGAGGGGAAACTACAGTAACCATTACCGGAAAAGGAATTGGCGGACGAAATCAAGAGCTGGCCTTAGCCGCAGCAACACATTTGAGCAACAAGGAAGGGATTTTTTTTGCAGCGGTTGGTTCTGATGGAAAAGATGGGCCGACAGATGCCGCAGGAGCAATCATCGACTATCAGACAATCTTAAAAGGAGTGAAGAAAGGATTGAGGGCTGAAACCTTTTTACTTGATAATAATTCTTACGCTTTTCTAAAGGAAACAAATTCATTAATACTTACAGGACCCACCGGCACAAATGTGAGTGACCTCTTTCTGGGCGTACACCTGGCCCGAAAAGCCGAATAAAAAAGTTCTCGAATTTATTTCCAGAGTTTTAAATGAGAATTAACAAGCATTTAAGTAGTTTCTAAAGACAAAGCTTTACAGAAGAGCCTTAATTGCAATAAATGGTAAATATATAAGGTAGTTCTTAAAATAGAATATCGAGTGTGTTTAAAGTTGTCGAATTCGTCGTTGTATCAATATGCCTCTAAATATGCACAAAAAGCCTATGAACAAGATAAAGCTGGAAATTACAAAGCAGCACATCAAAATTATTTGAAAGCTGCAGAAGTGTTGCAACAGCTCATCCAATTCACAAGCAATCCCCAATTAAAAAACATGTACTATGTTAAAGCAAAAGAATATCTTGCTCGCGCAAAGGAGCTAAAAGATATGGGAATGCAACCGGTAGAAGGGGGGAGACGGAGAAGCTCAAGAAAGGGCAGCCGGGGAGGTGACAGTGGAGGGGATGAAGAAGAGGATGAACTTGAAGAGGCTATCTCGGAAATTATCATCGTGGAAAAACCCAACGTGAAAATGAGCCAGGTGGCAGGATTAGAAGAAGCAAAGAGAGCCTTGCGAGAAGCAATCATCCTACCAATGAAACGACCCGACCTTTTTAAAGGCGCTCGAAACCCATGGCGAGGCATCTTACTTTTTGGCCCACCAGGTACCGGGAAAACATTATTAGCAAGAGCAGTTGCAACAGAAGTAGATGCAACCTTTTTTAACGTGAGTGCCTCAAGTATTATCTCGAAATGGCTGGGAGAATCGGAGAAACTGGTTCAACAGCTGTTTGAAACAGCCCAGGAAAAACAACCCTCGCTCATTTTCATAGATGAAGTAGATAGCATTGCTTCTGCAAGAGGTGGAAGCGAACATGATGCAATGCGCCGTGTGAAAACAACTTTGATGACCCAGATGGACGGAGTAACAACAAAGAAATCAGACCGGATTGTAGTTATAGGTGCAACTAACCTCCCATGGGAACTCGACCCGGCCTTTCGAAGCAGATTTGAAAAGCGCATCTATATTAATTTGCCTGATTTTCCTGCACGAGCGAAAATTTTTGAAATCCACACAAAAGGAGTAGAAATCGACCAGACAGTCGATTGGAACCTCCTTGCTGAGGTAAGCGAGGGCTATTCAGGAAGAGACATTCAGCTGCTCTGTAGAGAAGCAGTAATGATGCCGGTAAGAGAACTTGATATTGCAGGTGCTTTGGACAATCCCGACATTAAAGCCAGGGCAGTAACAATCGACGACTTTATGTTAGCAATGGAGAAAATCAAACCCAGCGTTGCTCCTGAAGAACTTCTGAAGCACAGAGACTGGGCAGAAGAATTTGGAAGCGTCTAGAGAAAAGATGCTCATAATTCTTACCAAACAAATAATTAATGAGGAAAAACAGTTAAGTAAAAACTACAACCAAAGTCTTAGTTACAATTGGCTACTGAAAAAGCAAACATGTGGGATAACATATGTCAGTAAAACAAAAGAAGAAGAAAACGAAAGCAAAAACAAAAAAGAAGACAACGCAAAAAGAGCAGACAGTACAAGAGGAGCAGCCGTTACAACAACAAGAACTGCAAGAAGAGAAAACACAACCTGCGAAATCCACCTTAGAGAGCAAACCGCCTCGCGAAGCAACTGTAACTATTTCCTTGATAGAAAACCCAGTCACAACAGAAGATAAGATTTACAATGCATTATTACGGATAGAGCAGCTAATACAATCAGATGTAGCTATTTCCCGTGAGGATCTTTTTGACTTAGGAGAGGATGTTGAAAGACAGCTTTTGGAAATTCTTCCGGAATGGATTAATAAACCCTGGATGTATGTCACCCCCGAACACCAGAAACAACTCGATTCCTGGTGTGCAGATTGGTCCAATTTCATTATGGAATATGCCCGCATTAATATTAAACACATTATTCACATCGAAGAAGAACGAGCGAAATATCCATTCAATAATAAACAAATAAAGAAACGATTAGACAGAAAGCAATTTCAAACGATAGGTGATTATATAGTCGCCCAGGAGATGGGCATTTGGTGGGATAAGAAAAAAATTCGCCTCCGTCTCTATTGGCGAACATTGGATGAATGGGCGGACATTATTTATGAGTGGAGTTTGAAAACAGGGCGTGCGGCCGGCCCCGAAAGAGTCATGACTTTGCTAGATATTCAAGAGGCAGGCCAACCATGGAGCACCATACCGGTCGAGGACCTGAAACGAATTTTTGAGATCATGAAAGAAAAAGGATATATTGAATGGGCTGATAAAAAGAAAACAGCTATTGCTTTTATTATCTGAGCGCAGTTCACTTTCTTTTTTCGTTTTTTATTGCAATGGTTTCAAAAGAGAGCTTTGGTTGATGGGTTACTGGCAAGCAATTAACAGTTTGAAGCGAGAGATGGGGATACAGCTGGATAGTGGGTATTCCAGATGAAAAACTGACACTAATTTTATTTATTGCTTGGTGAGGGGACGGAGCACTAGCAGAGCTTGGCGGCATGGTCTGTTCAATAGTAGTATTACTCAGCCATTCAAAAACATTGACTAAAAAGTCCAAGTTATTTGTAGACGAGTATTTTCCATTCACACCCCAATTGTCAGCCATAAAATTGGAACCCGAAACAATAACACGACCAGAGGAATTTGTTGCAGATTCATACGCTGCAACTGCAATGTTAGTAGAAGTCTGATACCAAGCGATACCTTTGGAATTGTTGCCAGAAAGAGCTAGCTTCGCACCTAAAAAGTCGAAGTTAGTTAAATCGGCAGTCACAGGATGAGTCGAATCCATATCGGTAATTAAAACAACATTGTAGGAGTCGGTTTCTTCGTCATAAATAATCTGCGAGGGAATAGAATCATTTGTGAAAGTGATATTGAAGTTCTTGGTTAATCTGTTGGTTTCATTTAATGCAGCAGTACCGCTCCAAGCCCCAAGAACAAACAACCCATGACCAGATTCCACAAAATTGACAATATTTGTTATAGTTTGGTTTGTAAAAGGAATATAATAATTGACGAGTTCTTGATCAGTTCTCATTGCTAAGCCAAAAGTATTTGGATCAGCAATAACAAGAGCATCAAAGTTTTCCAAGTGAGTGAAATTATCAGGATGAGTTAATTCCACAAAAGTAATCCCTTCATCGGCAAGCTTTAAGCGAAACTCGAGAAATTGCCCGAAGAGATGATCAATAGACCATGCTGAGTGGAAAATATCAAAACCAACACGAACTTTTGGTGGGGCAATATTGACTGAGACATCTATTGCAAATGACTCGCCTAAACTACTCTCAACGATGATTGACTCTTCGTGCACCCCAAGAGGAAAGTTACTCGAGATATTAAAGAGACAATCGACAACACCACTCTGGTTAATGAGAACACTATTGGGGGTCTGAACAAGAGAGTCGCCTAAGGTATTAGTAGTGAAAGTGAATGTTTGTTGAAGGGGGCTAATAATTGTTATTGGAAAATGCCAGATGTCACCTTGAAAAGCAGTTGGCATGGAAAAAGGCAACTTATCAGGAAAAATAAAGCTCACTAAAGGCCAACCATTGCTCTTCGGTGCTTGAGTGATAATTGTTTTTGCCACCTCAACATCGGCTATGCCAGCACCCATTGAATAAGGCGGGTAGGGGTAGTCAAAAGAAGCGCTTTGCATTAGAGCGGCTTTCAACAAGCCGGGAGAGGTTTTGTAGCCTTGAGCTCTGCACCAAGAGAGGAGGACGGCCGCTTTTCCAGAAACTTTTGGGGCTGAAAAACTGGTACCAATGGCGATTAATGTAAAGCCGGAATCCAACAAATCAGGTTTTATACGATGATCCTTTAAAGGGCCAATGCTACTATAGGCAGCCACGCCCTCAACCGTGGAGGCGCCAACAGTAATCGCTTGTAATGCATCACCGGGAGAATCAATGGTAGAAAGTGCATAACCGGTTTCATCGCCACTATTTCCAGCAGAAACAACAGTCAAAACGCCTTTTTCAAATGCAATGCGATTAATGAGTTCCACAATGGTATTATTACTTATAATTGGCCCACCAATTGAGAGATTAATAATGTCTGCATCGGCTTCATATGCAGCCCAGTAAATAGCAGCGTAAATCGCTGGGTAGGTGGCAGAGCCTTCTGAATCAGCACACCGAGCAATGATAAGCTTTGCTTGAGGCGCAATGCCAAACGAACGGCTGGCAATTTGCAAAGCTACTAAAGTACCATGATGATAGGGAGTATCATCAACAATTGAAGCGTTATTAGCATAACCAAATTCTGTTGTCACGAAACTTTTTGTAGTGATAATAGAACCCTGCAATTCTCGTGAAACTTTGTAGCCGGCAATACGAGCAGTCATGTCGATGCCTGAATCCAAGACAGCAATTTTTACGCCCTCACCGCCTTCCCGCGGAGGAATCCAAACCGAAACAAACACAAGTGCTCCGATAGAAGAAACAACAATAATAATGACAATCGCCCAGATCGCCGTTCGCAGATTTTTTTCAGCCATATTTTAAACACCGATTGTAGCTTTTTAGCAATTAATTTTTTAAGAAGGTTTTCCTATTTAAAAAAGATACTCATCTCATTAAAAGCTATTGTAATGAACATAATTCGCGAGGGTTTAAAAAGTGGAAGATTGTTTTGAAATAGTCCCAATTGGGTTGGTGAAAAAAACTGAAACAGCTACGTGGCTTGAGGTTTTCGAAAAATATCAAAAGGGATTATTACGCCTCGAGGAATTTTCACATGTTAAAACGCACTGGTGGACAAGTGGACGCGACTCAAAAAAGGACCGACAAAAATTACGCGTGTACCCTCGTGTAAAACTAGGACCCAAGCAACATAAAGTGGACACACCTCTTTGTGGGGTGTTTGCAACACGAGCGCCCGTTCGCCCCAATCCGATTGGTTTAACAATCGCTAAAATTTCCCACATTGAGAAAAATCGTGTTTTCATTGATCGACATGATGCCTTTAATGATACGCCACTTATCGATTTAAAACCCTATATCCCAAAATCCGATAGCATAGAAAATGTGAAATTACCAACTTTTTTCAGAGGACTGGCGGAAAAAAGAGAAAGATAAAAAAGAAAAGAAAAAAAAGAGGGGGAATTTACATGAAAGTTAGGGCAATGCCCGGCCGTCCTGGCTCCGCCGCACGAGCTTTTGCATGATCTGATTTGGAGGCCAACATCACGACCACTTCTTTTGCTTTGAATTCTCGTTTGTAGTACTCAAGTGCATCTGTTATAGCTGCTAGTTCTGCTCTCTGGCTAAGAGTTGAGTCGTAGCCGGGGTTTTTCATAAGTTTTTGGGCATATTTTGCAGCAGCATTGCCTGCTTTCCGGATGGTCTCCTCTTGCATTATTTTTGCAATGAGATTGTCAGGTTTTTGCCGGCGAATGGAGAGCACTTTGTACATCCATTTCGGTGCGATAAAAATCTCGATTTTTTCCAATGCTTTCTTTTGCCGTTTCTTAATAGCATTAAAAATGCCTTCAATATCTTCTCGTACATTTCGAATTAGGCGTTCTTCTTCTTCGAGTTTCTTGTTAATCAATCGTTTATTGGGCTTCGGGAAGGGTCGATGACAAGCAAAAGTCTTTGCTTTCCTGACTTTTTCATTTATTTCTTCAGCAAAATGAGGTATAATGGGGGTCATGAGGTCTACCAAAGTTAAGAGTGCGGTTCTGTAGCCCGGTCCTCGAATTGCACCGGAACGTGCTTCGTACCATTTTAAGTCATTTAAAATGTCAAAGAAGCCCGAACTAATAGCACTTCGAGTTCGCTGATTTTGATAATGATTAGCAGTATCGGCAATGCGTGTTTGTAATTTGCTCAAAATCCAGCGGTCAATCTGTCGTTCTTCGTCCGAGAATTTCCCCTTGGTCAATTCGTGGAAGATCATTGACATGCGTTTCTTCGCAGCTTCAACATCAGCATAACGGAAACTGGCATCCGTGTATCCTTCACCACAATAAGCTAAACCGAACCTTGAAGCATCAGCACCAAAACGTTGGACGATTTCGTCTAAGGAGATAGTATTGCCAGCGCTTTTACTCATTTTATCACCTTCAACTTGAATCATCCCATTAGCTTCAATTTCAAGTGGGTAGTGCCCTTTCGGAAAGACAGCCAAGTGCTGAAAGATGTAGAATGTTAAGTGGTTAAAGATCAATTCTTTTGCACTTGCGCGATAATCAGGGGGGTAGAAATATTCGAACTCTTCTTTCATTTCTTTGATCAAAGCCATGTCCAGCCCTGATTTCTTCTGAGCTTCTTCTAAGGTTGCTTTGTTCCGGAAGATATAATCGAATAATTCATTGGGTAATTGTTCAGGAGTTAAATTGTGCTCATTAACGATACGGGCGATGGTATAAAATGCCATGTAAATGGTACTATCTGAAAGAGTTTCCACAATCCATTCTGGGTCCCATGGCAAGGGGGTGCCTAAACCGCTCTTTCTCGCACAAGCCTTATCTTGCAACCAATCGATGGTATATTCAAATGATTGTCGAGCTTCGGGGGGATAGATTGTCATCTTTTTCGCTAAGTGATTACGAGCCCGTTGTTTCCATTTCTCATTGCCATATGTGATGAACCATTGATCCTTGAGAATTTTTATATGATTTTTCGTTTGACAACGGCAAATGACAGGTGAGGCGGTTTCCCACATTGAGGAGGAGATCTTTTGCGCTTTAAGATCCTTTATCAAGTGCTCTTTAATTTCACTTACTTTAATGCCGGCGTATTTGCCGCAATTTTCACGCATCACACCGGAATGGAACTCTTTCTTGTAAATTTCCTGAGTTGCTTCCTCGGTTTTAGGATCATTTTGCGTTTGGATGCCCATCTTCTCAATGATATCTTTAGCTGGGTGTTCTCCCAGTCCTTCTGTTTTAATCATAGAGATCAATTGAATATCAGCAGCAAAATCTCCAGGCAAACCGTATTTCGTAAGCATTTCTGGCTTTGTCCACAAATCACGTAAAGCGACATAATCAAAGGGAGCATGACTGGGAACACTCATCACAACACCGGTCGTGTGATCAACCTCTACAAAAGTTGCCGGCAAAATTTTAATGTCAACTTCTCGAATAGGAGCATGACAAGTTTTTCCAATGAGTTCTAACCCTTTGAATTTTCGAATAACTTTTACTTTATGCAGCTGATCCTCTAACTTCAAGACAGTCGGTTCTGAAACAAACCATTTCTCGCCATCGACTTCGGCTTCCACATAATCGCCATCAGGGTTTATCCACATATTAGTAACACCAAAGATGGTTTCAGGGCGTAAAGTTGCCGGGACAAGATACCCATCCTCGAAGGGGAATTTTAGTAAGATGAACTCTACAGGTGAAACGCCTTCACCTTTTAATCGGTCGTGGTCGCCTGTGGGGCTTTGACAGTGACTGCACCAAACAACAGGGTGTGTGCCTTTTTTCACGTAACCTAATTTCCGCAGAGTTTCATATTGCCATTCGATAAACCGGCTGAAAGGGGGGCAGAGAGTAGTGGTGACAAATTCACGTCGCCAGTCAATACTCATCCCAAATTTGGTAAAAGTTTTTTTCGCCAGAATTTTGTAATAGTTTGAGATGTGGAGGGGGTCAGTGAACTTTTTCATCTCCGATTCAGGGACACCACTTTGTTTCAAGATTCGAATTTGCACTGGGTCGCCTTTCTTCACTCGTTCAGCCACGCCTTGTATGGGTTGCCCGGTCGCATGCCAGCCTTGAGCGAAAAAGACATTGTACCCCTGCATTCGTTTATAACGGGCATATACATCCACTTTCATGGAGGTATAGCCATGCCCTACATGGATCTTCCCATTAAGATAGACGATGGGGAAAGAAACCAAGAATTTCTTTCGGGATTGGTCAACATTGGCTTCGTAAATTTTCGCCTTAGCCCATCGTTTTTGCCATTTTGCTTCAACTGCAAATGCATCGTATTCGTTCATTTTCTCTTTAGACTCCTTTACATCGACTGTTTTCTATTGATTCTTCCGAGGAATTAGCTGCTTGTAAACAAATGGAGGTATAGCACAAATTCGCTTTAAAATTCTTCTGACTAGCAATGAAATGCCCTCTCAGGGGGGGTGAAGAAACAAAGATTGTCTGAGACTCATACCACGAGCCAGTAGAACTAACAGTAAAACTGGCAGGATAGTGACAAACATCGGCGCGTGGAGAAGAAAAAGCAATTCGGGCAATCATGCCTTCTTTCCAATAACTAAAACGAGAAGAGAATCTGTTATTAGGTAAGAAGAACACTATTCCTCATTTAAAATTCCTCGAATTATTCTACCCACCTATTCTTTTAAAGGTTTCTTAATTTCTGTGAGTAGGTTGAGCGGTAAAAAAAAGGGTCGAACCAGAAGAGAAAAACTGAAGAAAATTTGCCGAAAAAAGGATGTTTTAATATGGAAGATGAGCTGTTTAGTTAAACCCTACAGTTTGGAAAGGAGTTTGTAGACAAAATGCTTGTTGATATGCATATCCACACCAATGTTAGCTATGACTCAAAAATCAAAGTAGGGTTGCTAGTACGTAAGTTGAAAGAATTGCGAATTGCTGGATGTGCAATCACAGATCATAACTCTTTGGATGCAATTGCAAAAGCAAAGGAAATAGGGAAAAAATACAACATCAAAATCTTCGCCGGTGTGGAAATATCAACACGAGAAGGGCATATTTTGGCCTATGGACTGACTGAGCGACCACCGGACCATCGCGCTGTTGCTGAAACAATCGAATGGGTGCATGAGCATGGAGGAGTTACTTGTTGTGCTCACCCTTTCAGAAAATACGAACATAGTGTAGGGGATAATGTCTACCATTATCATTTTGATGCGATCGAAATCAACGGCAGGAGCTTTTTCTCCCAAAACAGAGCAGCAGAACTGGCTAGCAAATTAATGAACGTAAGCTTAATTGGTGGAAGCGATGCTCATTACCTCCAAAAAGTTGGTAGAGTGACGACAAACTTCTACGACGAGATCGAAACTGAAGATCAATTAATCGAAGCAATCAGGAAAGGAGCATGTGAAGTACAATATGACATACAAAAAAGCTACAAACCAGAGCTAATACAGGCGATACCAAAAGACGAACTAAACATACTGGAGAGGTTTATAGAAATAAGAAGAGAACCACAAGCAGCAATCATTGAATCGGTCGGGAAACGGATACGCTTTATCGATGCCAACTTGCAGAAATAATGGCACTCACAAACAATAAAAAAACGCCTTTTTCTATTTAAAAAAGAGTAATGCAAGATATACCACATTTTGCGAAAGCTTTAAAATAAGAAGTTAAAAAAGGAAATTCAGAACATTGCACCGATAGTCTAGTGGCTAGGACCCATGCCTGCCTAGTATGGAACGCGGGTTCGAATCCCGCTCGGTGCACCACAATTATTTTCTCGCCCCATCTTTTTTGTCAGCAATTTTTTTAGTCGACTCAGCTTAAAGCATGAATTAAATGAACCAACCGCGATAGAAAAATTCTCAGAATAAAGGGCTGGTAATCCGAAAACAAGGTAAATTATCCCCAAAGCAAATAGAATGAAGAGAAGAAAAACATTGTTTCTGTCTTGATTTACAAGTCATTTTCGATTAAGAAAACAGCTAAAAATACAAGCAGTTTAAGACAATCGTCTTTTATTAGAATTATAAATCAAATAGAAAGACTTCATAAACTGAAAGATAATGAAATAGAGGGTCATTGTAGCTATACGTTTGGAAATAGAAAAAAAGCCAGCCATAGAGTAGATCTAGGCTTGGCAATTAGGCGTTATTTATTTAGAATAATGTCCCTCAAAATTTTCTCTTTTTTCTTATTTTGTCTCCTAGTATAAATGATTGGCAGAATGAAAATCGACCCAATTATGGTAATGTAAACTATTGTTTTGATATATGGCATCCAATACCCAGGAGGTTTACCACTATAGAAAGTCAGATTTAGAATACAGATCCCGTCTATAAAGGTTTGCAAATAGATATAACTTTCATGCGAAAAAACACCAACAGCACAACTAGAGGCCACTAAATTCTGTTCTAATAATTTTGGTTTAGAAGGGTCACTAGCATCGAGAACATAAAAACCGTTCATATCGGTTGCTTCGAAAACATATTTCCCATTGACAGCAATATCCCAAATATTTTCAGTCGTATAACGATAACCTACTGGATAATCCTTTTCCCCATAATAATGACCGATTCTTATGGGGCTGGTGCTGTTTTTTGTGATATCAAGTATAAAGAGACCGTGACACCCGGTGCCAAGATATACATATGAACCATTTATTGTGACACTAAACCCATATATGTCTGTATACATCTTATCTTCAAAATAGCCAACAATAACAGGATTTAGAGGATCACTTATGTTAATAATCTTTAGAGGAGGGCCTGTATTATCTGTCACATAAGCAAGGGAACCCTTAATTGCAAGATCCCAAACTTCCCCAAATATATCAAATTGTTCAACCATTATAGGTTGAGTTGGATCACTGATATTAACAATGACTAACCCGCCTCTATGAGCAGCTAAGTAAGCATAGTCACCTTGAAGAGCAATAGTTTGAACATTACCGGGAGTAGGACAGTGTCCTATGAACGTGATATTTTCAAGATCACTGATATTTAGGATCGTTAAGCCAGTTTTACCAGCAACATACAAGTAGTTATCTCGTAAAGCGAGGGTTTCCAGACTATAATTGTCAAAAGAATACTCTGCAACAAATGTTGGTGAAGCCGGATTACTCACATCAATTATTGTAGGGTTACGCCCGATAATGCTAAAGATGTAGTTATCTTGCATGGCAAATCCCAAGCCTCTTTTTACTTCATCAGGGGGGTAATATGCTAGCAATGTAGATACAGTATAGTCATTAATTTGCATAGGCGGGTCAACTTTTGGATTAATGGCTCGTTGGAAATTATTCACTGTCAAAGGCGGAGCTGTAAAAATAGGCACTATTGAAAAAGTCATTACTAAAAGGAGAAAAACGGAACAGAAGATAGAAGTGATTTTTGTCAAAGAAAAAAGGATACTTATCGAACAAAAATTTCTGTTCTTGGTTAAGCGATTTTTTTTATTTGTCATTTTTTCTCCCATTTTATTATCAACTAGAACTTAAAGATAAAAACATATTTAGTTAAAAATAAATAAGTTCGAATATATTTTTATACCTTTGCTTTTCTTAAAACAATAGACACTTTTGTAGAAGAAAAAAACAATGGGAAAAATAAAGAATGCTTCTTCTCTCCTCTTTTACCTTAAACAAAACAATCTACTGTAATTGGGGGTCTTTTGCTGAAATTTCTTTTCAGAAAGATGAATTAAAAATTAGAGATACCAAAAATTCGTTAGGAATAACTACCACAAAATTAGGGGAACTTCTCAGAACAGATTATATACAATAAAAGTAACATTTAAAAAACAAAACAAACAGCACAACACTGGATGAGAACTAACATTGGGCGTATGGCTCAGCCAGGTAGAGCGGAGGACTCTTAAGAGAAAAAGAGGTTCTTCACTCAGAAATATCCTTAAGTCGGGGGTTCGAATCCCCCTACGCCTACCATTTCTTCTCTTTCTAATGTTTTATTTGCTCATGATAAAAATAGAAGAAAATTGACCGTTTGTTTTTTTAAGAAAACTTTTTCTTTCGAGAAGGCGATAGTTTAGTAATGAATAAGCACGCAGTTGTTTAGGAGTTTCTTACTAATGGTTGAGCCTAAATGTCCGGAATGCGGCAACAATGAATTTGAGTATCGTTATATTTTTCCCGAAGGGAAAACGCAGGAGTGGAAAGAGCGGAGGATCCAGTTTAAAGCCGACGGTCGTAATGACCAATGGATTGAAGACATTAAGAAGCAATTCAATGAAGCGCATCCTTGTGCCATTGTTTTTTGCACTAAGTGTGGTCATATTATTGGTGCCGCCAAATAAATTATGCTTTCATGTTATGCTAACGTTATCACATCACCTTTCAGCCTCTTCTCTTTTACGTTATTTTCATTTTACCACAAGAGATAAAAAGAGGGGAACAGCCTAAAGTTCTTTAGAAGTAGAAAAAATGCAGGAGGAAAATCCAACGCCCTCTGAGAAAGTTGCTGCTCTGCGGCAATTCTTTGTTTCACCACCCCCGAAAAAAGGCAAACATCATCGTATTCTTGTTTTTGGTACTTTTGATATTATTCATCCTGCTCATTTACGCTTTCTTACTGAAGCCCGAGTTGCGACAAACTGTCCTGACTGTGAGCTTGTTGTCGTTCTTTCACGTGACAGCTCCATCGAGCGCATTAAAGGCCGGAAACCCATTTTTAGTGAAGAGCAACGCTTAAAACTCATCAGTGGCTTACGGCTGGTAGATTATGCCTGCTTGGGCAATGAAGGAACGGACCATTTCCGAATCATCCTTGATATTGAACCGGATTACATCGTCCTTGGTTATGACCAGCTTCTGGAGGAACGGCCATTACTCGAGTTCATTCAACGGCATCAACTCCAAACAAAGGTTCTACGATTACCGAAATTTGAGAGTGGGGACCTCTGTAGCTCTTCTGAAGTGCGGAAAAAAGTCCTTCAAATGTATAACTCGGAAAAAGAAAAAGCAATTTAACGGAAGTCTAATTAAAAGTAATTTTTCTATGCTTTAGAATTACCTCAATCTTTTTTTTATCAGCATGAGTCTAATTTCCTGTTTAGGAGGTTGTTACCATCACTTGCACTTTTTCTTTTTTTCCCATTTGCCCTATAATGGAAATGTTAGTCCAATATATCGCTTGGGATTTTCAGGTTGCTGAGTTGCTTGAATTCTCTTTTTTCGAAATTGGCGATCTTTTTCAGAAGATTTTTCCTATCTTCGTTTGTTATGATACACTCATCGCTTTGAGCATATTCTGCCAATTCGTTGAGTAAGCTTTGATACTCTTCAATTAAATGTTCGTCATTAGCATAATTACCTTCAATCGATAGTTCTTTTAGGAGTTCAATAATTGGTTTATCTTTCTTAGTAATTTCACCAATTATGAAGGCATCACGATCGAGAGGATTATTATGTTGATAGAAGCGCTCAATGATTGCTATATTATCATCCACTTCTCGAGCAGTAATACGTTTCTCTTTTATGGAATTCCGTAGCATCAGATAGGGTAGGGTCAGAGCATATTCACCGAGTTTTGAAAAATCACCAATACGCCAGAGCTTTGGTGGTCGAAATGTGGAACCAGTGCGTTCAATATATCCTTCATGCAAGACCTCCAGTAGCGATTTTCCGAGATGATCCTTTTGTGAGAGTATCTCTTCGGCTGTCACTTCTTGTAAATAATTCTCAGAATAGAGATACGAATCGATGTTTTTTGCGAAAGAAGAAGTGATAACATCAATGCTACTCACCACCGGATAGTAGTAATTTGCCTGTGAAATGCCATGGGTTGCAACCATCAAATTCCAGTAAAATGTTGAACCTTCTGTGGTCTTAATTTCGCTCCAATAATTCTTTAAATTCTCGTTTAAGAGGTCTTGGTAGGCACTAAATTGGGGCCCGCCATTTACGATAATATGTAATGCCATCTTCCGCTCGTCTAAAATATTTTTCTTGAACAACTCTGCATGCCCGCAGCTTTTATTTTTTATTAACCAATTTAGCGCCAAATATTCTATTACTGTTTTAAGGAAGGTTTCTACAAAGAGTTTTGGATATTGGTATCGTAATTGAAGGGCTTTACTGACATATTGCCAATTTGATGAATCAAGGGTTTTTCCCAGTTCATAAAGTTTTTTCCCTTCAAGAATAGAGGTTTCTTGAAGGAGTTTAAATTGCTCTTTTGGCTCGAGTCTAAAAAGAGTCATTTTTATTGAATCATTTCGCAATAAACTTGCGAAAAATTTCTTAGCGAGTCTATTATCCAATTTGTTTTTTCCTTTCGTTTTTGCTTCCATTGGCATACCAATTAAATTGACAATGTGTTCCGAATTTAGCAAATTGTGTATTAAAAGTTTAATTTCATTTTCTTTTTCAATAGATAAAACACCGACAACAATGTCTTTTCCGATTTTCCCAGCTTCCGCAACTCCCAAACTTAAATTGCAGTCTATATTTTCGCTCAAAGTTTGACCCTCTCCAGGAGGATAACTGCTATTTTAAATGCTTTTTAAATTACTAAATACGCTCTTTTCTTTATTAGTATTCTTCTCAAAAGAGCGTTTCATTATGGAAAAAATGGTGCGGGGAGCGGTTTTGATAAGAAAGATTATTTGGTTTTCGAGAGTTTTTTATATTCATCCAATTTTATCGAGAGCTTGATCATTGCATCGTTTAGTTCAAAAGCTTGGAAGGCAGTAATCAAGTCGGTTCGGGTTCGATTGACCAGATTCCTGGCAGAATCCAATTTTGTTCGCAATGGTCCCACCAACATTTTTGTGTAATCGACAGTGATCAATTCTGAGAACAAAAAATCCATGTAATTAAAGGCTCGTTGAGCATTTTCCATATCTCTCCGTCGCAACGAATCAAGCAGATACCGTCTTAACTCTCCTATCGTATCACTTGCAGCCAACATGTAACTTGTAAAGGAAATCTCACATTCTTCCACTGAAGGGATCTCGTCGTAACGAATGATAGAGTTTATCATTATTGCCTCCCCTAATTCTTGTGCAGCATCATCTAATCCCCGCCAGCACTCGAGACTTTTTGTTCCTTCGACTCTTTTGCTCATCTCCTTAAAGAGCTTCTTTGCTTCCTTTATTTTTTCATCAGCAATTTTGAATTCTTGCCGGTGAACAGATTTTATCGCTTCACTACAGATTCTTATTAATCGTCGTTGCTTAGTAAGGATGATATCTCGAGACTTGTCCTCCTCTTCTAGGAGAAGTTTTATATGATTCATTGATTCTTCAAATTTCTCTGTCTTCAATTTGGACAACTCTACTTTATTCACTCTTTTATTAAATTTAAATTAATCTTTTAAATGAAGAATTTTTTTCCCGTTTTGCCTCCTCCCGATTATTTTCAGTTATCTCCGGTGATTTTTTGTTGTTTAAAGAGCACAAATATCTGTAGTAAGTCAATAGTTTCACCAATCACTCTCAACTTTTTATATAACCGATACAATAATTAGTAGTAGTATGGAGCGCGATTTAGATGGAACGTAAGCGAAGATTGATACAGAAAGTGAAAATCGAAACAGTGCAAGCGAAAGTTTTACTCGAACTGAAGCCTTGCCCTGAATGTGGCAGCGAAATGAGTTTTTATTTAGATTGCCCTTTTGGTAACGGTAATATTGTCAATCCTGAGATTTGTTCTGAGCGATGCAATGTTAGCTGTGAAGCATTAATTTATTGCGAACAATGTGACTATGAAGAATTTGTCGAAATCTTTCCACTTTCCGGTCTACCAATTAAGGAACGGCTTTCAAAACGTGAGTTTCAGGAAAAACCGAAGTGGGAATGAGAATGGGTGGAGAGCGCTAATCTTCTTCGTCAGGCAGGTCTGGAATTATTAAATTCTCATCGAAGTCTTCATCCCAATCAGGAAGATATTTATCTCCGGGAGGCAATAAACTTGGATTTTTAGCGAGAATTCGTTCTATCTTTTGGGCAATAAACACCAAAGTGATTGCTTGTGAAACATATGATTCTCCTTCCAACACAGCCATAACCAAGGCATTTTTTCCAGCACTTACAGCAACGATGTGTCGATCACCCGGCACATTGATTTGGATATCTCTGACACCTTCAAATTTGAGCAAATCAGAAACATATTCTGAAATATGGACAATACCGGAGGCAGCAGCACTGAGAGCTTCTTTAATATCCTCAGAATCGTTTGGTGCAAATGTTTGAATTGGAATGCCCGATCTCGAAGCAACGACGATTGTGTTTACACCTGTTGATTGTGAAAAATCATTCAGGATGGTTTCAATATCTTCCATTTTTACCTACTCTAAATGGTAACTGTTTTAGGTTATTTATTTTACTGTTTAGACTATTTTTAAGAGCTTTTTGAGTTTTTTTTGACAGAAAAAAATGTCAGTAAGCGTTTATTTTAGCGCTTGGAAAGTGTCTGAGAGGACCTTAGGATTATTTGTAATGAGTGTTTGGACGCCCATTTTTGCTAATTTTACTGCTAAATCAGGTTTGTCCACCGTCCAAGTGCGCGTTATTAAGCCAAATTGTGCGGCACGGGATAACAGTCTTTTTGTGACTATTGACTTATGAGGATGTATCCCTTCACAGTGAAGAGATTTTCTAACTTTTTTTAGACTCGTAAAGGGATTAGTGAATAGGAGAGCTGTAGGAATACTCGCGTTTAGTTCCTTAACTTTCCGTAATGTTTCTGGGATAAAGGAGGAAATTACCAGCCTTTTGGTAATTTTCAGATCGGTTAACATATCCACTAATGTTTTTTCGAGCCTTTTTTCTTTAATTTCTATGTTCAACCAATATGTATTCCCAAAAAGTTTGAGAACTTCTTCTAGAGTGGGGATTTTTTCGCCATGACCAAAATCAAATTTCCGGAGCTCGGTTAGCGTTAATTCTTTTACAATTCCAGTACCATTTTTAATTGTTCTATCAACTGTACTATCATGAATGATAACAATTTCCCCGTTTATCGTTGCTCGGATATCAAATTCCAAACCATCAGCACCATCATGAAATGCTCTGGAAAAAGCTGCAAGTGTATTTTCGGGCTCAACGGCAGAAGCTCCTCGATGGGCAAAAATAAGAGGTTTTAGTAGGGGGTATTCCATGACAATCAGCAACAAACAAAATTATTTATTAACCAGCTATTGAAATTTTATTCTCATCTAATAAATTATATTGCTTAAAAACAACTTTAAAACCATCGATTTGTTTGTGATTCGACATGGAGCTAAAATTAGCATTCAAAAAAACGATAGACAACGTTCAGAGGGAACTGAAGAAACTCTTTAAAAAAAATGGCTCAAAGACAGTATTATTGGGTGACTTTAGTGGTATTTTCTATGACTCTTTAGACGAGTATCTCACCCATGGCGGCAAACGCATTCGCCCTTTTCTTGTTCAGACGGCTTTCGATGCAGTGGGAGGCGACCATTCGAAGGGAAATATTGTTCGGGCCTCGCTGGCACTTGAATTGCTACATAATGGATCCCTCCTTCATGATGATGTAATAGACAAAGACGAAACGCGCCGTGGTAAACCTGCATTCTACGTTAAATTCAGAAATTTCTACCAACAACAAGTAAACAACGAGTCTTTTGACAAGGCAAATGATTTTGGTGAAGCGATGGCTATTTTTGCCGGAGACCTTTGTTTTCCCTACGCCATTGAATGCATTATTAATAGTGGTTTTCCAATGGAAGCAAGGATTAAGGCTTTACAAGCATTTGCAGATGCTTTTCGAGAAGTTATTAATGGTGTTATTATTGAAACCGGCGATGCCACATTAAACACGGGTACTGAGAAGTCTTATTATCGAATGGTTAATTTGAAAACTGGGGCCTTAATTCGCAAAGCAGTTGAAATTGGTGCCATTCTCGGTGGCGGATCAGAAGCGCAAAGAAATGCGTTAGTTACCTATTGTAAGGAAATCGGCATAGCCTTCCAAATACAAGATGATATTCTAGGTATTTTTGGTGACCCAGAAAAACTGGGAAAACCCATCGGAGGGGACATCAGAGAGAATAAACAAACGATTTTAAGAATTTATGCGATGGCAAATGGCTCTAGTGAACAAGTGAATCGTCTTAGCGAATTGATGGGTTCGGATGACATTACAGAAGCCGAAGTCGAAGAAGTGCGAAAAATTTTCCGAGACACAGGTGCATTGGCTTTTGCCCGTGAGAAAATTAAGGAAGCAACAGAAAAAGCGATCCAAGCATTAGAAACAGCAAAACCACCGCTTAAGGAAAAACCAAAGAAATTGTTCATTGCACTGGCAAAATATCTAGAAGAACGGAAAAAGTAGCCTTTTCTCGTCTTTGCTCCAAGAATATTGCCTTTTTTATACTTCTTTTTGAATTTTCTTTTATAACAGGATGAGATGAATGTGAATGGTTGAAACAGGCGAGAACAATACTCCAGGAAAAACGGCTGTAAATACGCGAGAAATGCTTGAGAATGATGTTCGCTCAAACCTCCGCTATTGCTGGCAACGAGCAATGGTTTTTGCCATCCAATACAAACCAACGATTCAAGAAGTGCTGGACGAACTTGTTAAGGGGTTTTTAGTCTTTATACCAAAATATCACCCAAAAAGAGAGGCTTTTCGACAAGCACTTGTGGAGGTGTTCCATGAAATGCTGGGAAAATTCTTCTCGACAGAAGATATTTCTGGAGAGATGCTCGAAAACCACTTTATAGAAAAAGCCATTGACAAGATAAAGCAATTGCTCTGAATTCTCCACCTTAATAAAAAAGTTAATTTGTCTTCAAGTAGAGATAAAAAAACTGGAAAAACTCGGAGGAAAAACCAATGGATGTTCTCGTAATAGGTGGTAGTCGGTTTAGTGGTAGAAAATTGGTTGAATTACTTGCCAAAAGAGAACACTCTGTTATGGTGATTAATCGCGGAAAATCAGAAAAAGCGGCCCCGCCCTTTATTCAGCCAGAGAAATACCAATATCCTGAAGGTGTGGAAGTTCTCCATGCTGATCGTAAAAATACCAGAGAGTTTGCGCGAATCCTTCGAAAAAGCACTTTTGAAGCGATTATCGATACCTGTGCGTATACAGAACCAGATGTCCGGACAATTTTGCAAAACACCCCAAAAGGATTAGAACATTATGTTATGGTCAGTACAGCCAGTGTATATGATGAGAAAAAATTAAGAATGTTTCCTATTGCAGAAGAAGCCCCTATCGGTTCAATGGGTGATGATGAGCAACTCCTTTATAGTAGAGATAAACGCAAAGCAGAGGCAGCACTAAAAACTGCCTATCAAGAGACCGGCTTCCCCATGACTATTATCCGCCCAACATATATTTATGGGCCAAACAATCCACTCTACCGAGAGTATTATTTTTTTGACAGGCTTCTTGACAAGCGCCCCATTTTTCTTCCGGGCAGTGGTGACTTTATTATTGACTTTGTTTTTGTCTCTGATGTTGCATGGCTATTAGCCGCGCCACTTGAAAGTAAAAAAGCTAAAGGGGAAGTCTACAATGCCACCGGCGAAGGTGGGCTCACACTCAACAGCTATATTGATATTCTAGCTGAAATCGTTGGGGTTAAACAGCCTGAAGTTATTCATTATAACCCAGAAATTTTACAGCAAAAAGAGCTGCAGCCAAAAACAATGATGCAAATGTTTCCTTTTAGCTATAGTGAGCATCTGCTTTTAAGCCGAGAAAAAGCTGTGAAAGACTTTGGTTATAAACCAACCCCCTTCTATACAGGAGTACGCATAACGTTTCAATGGTACGAAAAACGACGCAACCGCGACTGGCAACCTGATTACTCGCTGGATGAAAAAATCAGAAAATATCTCGAGAAAAAAAATACAACAATGACTAATTATAAGCGAAACCTTGATTTTTCAGCAAAATAATAATTATTCTGGAGAAACTTGATGAACGAGCGGAAACTGCAGGAAGAAAAAGAGAATCTTATTGCACATTACAAAATGAATGGATATATAAAATCCCCAGAAGTGGTCCGAGCTTTTCGTATGGTTCCCCGTGAGGAATTTATCGAGAAAAACCTCAAACGAATGGCCTACCTAGACCGCCCTCTCCCCATTCTAGCCGGGCAAACAATTTCCGCCCCCCATATGGTGGCAATGATGGTTAGCAAGGACATTCTCAACTTGCAAGTAGGAGATAAATGTCTCGAGGTGGGTGCAGGCTCCGGCTATCATGCTGCTGTTATTGCTGAAATTGTTGCTCCCACAGGAACCGATGAGAAAACGCGGGGGCATGTCTACACTATTGAGCGTATAAAAGAGTTAGTTGACTTTGCAAAAGCAAACCTTGAACGCACAGGGTATGCTAACCGCGTCACTGTGATTCACGGGGATGGCTCCATGGGTTACCCCGAGAAAGCACCTTATGATAAAATTACCGTCGCTTGTGCGGCCCCGGATATTCCTCCTCCACTCCTCAAACAGTTAAAACCAGGCGGTCGGCTTGTCATTCCTGTTGCCGGCGGAGGATATTTTCAAGAATTAAAGGTTATATTCAAACGAAAGGATGGTTCTATTAAAAGCGAAACAAAATGTGGTGTTGCTTTCGTACCCTTAATCGGAAAGTATGGTTACAAATAAAACTGTTGTTCTTATGCTGCTTCTCCAAAAAATTCTGTTAAACTTCGCTGAGTTTTCTTTTCTTGTATAAAATATTCATTAATCGCTTCATTGAATAGCTCCAACCGTTGTTTCAAATAATTAGAAAGATTGTAATCTTCCATTAATTTCTTTGCAGTCTCATAATATTTGGTAATGGTCTTTTTATGTACCGTCAAAATAATTTTCCCGCCATCTGGACAATTGGTACATTTTCCAGTGAGGGGCATTCGTCGATATTTTGTATTACATTTAACACAGCGGAAAGTTTGGGCACCAAAGGCACGGAGACAACCGATCATGTCCGGGAAGAAATGTTTATTGATTACGCGTTCTGCCACATCCTCAAGGTCCACTGCTCGAATCATTTTTGCTATTTTTAACTGCGCCTCGAGTTTATCGACCATTTTCCCCAGCCGGGAGTAGATGGTAGATGGCGGTCCGAGGGCAATATCGCTTGTTTCATGCGTATAATGGAAGTTTTCGAATTGCTCTAGTGTATCTAAACGATTAGCAATAAGGTCAATAATTTGAGCGATTTTTTTCGAGTCTATAAAATCATAAGAACGTTCGTAGAATTCCAGCGGGTAGCGTTTAACACAATCAACAGCATGAGATTCGTCATCCACTTCATTTGGGTTAATGACTGTTCCGAGAGTAAGAGGGGCGTCCATTGAACCTCCGCGTGTAACGGGGAGGAACTGTTTGGAAAAATCGAGAAAGCCCTCAAGCATGAGAATAATGGCATCTTCATCCCCATCACAATTTCGCCTTTTTGCCGCATGCCAATAAGGATGTGCGAGATTCCCTTTGACAGTTGTAAAACCGACTATTCTACCGGTTATTCCTGAGGAAGTGTGAGGAGCTAACCCTATGACTAGATGCCCGATGAGATCAGATATCTTCTTAATGTTATAAAATCTCGGGAGACCATAAACAGACTCGAGTAAATCATCTACATACCGGGCCACCCGCACTAAAAATTCACCATTGTCGATATTAAGAACGACATCCTGTATTTTCAATTCCAGAATCTGGTTATCAGTAGTGAGTGGTTGCCCTCGGATGTCTTTTGTATAACCAATTGCTCGCAATTGTTCCACTGAAGCACTTACTTCCTTGGGTTTAAAATGCATTAGAGGAATATCGGTGGAATCAAAACGGATTGTTCCGTCTTTATAGACGTTCAAATCATGTCGTGCCCTTAAAAAGCCTTTTTCGAGAAGCTCGGGAATCTTGTTGCGATTCATTAGTTTCTTGACACCTTTAGTGTTTGCCGGAATGGACCCCCCTAAGGTTTTTTTCACTCGAGTAATATCTTTACTAAGATCCACCATGCGTGTTGTATAGGGGACGGGATAACGATTGCATTGCTCACAAAAATCATTTTCAGCCAACTCCCGCCCACAAGAAGGACAACTTGTTAGGATTTTTGTGGGGATGGCACATTTCGGACACAAGGAAAGATGTGTAATTGTATTGCATTTTGGACATTCTCTTTGAACAACAGTAATCTCGATCGTCTTCTTTTTTGCTGCCTCCAGAATTAAACGACTATTACCATTTCCTTCCATTTCGAGTGGAAAGAGAGAATGCACCGGGGGCTTCATTTTGCGTTCTTTCGCCTTTTCTGGTCGCCCCATCCTTGCACCCGAATAGATTGGGATTTTCATTTTAATCTCGAATGGCACAAGATGCTTGAAAGGAGGACGTACGTCTCGCTCGATTTCTTCGGGGTGTAAGGTAGTGTTTTTCAATTGCATGCAATGTTCAAGGATTAAATTACATTCATCAATGATGATATAACCGTCTTTAATTTTATGAGGAAGTCCAATGCGCTCTAACAGAACTTTTGCATTAAAGGATGGATCAAGAACAAGAGCATCTCGCTTTTTCGCAAGATTAATTATGAGTTCTTTGTCAGTCACACGAGCACGTAAAATTTTGTCGCGCAGCTCAAAAAATTCATCAAAGGTTATATCATGCCAGGCATAGGTATAATAGGGATGAAGGGGAATCATCAACTCATAACTAAAACTTAAAGCCTCGAGTTGGGTAGGCTTGGTTGTTATTGGGTTGCTAAGAAACTCTTGTAATCGCTCTGGCGACATGCCCAACAGCTTAGCTGCAATTTGCAAATCGTTATTGCATTTTGATTTAAGCCGCGACTCGAGATAGAGAACCCACCATTCTTCCACAAAACCCGAAGGAATTAAGGGATGGTTATTTTCCAGAAACTCACCAAAACCGACTAGTAAATCCCCTAGAAAAAGGATTTTAGCAATACGCTTCTGGAGTTTTATCGCTTGTCCATAGGTCTCGATTTTCACCACAGAACCATCTTTCAACAAAACGGTGGGCCCTTCTATCGAATCCACTGGCATGACAACACTGCCTTTGCCGGGGCGTTCTGTCCGGATGTGTGTTCCTGGTGCCAAGAAATCCATGAGAACTTTCATCGTAGCAGGGTGGATGCCAATTCCTGCTAAACCAGTATTCCTTGAGTGTCCATAGCGTATACGAAATCCCCCTGCTTTGGAAGGGTGCGCGAAAATTGGCCGTCCACCGATGATATCCTTAATATAGCCATAAGAGGGTTGTGTTTTAGCCTTAAAATCTTCTTTCTCTTTTTGTGCTTGTTTCTCGGAGATGGCTACTTTGAGTGATTTTAACCAATCCCATCCCGACAAACCAACGGTTTTGACTGTCTTCAAGATTTTCATTGCCCGGCCAACAATACCATCATTTAAGACCAGGCATGCTCCCCCTCGTAAGGTATTTGTCTCGACACGCGGGAGGTCCCGAAAAGCAGACACTTCATCGGGGTTTGTGCTTTCTCCTGTGACTTCTACAGGCAAATTTTGAACGGCAAACTCGATCTGTTCTGCAGTTGTAGGAATTTGTAAATGTACAACGCGTTTATAGAGATCTATCTCCTCCACAAAGCGCATCATTTCTTGTCGTGTGGCTTTGTAACGAGATAACTTCAAAACCTTCCGGACATGGTCCGATATGAGAACGGTTAAAGCTGCTTCCGTACCCCCTGCAGAACGTATTGGCCCCGCAAAATAAACCGCAAGATACTTGGTATTATCATCATTTGATTTAATCTTTACTTTTGCGATTCCTTCCAATGGAGCAGCTGTAACTCCTTCTGTAAGAATGGCCAGCGCGGTCCGGATAGCTATGTCGGCTTTCTTTTCGTCTGAGGAGCTGGGATCAATGAACCGTCCCTGAGCAATTTCTTCGGCAATTTTGAACGCAACATTCTCTCGATCCATTGTTGTACTTAAATGTCGGATCTGCTCCGCTATTCCTGGCAACCCCATCAACCCTTCCACTTTGCCGGCAACATCTTTTGCCAGGTGGATCTCTACTTCTGGTTCTGGGTCCAAGCCTTTTCGACGCGCTTCTTGTGCCACCTGATAAATCCGGCGCACTTCCTCTTCAAGTGCATTGAAATAAGATTTCATCTGATCTGAAGTTGCCAGTTCCACTACTTTTTCACGACACCGTTTAAGTTCTTATTAATTTTATATCGAAGTATTTATTTAATAACACTAGTATGATGCTTCTGATTTTTTTTATGATAGAAGGAAGGAAGCATTACTAATAATTGGTGCTCCAACGAGTGATGGTACCAATCCCAAGACGATTATTCCAAGGGCAATAACAATATTAATGAAATTTATGAAACTCAAATCCGCGCCTATACCCTTTGGTTGTATAAATGTTGCTTGTGCTGGGGGATTGTCAAAAACAAATTGCTTGAGGAGAGAAAGAAAACCGACTAACAAAAGCAAAAGAACAAAGATCAATGCAATAACAACGCCGATGAACTCGAGTTTGACTAAGGAAAAAAGAAGGAGATAGATATTCACCCCACCAAATGTTGGAAGAAGACCAATAAGAGAAGCAAGGCCGATGAGAAAAGTGAAGACAGTGAGAGGATATTCTTTACCAATGCCCTGATAGTTAATTACTTCTTCTTGTGCAGGCCTTTTCGACAAGAGATGCTCTTTCGCTGTCAATGCAAGATAGCCGGCAAAAAAGACATTAACAATCTGCAGAGCAGTAAAGCCTAAAGATTCTTGCAAAAGCCCCGATTGCATTACAATAGTACTACTGTCTACAATCATTCCCGTTGCAAACCCTGTAAGAACAATCCCGAGATTTGTAATAAGTGCAAAGATGACAATTTTCGAAAAGGTTTCTGCGGTTTTCTTTTTCTTAGCAACTTGATAAGAAAATAAGAATACACCTTGAAATGCTGTTAGCAATCCTATAATTAAAAGGACAAACGAATAACCATTGTTTGTAAGGACGGTCGGGGAAAAAACTACATACACAACCTTAATGATAGCCAAAAGGGCCAGACCACCTGTGATACTTGCGAAGGTTTGTTGAATAGTAGCAGAGCTGCCGCTAATGGCCTTTGGCATCCAAAGATTTAGAGTGATAAGATTCGCAAATAAGCCAAACCCAACGATAAATAAAGCAATTATAAGATAGATCGCAAACAAGCCATTTTGCGCTTTTACCGCCAGAAGTAGTTCTGGATGGTTTTTAATGTAATCAAGATTTACCGACCCTAGAAAGCCATAGCTCAAAATTACTCCTAAGAGGAGAAAGAAGAGTGCTAATGCGATAAGCAGATATGCTTTAACTACTTCTTGTCGTAAAAGCAGTTTATTTTGTTCGTTTGCCAGTAATAGTATAAGAGAAATACCAACTATCGCCCAGGCTAAAAATATAGTGAAAAGATCATTGGCAATGATTGAAAAATTCATGCCGATGCTAAAGAAGAGAAGAGAAAGCAATGAAGACAATTGCCGTCGCTGCTCTCTTCTTTTTGTTGTTTCATAAACGAACATTAATATCAGCAAAGTGTTGATAATGATAAGCAACCAACCACTGAAACCATTAACCTTCATTTGAACACTGGTAGAAGGGCTATAACCTATTCCTATAGTACTGTTGTAAAAACCATAGAGAGTTTTTGTAGGGGAAGCCTTCACTTTGAAATTTACTGCAGCAAAAATAGCAGTATTAATTATCATATTTCCTGTGGCCAGTTCTGCTGCAAAATTACTCAGCCATTTTCGCAAACCAAAAAGGATGATAGCAATGAAGAAGGTTAGAAACATCGGAGAGAGCAACAAGAAATTGATTGAGACTTCAGCCATTTTAACCGAGACCTCCTACTAAGATTAAGACTGAGGTTAAAACCACCAGTGAAAGTATTGCCCAAATTATGCTGGCAAAGATGGACTTTAGCCGTATCCAAGCAAAAAACCTTTGAAGAAAATTAAGCGGCTTTCGCAGGAATATTTCGCTTGTTTTATGAAGGTAATAGCCATTATTGATAAGCCGTTCAATACTCACGACAAACTTAGTTGCAGCAAGTTTAAGGAGAAACGGTCGCTCTGGCTTCCAGTAAAGCACAAAGGCGGCAACAAAAACACTAACAGTAAGTACCAAAAGTATAGGGGAAAGGACAATGTCACTAAAGAAGACTATAGGATAGTCCAAAGCATAGATTTTATTCAAAAGACCTGAAAAGAGGAAACTCTCCGGATAATTATAAAAGAGCAGGAAAATTCCAGCCACAAGCGACCAGCCTAGAGAGAGGAAGAGAGAAGAGAGAGAGGTTTTACTTATACCTCGGACTACATAATCGCTTGATAATTCTCTCTGCATTACTTTTTGAAAAGCACGTACAGTTAAAAATGTCAATACGAAGAAGCATACAATGGCCACAACGAGTATCCCTTTCATAGTGGGGACCCGACTAGTTTTAAGAGCAGTAAAAAGCATATCACGACTAAAATAAAGGCTTGTTGGGAAAATACCTGCAAAATTTACAATGGCTATTATACCAAGTATAAACAATACCCGATGCTCTTGCTTCATTCCTGCAACTTTTGGCAAATCAGCCACACGTAACGACTCGAGTATTGCCCCAAAAACAAATGCTACAACAAAGAGAGATGGTAACCCAACGATAAGATTGAAGATTGCTGCGACATAACCAACAGTAGACCCCGTACTAAAAGCAAGGAACGAGAAGCTTTGTTGTGCTATAGCTAAACCAATTAAAAGACGATTGATATTTTTTGTAGCAAAAAGTGTAAGAACGATAAAAAGGAGGGTGATCGCCGCAAACCAACCAATTAACTGTAATACCGAAGCAGAAAACAAAGGCGTTGCTGTTCCAACTTCTGCTGCACGAGAGTAAAAGAATGGTTTGAATACTAACAATAAGAAAAGCCCACTACTACCAATAGTTGTTGTCGTAAGCAACATCGAAGCAGGTAAAGGTGTTTTTGTAAGGTCGTTATCTTGCTGTTCGCTTGTTAATGGCCAGAAGAGGAAAGGGACTTGCGCACCTTTTATTAAAGCACCAAGCGCTAAGAGCATTCTTATGAGAAGTCGCGTATTGGAACTTGAGCCTAAAAGTATCTTTTCCGGTGGAGTCGGCCACAAAGTCAAAAGGTCAGCCAAATTGGCACTCTTAAAGGAAACAATCATAAAACTAAAACTGAGAAGGATGAGAATGTCAGAGCAAAAATTGATAATCAGGTATCGCTTAGCAGCACTCGCGGCTTTTTGCCCTTCTTGCCCGGATTTCTTGTACCAATGAGAGATTAAAAAGAAGGCTCCAATGGAGGCAATTTCCAGGCCGCCAAATAACCAGTAAAGATTATCAGCAAAAATTGCAAAAAGTATTGCTGCTTGTGTCAATAGATAAAAGAACCAATATCTCGTTCTGGAAGAATCGTAACGCATAAAGGAAATAGAATATAAAGCTAACAATGCTCCCAGATTTGAAATGATACAAGCAAAGACGATAACCAATTCAGTTAGCCGGATGCCAGCGCTAATACCCGGCAACCATTCAACTGTAAAAGAGCCATAAGCATGCAAATGTCTAAGTAGAAACCAAGAGGTTATTGCTGTAGGTAAAAAGATAGTGAAAAACAACGTCCAGTCTCGAGTGCGGCCTTTAGCTGCAACAGACTCCTCCAATTGGGAGAGTAACAAATTAAAAAGGATGCCGATTAGAGGAAAAAGTATAACAAAGAAAGCAGTAATTGATCCGTTCATTATTTCGTACCTCCTTTCTGTAATGAAGATTCTCGTGAAAAGATTTCTGGCTCACCGATGAAATCTTTTTCCTCATCCTGTGGTTCTTGCTCTTCTTCCAGCTCAAAGTTGAAATCTATAAGAACTGTCGCACCTGTTTGGCGTAAACGCCGTTCAATGGTTAAACCAATGGCAAATAAGACAAAACTTACGACCAGTATGAGGATAGAGAAAATCTGAGGGAGAGCATCTTGTAAGCCACTTGATTCCATACGCAAGGCAGCTAAGGCAAGAAGGAGAATATTTGCAGAAGAAAATAGTAATTCTACGCCAAAAATTAACCGAAGAACTGTTTTACCGGTTATAAGGGCATACAAGCCAATGCTCAGCAAGATTATGAACGTTAACAAAACATAGGGTGTACCCGTAAGCCAATCCATCGTTTCTTAAAGCCTCCTTCTTTTTTCGTTGTTTCTTTGTGGATGGGCAATAAATGAATCAATTTTGAGAAGAAACGACGAAGCAACGACACAGATAATCAACAAAAAAGCAACAAGAAATAAATCAAAAACACGTAATGACCACATGGCTTCAGCTAGATTTTTAACCCCGCTTCCCACAGAACTTACAAGAGCACTAATGTCTGAAAAGACAAAAAAAACAGTGATAAAAATAACAACAAGAAAACTCACTGTTACTATTCCTATCCCTCGAATGAACCATTGTGAGATTCTCTTTTGGGTTCGAAGCTTATTACTCATGCTTTTTTCACTCTCATCATAATTTTCGCATTTCTTTTTGATGTACTCGTTTAGAACGTATTTTGTAATAATCAACAGCAAAGATGCTGAAACCTATTAATAATAATACAAATAAGAAGAAGGGCCACTTTGGTTGAGAACCTCCTTCCACAACATGAAACACCTGGTAAGAGAAGAATAAGAAGAAAACAAGCATTAGAAATACGACGATTATAATACTATACAGAAAGAAAGGGTTGAATGCCTTTTCCGTTTCAGGATTAGCTTTTAAAGGGGTGATGCCTTTATGCCCTTGGCTTTTTTCTTTGATTTGTTGCTCCTCTTTTTTCTGCATTGTTAAAGTTATTGCAATTAAAAGGAGAATCAGTAAGTTTAGGAGGACCATTCCAAAGAGTAAGCCTTCAATCAACAATGTTCTCATCTTCCAAGTATTTATACTTCTTATCAAGCATAAAAGCTTTTATTATTAATATTCTATTTGGTTCGCTTTGTGATTGTGAGTTGACTACAGATTTGCTGATAAGTCCCTAAGAGAAGCAGCTCGAGATTTGGAACGCCGCTATGAAGCCTTTTACCAAGTGTAATGATTTTTTTCAAACTGGCTTCAATTGTCGCATAAGCCCGTCTAAAGGCATCTGAAATGATCAACTCACTAAGGTTGTTAATTTCCTCATTATCAAATGGTTGATAAGGATAGATTCTTCCCAGAATTTCCGGCGTTTCGCTATCGTTAGTTGTAATAAAGAAACGTGCGATCTCTTCAGAAACTGTGGGGAGTTTTATTGGCGAGAAACTAAAAAGATAATTCCGTTCTTCTTTTGCTTTAAACAATGGAATCGATGTGAAGACTTTCAAAGGCTTGTTATGTAACAATCTTTTCCCGATTTGTCTGAAAATTTCCTGTTTAATTTTATAACTGGTTTTGACGAACAGTTGTCGCTGCTTTGTGCTTTCTGTCAAGCTTTCAAGTCGTTGATTGAGCTCCTGAGGGAGGGCAAGCCGCAGATACGAGTCTTGGATTTCCTTATGAAGTCGTGGTGAAAGCGGTTCTGGAAGTTCCATGCCAATATTGAAAAGAGTCCTGATAGCATCATTAAGATTGCACCCCCATTTCTTAAAGGCTGTAAAACATTCTCGTGTTTCTTTTGGGTAATCAGACTCTTTGGAAGGAAGAGGTACCGCAAGCAATTGTAGAGAGGTGACGTTATTTGTTAATCCTTTAAAATTCACAGCTGTTGCCTCTGAGATCATCGCAAGCTCTTTTGTCATCAACCGCTTATTCATCGTCTTTAATTCAGCTAACAACTTACGAGCATGTGGGATACTTCGTTCTTGTATTCTCCCTAAAAAGCCGGTTTCCAAATAAGATTTTTTATTTTCTGCTGTTATTTTTCCCTCAACTGCATCCTCCTCTATGTCCTTTAGAATTACAAGAATAGCTTTTGCTGTGGCTTGAAAGGCTTCATCTACATGTTGTAGGTCAATCTCCACAAGAGGTTCAGTATTGTAGGTAGCGCCCTCTCCTGGCGAAAATGCGCGCACCCGGTTTTCCACGTCTTCAATTGCTCGTTCTATTTGACCTATTAGCCATGTCCGCGGACCACTAAATGCTTGAATTAAATTCAGGATCAATCCAATCTCAATGGTTAAGGATTCCGAAATATTGTAAAATAATGCTCCCTCACGTCCGATGGAGGGGAGAGTACCATTTATGAAAGAAAGGCTGCCGTAGAGATAATTGTGCGCCCAGAAGAAGGTGTCACTAATCGCCCTAAGAAGTGCCTGATTGTTTACTTGTTGACTTTCAGGCGTTGGTTTTGGCAATGTTATTGCGTCTTCCTTTCTCTTTGCCTTTTTGGCTTTTTTAGCTGGGAGGGGTCTTTCCTCAGATGAGGTTAGAGCAACTGATGGTATAGCCGGTGCTTGGGAGGAAGGAGATAAGGAAGCGTTTTTGGTTTGATTTGTAGCGTTTATTTCCCACATTAAGGCTTGAATTTCGACGGGCTTTGTAAATAAATCATTAATAATAGTAACAAACGTTGTACGATAGTTTGCAGGTGTAATTTCATTTGATGACTGAAGAATTGCTCTTAGAAAAGCCTCTTTTAAGGCAAATTTCTCCAATAATTTACAAAGTTGTTTTAAATATTGCACTTCGAACGGGCGATTGCCAATGGCTTGTAGATAACTTCGGATGAATTGCCAGCTGACAAGGTTGGTGTCTGAGAGCGACAGTTTCTTGACAACAGTGTCAATAGCCCGTAAACTTATCCCGATCGGACCCCTGCTTTTCAAAAGATTTTCTAGAAAGCGTTCAAAAACAGCCGGGAATTCCCGTTCATAGTAAGTTGTAAGGCGTTTAACAATATTACCAGTATAAAGTAAGAAAGGAATTAAACCCCCTTTCAAAACGAAATTGAAAAGGGTGGCGGTAACCTGCTCGCGATATTGTTCTTTGGGAAAGTTTTCCTGGAATGAGTTTTTGAGTGAAAGAAATCCCTCCCAGTAAGATTGTTTGCCAAAAAAAGCTGTGAAGGGCAGCTTTTCAAAGAACAAGGGATAAGATTGTTCTTCTACCCATTTAGAAAAATTGGCGATTTCTTCCTCTAGGAGAGAATCGTTGGAGGGAAAATTAGAAAAACGATCTTTTTCCTGGAGAAATTTAGGGGTTTCATAAAAGAGTGACCTCTTCGCACGCTTACGGAAATCAGCGATGGCTTCTGCGAGGATTTCAATTGTCTCTCTACTCGAGGGAATATACCCTTCGACATTTCCTGTGGCCAGTTTCTTTGCCAGATGTGGCTTTGAACAAATTACTACCATTAAAGAATAACATAATTCGCTCAACGAAAGCTCTTGTGCACGGGTTAATTCTCCTTCTTGTACAATGATGGCCACCTTCATTTGAGCGCTATGAAGGAGCTCAGGATTAACCAACCCCAGAGAATTATTAATCTGTGTTAGATGACGAATATAAATGTGAGCATTAAAAAGCTCAGAATGACGCAATTCTCCTTGTTGGAGAAGCTCTTGAAACATTGTTGACATGCCTGCAAGAGCGCCACTAAGAAGGGTTGCATCGGTTTGATCCTCCTGAAAAAGACCCGCCGTGATAAAGGGAACGGAACCTGTCATAACCACAAGATCAATTTTTTTCGCTTGTAATTCCATTCCCATAATTGCTCACTTCAACTAACAAACTTTACAAAATGTGAAGATAATAATTAATAAAATCTTTCTTTAATTCTACCGAAGTATTTAGTTTGCTGCGAAAGGATAAAAACCGCTGCCTTTTAAAGTAATAGCTTAACCACTCAAAAAAACTGAAAAATAAAAATGAGGAAAAGGAAAACATCAAATAAGGAAATTAAATTTGATGCATCCATAAAAGACTTCTATAAACATTTCGTATGCGGTCCTTTAATTCCGCTGCGGCTTTCGTTTCGTTCATCTTTTCAAGACCTTTAAGTACTTTGCGGCAGTAGTCACACTCTTCACCATTGATGACTTTTCGATTGTCAATATCAAGAATAACTTCTGTTTCATAGTAATCCTTTAAGTTAGGAGCAATGCCAATTATGTCATAATCTCTTGGGTCAACAAACGTTTCAGTGTACCACGTGATTCGCAAGTCTTTCTTATGAACAAACAATTTAAGTGTGGCAATGGCAATTTCCATGAGAGCCAATTCGCCGGTCACAACAACTGTTTTACCGGTCATTACAGGCTTCATAACATATTCAAGGTTGTTGCCAAAAGTTTTGAGCATCAAGGTAATGCTTGCACGGGCTTCAGGACGAGTTGCAGCAGAAGGCATTGCGGCACTTGCCATACCGGATGCTTGAGGGGTGGTAGCAGCAACAGAACGAGCTGCAACCTCTTCGCGACTCGTCCGCGCAATGGTAGAAGCACGATGTTGCCGTAAAGCGAGATTTTTATCTAAAAGTAAGGTAATGACGTGATCATCGTGCAAATAAGACACTTGCCATAAGCCGCCCACCTGGGTCTTGAGATCGTCAACATAAATAGGAATAGTAATGCTTTTATTGCAACCTTTGCATACGAGTGAAATTTCTTTTAAGGGTACCCTAGCAGACAACGATTATACACTCCGACTATTTTTTTACTATAACACTCACCTAATATGAAATCTATACTAATATTGTGGTGTTAAAGACTTTAAAGTCTTATGACAAAATTATCCGCCATAAAGAGCAGATAATCCTGCAGAGGAATCTTCGTAAGAGTATTAGAAAGGTCTTCTAACATCCACGTAATATAATAGACTTGTTTTCCCAAATAAAAGTTTTTTATAAAGGCAAAAAACGCACCTGAAAAAGAAAAAGAACCAAAAACGCTGCAAGAACGCCGGACAAAAAAAGAAAAAAGGAGAAAAGAAATCAAAGAAGCTGATTTCTTTTTATTCCACAAATTTTCCGATGATGACAAAGATTCCGCCGAGGAGGACAAGCCAGCCGGGAATGCCCCATATTAAGGCACCAAGAAGGACGATGAAAATTCCCCAAAGAAGGAGATTGAATTCGAGAACATCAAAGAATGCCTTAAGAATACCAATAATAAGAGCCAGTGCACTGAAAACCAATAAAAGAATTGGCCAGACAATACTGGCGGAACCAACAAGCCACCCCAACAAACCATTGCCACCGAGATACCAAGCAGCAAAAGTGGTAAGAGGAGTGAAGCTCAAAATACCAACAACAATACCTAAGAGCCCACCAACCAATACGGCGATGAACCCAATCTTTTCTAACTTAACCATTGTTATAATAACTCCATATTGTTAGTAATAGTTAGGAATACCCCTAATCTCATAGGGGGTAATCATTTCTTTGTAAGAGACAAAATATTAAAGTTGCCACTTTTTACGTAAAAAAGTGGTTTTTGTCAGAAAAAAGAAGGAAAAGATAAAAACAAAAAGATTATAAGAAAACAATCAACAAAATAACCAAAAAGATTAAAAAATAAAATAAAAGGAATTGAACGGCAAGCATAAGAGCCAAACAATGAGAAAAATAAGCCGCGTTAGCTCAGGGCGATGCTTACATTCGTGTACTTCGCGAGCACTGGTAGAGCTCTCGGCTGTTAACCGAGCGGTCACAGGTTCAAATCCTGTACGCGGCGCCACCTTTCTTCTTGCTTTGCTTGTTTAAGATCGTTTTATTGATGGCAGTTGCTTCTTCAGTCCTTGCTTTCACTTGTCGCTTTTAATAAGCATTATCGATTTCGTGTAATATTTCTAGTGCTCGTTTCAGCTTGTTGTTAATAAAAAAGCCCAGCTCCTGATAATATTCATCTCGCAATATTCGAGAGACGTCAACAGCAGCTTCTTTTAGTGCTTTATGCGCCAGAGTGATCACCTCGAGTCGTTCGTCTTCTTCTTCCAATGTTCGGTAGTTTGGCCCTATATATAATGAACCATTCCCAACTGCCCTCACATAAAAAAAGTCAAAGTACTCTGGCATACCATATTTTCCTCCTAATTTATGCATTTACCTTTTTACTTTAAATATCTTGTTAATAGTCATATAGAGCGACATATTTTTAGAGCCCTTTTATTTATTTTTCTTTCATTGCTGAACTTTCTTAGAAAAATAATAGCAGAATTATAAGTGTGGGTATAATTTATGACTTCAACTGTAGATAAATCAAAGGATGAGCAAATAAAAGTCTATAATAAACGCGAAGAAAACATTTTGGAAACATTACGATTAGTTGAAGGGTCTAGTTTATGGTCGATTACTTTCCGCCGCATGCGTCGGGATCAATTGGGTATGTTTGGTTTTGGTATTGTTATCTTTCTTCTCGCACTTGGCATTGCGGCCTTCCTTATTCAACAATACGACAATCTGTTTGGGTTGGGGAATCCAACTGCAGATCCTTGGGATCAGAACAATTACTTCATTGAATTGTGGATCCCCGGTACCGAGAAATATATTCGATTAATTGCACATCCACAATACATCCTGCCAGGCGAGCAATCAATCCCTCCATGTGCAAAATATCCATTTGGAACCGACACCAGAGGGTATGACATTTTTTCCCGGACAATTTTTGGTACACCCCTCTCTCTTGCCTTGGGCCTTGCGGGCCAAATGGCTACAAGTGTTATAGGGATGATTGTCGGAGCCGTTTCGGGTTATTATGGCGGGCTTTTTGATGATATTATTCAACGTATAAATGAGGTCATTATTGGTCTCCCTGATTTCATTTTATTCATTTTTGCAGTTGCACTCTTCCGTGAGATCAAGATTTTCAATTTCGATGGTGGGTATTATATCATCGTCCTCACGATCCTCTCATTGATCAGCTGGGGCGGAACGAGTATTATTGTGCGGAGTACTGTTCTTAGCTTGAAGGCTAGAGAATTCATCATGGCAGAGCATGCTCTTGGTGCAGATGATAAGCGTATCATTTTCAAGCATATTATCCCAAATGCCATGTCGCCAATTATTATTATAACTACTTTAGGCATTGCCGGAACAATTATGAGCATTGCTGGACTGGCATTCTTCGGTTTCGGGGATCCCACAGCCGTTAGTTGGGGTGATGATTTAGCTTACCACCGCGATAACCTTCTCACTTATTGGTGGATGCCAACATTCCCGGCGATGATGATTTTCCTCACCATGCTGGGCTTTAATCTACTTGGTGATGCACTCCGAGATGCGCTTGATCCAAAGCTGAAGAGATGAACTTCCTCTTTGCTCTTTTTTTCTTTTATTTTCTAAAACAAACCATCTTTGCATTAGTTTGGAGTTTTCTTATTGTTTCCTTTGTGGCAATTGGCACCACTTCACAGCTATTCAAATTACTACTAAAAGTGATATCCTTTACAAAGTTTAACTCTAACAGTTTTTTGCCATGAGCTGTTTTCCTCAACAACTCTTCGATTGTTTGTTCTTGTAAGAATCGTTCCAGCACATGAATTTCATGAAGAATATCCTGTGAAAGTTGTATGCCGGATTTCAGACACTCGCGAGCAATCAAAACACTCCCAATTTGATCCTCTGTTCCCATCTGTTCTTTGGTAATTGGCCCTTCGGTAAAAGCAGGGATAATTACAATGGGTTTGACTTCCTTTTCCCAGAGAGTGAGTGTTTTTTCAGCGACTGCTTTGGCATTAATAATGGAACCTATAAGTAGATATGACGCTTCACATGCTTCTATAACTCTTTTTGCCCCCGTCGAAGAAGTGAATATCGCCTTTTTTGTAGGGCAGCTATTTGCAACGGCAGCCATTTCTACAGGGCTATTGCCGTATAAGAATTCCGGTAATTTTACACACTCGCGCTCGCCCATAATAAATGCGCCTATTTCTTTTTGCGCTTGAAAACAATCTGCCACTTCTTGGACAACACAAATCTCCTCAAGGCCATTTGCCATTGCTGTGGGGATAGTAGTACTTGCACGTAAAACATCCACAATAATCGCGATAGCATTATGTTCTGAAGCCATTTTTGCACCAGCTTCATTCCCAAAAATATTAACAACCAAAAGTCGTTTTCACCAAAAGGAACTTTTCAATTGCCCTTTTTTAAGCCCTCTGGTCAATATTAATTAAAGCTTTTTTTCCCCTTATATCGAAAAAATGAAAAATAGGTAATTCTTTGTTATCCCAAAAAGTATAATTCAATCATATCTCCCCGTAAAAGCTTTTTCCAGCGTTTACTCGTAAGAAAATTGAAAAAAAAGGTCAGAAAGTTTCGGAGGAACATTGCGTGTCAAAACAAGATGAAATTAGAGTTTTACTGTTTAATAAGAAAGACGAAGAGCTCCAAAAAAAGTTCAATCGTGCGAAAAAAGTTACTCGAGAGATTCTCATGGATATTGCTGAAAATGACAGCGAATGGAAAATTCGAAGAGAAGCTGTAAAGTTCCTCGGAAAAAACCGAGTTAAAGAAAGCATTCCTCTCTTAAAGAAAATCCTCCTAAAAGATCATTTAACTGTTCTTCGAAAAACTGCTGCAAAAGCACTTGGAGCCTTTCCGGAACCAGATGTAATTAAGACCCTTCTCGAATCCTTGAGTTTTTTCAAGGACCCCTCCATCCTTGTAGAAATTATAATCGCTTTGGGTGAAATGAAAAGCGAGGAAGCAGTAAAACCGCTAACTGAACTCTTACTCCAAAGTCCTGATGGAGAGATCCGAGAAAATTGTGCCAAAGCATTAGGAATGATCGGGGAGAATTCTGCTGTTGATGCACTTCTTGAAGCTTTAAAAAAGGACAAAGAAGATTGGGTTCGAGGAGCCGCTGCGGAAGCGCTTGGAGTGATAGGAGATGAACGTGCAATCCCCGCCTTATTGCATGCATTTCAAAATGACATCGGGTTGGGAATGGCAGCAATCTCTGCAAAAGCTCTTGGGAGATTAAAAGCAAAAGAAGCAGTTGAATCGCTCTTAGAATTTGCTCAAAAAAGTCAAAATGTTGAGAACCGGCGAGCAGCAACTTATGCCTTAGGTGAAATTGGCGATAAAAGAGCAGCCGACACCTTAGTAACTCTCTTAGAAAATGATGAAGATGAATCAGTTCGTTATTGGGCTTGTTTAGCCTTGGTTTTTATGAAAGTTAAACGAGCTACAAATGTCTTCCTGCATACCTTGCAACAAGATCCCAGCTGCCATGTAAGAAAAACAGCCGCCCTTGCTCTTCGACAGTTAGAACCTAAGACAAAAAAAGCAATAAAGATTCTTTTCGAGGTTTTGAATAAAGAGGAAGAAGAAGCAGAAGTGAAAGAGCAAATTGCTGCGACACTTGAAAAAATAGCAGAATTACAAGGACTGAAAGACATCAATGAACTTGCCGCCAGTCTTTCAAGCTAATCTTTTCTTTTTTGGCGAAAATCAAACATTCCACAATAGATAAAAGGAATTTTAAGTATTAAACGGACTATGAGCATTCAAGAATTGTTTATTACTTCTGTTGGCATAGATGTCGGAACAACAACTTCTCACATGGTCTTTTCAAGACTACATCTTGTAAAACAGATGAGTCGAAGCTCAAAGAAATTCGAGATAACAAATCGTGAGATCCTTTATCGTGGCAAGATTCACCTGACACCATTAATTGATCAAGAGACAATTAACTTTGAGAAGCTGTCAGAGATTTTACATCGAGATTTCCAGGAAGCAAAAATTAAGAAAGAAGAAATAGATACAGGAGCAGTAATTGTCACCGGGGAAACGGCAAAAAAGAAAAATGCAGAAAAAATTGTTAGTATGCTTGCCGTGGAAGCCGGGAAGTTTGTCGCCGCGACTGCAGGTCCCAACTTCGAGTCAGTTATAGCTGCAATGGGAAGCGGTGCAGTTGCAAAAGCTAAACAACTACAAAAAACAATTATGAACATTGATATTGGTGGAGGAACCTCAAATATTGCTGTCATTTCTCCGAAAGGCGAAATTATTGACACTGCCTGTATTAATGTTGGAGGTAGGCTTTTAGTCACAGAAGGGAAAAAGAATATTCTCGTGAAATATGAAAAAGCAGCAGAAATCACCGCAAGGGATGTGGGAGTGGAACTCGAGATCGGAAAGCCACTTGTTACTGAAGACAAGCAAAAGATTGTTCAGCGGCTTGTGGAAGCATTATTAGAGGTTATTACAAAAAAGGTAAAAATTTCACACACAACGGCAAATTTGATGATGACACCATTAATCACTTTTGATGGGAAGGTTGATTACTATTCATTTTCTGGTGGGGTAGCTGAGTATCTCTATGGAAAAACCACCCAAACCTTCAATGATATTGGGTTAGATGTGGCAAAGGAAATCAAAAAACAAATACAAAATCTCAAATTAGCACTGATCGAACCTTCAGAACTTATTCGCGCAACAGTGATAGGTGCAGGGCAATATTCACTACAGGTTAGTGGCGCAACAACACTTGTCACAGATGACAATGTATTTCCAATTCGCAATATTCCTGTTGTTGTACCCTATTTACCCCAGGAAAAACCTACAAAGGAAGAGATAAAAGAAGCCGTAGAATTAGCCTTCAAAAGAATTGATATCCCTAATGGAGAAGCGCCAGTTGCATTGGCTTTCCACAAAACAATTGGGCTATCATATGAACGCTTGAAAACGTTTGCCCAAGGGATCGTTTCTGCTGTGCCCAATTTACTCCACTCAAAAATACCCCTCATCTTGGTATTTAATGATGATATTGGAAACAGCGTCGGAAATGTCATGCGGCGGGAAACCGAACTTAAAAACAACATCATCTCCATAGATGAGCTGGCCCTTAGAGAAGGGGATTACATAGATATCGGCGAACCTATGGCGGACAAACAAGTCGTTCCTGTTGTTGTTAAAACACTCATTTTCGAGCAGTAATCAATCTCAACCGGCTCTAACTTCTAAGAAAAAAGCTGAATCAACAACTTTATATTAGGCAAATAAGTTTGGTATGAATGAGGAAGTTTTTACCAGAAAGAATTAATAACTTATAACACTGCTCCTTTAGAGTAGTTTTTATACGTAGAAAGATATTTCTCAACAGAAAAAACACTCTGAAAAAAACACTAACAAGAAATTCTTACAAGAAAAAGGATTAAGTAGAGAATAACAAGGGTGAAAAAATGAAAGAAAAACTCCTGACTTTAACACAGAAACTTACAAACGCCGGTTTTACCATCCAAGGAATGGAAGTCGAAGCAAAAGATATTGTCCGCATTAAATTCGTCGATCTAAAAGGCTTACAATTGGTAGTGAACAGTACTGCAGCTAAAATAGAGGAAGGAAATTGCCCCGAGAAAGTCCTGACTAAAATAAAAGAGATTTTGGGGACGGATTTCGAGATAAAAGAAACATTAGAATCTTCCGAAGAAGACATGTTCCAAAGCTTGCTTGATGCGGCATAAAAATGGTTGATTTTTGATAGGACGAAAAAAAAGGAGAGAAAAATGAGTTAGGCTCCGGCTCGCTTTTTTATCGTACATTTTGTATCTGAACAGCTATAGCATCTTATCCCTTTGTATTTTTGCGAGCAATACGTTACTTTATTTCGAATTTTACACCAATCTATAACACAATCCAAACAAAAAGAAGAGGTTGTTTTTTTCAGTGTTATGGGTTTTTCTGGAGAGAGATTTTTTTTACGAGGATCATCTAAAATTGCCAAGCTAACACCAACTCTACGAGTTTCTCTGAAGTATAAAGATTGTTTGCTGCTCTTTTAAATTCCTAACATTACGAGACTATTGGAATAGTACGTTTCTTGAAAAAGAGCGGGAGCTTTTAAAAGGCGCTTTTTTGACATACAAGGCTAAGACCTTGCACACCTCGATACTTTTGGGTGCAATAAACAATTTTTCCTCGCAAAGAACACCAAGTATACATACAATCACTACAAAAATGTTTTACTAAAGGGCGATTACTGGTTGAAAGAGATTTTGCTTCTAATTTTTTCTTTGCTTCTGAAGCCATTTTTCTTATTCCGAGAGAGTTTTTTAGTTCTGATTTTTACTAGTTCTACAATTTAATTCAAAGTTTGGCATTTAAAGCTGTCCTTTTGTTTCTTTTTAGATAGGAGCATTAAATTGATGAGGGAATTTGCTGGTTGACGCTGTTTTTGTATAAGAAAAGCCCTTTTTGGAAGGCTTTGAGAGCTAGTAATAATTAAGTTACTAATTTCCAGGTAGTCTACTAAGCTTAATTGTAGGATAAGTAGACCATACAAGAAGTTACAGAATCCCTCATCTTCATATAAATCACGATGATCCCAAGCAATATTAAATGGGAGGTTATAATCAGCAATATTTTCAGCACCACATAGAGGAACACTGTTGGCAGCGATTACACCATCGTTCAATTCATTCCCAAAAAGAAAGGGCGCGTACCATTTCCTTTTAGTGCCACGAATTGTTATCCAGCGTATTGTACCAGGTGTTTGTATAGAGCCATTTAATGTCAATAGAAAGTCGTTGTTCGGTGTTTTCTTTTTGAAAAACTTACCTAAGAGGGGGCCAAAAATATTTGTATTTCCAACTGCAATCTGGCGAAATTGTTCGCTTTTTGCAAAATGGTTTTTCCCGTAACGAATTTTCAAAAAAAATTGCAAAAATGGCGCTTGTAAATAATCAACAATTTTACTGCCACGATTTGGCGTACCAATTAGAACAATAGTGCCAATTTTTAAGCTGCGGCCCTTACTATTTTCCAAGAGATTTGCCCCCCGAAGATGCCGGCGAAGAAGCTCACGAACAATTAAGCCTCCCATACTTGCGCCAATGAAATCAATCGTTTTGTCCTCAGAAATTTCCCAGTCACTATTAGAAGCGGTTAATGTATGATAAAGTATCTCTGCAAGGGCAGGAATATCATATTGGAAATTGCAACGTCCGTCTTTTTTCGAATAGATATCGAAGAGGAAAATTTTTCGATAACCTTTCGGATTTGTTTTTTGATGAAATTTTAATTTATTAATATAAAATCTATGATCACCTATCTTTGGGGGTGTGGATACGGAATATCCAGGAACAATAATAAGAACCCTGTTAGAGGCGCTTGCTTGCTTTTTTTTCAGCTTGGAAAGAACAGTATTCATTGCCAAGATCGATGGGTTTGCTCTTTGTGGCGGGGCAAAGAAAGTTAAATCAGCTATAGAAAGCGCAGGAAATGCGGAATTGTTTAAAACTTGTAAACGCAACTCGGTGTTCATCTACTGATCAACTAGACTCCTTTGAGCCTAGTCTTACAGGGTTTTGTTTAAAAAGAGCTAAAAACTCAGCCCACAATTTGGATTTTGTTGCGTTTCAAAAGGTCTACAAAGGCTTTCTTACTCGAAAGAGTTTTGATGGTAAATTGGTTTTGATACTCATATTTGTTTAGGGTTTGAATTGTTTTCAACGCTTTCGCCCGAGTTTCTTTTGGAAGATTCCTGGGAGCATAAGTGTAAATCATCTTTGCTTTTTCATCGACTAAGACAGTTAATTCATTACCGAACATTATTGTTTGTTCTTCAAACTCGATGGTTATCCCATTGTTGATTCGAAAGGTCCGGATATGGTGTTTGAATTTTAGATTCGCAATTAAATTGCGATAAATTTCCACGACGGTTTCCTCTCGCAGAGAGGTATCATTAATTAGATAAGTGTCATGGTAAACATTAAGGAGTGATTTTATCATTGCATAAACATTTGCGATGAATCTTATCATTTCCTTCTTAAAGATTAAAAAGAGCGAGCAAAACCGCCCTTCTATGAAGGCTGAAGACTCCACACGGAAAACATACACAAGGGCACGATATTCTTGATTGTATGGCACAGGAATCGGACCGAAGAGCTCCCGCTCAACTTCAGGTGTCATACCCACAGCAGTAATCCCTTGAATGATTGTTGCTATTGCTTGGCGTTCATTCAGAGGGCTGTAATTTACACTCAATACAGGACCGGTTTCATCATTGAAAGAAAATAAAATGCCGTCAAAAATCGTTTCTGTTGATTCTGGCGTCTTTGCTACTTCATCCACAGTGGTCATCGAACTCATTGCGCAGGCACCCTCGATTTATTTATATTTATCTCTGGCAATTCCTCTTTAAATTTTTGCGTAAGAACAAGCAATAAAAATTTGCTGGGAAAAAATAGCTGCTCTTGAAAAAAGTTAATAGGGAGAATTGCGATTGTGTTGTAAGTATTTGAGGAGTAAAAAACGTGCCGACCTATAAATCTACAGAACCAATGAATGCTAGCAACGAGATAGAAAGTGAAAGTGACCCTCGCGTTGCACGGGATTTTCAATTATTCATTCATAAAACGTTCTCCAAAAGCATTCAACGGCTACGAGAAAAGGATTGGAAAGAATTTTCATTCGAGACTGCCATTGTTTTAGTTTTGATTAGCTGTGCCCTTTTTGTTAGATTAATTCTCGCATATGATTATCGAGTGAAGTATGGCCTTAATATTGGCAGCGACATTATCTGGAATCATTGGTTACCATTCAATATTAATGACATAGAATTTCGCGGTTTTGCAGATTTTAATTATTATTATTTCAGTTGGATCAAAGGGTGGTATGAGAATAATTGGTACCCCTACGAGTGGGCAGACCCTATAAATGTCTATGACTATTACTCCTACCCTCCGGTCTTTTTGTACTTTCTCATATTCCTATGGCGTCCGGGTATGAATAACCTATGGATGGCTTTTCCGATGATCTTTACTGATGCTGCTGTTGCAGGTGTAGTCTATCTGATTCTACGAGAGATAAATAAGACAAAAACATCGCGGGTTGTTGCTGTCTTTGGTGGAGTATTGATGGCAATTGCACCGATCAATGTGATTTACGATGGAATCTATTGGCTAAATCCTGGGCCCGTGACTCTCCTAACGATAATAGCATTCTATTTTGCAATGAAAAAGAAATGGTGGCAAGCATTCTTTTGGCTAGCAATAGCAACAATGACCAAGCAAAATGCTCTTTTCTTTGCTTATCCATTGTTTATGGCCATGGTGGGTGAAAAAGTACGAAATAAAACTATCCGCGAGACAGTTATTGAGAGCATAATGAATGCTATGCTGTTCGTAGGTGTTGGACTCTTGTTATCTATTCCATATATCTTTATTGACCCTGTCGAATATGGACGGCATATGCTTTTCCCGGGAAGAAAACTTGAGTTACGCTTTACGGCAGTTCATCCAGCTACTAATGATTGTGTTTCATTTGCAAAGTCACTCGAGGAACTCGGCTTCCCTCAAGTATTTGTAGGAATCGCAGCATTTGGGAATTATTCTATGCTCTGGATGATTGCTTCGGCTTCAGTGATTGCTGTTGGCATGCTATGGCGCTCCTATCAAGATAAAATGGACAACATTGAATTTTTTGAATGGATTGCAATGTATACAATTGTTACACATATTTTTATGCCTCGAGGGGTGTATAAATTCTATACAGCTTATTATGTTCCAATGATCTTAGTTGCCCTTCTTGGAACCTTTACGTATTTCTTCTCGAGTGAGAAATGGGTAGCCTTTAGCCTTTTGGCAGGTGGGGCACTCTTCCTCTGGTTTAACTTTTGGCTTCTTATTATGGATAGATGGGCGGTTCCATTTTACCTTTTTATGGTTGCTCTCACAATAGGACTACTTGCATTTGTTAGAAATGATGTTAAAGCCTTTATTACTCGAAAAAGGAAAAAAAGAGGAGAAAGAATACAGGTAGTTTAAAACGATTTGTATATTAAAGTACTTTCTCAAAAAAGTCAGCAATACGTTGGTAGAGAACTTTTTGGTTTTCAGTTTTAATTATCCCATGGCCTTCATTTTCGAAAATGAGCAATTCATAATCGATGGAATATTCGTCAAGTCGTTTTCGCACAGCGTCAACATTTTTTGGGGTGACATTTGGGTCTTGTGCCCCTTGAACGATAAGAAGCGCTCCTCGGATATTCTGTACAAAATTTATGGGCGAACGTTCGAAATATCTTTCCGGAACTTCTTCCGGTGTTCCCCCGAGCATTTGTTCTGAATAGGGACGCAGATCAGGGCGTGTCGTTTCGTAATCTACCACCAGGTCAGTCATACCACAAATTGGCACGGCAGCAGCAACAAGGTCGGTAGGCGCTTTTGTGATAGCAAACCAGCTACTATAACCTCCATAACTTGTGCCGGTGACACCAACTTTACCTTTAGAAACAAGCTTCTGGTCGATGAGAGCTTTAATCCCTTCGAAAATATCATCTTGCTCATCGGAACCCCAGCCATGGACACGTATGGCGTCTTCAAATTCATACCCATAACCAGTGCTTCCACGATAGTTTGGTGCAAAAACGAGAAAGCCACGATGGGCATAATATTGCACTTGAGCAATAATTTCGTCTTCTATATGTGCTGTCGGGCCACCATGAATATAAACAATGCATTTCCCAGTGGGATGCTTTGGTTTGTAAAGCCATCCATGAAGAGGTAAGCCATCTTTTCCTTTCCACTCGAAATCTTCTGCAGGCGTGAAATCCTCCGGTGTTAGTTTTGCTTTGCTCCAAACATCTGTAATTGTTTTGAACTCTAATGCTGGAACAGCTTCTAAGGGAAATTTCACCAAATCGCTTGGTTGTGTTGACGAATAATAGATACCCAACCATTCACCATCAAATGCAGGACTAATGAGATGAAGATTCCCTTTAATACGGGGAAGAACGGTTTTTTCTCGAGTTGAAACATTAAAAATCGTTGTCTTTATTTTTGCTTTCTCGGCTTCATGGATAAGGAGGTAATTGCCAATCTTTGGTGATGATAAATCCTCAATAGAACTCGTTGGGTCGTCATAAATCCACTCAATTTCCCCTGAAGCTACTGTATAAATTCCAACAGAATAATAAGTTTGCTTTTTGTTATCCTTGTAATCGGTCATAAATGCAATGGTCTTTCCATCTGGAAGCCAGGTAGCGGTTATTCGTGCTTGAGGGGCAAAGTTTAGAATTTCATGGTCATCTTTCCCCTCACAATCTACCAACCAGATTTGATTTCCTTTCGGGTGATATTCTTTCCGACTATAGAGCAAGTGAGTACCCGGGTTATTCAATGTGGGATAGGTCCATGCCGGCTTTGTTGGTTGCGCTAAAGGTATACGCTCCTCTGTTTCGAGGTTATGGGCATATATCCAAGTCGGCTCCAGCTCCTTCTTTTGTGAAAAGTCATAATTTGCTCCATAAAAGAGCCAGTTCTCAGATGGATGAATGTCGCCATAGCGAATGAAATAGGGTGGGTTCTCTTCTGTAAGTGGATACATAGTCAAAGGGTCAGCTAAATTTACTTTGAATAAACGATGCCGTTCATTTCGGCTTTTATCTTCAGAGACCAATACCGCCTTGCTTTTTGGGAAGAAATCGAGAGCGATGGTTGTTTCTGCTGTTTTTGTCAATGCTATTGGCGTTGGTTTTGGAGCAGAGAGGTCAATATAAAAAACATCCACATTTGGATGAATGTTTTTCCACGAGAAGGCAACCATATCACCTTTCTTAGAAACAATTAATCGGAAAAGACGCGGTACACTTAATAAATTATCAAGATAATCATCTTTATTCATACCAAATCTTATTTCTTACTCATTATTTAAAGGTAGAGGCTTTTAAGAAGCTTGAAATGAAAGGAGTAAAAATGAGCTGACTCTTGCAATTGCTTCTTTGAAATTATTTTGCAACCTTTGCCCAATCAAGGACTGCTTTCACACCAAATTTCTTCTCATAACCCAAGTATTTCTGGAAGCCAAGCCCGTAAAGATCCTCTCGAGAGAGAATGAGGTCCGCCTGTCCATGATAACCATGCATTTTCAAAACCTTATAAGAAACCCATTCGCAGAACCCTTCCCGGAGGTGGATTGGTTGATTTTGGTTGATGAGGTTTTCTGATTGCCATACGTGAGCAAGCTCATGAGAAACTGTCCCAAGAGCCATTTGAATGGGCAAATGCGATTGAATATAAATATTCACTTTATCGTCTTTCCTTTGGAAAAGGCCGAGATTCTTGCCTGCTGTAATTGCTACTCCAGCTTGTGCTATTCGTCTATCTAGCAATTTCTTCGAAATTAATCGATAATTGATTGAAATAGTTATTTCTATGCCCAATTTTTTCAATCCTTTTTGTGCAAGAGCAATCACCTTTTGCAATTCTTCTTCTGTAGTGATTGCTGTTTTCTGACAGGCCAGGCAGATTTTCCGGCCGTCAGAAAGTTCATAATACTGCTCTTTTACCGGACACCCACAGGAATCGCAGTGTGGTGCAAGATGCTCACAGTGTTCGCAGAAAATGCCTTCTTGGTTCTTATAGGAATAGTATCTTCCCACAATTGGCAGCCCACAAGCAGAGCAACGACGAGCATGCTCAAGACACGCATAACAGATCTTTTTTTCGTAAACGGTGAATAAAAATTGGCTTGGCATGCCACACATATCACATCGCTCATAGACTCTGTAGCAATGATCACAAACTTTCTCTTCGCCAAAATGCCAATATGTGCCAATTATTGGATTGTTACAGACAGCACAACGAGGAGTGGTTTTTAAGCAATACTTACATAGAATTTTTCCCCGAACTTTTGTGTAACGGACAACCGGCTTGCCACAACGTTCACATTTCTGATATTTTTTCATACAGTCGTCACAAGCAATGCTTTTATCGATAAACCGTGTATAACTTCCAATGATGGCTTTCCCGCAGATGTCACATTTTGGTGCTCGTCGGTAACAAAGAACACATAACCCATCAATTGCTTCATTTTCTCCTCCAATGATGGGTTTGTGACAGCTCCTGCACTTTGGAAGCGATTGATAACATTCATAACAAAAAATAGAGCCATCTGAAAAATGGATGTATTTTCCTTTAATGACTTCTAAGCATGCGTCACATCTGACTTTAATCGTTCCGACGGAAACCATCTATGAGGAGACCTCACTAATCGGTAGAATCTTTTGTAAATATCTTTCTACGGTAAATAATTGCTCATTTTAAAGGAAAAAACTTTCGATAGAGGCTAAAAGCATGGCTTTAAAAATAAGTTAGAGCCTGCGACGGAGGGTATTCAAATAATCAATGAACTCATTGAGAATTTTACATTCTTCGCTGAAGTGTGCTTGTAAAGTTGTTTCTTGACGTCGAGTTAACGGTTGAAGAATGATTTTCTTGAAATTAGATGAGACAATAATTAAGAGAAGTACAACAGTTAAAAGAAGTAAATACTTAGACCAATGATCGAGCAAAATAATCGCTGCCACACTACCAGCTAAGAACAGGAAAGAGAGAGAAGAAAAAACAATGATTAAACTATTAATCGTTCGTTTTCTTCGTCTAGTGATCTTGTGAAAAGCCTCTCTTACCTTCGTTTCTTCCCAGCAAGTGGCAATTTCTGGCAAGCTAATGCTGACAGCCGCAATCTTTGTTTCCATAGTTTTCATTGCAGCAGTGATATTCTCAAAGGGGAGTGGGGTAGAACTGCTTTTTCGATGGATAAGTACAGAAAGATCTGCTATAATGGAATTTAGAACTTCTTTTACCTCTTTAGAGACTTTCCTTTGCTTCAATGATTTCTTGGAAGGCAAATATGTCATGGTGCTTCGCCTGTTGCTTTTATAGCTGACAACTAACTTTTTGAAAGCCGGTAGAAAATTATGATAAGCGCACCAAGAATGACCACAAGTGAACCGAGATTCCCTGCCAAGAGAGCAATAATAATTATAATGATCGCATAAAGATAGAGATTCATTCGATAATAGATCCTACGATCAACCGCCAACCAGATGACAATTACTGCCACAATGATTGCGACGACAGCGGCAAGCCAGATGTTAACAAAACCAAAAGTATAGGATTGCCAGGTTCCCTCGGGAGCGCCAACCTCCAAATATTGGACAATACCAACTATAGCTGAGACAATGATTAGCACCGCACCGAGAATGATAAGCACTTGACCAACATTGAATAATGTCCCATAGCGTTTACGATGGGTTTTACTTTGCGATTTTGTCTTTTTCTTCTTAGGGGTCATAACTTCACTTCCAAATTTCGAAAGATAAATGTCATTTAATACACAATCAAAGGTTATAATTATTCTTAATTGTATCGCTGATGGGATTATGACCGTGAGCGTTTGGCAACAACATTTGCATGAACAATAGTTCCTATAGCTGCACCAATGGCAAAAGTCACGCAAATAGAAAAGACAGCAATAATAAGCAGCGCAATAAGAAGCTCAACAAAACCAAAGATCAAGCCAAAAGAATGACTCTTAGTGAAGATGAGAGTCAAAAGGGCAATAAACCCATAAGAGCCAACAGAAATAAGCGCAGAATAGGTGGAATATTGGAGAGAAGTTAAAATCGTATAATTCTGATTTTTCCACGCGCAAATAAAGCCGGCGGGAATGCCATAAAGAGCGAGAACGAAATTTAAAGCATAAGGGTTTTCTAAAATATAGGTCGCAAAAAATTCTGTGAGAACATAGGCAATAGCTACGGCAATCCCTGAAAGGCTAATAGTCAGCCATGGCGGGCGTAATTTTTTATTATAACCCTTCTCATATTCTTTAAAAGCCAAACTTTCTCTGATAGAAGGTTGATCTTTGAGATCCATTTTCTGTTTCAACTAGTAAAGAATTTGACGGGATTATAAACCTATTCTAATCTTTAATTAATACAAGAAGAGGGTACAACGAAACCACTCTTCTGACAAAAGCCCTCGCCCTTTAGCTCTCTCTCCAAAGTAAAAGAAAAAAAGAGAACAAATCAACAAGATGGCACTGGGGGTTTAAATAGTTAATTTTCCATTTCTTTGTAATTAATAATTTAAAGCACTATACATATTATAGCCCTTCGAGTAGCTATTACTTGCAAAAGGTCAAGAACCTACTTTTAATTAAAGGAAACTCAAAAAATTCCGAAAAAAAACGGAAAGTTCAATCACCCATTAGGAAAAAACGGCGGAAAAAGTTACTAGAATATAGCACACTTTTACTAGAATAGCGGGGGGAATTTTTCAGAGCTCTTTTATATTAAAATAAAGGTTCTTTTGTCTGGAGATGACTATTAAAATGTTGACTGTTGCGGAACAACTCCCCCCCTCTGCTCGAGCGATTTATACGCTCCTTTCTGAGCAGGGTCCTTTGACTTCAAAGGATTTGATACAAAAGTGCGATCTAGCACCTCGAACGGTTAGATATGCATTAAAACGTTTAACGAAAGAGGGCCTCGTGAAAAAAGCACCATATCTTCTTGATATGCGTTCTTCCAAATATTTTGTTGAAACAGGTTAAGGATTGTATATCTAATAACTTGCGTCTTAACAACTCTCATTAAATCAAGAAGGTAAGGAACTACAGGAGTCCCAGAAACGGGCTTCCCCCTCTTTTCATATTTCTTTTTCTTTTCGTTTTCTTTCTAAGGGATAAATTTTTGAATAGTTCAAATGATTTTGTTATTGCATTGTAAAGACTTTGTAGTAGGAATGAATGCTAATGAAGCTTTTTAGTACGTCAGGAATCCGCCGGAAAGTTGCAGACCTTCCGCCCGAATTTGTGGTGAAAGTTGGGTTAGCAATTAGTGAATCACTTTGTAATGATAAAAACTCTAAGGTGCTTCTTGGGAGAGACGCACGGTTAAGTGGTCCTCAACTTGAACATGCCATTTCAGCCGGGCTCTTAGCTGGAGGTTGCTCTGTTGAACACCTCGGGATTGTACCAACCCCAGCTCTTGCGTATCATACCTACAAACTGAAGGCGAATGCAGGGGTAATGTTGACAGCATCACACAACCCACCAGAATACAATGGCATCAAAGTTTTTGATAAAACGGGCATGGGGCTCTCCCCCGAAGATGAAATGAAAATTGAGAAAGCCTATTTTACAGAGCTAAAAGCTGTTTCTTGGGAGAAAATTGGGAACGATCACCAAAACTATGGGGCAGAATTGTACCACAAAATGCTTCTGGATGCGGGGGGAGCTATTGATGACAAATATTTCGATGCGGTTATTGCCGACCCCGGTGGGGGAGCAGGCTGTCAAGTGATTAATGAAACCTACAATGAATTGGGATTAAATTTAGTTATGATTAATGCTCTTTTTGACCCTTTCTTTTCCGCCAGACTCTCAGAACCGGTGCCTAAAAACCTGACAGAATTGATTTCACTTGTACAAAAGCGAGCGAAAAGTAAATCAGAACGAGTGATTGGTTTAGCATATGACGGGGATGCTGATAGATGTGTTGCTATTGATGAAAAAGGCAGGTATGTACCTCAAGATGTGTTAATTGCTCTCTATTCTCAATATGTTGTGGAACAAAATAACAACAAAGGACTTATCATTACGCATATTGATGCATCTATGTTGATAGAAAGACTTGTAGGAAAAGCCGGAGGTATTGTGAAGCGGACAAAAGTAGGCGACGTTGCAATTGGTAATATGGTTGCAAAGGAAAAGGCGCTGTTCGGTGGCGAACCTTGTGGCGCATGGATCCATCCTAAACAACATCTTTGCCCAGATGGACCCCTGACAGGGTTGAAAATCTTAGCGTGGATTGCTGAGCGAGGACCACTTTACAAACTCGTAGATGAGGTTCATGATTTTCCGGTACAAAGAACGATAATTGCATGTGATAATGAACTGAAGAATGAAGTTATGCAAAAAATTGATGAAACTATTTCTACAAAGAATAAAATCAAAGAAATATTAAAGATTGATGGTCTTCGAATTACTTTTGAAGATGATAGCTGGGTATTAATCCGCCCGAGTGGCACTGAGCCAATTATTCGGATCACTTCACAAGCAACTACAAAAGAAGACGTTGAAAGCCAGCTTGAATATTATTCACAAGTCATAAAGAAAGTGATTAAACAGTTGAAATAAAGGATGGATAGTATTGGTGCAACTCAAAGAAAAACTGACAGACATAACGATTGTGATTTTTGTCTCCTCAGCAAAAAAGCAGACATTAACACCACTAATTGAAAACAAACTCCCCATATTTTTTCTCGTTGCCGGAAAAAGAATTATTGATTGGCTTTATTCTATGGCAGCAAAAATAGGCATTGAAAAGTTCATTTTGCTCTATGAAAAAGGAGAATTAGCAGCTTTACGAGAACAATTGAGCAATTACCAAGAAATTTCAGAGCCCATCGATAAAATAGGCAATTTTACTCTTTTCGCATATGAAAGCTCAGAAGGACTCTCTAATAATGAAATAACAGCACTACAAGACCAACTTACAAAATATTCTCTCTGGATTGATGGGAATGTTATCTTTTCTGAACGGTTCTTCCACGAATTTCTTCAAGCAGGATTAAAGGCTGAAAAACTTTTCTTGATAAAACAAAATGAGAAAGAGATCAATGAGGAAAGTGCCGGCATTGGTTTTCTCGAGCGACAGTATTTAGATTACGCTTTAATGGGAGCAAAAACGGTATCTGATATTTTTAAGCGTGTAAGGGAGGAAATTAGTAAAGAGTCAAAAATAACAACACCCTATGTTGTAAAGGAAACAGAGTTTTGGCAGATAAATTATCCCTGGGAATTGCTGGATGCAAATCAGACTTTGATTACTTACATCGAGAAAAAACTTGAGGGAAAGGTTGAGAAAGGAGTGACGATCATCGGAAAAGTCGCCATTGGAAAAGGAACGAGAGTCAGAGCCGGAAGTTATTTAGAAGGACCATTAACCATTGGTGAAGATTGTGACATTGGTCCAAACTGCTATTTAAGAAAAGGCGTCGTATTGGGAAGAAAAGTGCGAGTTGGGAATGCTTGTGAACTAAAAAACACGATTGTTGAAGAAGGGACACATATTGCTCATCTATCCTATGTTGGCGACTCAATTATCGGCGCAAATTGCAATTTTGGTGCTGGAACAATTACCGGAAATTTGCGGCTAGATAACCAAACTGTAAAAAGCAAAGTTGGAACCATGGTCCTTTCTACTGGTAGAAGAAAAGTAGGCGCAATAATAGGCGACAATGTGAAAACGGCAATAAATGTTTACTTTATGCCGGGTGTTATTGTAGGAAACAATGCCGCTATTGGAACAAGTGCAATTATTACTCGAAATGTCCCCGCCCAAACTTTTGTTTTTGTAGAGCAACAATTACAAACTCGTGCTTGGAAGCCGAAGAAGACGAAAAAATAACTTTTGTTGATGGTAGATGGTTCCCCGCAGAGAGAAGCACATAAAAGAATTAAACACCATCCGAAAAAACCTGTCACAGGTTGCATTAAAGATAGCTTTTTGTTACCCAAATACCTATCAGGCAGGAATGGCTTCGCTCGGGTTACAACTCATTTACCGGCTTTGGAATAGTTATGAGGAGGTGGCATGTGAGCGGACATTTTTACCCCTATATAAAGAGACAGAACCGTATACTCTCGAGTCTAATCAACCCTTACGAGAAATGGATGTTCTTGCCTTTACTATGCAATATGAAGATGATTATACGAACATCCTCAAAATCCTCCAGCGAGCCAAAATACCACTTCGTTCTTCCGATCGGGATGAACGCCATCCACTGATCCTAGCAGGAGGTCCTTGTTGCCAGGCAAATCCAACACCAATGGCCCCTTTTATTGATGCATTTTTTATTGGCGACCTTGAACCTGTAAATGATCAGCTATTAATACAAGGCCTTTTAGAGCCACGAACACGTGCCGAGAGAATGGCCGTTTTAGATACTTTTGATTGGGTGTGGGTGCCCTCACTTTCACGGGAGAAAACAGTGAAATTTGCACCAAAGGGTGACTTGAATGACTACTTCTACCCCATAAAACAAATTATCCCTCAAGTAGAACCAGGAGAAGATTTTTACGGCGTTTTTGGTAAGACATTTATGCTCGAAGTGGTGCGAGGTTGTAATCGTAGTTGTTCATTTTGTCTGACAGGAAAAATAACACGACCAAAAAGGGATCGCTCCTTGCAAAAACTGCTAGAACTTTACCGGCAAGGGACAAAAGAATGTGCAGTAGATAAAACCTCGTTGATTGGTTCAGGAATCTCAGATTATAAAGAGCTTGAAACACTCTGTGAAAGCATTATTAACGATGGTTTAAAATTCTCACTGCCAGCCATCCGAGCTGACAAAATCACTGCACGGCTTGTTCAAAGTATCGTTGCTAGCAAACAAAGAACAATTACAACAGCACCCGAAGCAGGAACCGATGAGCTGAGAAAAAGGATCTGTAAGCGGATAACAAACGAAGAAATCCTGGAAGCCACACAGATAGCTTCAGAGGGAGGGTTAACAAGGTTAAAAGCCTATTTCATCTTGGGTTTGCCATCAGAAACAAAAGACGATGTAGAAGCGATTATTACCTTAGCAGAGCAGATGGCTCGTATTGGCAACAAACTTCGAACCTTCCGTTTTACAGCAGGATATTTCATCCCAAAACCACGAACAGCATTCCAAAACAGGCCCATTCTTTCTTTGCAGGAGATGCTAACACGTGGAAAATTCTTACTAAAAGCAAGCTCCCGAGTTCCAAGAGTGACGTTTGAAGTTTCTAGTGCAAAATGGGCACAAATCCAGACATTACTTTCGATCAGTGGAGAAGAAATCGCGCCTGCACTTGAAAGTGCTGCTAAACAAGGTGGAAAACTTGGCGACTGGCGAATTGCGCTTGAAAACCACGGCATACAACTCGAAACAATAATTGAAAAACCCAGAGAAAGAACAGAGCAGCCCTGGGAATTCATTAAAATATGAGAATTTACACAAAAGGCTTATTCTTCATGAATAACATGAAAATAATAGCCGGCTTCTTTTTTTGGGCCAAAGCTTCGGAGTCCTTCTTTTTCTAATTGTTCTCGAAGTTTTTGTGCTTGCTCAGTTGTAAGCTCTCCTTTTTTCTCGAGGAACGTGATGATCTCATGTGCTTGTGCTGCAGTCTCACACCGTCGCAAGAAGTCGATAACTGTAGGGTCATAACCCGCTAGACGATACGGGTCAAATTTTACCCCGGCTTGTTGCTCAGCCTTAGTTTCCTCTTCTAATTTAACTTCAATTTCTTTAGCTTTTTCTTCCCCGAGATAACGCAAAGGTATCATTTTCTTCTTTTTGCGCATCTCTTCTTCGAGAGCGGGATATTGGCTTTCTTTTTTCGTCAAGTAAACACCTCTTCTGGTTTAATGCGCATCAGCCGCATTAATTTTAATGACATCACCATCTTGCAGCTCGTAATTCTCACCAATGCGCCGTTGCGTTTTAACAAGAATGGCATTAATAAAAGAGTTTGCCAAGTCTTGATGAATCATCCCGGCAAATTCGCGGGCTGTGGTCCCCCGGGGAACCAAATAAACATCTGGCAAGATATTCCCATTGTGATCGGTGTATTGATGTTGGTCCTCCACAGGATAAACAGCGATCACATCCAGGATGTCAAAAACAGCACGGTTTATGAGCGCTTGAACGCCTGTAGAGCCATAAACTTGGAGAATGTTGGTGCGAATTTTCTCGAGAGCTTTTTTATCTTTCTCAGCAAGCTTCTCAGGTTGCAAAATAGTGAAATCCGAATCACCTGGAGTGTAAGAAATAACCCCTTCTTCAGCAAACTTTCTGAGGAAGTATTCTGCAAGAGCAGAACAGGGGATAAGATCGTCGCCATATTTTTCTTTCAGGCGTTGATAGTTTTTTGCAGCCTCGGGGATGTCGATTTTATTGGCAGCATAAACTATGGGTTTAGCTATCTCACGCAGAATCTTCAAGAAATTAAAGAGCTCATCATCTGTCCATTTGGTAGGGATAGAGGGATTCACGCCTGATTTGTTCAAAGCCTGTCGGATTTGCTGCTGAGTGATTTTCAAGCCGGCAAACTTGTCGCTTAAAAGCTTATCAATAGGAATACGCTCAGTCTCGGCTGTCCGGCTTATTTTCTGCCAATCCTTCCGTACGAGTTGTTCCATCCATTTAACCACTTCGGTTTCGAGAAAGGCAATGTCCTTTTCAGGGTCGTAACTCCCGCGCTCAATTTGATTGCCATCAGCATCAAGCGAACCGGAAAAGTCCACAACATGAATTAATACATCAGCACGACGAAGGTCATCCAGGAGTTGATTGCCCATACCACGCCCTTTCCAGGCATCAGGGACAAGGCCAGCAACATCCAACATTTGGATCGGAACTAAACGGACACGATTGAGACAGAGAGAATTTTGAGGGTTACACGTCACGTCCAGCTCCTTGCAAACACAGGGAATGCGGACATAGCCGGTGCCAGGAACAGGTTCGATAGTAGTGAAGGGATAATCACCTGTCTTTGAGGAAGTCAAACAGGCAGCATTTAGAAAGGTGCTTTTTCCGCTGGAAGGTTTTCCAACAATACCAATTAACAAATTCGATTTTTCTCCTGCGAGCTTTGTACAATAGCCCAGTTTATTTTAATAACGAGTTAATCTTTAATATACTTTCTCAAGAACATCATTTCTGGTAAAGATTTTCCAAATAGGCATTTTGAATGGCAACAATTTCCTTGCTACTGGAAGCGGCACTGTAAGCTTCGAGGAGCGCGCCATTCAATTGGAAAAAGGATTCACCCCATTTGAAACCGTCTAAGAGAAAACGAGCAGCCTCTTTAAAACCAAGAATATAAAGAGCAGCAGCCAATGCCTCAGCAGTGCTTAGCTTACAGGGTTTGCCATAATTAATGGAATTCGCAGCAATAAGATAAGGGAGAATCCGATGGACAAAACGCCAGCGAGGACGACGGGGAGAAGAACCCGCTTCTTGCCGACCGAAAAACTGTTGCGCTTGTGCCCACGAACAGTCAAAAGCAACAAGACCTTTTGTTTGAATGAGAGGGAGATCCTCAATAGAGAGCGCTTTCTGACAAAAAGGATTTAAAAGAACGCTGTTCTTAGGAACGGCACTTAAACGCGTCGTGAGGGTAATCTTACCGAGTTTATGCAATTTGACAGCAGTGTTCTTTTTAGGATCATCTTGCCGGGTATAGAAAACATACAAGCGAAGACCATATAAGGACTGGACAAGGGGGAGGGATTGGTCGTGAGACATGGTAAAATACACAAGAGAGGGAGTTTTTAAGGTTACTCGGAATTTTTTCATATAAAAATTTATTATTGAGAATCGAATCTTATTAATACGAAAAGAATTTGAACCAAAAACTATCTAAATAAAGAAAGAAATAAGTTAAAAAGAAGAGCAAAAAACAAGAAACAACAAACAAAAAGGCATGAGCAAGTAAAATGGTGTAAGCAAATGGTAGAAGCCTATGTATTGATAAATGTTAAAGGCGGCTCAGAAAGCGAATTATTCGAAAAATTGGCAAAGATAAATGAAGTAGAAGAAATCGCACTAGTGTGGGGGCTATTTGACATCATAATGAAAATAAAAGCAGAGTCGGCAAATGCACTAGATAAACTAGTAAGCGATGAAATAAGAAAATACTCAAACATTTCCAGCACCATGACAATGTTAATTCGACAGTAGTTGGGGAATAAATTTCTCTTTTTTTGTCTGCTTTTTTCGGTGTGAGGATTTTTAGTTTTCTTTTTCAATTGTCTGAGACCACTCTATTTCCACATACGCTACAGAACTCGCTGTCTGCATCTATATATGATCCGCAGTATTCACAAATTAACGGTTCTGAGCCATTGCTTGTTGCTGTTGTTGTTTGTGTTTGTTCCATATACGCGCTTCTGCTTGGGCTTTCCGTTGGCATATAATATGGTTCTGGTATTTGAGATGGTGATGATGGTGGTGCTCTATAGTCATTGTTTCCTGCTTCACTTGTGACTAGTTGTCCTCTTGGCACCTGAGCGCTTTTTGCCACATGTTCTTTTTTGAATGGGCTTATCAGTCCGGACAGTACACCGATTATTGTTGTGGTGACTATAACGACTAAATAACCATATAGGAGATTTGCTTCTGTAAGCAAGCTTGCATCAAAAGTTCCACCTTCCTCCATGAAATAGTAATACAACCCTATTGACGTATAGATTGTTACAATACTTATCAGACCACCCCGTGCTGAATGTTTCTTTCTATAGAAAAAGCTGCAAACAAAGGCGGAAACTACCCATGGCAGAAATGCTAAAACGATTCTGATGGCATCTGCCGGGATAAAGAATACGTTTATCGGTTCCATTATTGCTGTTTCGAATACTTGCATGAGTTCTATCCAATTAGCACTTGCCAGGTTGGTAAAGTAATATGTAGTCGACACTCCATCCAAATAGATTTGTATGAACAAATAGCTTGGTAAGGTAATAAACAGAGTTGTAAAGAAGGCTTTAAGATAACCCATGATGTGTGTACTCCGAATTTGATTTATAAGCAAAAAGATATTGGTGACAATCTAATAAAAACATATGTAATCTGACAAAAAAGAATGACCTTATGGGATGACAACTACTATGCTCAAGTTTGCCGAACTCCAAACAGCCACAGCGGCA
>DXJV01000037.1 GCA_019056785.1 Candidatus Heimdallarchaeota archaeon
CGATTTATTATGCCTGGGAATTATGGTGCAATGGAAATGATTGAGATAATCGCTTCAATTATCGGTATGATTATTGCGATGGGAGTTGGCGACAGTATGTCCCGTTTCTACTATGCCGAAAAGGAAATAAAAAAACAAAATGAAATCGTAAGTACGATAATCGTTGGTTTTGGCGCTTTAGCAATTCCCATCGTTTTAATTTTTATGTCCTTGTCAGGTATATTATCTTTTATTGTATTAGAAGCACCAGAATATCGATTTTATCTCCAACTTGCTATTGCAACCATATGGTTCAGTATGCAATGTGAAATAGCGTTTACCTATTTGAGAATGCGCTATCTTGCAAAATTATTTATCACAGTAACAACATGTCAACTTTTGTTAGCGTTATCACTTAACATCTGGTTTGTAGTTTTTTTGAAACTTGGCATTTTAGGAATTTTCTACTCCACGCTTATTACACAAAGTCTTACAGCTTTGATTCTTTGTTCGATTATTTTAAGGAAAGTAGGACTTCATGTTTCCTTTCTTATGCTACGTAAGCTTATCGGTTTCGGTCTTCCTCTTATACCCTCGAGAATCTCACGATTTTTAGGATTTGTATCCAATCGTTTTTTTCTTCGATGGATTGGTTCACCAGACCCTGCCGTGGCCTTGACTATGGTTGGACTTTTTTCTCTGGGTAATAAGTTCGGCGTGATAGTTAGCCGATTTGTCAATGCACCCTTCAACTCCTTCTGGGGACCGCGACGAATGGAACTTGTGTTGAGTGAGGACCCACGGGTTCTCAAGACGCTTTCCCGTATCTGCACTTACGCAACTTTACTTTCAATCTATGTAGCTCTGGGTATTTCAGTGGGCATTGAAAGCCTAATTGATATCGTGGCTGATCCAAAATACCAGGGAGCCCATGTAGTTGTTCCATTTGTAGCTCTCTCTTACGTTGTTTTGGCATTAGATTGGCATTTTTCCATCTCAATAATATACACACGCCGTACCATCTGGTCCACTTACACTGGCCTTCTTTCCTTGGCCGTGATTATAATCTGGAACTATTTTTTCGTGCCGAGATACGGGCTGATTGGGGCGGCCACATCGAACCTTGCAGGCTTTCTCGCGCAAGCCATAGCAAATTACTTTATCAGCCAGAAATTATTTCCAATACCCTTTGAAATCGGTAGGATCTCAATTATGATTGTAGTGGCAGTAGCTCTTTATGGCATCAGCCAAAATATTAATTTTGCATCACCATGGTATTCTTTTTCAGCTCGAACCATGGTGGCCGCTTTTTTCCCTTTGGCTTTGTTTTTGGTGGGGTTTTACAAAAAAGAGGAGTTGGATTTTCTTTCTAGTGCTTACTTGCAAAAATAATCAATATTAATTATCCTACTGGGCAGGAGGAAAATTTCATGCCCAGAAAGGCTAAGATGATCACGTGCACGCCTCAACAACGAAAAGAACTCGAAACAATCGTTCGCCAAAAAACGAGACAAGCTCGCCAGGTAGAAAGGGCTGGTATAATTCTTATGTGCCTCGACGGTGTTCCCATTAAAGACATTGCTAAAAGATATGGCGTTCGGCCCAATACCGTCATCTCCATTCGTGACCGTTTTGAGATGGAAGGCCTTAAAGCTCTCTATGATAGGCTGCGTCCTGGCAAGCCTTCCAAGTATGGAGAGGAGTTTCGTACAAAGGTACTGACCACGCTTGAGAAAAAGCCGCCTGAAGGCTACAGTCAGTGGGACGGCCCTTTGCTTGCACGGTACTTGAATGTCTCAGTACATGCCATATGGCGTTTGTTGCGCAAGGAAGGAATTTGCCTCGCCCGCAGGCGTAGCTGGTGCGTGAGCACAGATCCTCAATTTGCACCCAAGGCAGCTGATATAGTTGGTTTGTATTTGAATCCGCCACAAAACGCAATTGTTTTATCTATTGATGAAAAGCCCAGCATACAGGCTCTTGAGCGTGCAACTGGTTATGTTTTCACCAGTAACGGTAAAGTCATCCGAGGATATAAAAGTACCTACAAGCGAAATGGCACCCTGAATCTTTTTGCTGCCTTGAATGTGGCTACCGGAGAGGTTATTGGCAAAGTTACTAAGAAGAAACGCCGTCCCGATTTCCTTGAATTCATGGATGACTTACTTAATGAACTTCCTACTGACAAAGAATATCATGTAATATTGGACAATTATTGTATCCATAAAAGATGTGATGAATGGCTTTTGGAACATCCGAATGTTAGTTTTCATTTTACACCAACCTCTGCAAGTTGGTTGAATATGATTGAAATTTGGTTTTGTATTTTTACACGTAAGGCTCTTCGTAATGCCAGCTTTGCCAGTTGTGAAGAATTACAGAAAGCAATTGAAACCTATATAAAAGCATACAATAAAAACGACGCACATCCATTTGTCTGGCGTAAAAGGGAAGTAAAAGGAACACAAGTTAAAAATAGTATCGTTAATTTATGCAATTAGACACTAGTTCAATAGTTCTGATAGGAACTTCTTCTGATACAGGACTAACTGAAGCCAATATCTTATAACGCTTAATTGTTTGGCCTACGGAAACACATGGCGTTAATTCAATTCCTTTTTTTGAC
>DXJV01000003.1 GCA_019056785.1 Candidatus Heimdallarchaeota archaeon
CTCACATTATATATACACAATGATATGCCAAAAGGTTGGGGCAGCAGCGTTTGCGATAAAACGCACCTGCTACGCTACAATATTACAACTTGACCTTTTTCCAGCGACGCACAGTTGTCATATTGCTTTTTGACAAAGAGATACTTATAATTTCCGTAGACAAGTTATTAAACCCTACATTCTGAATATTACCGCTATTCAAGGTGTATATACAGAATGTTTTAAGTATGCAGAGTTGGGTTAGGTTTAAAATTCAATTGAAGCTAAAACGCCAAGTCTGCTAAATAAACCGTTGGACAACTAAAACATATGAGAATCCAGCACATAAAAATCATTTTTCTAGCATTTGTATTATGTTCTTGCAGTTCACTACCAGATGTTAGTTCAAAAAATAAAGCAACATCTGTCGCCACTCCAATTTCCACATTATATTTGGATAAGCCAGTGGTTCAATTTACTGAAGAAAAGGTCACGCCAATGCCAGATCAAGAGTGGTGGATTGAATATGAAAATGCTTTGGCAGTAAGATTACTTCCAGGATCAAAGGGCCTATGTGAGTGGGAAATCCTAGGCGAAAATGAGCAAGAAATTTATGTATGGGCAATGTGTCAGGTTCCGTATTCAGCCGAAGGGGCAGCAACGAGTGCACCTGCTGTTATTAGTTTTGATACAGATGGCAATATTGAGAAAGTAGAAATTCCAAGAGATGGCAACCAATATCCGACAGATATTCGTAAGCTATTCCCAACGGAATTGCATGAGAAAATACTGTCACATTCAATTGATACTGAAAAGATGTGGGATCACATTCAATTACGGCACAATTCTTCGGAGCCTCCTTTAATTGTTATTGAAGGAACGATGTTGCCTTAAGTTTTATAAAACGGTCAAATGCCTTGCCATTGAGAATAATTTAGCAGAAAGCGGGGCAAGAAGTGCGAGTAACACGAAATTTGTACTCAGCAATTCTGATTTACGAACACAGACCCGCCAAGAAATCGTTAGGATACTAATACCTAGAGAGGATAGCAAAATGAAGAAAATAAAATGGCGCAATCAAATCATATCTATATTGGGTATGTTCGCCTTGCTAATCGCAACTGGCTATTTTTACCGTTTGGAAGAATCGCTGAAAGAAATCGCTGGGGCAACATTCGACATACGCCTCGGGCAATTTTTTATCTGGTATCCCCCTGTAGCAGCGGTGCTCTTTGCGGTTTGTTGGCTGGTTTTATTCAAATTCTTCATCAAGCACAGTAATAAATTTACCGCGATTTTTTATTTAATAGTCGGTTTCTGTGTTGTGTTTTATCCAAGCATAACTGTAATCTTTGGGTCATTCTCAACATTTAGAATAACGGTTGATTATTTTCGAGACACAGTTTTTTTCTATTCGGGCGCAGTTGTCATGGCAATGGGCTTGATTGGAATAATAACTCCATCGAGGAAAAAAGTATGATTGAGCAGAAGACGGAGGCTTTTTGCGGATAAGGAAACTAGGCAAGAACAATAGTAGCCAGTCTGTCTTGATGAGTTTGTTGATGCCGTATCTCCCGGACAAATATGGATAGGGGAAATGTACAGGTAGATCATAAAATTCCTTTTCACTATTTTGGACTGCATAGTTAACTATGGCGATGTCTTCGAAACGACTAGTACTTAGTCAAGCGTAAAACGACAGAAAGGAGTAAAATTGAATTTCCTAGAAAAAACAAGGAGGTTCATAATGGCAAAACAAAAATATACCGTAAATTTATCAAGGGAAGAACGAAATGCTCTATTAGACCTATTAGCAGGCGGGACAGAGAAAGTTAGAAAATTAAAAAGAGCTCAAATTCTCTTGAAAGCA
>DXJV01000075.1 GCA_019056785.1 Candidatus Heimdallarchaeota archaeon
ATTTGATTTATAAGCAAAAAGATATTGGTGACAATCTAATAAAAACATATGTAATCTGACAAAAAAGAATGACCTTATGGGATGACAACTACTATGCTCAAGTTTGCCGAACTCCAAACAGCCACAGCGGCAGCATTAGAAAGCTATTATGAAACTGCCCGGAAGCTGAGCGAACAGCATTTTGGCAAGACACTTAAAGTGTATTATCCTGGCCGGGACTTTCCGTCTGTGAGCATCACAGGCTCCTTCTGTGCACAAAATTGTCTCTATTGTAATAAGCACTATCTGCAGCAAATGGAAGCTCTCACCACCCCTGAAAAGTTAGAAGCCTTCGCTTTTAACTTAGCACGACGAAAGGGTAAGGGCCTTCTCATTAGTGGTGGTTATAACACTGAAGCTCGCTTACCCATTGAACCCTTTCTTCCCACCTTAGCCAAAATTAAAAGAGAGACAGACTTAATTCTCAACCTTCACCCAGGGTTGGTAAGTGAAGAGCAAGCGAAGGCTTTTGCTGAAATAGGAATAGATGAGATTTCTTTTGACTTGGTAGTAAATGATGAAGTCATTCAAAAAGTCATCAACCCGAACTTGACCGGTAAAGACTATCTCAGAGCTTATGCTGCTTTAAAAAATGCTGGTTTGAAAGTAGCACCTCATATTATGCTGGGGCTTTTTTTTGGCGAGATGCAAGGAGAAATTGAGGCAGTAAAAGCCGCTTTTTCCTTTGACCCGAAGCTGATTGTCTTTCTTGCTCTGATCCCCACAAAAGGAACCCCAATGGCAGCGGCCCCTCAAATTGCTCCGGCAGCCCTTGGAAAAATGTTAGTATTCACGAGGATGAACAGACCGGAAATAGAGCTGTCCCTTGGTTGTATGCGGGTCAGGAAACGAGAGTATGAAACAATTGCCCTTAAGGCAGGGATAAATAGGCTTGCAGTTCCGAAACACGAGACGCTCGCAATTGCAAGAGACAAATTTGAAAGAGAAATAATAAAGGCAAATTATTGTTGCACCATCGACTAAGCTACGGCCAATGTTCACTCGAGACGTTCAATGGATTTAACGATTTTTCGGAGTTTCTCTTCACGCTCTTTGATCATTTTCTCGAGAGAACGGTTATTAGAAAGCAGTTCAGAGTATTTAGATTTGAGCTCGTCATTTTGTTGCTTCAAGAGAATGAGTTGCTCTTTTGCTTTTGATAAAACATTGCGCAACTTTTCGATTTGCTCATTCTTTTCGAAAAGCTCTTCTGAAATGGCACTTATTTGCCGCTCAAAGTTCTGACTAATGCCCTTCTGAATATTCATTGCTTCTATTTCTTGGGATTTACATCTATCCCTCAGTTCTTGTACCAGATTCTCCAATTCAGTTATTCGCTTCTCTGTTCCCTCAGATGTGGACATAGACTCTGTCAGCATTTTATACTGCATGAGTTCTTGATCTTTCTTCTCGATTGTTTCCCGGAAAGACTCAGCAATTTGCTCTTTCGCTTTTTCAAATGCCGCCTCTTTTTCTACAAGCATTGCCTGGAGTTTTTTGTCATACTCTTCCTTTATAGAATCTAATGACTGTTGGACGAGTTTAAGGTTATTTTCTAAAAGCGTGTATTCAGAGAATAAAGAACGCCACTCAGCTGCAGATGAGAGAATGTAATCCCTAGCAAGTGGATGAATCAATTCCCAGTTTTCGCGAATGATTTGACTAAGGATACGATGTTCTTCACTTACGTGAGACTCGTCATAAAGTGGAAGCTCGATGATATTATTAATGGGTTCGTAGTTGGGTAATTGTGTCCAAAGGGTTTTTGGTTTCTTTGAACGAAATTTTGCCACTTTAATTGCTCCTCAATAGCTGAAACATTATTTAATGATAATAATAATAATAATACAAGCAAAGCCATTATATGAATGCTTCTAATGAATGTGAAAATGTTTTCCAAGAAATTTGAACTGAAAAAAAGTGATTGCAACTAATTTCTATCCATTAGAAAAACTTAATTTCCAGAGAAGTAATCATTTAGTAAAAATAGACTCTATATTTAGAGATTAAATTATTTAGGAGATATGAAAAACAAATGACTGAAATTGAACGGGAATTTGTATTTAAAATGGTCCTTATGGGAGAAGGATCTGTAGGAAAAACGAGTATCCGTTCGAAATTCATGGGAGTGGGGTTTAAGAGTGAATATATTAAAACCATTGGAGCGGATTTCGCTTCAAAAGCGGTTGTTGTCGGAAAAAATAAAGTGCACTTTCAAATCTGGGATCTTGCAGGACAAAAAATGTATCGGCATGTCCGCTCTTCTTTTTACAGCGGATGCAAATGTGGTTTTCTCGTCTTTGATTTGACACAGCCGGAGACTTTGGAAAAACTCGACATGTGGGTCGATGAAGCAATTGAACACTCAAATGGTTTCATTAAAATCTTCATCATTGTCGGAAATAAAAATGACTTAAAAGATCAGCGCAAAGTGAAACGCGAAGACGTGGACAAACTGCTGAAAAAACTTCAAGCAATGGAAGATATCGATGCTGCGTACATTGAAACTTCAGCCAAAACAGGTGAAAATATTCAAGAAGCCTTTGAAATGATGGGAAAAATGTTTCTGGAACGCGAGGGTTTCCCTCGGAAGGGGCAGGGCACGGAAATTGATGATGTAACACTCGAACGACATCATCAAGAAATCCTTCCGTTAATCTCTGTGCCTGGGGCCCCTATTAAAGATGAAACTGCAAAGCAAAAAGAAACAGAAGAAATCGATTTGAGCGGCCTGAGTACCGAAGAAGTTCAAGGAATTATGAAAACAATTCTCGACAAGATAAATCAACTAACGCAAATAACCACAGCACTTGAAGAGCGACTTTTACTCATAGAAGCGAAAAAAGGCTCGACAACATCCACTTCAGCTGACCTGACTGAAATAAAGGCAAAGATCGATTTGCTCGAACGACAACTGGAGCAATTCTCAATTGCAGTGGACCATACGCCCAGCCAAGAAAAAACGGTGACTGATTTCCCAACAACAGAAACACGACCAACAATTCCGGTCCCTTCAATAGACGAAATTAAGAAAACAGACGTACTACCAGAAGTGCCAAAGTTTGAAGTGCTAGATAGAGCATCGCTGGACTCTATGAAAGTGGTGGAAGATGAGGAGGAAGAAGAAGAGCAAATAACACAAATTCTCGAACAAACAGAAAAAATCTCAGCCGAGACTCAAGAAATCGCAGCCACAAAAGAAGAAGGGAAAAAGAAAGGGAAAGAACCCGAAAAGAAAGAAGAATCAAAAAAGATACCACAACGCTGCCCCCGTTGTGGGAGCAAACTCGCATTCATCAAGCAATATAAGCGATGGTATTGCTATCACTGCAAAATTTATGTCTAAATTAACAAAAGAAACGCCTTAATAGAGGCATTTTTTTCATAGGTGGAAAAGTAATGAGTAAAGTTGCAATTGTTAAGATAGAGAATAAGCAAATCGAATTGGCAGTTCGAAAAGCAATTGACCTTTTGGGGGGGATCACGAAATTCATTTCGAATGAGGAGAGAGTCCTCTTAAAGCCAAATTTACTCAGTGCCCCTGAAAACAAAGAAGCGTTAGAGAAAATACGGACAGACCCTCGAGTATTAGAAGCATTAATCAAACTTCTCATGGAAAAAAGGAGCCCAAAAATTATGGTTGGAGATTGTAGCGGTGTGGGGGAAAAAGGCGGAACAAAAGAAGCCATCAGAAAAAGTGGTTATTTAGTATTAGAAGAAAAATACCAAAACGTAGAAGTTCGCAGCTTGGAAGCAAGAGGACCGGTGCATGTGGATATTAATGGTAAAAAACTGAAAAGTGCAACAGTTGCCAAAGATGTGATGGAAACAAAAGCAATAATTAATGTCCCAAAAATGAAGACACATTCACTAACGATTTTTACAGGTGCAGTTAAAAACCTCTTTGGAACAATTACCGGCGGAGACAAAACACGCATCCATTCTCTCGGAGGCACACTAAACGGTTTTTCCCAATGCCTGGTAGATCTTTATTCATTCGAAAGAGAAAAGATCAAATTAAATGTTATGGATGCCAATGTTGCTCTTGAAGGGTCCGGCCCCGGAGCAGCAGGAAAGGCAGTGAAAATGGGTTTGATTTTAGCAAGCGAGGATGCTGTCGCGCTTGATGCCGTTGCTGTAACGTTAATGGGGATCGCCCCTGAAAAAGTGCCCACCTTGCGTTTTGCCCACGAGCAAGGGCTGGGAGAAATTGATATCGAGAAAATAACAATCCTCGGCGAACAAATAATTGACCATAAAAGAAAATTCAAATTCCCCAAATCGGCGAGGATAGCGTTTCTACCATTTCAACGATTTAGCAAGATACTACAAAGATACCCGAAATATAAAAGCGGCTGCATTAATTGTCAAAGTTGTGTGAAAGGTTGCCCGGAGCAAGTGATAACCATTATAACGAATAAAAAAGGGGAACCTCAACCGCGGATTAACTTAAAAGGGTGCATCGCTTGTTACACTTGTATTGAAATCTGCCCTGAAGCTTGCTATGGTTACGAATCTCGAACGTTGCGAAGAGTAATCCTTGTTTTTAGTGCTCTCCTTGTAGTAGTAGCAGCACTCATTACCTTTTTGGTTTTATTCTTACGATAAAATACCAAAGCTAATCTTTACTCATTTAAGCATTACCAGTACATGGTAGAAAACATTTTATTAAACAAAACGAAGAGAAAATGATTAACCAACAGAGGTAATGTAAATGCTGAGTACCGAGGTTGAGATTTCTCCTTTAGCATTTTCAAAAATCATCGATTGGGCATCTTCTAACACCGAGCGTGAAGTGGGGGGATACCTGATTGGTGAAGTAAAAGACAAGCGAGTAATTATCAAAGAAGCAGTTTTTGCAGTGGCAGAATCCAACCCAACTTTTGTTGCCTTTGATAATATGATACAATTTCGAATAATCGAGGAATTGGAGAAAAAGGGCGTAAAAGATGCAATCGTTGGCTGGTGGCATACTCATCCAGGAATGGGAGTATTTCTTTCGAGCACCGATATTACTACACAAAAAATCTATCAAGCACTCCTCCCTGAAGCCGTTGCAATGGTGAATGATGGAAACAACTATAGTAGAACACAAAAACAGAATGATTTTAAGACAGGCTTCTTTCGAGTACAAGGAGCAAAAGCGCAAAAAGTCAATTACTCAGTAATGACAGATCCAAACAAATTGTTGTCCCATCTAACAGAATATCTCCAACAAGAAGAAAACATTACCAATATTATTCAATCATCAACAGCAAGTGTAGCGAATTCATTGAAAGATTTTGTTGCCACAAAAGAGTTAATAGAAGAAAGTACAGCAGTATTAAAACAAGTATTGACAGAGACATACACGACGTTAAAAAATCTTCACCAAACAGAAAAGAAGCAACAAGAAGAAGTCCAACAAAAGATTCAAGCACTAGAAAGGAAAGTGCAAAAACAAGGGAAACTACTTTTTTATAGTATGTCAGCTGCCCTCCTATTAATTATTCTCGAGTTGGTTTTTCTAATCATCTTACTAATACGCAGTTAAAAAAGGCTCATTTTACATGGAATGAAAGAAAAGTGATTGCTTAAAGAGAAAGCTATTTGAAGGAAAGGCGTATGAATAGAATAATGAGGAATGTGTTTTGGGGTCAACTGAAAAATCAATTCCGGAACTCATCGATGAGCTCGAAAACTGGGACGATGCAACCCGTGAAGCTGCGGCAAGAAAATTAGGCGAATTGGAAGAAGAAGATGCAATTGAACCCTTAACAAAATCATTACTCACAGACAAATCGGAAGATGTACGGGCAGCTGCTGCCGAGGCTCTAGGACGCTTTTTCAGTAATAAGACCGTTGCGGCAAAATTAGCAGAACAGATGACCAAAGAAAACTCGCCAATCGTTCGGGTTGCAATTGCCGGTGCTATTGGGAGAATAGAGGATTATACCGCCGCAAAGAAGATAATCACTCAACTCAAGAAAGAAGAAGCCAGCTGGGTGAAAGAAGCTATCATTGAAGCGCTTGGCAACTATTCAGGAAAGGAAATTGTCACAGCTTTAGTCAATCAATTGAAAAACGAACCGGCAGAGGAAGTCCGCGTCCAAGCGGCAAAATCCTTGGCGAAAATCGCGCCGAAAGGCATCCTAGATGAGATTCTTTCGATCTTCCAAAGCGAGCGGTCAGATGAAGTTAAAAGCTATTTAACCGAAGTGATTGCAGAAAACCCCGACATGAAAGCTGTGGAGATTCTTGTAAACGCTTTAGAAGATAAAGAGTTCAATCTAACGCGAGCCGCAGCAGCGGAAGCTTTGTATAAAATCGCCAAGAAGTTGGGTTATAAAGACGAAAATGAACTCATCGATTCACTTTAGTGAAATGAATGAAGGGATCTCTCAGAAAACTTTTTCGAACAGAGGTATTTAAAAAAGAGTAGTGAAATAGTTAAGCTAAAAAGAATGTTCCCTCGAGGTCTGATGAGTGACTGATCGTTTTCCTCATAAAGGCATTTCGAACCGAAAAGAAGCCCATATTGATATTTGTTGTCAACAAACAGAAAAAATCCTTATGAAGCGTTCTAATGGCTTTGAAGACATTGAATTCGTCCACAATGCCTTTCCAGAGATTAATTTTGCGGAAATTTCGCTAAAAACAACCTTTCTTGGTCACACTTTTAATTATCCCGTTTTCATTTCATCCATTACCGGTGGGATGGAAAAAGGATTAAAGATCAACAAATTACTCGCTCAAGTCGCTGAGGATTTTGGGATTGGTTTAGGGGCGGGCAGTCAGAGAATAGCACTGGAAGACGAATCGAAACAGGAATCCTTCACCATTCTTAGAGCTACAGCCCCTCATGCCTTCATTGCTGCGAACCTTGGCATTGTTCAATTTAACAAAGGTTATGGAATAAAGGAAGCAAAAAGAGCAATTGAAATGCTAGAAGCAGATGCGCTCATTCTCCATACAAATCCCTTACAAGAAGCCATTCAACCTGAGGGCGACTTCGAGTTCAAAGGACTTTTACAAAAAATCAAAGGCCTTACAAAGGCAGTAGATAAACCAATAATAATAAAGGAAGTGGGTGCAGGGATTTCATTCGAAGTTGCTAAAAAATTGATAGCAAGCAATGTAGCAGCAATAGAAGTTGCGGGAGCAGGAGGAACAAGCTGGGCTGCAATAGAAGGATTGCGGGCAGCACAAAGACACGAACTTTTAAAACAAGAAACAGGTGCACATTTTCGAAATTGGGGGATCCCAACAGCAATTAGTACTATCGAAGTGTTAAGCGCAACGCAAGGCCAGTGTGAAATTATAAGCTCAGGTGGAATTCGTACGGGAATAGAAGCGGCAAAAGCACTCGCGCTCGGCGCAAAACTTGTGGGTGTTGCCTTGCCAGTTGCCTGTCTTGCAGCCACAAAGACTGAAAAAGAATTAAAAGCTTGGTTAAACCAATTTATTTATGAACTAAAGGTAACAATGTTTATTCTCGGGGCAAAAAATCTCGAGGCACTCAAAACAGCCCCGATTTTAATCACCGGAAAAACGAAGGATTGGTTGCTCACAAGAGGGATTGATCTTCCAAAACAAGTACAAATTTGAGGTTAAAAATGATGAATGAACAAATTGATGACGAGTCTCCCTTTAAAGAAGACTTACAACCTTTAATAGAAATACTTGAAGAGGACCCTGATTGGAACAAACGATTCGGCGCTGCAAGTAAACTCTTTAGACTAGGAAAAGAAAAAGCTGTTGACCCCTTACTAAAGGCATTACAAAATGATCCCCACCCAGAAATCCGCCGATTTGCAGCAGACTTATTAGGAAGGCTAGGAGACCCTCGAGCCACATGGGCATTATTGGCTGCTTTACGTAAGGGATTATTAGAAAAAGAAACAGTTATAGTTCATCATACAAAACAAGCACTTCTCAGTATAAAGAGTGCAGATTTACCACGAATCTTGAAAGATACAATCGAGGATGAGCAGGAATTTTTTGAGATGAAGCTTACAGCTGTTCAACTTCTTGGGAGCATTGCAGATACTCAGAGTGTACAGCAATTAATCAATATAATAAAAAACCCAAAAACCAACGGAAGGATACGAGCAGCAGCAATAGAACAGCTTGTTTATACTGGCCATCTCTCAGCGCTTCAATTAATTTTGGAATTACTAACGTTAACGTCTAATAAAACGTTCCAAAAAGTTGTTTTACGAGCGTTGGCAAAAACCCCTTTTAAAAATAAATCGGTCGTCTTTCGTATAGGTGAAGCGTTGTTAGGCATTATGGAAAATCAAGAGAAGTTACGAGAAAAGAAAGACGAAGAGATCAGCACCCTTGCAGCAGAAGCAATGAAGCAGCTGGCAAAAAATGTGGGATTGGAATTCGACAAATTCATGGATGAATTGATTAGAATTCGGATGAAAAAAAAGAAAGAATAATACTTCTTACAGAAAAATTTAAAATAGTGCCCCGAAACAATCTTCTTTCAAGAAATTACCTCAGCGATGACTAGCTAAGCACTTTATCTCGAGTATTTAGCGATGAGGAAGCTTGAGGAGGATAAATCAGAAATGAGTAAACCATTCTATGTAAATGTAGATGTGCCTGAAGAGTTGAAACAAGAAGCTTTAAAGGTTCTTGAAAAAGCAAGAGATACAGGAAAAACCAGAAAAGGTACCAACGAAACCACAAAAGCAATTGAACGCAATCAAGCAAAACTTGTGGTAATCGCAACAGATGTGCAACCACCGGAAATTGTGATGCACTTACCCTTGCTTTGTGAAGAGAAAAACATTCCCTATATTGTTTGCGGCACGAAAAAGGACATCGGAAAAGCCATTGGACTTGACCGCCCTTCTGCAAGTGCAGGAATCATTGATGCTGGCACAGCAAAAGATGCTCTTAACTCACTTGTAACAAAACTCAAGGCATTGAAGAAATAATTGCTTGAGGGTTGATGAGTAAAATGAGTTCCAGAAAAGACGATCAAAGCGATTTTGGCGAGGACAGAGCCTTTCCTGCTGAAATCGTCCAAGTTGTAGCACGCACCGGAGTGACTGGGGAAGTGTTACAGTGCAAAGTACGTGTCCTTGAAGGGCCTGACCGGATGCGAATTATCACCCGCAATATTAAAGGACCAGTTCGTGTTGGAGATATCTTGATGCTTCGAGAAACAGAACGGGAAGCACGGCGAATGCGAGGGAGAAGATAAAGGAGCACGATGAAAGATGAAGAAACAAACTTGCGCCTTTTGCGCCTCGCCTATTGAGCCGGGAACGGGAACAATGTATGTTAAAAACGACGGCTCAATTTTATGGTTCTGTTCACGGAAATGCCGGGTCTCAATGATCGAGTTCAAACGAAACCCCCGAAAATTGAAATGGACAGAACGATACGAAGCGAAGATTCTGACAGGCGGACGTTCACGAAGAAGACGTGGTCGAAGGTAACAAAATATCGTTCCTCGCCATAACACGCCTTTTTTTATCTTTTTTTCTTGACAGAAGCATTAAATTCTTATTTTATAATCGTTGAAAGTTAATTGCTAAATGTAATGGAGTAAGAAGAATGAAGTATGACTCAGAATTAAAGAAGGCAGAAGAATTTGAAAACCAGGGAAAACATCTGCAAGCAGCAAAAATCTTCGAAGAAATTGGGAGAAAATGCATGCGAGAAAGTGGTATAGAACGAAGTGAAGCCCCAAGAATAATTGCAAAAAGCATTGCTCACTACCTCCTCGCTGAGAAAAAGGAACATGCAAGAGACCTCGCTTTTCAAGCGGTCTTTATGAAAGAGGAACATCCCCTCTTATCCATCCAAATCGAAGCAGCAATTGCCTCTAAGAAAAAAATCGTTCGCATCTTTGAAACCTCGAGTATTCCAAAGAAAATCACTGAGGATGACCCCTTGTTTCGAAAAATTCCTGAAAATCGGAAGATGTTAAAAGAAACTACTGAAATAACTATTAAGCGCTTTTGGGAGGGGACATTGTCCGGAAAATTCGAAGAGAAATATGACCTCTTGGAGCAAAAACACGCAAACATTCAGGAACTGATCAACTTCATTCTCGCGACTAAAACAGGCGTCAACGTTATTGGTGCAGAGATGGCAAACGGTAAAAAAGTGCTCGTTTTAACAGCAGTAACATTCAATGAGAATCCCGTTGAAATCATTCAGCTCTAAAGACGAAGATGCCATCAAGGGGTAACTAAAGAAGTGGCAAGTCCCCATGCTCGATGACTCAACTAAAACCCCGCTACCAACGGTTACCTCCACGCCGCACCCCCAGAGGCATGCCTAACGAGGCGGACGGCCGCTCACTTCCGTGCCTAACCGAGTTGGCCTCTACGCTTTCTGACCTTGCCCTCCGGCGAAGGTCTCGGCGATTAGACATCTTCTAGGACGGCGCTTCGACGGCTTCCGTTGGGCGCTTGAATTAGTCTTGTCACCTCACATGGGTCTTCGGCCGGCTATAGAGCGTTTGCCGTTGTAGGGTAGCCCTAGCACCCCGCCTAGACTTGCCAAGTTTTTTGATGACAATCAGCCTTAAAAAATATTCTGTTCAGAAGAATTAATAGAGAAAGAAGTGCTTGAACTGTCATCACGGCGAAGGGTCGCTTTTGAGAGAGTTTTTTTGAAAAAGAGCCTCGAGCATCTGACAGCCTTTACAAATGACTGTTTTCGAAGGTTCAGAACAGATTTTGCAAAGAGTAATTTTAGAAAAAGGAAGGGGAGTTTTATCCGCAGTGCTTCTTTGAGAGGTTAAGCTATGAATGCTATTTCGTATTGCACCTAATGTTCCCGGGTATTTTTCCTCGATGGTTGTTAAGAAATCTCGGACATCCAGGCGCATTGCTTCCACAGCATATGGGCATTCAGTCATATGATAGGTTAATTGATTATAAAAAGCATAAAGGACGACACTTCGTTCTGCCACCATTTGAAGAGGTTTCACTCGAGGAACAAACAAATCATGTGCCTTTTCTGTGGGGGTGAGAGTGTTTTGAAGAAGGCGGGCTACGTCTCCTCGAAGAAGGTTTAACAAGATCGTTTGGGAAACATCATTGAGATTATGCCCTGTAGCGACTTTATCACCTTCGACTACGCGGGCTGCATAATTTAAAGCTTTCCGACGGAAAACACCACAATAGGAGCAAGGAGCATGTTGGATTAATTTCGTCTGGCGGGTAGAAGGGAGGGTCTGGCGCAGCTCTCTCGAACGAGCAACAATCTCATCGAGAGTATAGCCAAAAAGCTCCTTAAACGAGAACAAACGAAACTCAATGCCCAGCCGTTTTGCATTCCTGCGAGCAATTGGTAAACCATCATCTCGATAGCCGGCAATGCCTTCATCAATACAGACAGCAATAAGCTCAGAAGGAAAGTCACGTTCAAGTTGATAAAGTATATCAAGAAGCACGACACTATCTTTCCCTCCTGAAAGTCCGACAACAATTCGATCATCTCGTTTGAATAGTTTGCCTTTCTTAATGGTACGACGAACAGTATCCACTACCCACGTACTGAAACACTTACTACAGAGAAACCTACCGTCAGTTGGGCGATAAGTGTCAGCTACACGCTTTTTGCATTGATAACAGAGAGGGGGGTTGGCTGGCAATGTCGGGATCTCCGAATAAAGAAAAGGTAAAAGAGCCTTTTAACGTATTGGGATAAATCCGAATTTTATAATAGGGATTATTAATACCGCAAGGAATAACGCAAGGGCGAGGAAGCGGAAGATATCGAGAATAATAAGAGCTGTTTTCTCTCGTTTGAATATCGTGAAGAGGAAGGGTGCAAGCAATTTATCACCATCTAATAGAAAAGGAATTGGCAATGCATTAAAGAGAACCGACCCAAAAGTAACAACAACTATCCAGAGAAGTTGCTGCTGGAAATAATTGGGGAAAAATTTCCAAGCAAGACGAGTTTTGGGGGCACGATAATCAAGTGTGTAGACGCCGAGGTAACCCCGAGAGTCGTCATCCGGGTGGACACCAAGACGAACATCGATCGTCCCTTTGGTGGTATTTAAAACAATCAATTGATTAGGTTGAGTGGCATTCATGAGGATAGTGAAAGTAGTGACATTATACAGGTGAGTGTTGTTTAAAGAATACAACACCATCCCACGTTCCAACCCTGCATTTGCTGCGGGAGTATTAGGAATGACTTCTTGAATTAATACGCCATCAACAGGAGCATAAAAGGGATTAAGAATTGCTGGAGCATAGAAGAGTAAGGGGAGGGTTAGTAAGCCTACAAGCAAATTGGGGAACATTCCCGAAGCAAAAGTTCGCATCCGGGTCCAATAAGAAGATTTTTTCAAGGATTCTTCTTCAGGTTCAACAAAGGCGCCAAAAAAGATGGCAAAGAATGCTAATCCTGTCGATTTTAACTCCACACCATCAGCATGGCTAACAACGCCATGTGCTAACTCGTGGGGGATCATTGTGAGGATAATAGGAATAATTAGATAAAGAGTGGTCTTGAAAGAAATGGTCACACCGGGGATGATGATACCTACCGTAGGAGCACCTTCCACCGGGGAATTCGGTAAAAGCGTGATAGTCAAGGAATAGAGCAAAGCCGCAAAAGAAGCAAGCATGCATAAAAAGCCAAAGACAATAGAAACATTACCAAAGAGGATCCAAAAACGGGCGTGCTTTTTTGCCAGGCGTTCAATAAACTTATTGAAACGTTTTGTGCGAATTAAGAGGAAAAGTGGACCCAATGTCCAGCCGTAACGTTCATCTAATTTGAAATAGCGGCCAAGAATGTAAATAAGAAACCAAATGGAAGCAAGAATGAGAAACGAAAAGATCCAATGCACAGCCAGTTACCTCTTTTTGTCTTTCAACTTAATTTTCTACCTTCCAATGCAAAATGGGCTTATAAAAAATCTATCATAACTTTCTTGAAGAAGGAGACATATACTCTCTTGCAAGAAGCATTGCTTTTGATGTGTCATGAAACGCAAAGGTTCAGGAGTAAAACCAAAAGCCACTGTAGATGCAAAAAAAGTGATTTACTCGAGAGAGCATTGGGAACTTTTAACTGCTTTGAGACAACAAGCACGTGAACTTATGGAACTGCTACAAAGGGAGAACATATCCAGCCTTGTCTATGGGTCTGTCTGTCGAGGGGATGTAAATAAAACAAGTGATATTGATGTTTTTATCCCCTACCAAGTATCATCCTTTCTCATTGAACTAGCAGTCGAAAAAGCAGGCTATAATATTTATGGGAAAAAGATCGTGCAAGCAACACCTAAACATGTTGTGAAAGGAGAGATCATGCTTAAAGAAGACATTAGCATCACTTTTCCGCTTACCTCCTTGCGGGAACGAGAATTTGATTTCATCAGGTTTGGCGGGAGCTTGAGCCTAGAAGAGCTCCAAAAAAACAAACGTGTACCAGGCGTTGACAAGCGACTTGTACTTATAGAGCCCATCGAAAAGGGGCATTGGGAATCGCAAGTACTTGGTTTTGAATCTCTTGTTGCAAGAAAAGTGGGTGTGGATGTCGAGCTCGTCAAAGAGCGTGTGAGAATTCTAACAACTCGAGATAAAAAAGGACGCACAGGTGTTTATTTAAAACGAGAGCTGGGATGTGATGAATCAATAGAGGCAGTCTTTAAAGAGCTCAAAGACAGTGACCCTATTGTAAGAAGGCGCTCTAACAACTAGAAATTAGCAGCTATGGAAGGAGCAATTGAGATGAAAGAAAAAATCCGCACATTAGAAGGGGGGTCAATATTAAAAGGAGAATTGCCAGAAGGGTGTAAAATTTGCCGACGAGGAGCAGAGCTCTTCTTTTTTGTCACGGGAAAATGCAGTGAAAGTTGCTTCTACTGTTCCCTTGCCGGGGCAAAAAGAGGAAAAAGTCTCATCTTGGCAAATGAACGGCCTGTGAAGAACTTCGCCAATGTAATGATCGAAGCCACAAATATGAATGCTCTTGGCGCAGCAGTTACGGGCGGCGACCCCCTCCTCTGTATTGACACGACCATTGAGTATATCAGAAAAATGAAAGAGGCGTTTGGGAAGAAATTTCATATTCATCTTTATACATCAGGGAGATACGCGACAGAGGAAAACCTTTCGAAACTTTTTCAAGCGGGACTAGATGAGATTCGCTTCCACCCCCAAAATGATGAGCAAAGAAAAGCAATTGCAAAAGCCCTTACCTTTGACTGGCAAGTGGGAGCAGAAATACCGGTGATCCCAGGAACAAAAAAAGAAACACTTGCATTTCTGGATTTTCTCGAGAGTTTGGGCGGAGTCAGCTTCTGCAATTTAAATGAGTTAGAAGCAACAGAAACGAATTTACCTGCATTAAAAGAACATGGGTTTGAATTAGTTAACCAAGAAGGAGCAGCCATAAAAGGAAGTAAGGAACTCGCTAAAAAGCTGTTACTGGAAACAAACTACTCTTATACGCTTCATTTTTGTAGTGCGAAAACAAAAGATGCAGTCCAATTTCGAAACAGATTGATACGTACTGCAAACAACATTCGAAAGCCCTACGAGGAAGTGCAAGATGGCATGCTCGTGAAGGCAGTTATCGAAATCCCGAAAACGCTGATAGGTGAAGAAGTATTAGAAACACTTGCAGAAGAGTATGAAGTTGACCCAGAGTTAATTGCCCTGCCAACAGAGGACAGACTTGAAACAGCATGGTTTATAGCCGATGCTCTAAAAGAAGTGTTGAAAGAGAGATTCGAAATTACGGGTATTTTTGTTACCTATGAATACCCAACCTTTCAAAGAACATTAATTGCAAAAATACCGCTGTTAGGAGAGAAAGACTCTTCGGCAAAGAAACAAACGACTCAGCGGAAAAAAAGGTAAAAAAGAAAAGAAAGGGAAAGAACAATACGGCCATTTCCAGGCAAAAGCTTCCAATATTTTAAAAGTAAATTTTCATATTATTACACTCATGAGCTCTAAAAACAAAGCAACCTTTATAGTTGTAAATATTATTGGGACGCTTCTCTTAACAGCAATTTTAGAGGCAATTGATTTCCTCTATGCCGGGGTTCAGGAGAAATTTCTTACTAACATAAACCCAAGTTATACACCAAATCTAGCGCTGGCAAATAAAATAATCATCGCGTGTTCATTGACAGCCATAGGAGCATTGATTACCTATCTGTTGTTGGCAGTCTTTCTTATTCGTCGAGAAAAAATAGAACAACAACTTAAGGATGAGAAAATGCTGGATCAGAGTGATAGCTTGAATTTTCAAAAGTTTCAACGAGAAATTGGCAGCTCCATTGAGGTGTTAAAGGATCTCTTCATTTTTCAAATTTTAATTGTTATACTTTCTGGACTCTTTAGCTTTCTAAAGTTCCTCTGGGCATTCTCCAAATATCGCTCGTACACTCAACTCTTTATTGAATATTATTTGTCTAATGTCGCTTCGATTTTGGTGAGCCTTTCCATCTATCTTGTGTTGGCATTCATGATGAGCTACTTGATAATTTCAGCCCTTCAAAAATATATCCGCCTAAAGGTTATTTCAGAAAAATATCAACAAGCAATGGCAAAGGTGTTGCAAAATTTTGACAAATTGTTGGCAGAAGAACAAACTGTCCATGAGAAGAAATAAAAAGTGAGTTGACGTGGCTGTTGAGACGAAGAAGCGATGATTTAGACAAATGGATTGCCATTCTTTCTAAACTAGCACAATGTGAAGATGGCACATCCGACGATCAAAACCTAGGGCTTTCATTCTATGCAATTCGCTCAACAGCAGTCAGTGACTATCACAAATTAACGGAAATTCTGGCTGACATGGAAAAAAAAGGGTTCATAAGAGTTATAGAAGAAGAAAAGGAATTACCAGATGGTGGGAGAACAACAATTAAACGTTATAAAATAACCTTAAAAGGAATGCAAACATTGTTTCAAATATTAATCCCCGCTAGAGATGCACTTCGAAAACTCGACTATTAAACGTACAAAAAAGACTAAGCAGGAACACCAATTAATGTTAAACACTAATCAAGGCGAATAAATGATGGGTATAAATAATTCAACAGAAAAAGAAGAAATCAAAGAAAAAAAAGAAAAAAGAAAGGAGAAGGTGCGACGAGTGTTTATGTACATCGGCGTTTTATGTTTGATTGCGTTGTTAGTTGGAATTCCGGTAATGTTTTATTTTGTCCGGTAATTGAAGCGAGGGATTATTTCTTAGAAACCAATTTTTCAAGTTCAGAGACAAAATACTCGAAGCGTTTCAAGCCAAGTTGCCAGAAAGATTTGTCAGTAACATCCAGCCCAAAAATTTTGCCTATTTCTTTCGGAGAAAGGCTTCCGCCTGCTGCAAGAGCTTTCTTGAATTTCGGAATGAAACTCTTACCTTCATCAAGGTACTTTTGATACAAAGCATAAACAAACAATTGGGCATAAACATAGGGGTAGTTATAAAATCGGAAGTTTGGCATGAAATAATGGGGTTTCATTGCCCATTCAGATTCCATAACATCAAACCATTCTACAACATCACCATAAATTCGGTCGCGGTTTTTTGTCCAGTATTTAGAAATTGTTTTGAAATCCAAATATTCTCCTCGTTTGATAGCATCATACAGATCTTGTTCAAACCAAGCTCGAGCACTGACTTGAAAAGCAGCCATTCCCGCACCATCAAGAACGCGACAAATAATTGCTATCTTTTCTTTGTCGTCTTTCGCCTTCTTTAGCAGTAAATCCGTTAGCAAAAGCTCGCCAAAGATAGAAGCTGTCTCGGCAACAACCATAGGAATACCACCATTCAAGATCGTTTGCTCTCGAGTGAAATAGTAATCATGAGTGGCGTGACCCAATTCATGGGCAAGAGTGTAAATGTCACTTAAATTCTGATTGAAACTTTGCAAAATGAAAGCAGATTTTCCTTTGAACCAGCTGGCACAGAAAGCACCATTTCGTTTGCCAAACCGTGGCGAAGCATCGATGTGGTTTCGCTTAAACATATCACGAACAGCAAAAGCATATTCATCATCAAAAGAACTATAGGCTTCGGTTACAAGCGCTTTTGCTTGCTCCCAAGTAAAATGCATTTCCGGTGCGTCAGGCAACGGGGCAACAATATCATGGTTTCCCAGTTTAGGTAAGCCCATAAGCTTTGCTTTAAGTGTTAAATACTTGCGATAAAGTTTCGAGCCACTATCTATTGCTTCGAGTAAATTGTCAATGGTTTCTTGGTCCGTGTCGTTAGCGATTAAACTGTCATGCATTTCAGAGTCGAATTTGCGGCGCTTAACAACATTCACCCAATCATTGCAAATGTTGCGCAAACACGAAGCGAATATTTCCCCATCTTTTCCCAACAAGCTATAAATGGCTTTATTAGCCGACTCTCGTGTTGCTCGGTCCGGATGCGGGAGTAAGCCATTTGCAGCGCCATAGGGAAGCTGTTTCTTCTCGCCCTCTACTTCAACTTCAAAGATGCGGGTATTAAGCCACTTACTCTGGAGCTGTTGCCATCCCTGGACGCCGAATTGATCCTTTTCGATAATAATCTGCTCTTCGATCTCAGAGAGCTGATGAGGAACATCTCGACGGAGTTTTTCGAGAAAGTGCTTGTAATTTGCAAGCTCCTTACTGGTTATTAAAGCGGGCTTTTCATACACAAGTTTTCCAACATCAAGCCAAAGAAAAGCAAGCTTCTTTGCAAGTTCAGCCTGTAACTTCTGTACACGATCATTAAGGACTTGAGTTTCTGGAAGAGTCATATTAGCACTATATGCAAGACTAGCAAAAAGCCCCAAATCCCGCAGATCAAGAATATACTCTTCATAATCTTCTAAAAGCTTCAGAAGTTTTTCCGCATTCAGAGAAGCAATTTTCCCTTTATAATTCTTCACAAGGCGATCAGCTTTCTTTGTCAGATTCGTGATTGCCTTTTCAATTTTAGGATCATCAATGCTTGGAAAAATGCCTGATAAATCCCAAACGATTTCTTCACTTTTCATCAAAATTCTACAACCTAACTTAACAATAATAATTATCAAAATTTTAATGATTAAAGATAAATTAAAGTTTTATGTAATTTTTCTAAAGTGAAAAGCCAGCAAACCTTTGCCTTATAAACCGGTAAGAAATAAACAAGCAAACTATCTCACAACCGGGCAAAGAAAAAAATTACTTCAGTGAAGAGTTTTACTAGATATACCGAAAAATCGTTCTACAAGCCTTTTAAATATTAAAAGAGACGTTTATTATAGTTTTAACCTTCTAGTATAGGATTTTTGAGGGTGACACGATTAATGAAGAAACCAAAGATTTTGAAATCTCGCAAAGGAGTAAGCACGGTTTTAGCAACGATCTTCCTGATTGGCATTACCGTTGCTTCTGTAGGATTTATTTATTCGATGTTATCTTCATACACCAAATTCAATTCAAAAGTAGATGCTGCTGGTGTTGTAGAAGTAACAGATTATGATAACGACGGGCTTATTGATTCCATTACCTTACCTTTAACCAATAAAGGAATGAAGAGTGCTATTATTGAAGGTGTAAAGGTTGTACAAAACGATCAAGACCATTTATGGTTCACGTTTGATACCGAAGTGAAAATTAGTGCAATTGAAAAAGTTAACCTCTATGCGCTTTCTTCGGAACAACAAATCCAGTTCTTTATCCCCTTCCATGTTGAAATTACTTTTGAAGATGAGAATTATGTTTCTCCGGGCTACATCATCTCAAATTCAGATGAAGTCCCAATGGAGATTCTTCCTACAATTATTGAAGGAGGGGACCCCAGCTTTTCAGCTTTTGATTTATTGGTAAGCCAGACCGCAGATGATGCGGCTTATGGGAAAAAGAAATTCCCAACAGATATTGGTTATTCTCCTACAAGATGGTTTATCTTGGGAGAATTTGAAGATAATAACAAACGCCCTGACCTTTCAACTGATTTTATTGCCCTCTGTGGACATGGAAATGAACTCGATTTTGCCCCCTACCTAATGGATGAACGAACGTTCACAAATGGGAATATTGGAACGCAGAGTGGCCAAGAAGTTATCCCCTATGAAGATGGAGGGGATCATCCTGGGTTGATTGCCTTAAACAAATATGGCAAATGGGATAAAAAAGATGACCTAAATTGGGGCAAATATGGCATCGTCTATATGTGGTCCTATATTTATGTTCCAGGAACTGAAGCTATAACAGTAAGCATTGGAGCAAATGGTGCAAGTGAATTTAAAGTCTACCTCAATGGGGAATTCCAGGTCGAAGGCAATAAAATGAAACATTGGTACACAAATGATGGAGTAATACTTAACGCCGGGTTGAATTTAGTATTGATGAAAATATCAGCAAAAACTAATGCACACTTTGCTGGACAAGTAGTGTTTTATAACAATGCAAATTTGGCTGCTTGCTATTCTGTGTGGCCAACAATCAACGACTTATAAAGCAAACTAATATTGTCCATAATAATTCCACGAATCGAATAAACTGTCTCTCAAAAATCCTGAAAATGATTCTACCAGGAATTATTATGGACATCCCTTCCTTTTCTTTTTCTTCGCTCATTTAGTCGCCAAGTAACTTGTGCATGTGATGGTATTTCTCAACACCAACAAAAATTCGCCCGAGAGGGGTTTTTGTTGTACCTACAATTTGAAAACCAATCTTCTTGTACAAAGCAATTGCGCCGGTATTTGTCGTGATAACTTCAAGCTCAACATTGGAAAGGTTCTGCTCACGAGCCAACTGAAAAGCATAATTAAGAAGTTTTTTACCGAAACCTCGCCTTCGAAAACCCTCTCGAATGCCAATTTTATCAATGTATAATGTATTTGCTGGGAATATTTTCGGAGGACCAAATCCAAATAGCATTAAAGCTGTTTTTATTGCCGGCAGTAATCGATACTTCTTTTTTAGAACCTTTAAAACCATACCAAACGGGAGTTCTTTACGTGGAGCAGTATAAACCTCTAATGCCCCAACCACAACACCATTATGATAGAGGAGATATTTTGACTGATTCCCAAAGCGATCATAAGAAAGGATGTTCAAGGTTGTAACTAATTCAATGTAATCCTTCTCAGAGAGCCCTTTAAAGAAGAAGGGATATTTATCATTAAATGCTTGACACATAATTTGAGTAAAAAGAGGGAGTTCTTTTCGATTGCAAAGGTGGATCTCTGAGGTAGTCATTTCTGCATTGCCCACTTTAAAAATGGTTGCAAGAAAGGTTTCCTCTTGCCAAACAAAAAACTTTGTGATAGCTACAAATAGAATGATTGTCTAGGCAAAATTTTTTAAGACAACCAAGAAAAGCCAAGCCGTGATAAATATGAACTTCTTTGAGAAGTATACAAATCGGGCAGAAACAGAGCTCCTCGCTCAAGTGAACTTTGCAAAGGAACAAGGATTTTACCCCTATTTCAGAGAATTACACAGTGAGCAAGGACCAATTGTACGAATGGATGATAGAGAAGTGATCATGCTTGGAAGTAACAATTATTTGTCAATGACGATGAATCCTCAGGTGAAAGAAGCAGCAAAAAGAGCAATTGACAAATACGGTGTTGGCTCCACCGGCTCAAGGCTGTTAAATGGCACAATGGATCTGCATGTGCAACTCGAAGAACGGTTGGCAAAATTCTTGGGAACAGAATCAGCTGTTATCTTCTCTACCGGCATGCAAGCCAATTTGGGAACACTTTCTTGCCTTTTAGATAAAGATGATTGGGTTGTCTCAGATCAACAAAATCATGCTTCAATAATAGATGGAATTCGCTTGAGTAGAATACCGAGAGATCACAAACTGATCTATAAGCATAATGACATGGAAGATTTAGAGCGATGTTTAAAACAAATCCCAAAAGGAGAAAAGGCTCTGATAGTAACTGATGGCATTTTTTCAATGGAAGGCACAATTGCTCAACTAGATGTCATTACAGAGTTAGCTGAACGATATGACGCAGGAATTTATGTTGATGATGCTCATGCTGTTGGCGTTCTTGGACCAAAAGGAAGAGGTACGCCTGCATATTTTGATCTGGAAGACAAAGTGGATGTTGTGATGGGGACCTTTTCAAAAAGCTTTGCTTCTATTGGTGGATACATTGCTGGCTCGGAAGTTATTTGTGAATGGGTTAAGCACCGTGCCCGGTCAATTATTTTCAGTGCAAGTGCCCCACCACCTGCAGTGGCCACTGTACTTGCAGTCTTAGATATAATCGAAAAAGATGATTCCTATCAAAAGAAATTGTGGGAAAATTCCAAAAGGCTTCTAAAGGGTTATCAAGATGCAGGATTTGATACAGGAGAATCACAATCACATATCATTCCCATTATTGTAGGGGATGAAATGACCACCTTCTTCTTTTTTAAAGAATTACTTGAATACCGGCCCAGAAGTGTGTATACCAATCCAGTACGCGCCCCTGCAGTGCAACCGGGCCGAGAGCTCTTACGAACAACTTGCCAGGCAGCATTCACAAAGGATGTTATTGATGAGGCTGTAGAAATAATGGCTACAGTCGGAAAGAAACTTGAAGTGATTTAATTAATACAGAAGGATCCTCGAAGATAAAGTAAGCGAAAATTTGGCTTGCCTTTCTCGTTCTTTTTTTCTATTTCAAGGAATGAGTTTATATTTAGGAAGAACGATTACTATCCATTCTTGAAAGGTTCTGGAGAACAAGAGACCGTGAAAGAAAAGAACCGCTCCCGTGAAACAAACGACAACAGCGTGCTAGAACTTGCAAGAGTAGGGGAAGCTAAGAGCACAGACAAAAAGAACATATTCTTGTGGGCATTCTATGATGCTGCGGATACCATCTTTGCAATGGCAATTGTTTCAATTGCTCTTTATCAATGGGGAGAACTTGCAGGAATGAAAGCCGGCATGAGTTTTAATAGGGCACACATTCTTGTAAGCACTTTCTTAATGATTTCCAATCTTTTAGTTGCCATTCTTCTACCTATTTTAGGAGCACATGCCGATATTATAGGGAAACGCAAACGGACAGTCATTCTCCTAGGCACAACCACAATCATTCTCACGGCGCTCATCCCCCTTTCAAATAGGTTCCTCCTAGGGTTGATAATTTTCACCATTGCTAATATTGCTTATCAAGCAGCAAACCTCTATTACGAATCCATGCTTCCCTTCATTTGCGACACCAAACGGCGAGCCAAAGTTTCTGCTTTTGGCGTTGCTTTTGGTTATATTGGAACCATTTTTGCTGTTATTCTGGTGTTTGTCTTACCGATGTTATTTGGTGATGCAACAAAAGCAGATGATGTGATCAACGGGCTCGTGACAAGAGAAAATATTCAATTAAACTGGGTCTATTGGATGTTCATTTTTGCAGCATTATTCTACTTATTACTGGCAATCCCCTTCCTCTGGACGCGAGAAAAAAGCTTGGACAGCGAACGCAAAGAACCATTCCGGCAAAAATTACGGAGTACGTTTGTACAACTGAAGCGGACGATTAAAGAAATTTTCACCAAGAATAGAGAAATGTTGCTTTTTCTCATGGGCTGGTTGTTAATTAACGATGCTGTTGGTACAGGCATTGCTATTTTAGTCGATTATTTAAGAGAAGGGCTGGGAATGGAAGAGACAATTGCAGGAGCAACGCTTTTTATTGGTATTATTATAGGCATATTGTTTTTGTACAGCATGGGACCGATAATTGACAAGAGAGGGCCGCGATTTGGCATTATCATTACTGCTGTGGCTTGGGTTGTGGGGATTTGTCTGGCAATAATCGCCGGTGTGACTTATAAAGTCGAAATAGTGGATCATACAGTTGTGCTACACAAGTTACAGATACTCGCTTATTTCGCAAGTGCAATCCTTTCTTTTGGGATGGGGGCAATCTGGGTGGTGGGAAGACAGTACATTCTCGAATTGGCTCCTACGGAAAAGATCGGACAATATTTGGGGCTCAAGAAAATCTCCGGAAAAGTGAGCACGGCTTTTGGGCCACTTGTTTTCTCTTCAATTTTAGCAGCAACAATGCGCTTTGGGAAAACCGTTGCATACCAGCTGGCGATTACATCCCTCATCGGCTTTTTTATCATTGGATTCATCTTTATTATCTTTATAAAAAACTATCATCCACTCTATTTGCAAGGAAAACGCTATCCCTATTCAGAAAAAGAAATGGGAGAGAGCTCTCCCGAATAGAGAAATAATTTGATTAATCATTCAAAATCATTTCAAGAAAGAGCTCATGAAAACGGGTGTCATCTGTCAATTCGGGATGAAAGGTTGTAGCAAGCAACTTTCCTTGTTTGACAGCATAAATACCACCGGCATCTTTTGCAAGGATTTCAACTTTTTTACCGACTGAAGTGATAATTGGTGCTCGAATAAATACGCCTGGAAATGGTTCGTTACCTAACCGCTCAATAGTTAACGGTCGTTCGAACGAGTCTCGCTGCCGGCCATAGCGATTACGAATAACCTCAATGTCCATTAACTCGAGCAAAGCTTGTGAAAAGTCTTTGACAACCTGATCTTTAGACGCTTTGGATATGAGAATAGCACCTGCACAAGTACCAAACACCGCCATTCCTTTTTGCACTCTCTCTTGGATTTTAGCCGCAAGTTTGTGACCAAAACGCATTTCACTAACCAAGCGACTCATGACAGTACTTTCCCCGCCCGGAATGATCAAGCCATCCAACGAGTCTAGTTGTTCGGGGCGTCGCACCCAGAGTATTTTTGAGTCTATGCCTTTGTTTGCCAGCACAGCATTCATCATTAATTCATGTTCCAGAACATCGCCTTGCAAAGCTAATATGCCAATTTGAATTGTTGATTTACTCATTTTAGGAATCAGCTCCTCGCTCTTGCATACTGAATTTCATTTCAGGACCTGTAAGACCCAGCATGGCTTTTTGCTCGTTCACCATTTCTTGCGCTTCGTACACAACTTCCGGGCTGTCCCAATATGCTGTTGCAAGCACAATGGCTGACGCTCGTTGAAGTGGGTCTTCACTCTTAAAAATGCCAGAACCAACAAAGATACCGTCACAACCCAAGAGCATCATCTCTGCAGCATCTGCCGGTGTGGAGATTCCTCCAGCAGCAAAATTAACCACAGGCAACCGACCTAAAGCAGCAGTTTCAACAACAATTTCATAGGAAACTTTCATTTCACGTGCTTTTGCCATGAGTTGTTGAGTATCATTCGCCTTATAATGAGCTTTAATTTCGCGGATACCATCATTCACAAGACGAATGTGTCGAATGGCTTCGGCAACGTTGCCGGTGCCAGGCTCACCTTTCGTCCGAATCATGGCTGCACCTTCTTCTATTCGTCGAAGGGCACTTCCCAAATCAAGAGCACCACAAACAAAGGGCGTAACAAAGTCCCATTTCCAGATGTGACGCCATTCATCTGCTGGTGTTAGTACTTCTGACTCATCAATGCAATCTGCACCTGTTTCCTGCAACACTTTCGCCTCATACGTATGACCAATACGACATTTGGCCATGACAGGAATTGTGACAGTATCCAGGATCTCTTTAATAATGGGTATAGATGCCGGTCGAGCAACTCCTCCCGCTCGTCGAACATCTATCGGGAGTTTATCAAGAACCATAACTGCTACTGCCCCTGCATCTTCAGCAATATGCGCTTGTTCAACAGAGGTAACGTCCATAATAACACCGCCTTTCGTCATCCGAGCAAAACCTCGCTTAACGCGATTGGTACCTCGAATGCGTTCAAAGGCATCTTTATCTATCTGTTTAATTTCACCTTTTTTCATATAGGCTCTTTCGGGGAACATCTCTTTCACGAGATTGTCAACCTCCAAGGAATATATTCAAGTAGAAACTTGCATATTAAAGTTAGACCATTAGGTTTTTAAGCTTTTGTGCAGAATGAAAAAATGAGTAAGAAGAAGAATGACAAATTGCGATGGAAAAAATTAGGAAAGAAATTCGAAAAAGATTAGTTGAGGAAGAATTGTGCCCCTTGAAATTAGCTGCCAAAATTGCCAAGCAAAGCTACCACCAAGCCAACGTTCGCTTATTTGCCCATACTGTAGTGCAAGTGCGGTAGAATATCAGTTTGTTCTCAAGGAAAATCGTCCCTGTACGGTTCATAAAAATCAACGGGGGATTTGGCGCTATGAAGACTTTTTACCGGTATTCAGGAAGAGGATAACATTAGGAGAAGGAAATACCCCCATTCGAAAAGCTCGGCAACTCTTTAAAGAGAAAGTGCAGCTTTCCTTTAAAATTGAAGGTGCAAACCCCACGGGATCCTTTTTAGACAGGGTATCGCCACTTATGGTTTCTGACGCTCTTAGTCAAGGAATGAAAACGCTCGTATGTGCATCCGATGGGAATCTAGGAGCATCACTGAGTGCGTATAGTGCTGCAGCACAATTAAAATGCTATTGTGTCATCCCGAAAAACACCTCACCAGAGAAAAAAACACAGATGCAAGCATTTGGGGCAGAGATCATCTCCTTTGGCGAGACAATTGATGATAGCCTTAGCCTTGCAAAAAAAATGATAGAAAAGGGACGGTACCAGGCTACACCAGAGTACAACATTTTAACTATTGAAGGGACAAAAACAATTGCTTTTGAGATAATAGAAGAACTGGGCAGAGAAAACACCACCTCTTTTGACTTTCCAGAATATCTCATCATACCAATGGGAAGTGGGGGATTATTATACTCTATTTGGCGCGGGTTTAAACAAGCACAAGAAGCAAAGCTGTTTCCAAAAGAAAAACGGCTTCCAAAAATCATAGGAGTTCAAGTTGAAGGGTATGATGTAATAGTTAAATCACTGGCTACAGGAAAGATGAGCATTTCTACCACGGGAAAAAAAGGCAGACGCAAAACAATAGCAGATGCCATATCAGTTCGAAAACCAACATATGGCGAGAAAGCAATGGAAAGCATTAGAGAAAGTAAAGGAACCGCAACCACTGTTTCCGAGGAAGAAATTATCACCGCAAGTAAAATGCTTGCACAGAAAGAAGGGTTATTTGTGGAGCTTAGTAGTGCAGCCGTTGTAGCTGCCGCAACACAACTAGTTGAAGAACGATTTTTCACTCGAGAAGATGTTGTTCTTGCAGTGATAACCTCGAGTGGACTAAAAACATCGCACGCATTTCAACGGAAAACCTCTCCTACTGGAAAAATCCGAGCATTTCGTAGCATGGGAACAAAGTTAGAAATTTTAACTCTTATTACCCAGAAGGAAGCAGATTTTGGTTATGCAATCTGGAAAGAGCTCGGAGAAAGCATCTCACTACAAGCTGTTTATCAGCATCTGAAAGAACTAGTGACAAAAGGCTTCATAAAAGAAGACGAAACAACAGAACGGCAAAAGAAATACTCATTGACAGAAAAAGGACGAAAATTGCTGCAGAAAATGAATGAACTTGAGGAATTATTCAAATAACAAGAGCAAATTTCCGCACTGAAAAATGGGTGGCCTTTAATGGCCCTTTTTTAAGCGCGTTCGTTTTGCCTTGAAGCGAAAGGATTTAAGGAATGGGGTAACGGAGATATTGTGGTGGTGAGAATAGTTGATCTTACGAACCTCTTTGATAGGGAAATCAGGAAAATTTATTGCCGGAACACCAAAGGAAATGGATATAAAACAACAACTATTGACTAGTGGGCTAATAAGCGCCATTTTAGAATTTTCTAAATCAGTAAACCAACAGGAAATTCAATCCATAAAATTTCAAAACCATACAACATCTTTTGTTGATTTGCAAGAGTTTTTTCTGATAGTTGACCTGGCAGATGATATTGAATCAAAAGCAAAAGAACAGTTACTAAAAAATCTCCAAAAGAATGCACAGGAGCTTTTAAAGAACCGGACCGAAGAGGATGTCTCTCTTGGTGAAGGCGACTTAATCCTGGAAGAAATTTTAAATGGCACCATTCCACCATTTTTTGGTTTGAAAGGGCAATCATTCTTCAAGAAGAAAATAAGCTCTTTTACAATTTTTCACAAGAAAATTGGTTTTGAAACTGCGAATGTAAGAAATAAAAAAGTTTTCGCAGAAAGCCTTGCAGCTGTAATTGATAAAGGGTTAAAAGGGCGGCCCCCTTTAGGGCCTGAAGAACTCCTCACCGCATTCTTACCTCATCGAATAAAAGGTGCAACATATTATCTGACACTCACAAAAAAGGAAAATAAATCCAGGGTGTGGACATTAGAAACAACTTATAGTAATAGTATGGAACTATTCAAACAAAAGCGATTGCTGGATAAACGGCTCAGAGAAATGAGAAGAAAAAAACCAAAACTAACAATAAATAAAATGTTAACAGAACTAAGGGAGGAAGAAACGCCTCAAACCAAGAAAAAATTCGACCCCGAATATTTTTCACTGAATTTCTTAAATAAAAATGTTAAGAATATTGAGCGAGCGATTTTCCCACTTGTGACTGACGCGCCGGTGCTTGTCGTCGGAGAACGACCGGCAGTGAAAATAGTGATAAACACATTGTTAATCTTCACACAACATCTCCTGCCAGATGTAATTGAATGGTTAACAACAGAAAATACCATTGCCTTGAATATTACGGGCATGGCAGCAGAAAAGTATGCTGTTATGAGAGAAGAAGGTTTAATCGACAAGCATATTACAACAATTAATCTGGATGAAGGAAAAGTCTACGGAAAAGAAACAAGCAGCTATTTCAATAAACTCTATACGAAAGTCAAAAAAATCTCCCCAGTGGTAGCTTACGCTGTAATAGGGAACGAGTTGGAAAAATTAACAAAAAATGCAATAGCACTGAATGAGTTGTTACTCTTACCTCGAGAGAAAGCACAAGAAGAATTCGCGAAACTTAAAGAAGAAAATACAAGTGAAGCGAGATTTGCAAAAGTGAAAAAACTTGCTTGCAGTAGAAATCCCTTTTTGAAGAAATATCTTGAACATCTAGAAAAAGGCAAACAGGAAAGTTATTTTGAGATGTTTTAAGGGAGAACACAAAGCATTTTGATCCTTAACAAAGAAAAAAAGCCAATTCATTGAGGAAAGAAAAGGAAAATAAAAAAAAATAAAGCGAAGGAGGAGAGAGTTTCAACGCTTTTTAATGGTATGCTCTACCGGAACAATACCCTCAAGAGGGATTTTTTGGAGACAATGAGGACAGGTACCATTTGCTTTGACCCATTCTTGGAAGTGCGGGAGGTGCCCTTTAGCTTCACAGAGGGGGCAGAAACCATAAGTTTCTCCAAAAGAGATGGGCAATTTACAGATCTCACAATGAGGAATGGGTTCACCACAATCAGGACAAAGCTTAAAGTCCTTTTCGATGGGATAACCACAGTTATGGCAGGTATAACTTCCAACCTCTTTGAAGCTGTCGAGAATCTTGGAAATAGCTTCTTCAGCTTCGATGGTTTCATCTTGAAGGATTTGTGGGATTCTTACGACATCTTTTTGCACTTGAAAAGCAAGCTCGTCGGGAAGCTCAAGCAACCATTTCTCAAGCTCCAGGGTATCTTTGAATTTTAGCAAACTGGCCATGCGTTCGAGAGAGATTTCACTATAACGTTTGATTATCTTGCGAAGATTTAATTCGCGCTCTTTTTGAAGGGCAATTTCAGCTTCAGCAGTTTGAAGCTTCTCCAAAATGTCTTGTTTCTTCAGCTCCAATTCATACATGACTTGCTTCTGAGCAAGATTGCGTTCTACAGCACCAGACTCATAAGCTTGGATAAGTTCTTCATAATCATCAAAACCGATTTTCTTGCCGATCTCACTTAACATGAATGCCGTGAGGGAACGAAGCAACGAATCCTTATCTCTCAACAAAGGAAGAAGCTCAGGAATAGCCTTCAGAGGTTCAATATCAACAATCATTCGAGTCGCTTCATCTTTTATGTCAATGTCATCAGTATTCTTAATTAGGCCAACTAACGCAGACGCATAACCTTTCTGTCCGAGCTTTAAGAGAGTTTCTTTAACAATTTCAAGGATTGCTTCATCCTCCTCGAGGTTTTGAAGCATATCCACGAGAGGAGGAATATCATTTACTCCACCAATTAATCCCAGTGCTTTACCAGCTGCCTTGCGAACATTAAAACTCGAGTCTTCATAAAGAATGGCAGTTAAAATTGTGCCGGAATTTGCAGCATTAATCTCCACAAGAGCATTTATGGCTTTGATGCGAATGTCATCATCCGAATCATTCTCAATAACAGATTCGAGGGCATGAATAATATCCTCTCCACCTATTTTAGCAAAGGCATCAATAACTTCCATCCGGAGGTCCTTGTTAAGCTCATCCTGCAAGATTTGAATCAGAATGTCTGTTGCTTCTTTGGAACGGATGTTCCCAAGAGCCTGGACCGCCTTCTCCCGTACGAGAATGTCCTCATCTTCCATGGCAGTCTCGAGCAGAATGGGAATGGCTTCTTTCGCGCGGATCTTCCCCAGAGCTTCAGCAGAGACTGCACGCTCATAAGATTGTGAACCTTCCATAAGTCGGGCCATAAGTTTAGGAATAATCTTACTATCGCCAAGCTCGCCAAGCACAGCTTCAATGTTAACCTTGATCTCATCCGAGGAAACCTTTTTGTGCAGTTTTTTCAGCTTCGAAATGATCTCTTTCGTGCCAATTTTTGCTATCGTCTTAATAGCTTCGATACGCACTAATTCATCCTCTTCCTCATTAGCGGCAATTCGTTCGAGAAAAGGGACAGCATCAGAGCCGGTAACACGCTCGAGTGTTTGAATGGCATAATAACGAATGGTTCGCTCCTCATAATCTGTAATGAGAGTCTTAATGGTTCGTTCGGCTTTTTTGGCGGCTTTACCAATCTTGGAGAAGGTATCAAGAATTAGCTGGAGAATTTCTTCGTCATCATAAAAACTATCGATTAAATCAATTAAATCAGGAACGGCTTTCTCTGCTTTTGCACCGAAGTTGCCAATAGTCTCTATAACCAAATAAAGAACATCATAGTCGGTTTCATTATGCAATGTCTCAATAAGATCATTTAAGGCGCGTTCAGCTTGTTCTTGGAGAGACTGGAGCTCCTGAATGGCCTCAAATCGGACAGCTTCGTCAGGGTTATTGCGCAACTGGTACACAAGCTCTTTAATGCGCTCATTCAACTCTTTTTGCTCTTCACTCATTCTTTTATCAAATCCAAAGAAAGTTTGTATTATGTAAGATTAGACAAATAATTATGTGCAGTTTTCCTTTAAGAAGTTTGATTTTGAGGCAGAAGAAAAAGAAAGAAAAGAATTTAGAAGGCGACTTTTAAGCCACCTAACTCGAGATGGTGTTTGTCGTGCTCCCAGATTCTTAACAAATTCTCAGAACGAAGAAACGATTTCTCGTCGGTAACAATCTCAGGAACAGAGAGGAGGCTTTTAAACTGGTTAAGAAGTTCCGTACGTGTTTTTTTGAATGATTTTTTAAGTTCTACCAGAGATAAACCTTGCTTTTGAGCGATTATTTTATCATTCCATATATTGTAGTCGAGCTTCTGTTTTTGATGAGAGAATTGGAATCCTTCTAAAGCATTAGCCTTTTTAGCTTTACAAGCACGAATTAGTTCGTTGTCCCACGACCAAATATGAATGAGAAGCTCTTTGAGTCCCAACCATTCGGGAGCGCAAAAGAGTCTCCCAAGCCACTAATGATCTTTGTGGTTTATTCTGTTCGAGTGATATGATCTTTTAGAGTAAGAGCAAACATGGTTTAGACATGGGGAAAAACACATTAATTTATATTTCTTACTTACGCAAAGTGACTACAAATGACCCTCCGACCGGCAAAACAACAAAAAGGCGGTTATGTAATCAAAACCTTACGCGAAAAAGGAGCCGAGACAATAGAAGGTTTAAAGAGAGAGGGAGTGCTGGATCAAACGAGGGAGGTGGTAGCCGACGGGGAGTTTCTCTGGATACCGGTAAAAAAGAAGATTAAAGGTGCTAAAAAGAGAGTCATGCCACAAAAAAAGATGAAACACTTAAGAAAAAGTTTGAAAGAGGAATTTGGGCTCAAGGCTTTCGACGTTATTGGAGAGACAATTGTTCTTTTCCTCCCTCAAGAATTGGAGGAGAAAGCACAAGAAATTGGGGAGTATCTTTTAAAGCTCTACCCAAAAGTGAAAGCGGTCTATAAAGAAGTAGGAAAAACCAAAGGAACATTTCGAGTGCAACAGAAAAAATTGCTAGCCGGAAGTGGCTCAGAAACTATCCACACTGAACACGGCTTAAAATTCAAGCTGGATGTCACAGAAGTGTTTTTCTCACCACGCCAGTTAACCGAACGATTACAAATCACAAAATTTGTAAAAAAAGGAGAAAAAGTCTGCGTCTTTTTTTCAGGGATAGGAGCAATTCCAATTTACTTAGCAAAATATACTGAAGCAAAAGAAATAATCGGTATAGAATTAAATAAAAAGGCGCATGACTACGCTTTGCAGAATGTAAAATTAAACAAAATAGAGCCCCAACGAGTGCAACTAATAAATGATGATGTTCGAAAGGTTGCACGGAAATGGGAGAAGGAAAAGAGAACGTTTTCACTGGTCATACTTGCAGAACCTAAAAATGAGCCCTCAATGTTTCAAGAAGCGAAGACCATTCTTAGAGAGAAAACAGGAAGGATTTTACTGTCCTTTGTGGGAACAAAAGCAATTTATGAACGAAGGATTGCTGAAATAGAAAAAGAAGGATTTATCGTCAAAAAAATCTTTGAAAAGAAACGGCTTGGTCCACAGGAAAGCCGCTATCTACTACTATGCCAATAATAGGCGTGTTATTGGAACAGTGCCTTTTTAACTGGAAAAAACGATTATTTAGCCGTTTTTTCAACTACAGCTATTTATTACTGACTCTTTTTTTTATCCGATAGAGTAAAATTACAAAAACAAACGTTCATTTTTACCTGTTCTTACCTACTTTTTTAAGATAAATAGTAAACGATAATCTTTTTTAGATTAAGAACATACATAATTAGTTTTTAAACAAAAAAGGAGCAACAAAGGAAAAATGAACAGTCAGAATAAACAGGATTTTGTTGTCATCTCTAAGGCAAAGCCAATGAATTACAAAACCAATTATGTTTATTTGCCGAAAGATTATGGCTCAAAGAACTATTTTGAACGAGCAGACGTCCAAGCAATCCGAAATGTTGTTTTCCAAAATCTGGACATATTAAATGACAAAAGCCAATTTCTCCAGAAGATGCGAAATAAGAAGCTCATCCTTAAACCAAATCTTGTTGGCGTTTTTCGTGACATCGGCTTCTCACCTGCAATAGTCCCCCAATCGACTGACCCGAGAGTATTAGATGCCATTGTCGAGTACTTTACGCCATTTGTTGATGAGATCATTATTGCCGAAGCATCAGGAAGTGGCTTTCCTACAAGAACATCATTTAAGTTGGCTGGGCTTGACAGATTGGCCAAATATAGGGGCATTCAATTAGCATGCTTAGAAGAACAGCCAGTTGAGAGATACTATTTGCCAAAAGCTAAAGCAATGAAGGAATGTCTTATTCCAGCTATTTTCGGCGAAGTGGTCCGGAAGGAAGCAAGCTACATTTCCATCCCAAAAATGAAGACAAACATGTATACCGAGGTGACTTTAGGGTTTAAAAATGCCATGGGGATTATCCCCTTAAATTTGCGTCAAAGAGACCATAACTACAATCTTGAACAAAAATTGGTGGACCTCTTATTCCTTCTAAAACCTGATGTGACAATCATTGATGGAATTGTTGGAGGGCAAGGGCAAATCCCCGCAACCGCCGAACCAATTGAAAGTGGTATTGTTATTAGCGGAACAAATGTCGTTGAAACAGACCGTGTCGCTACAGAGATCATGGGATTGAAAGCAGAGAAAGTAAAACTCATCCACCTGGCTAAAAAAATGGGCTTTGGAAATGACAGCATAGAAATCATAGGTGAGAAAGAACCAATACCCTTCAAACAAGCAGACCCCTCGTTAATGAACGATGCCTTCCACGAAAAATTCCCCAAAGTTACCGCCCTTATTGGTCATCAGTTAAAAACCGCACCAAAAATAACCGACTTGAAGAAGGTAAAGAAGAACGATTTGAAAAAAATGGAGTTGGCATGCCGTGGTGGATGTCTAGTAGCTACACGAATGGCCTTCGAATTGTTAGCCGCTGAGGAACAAAAAATCCCTCCAATGACTATTATCATTGGAAAAGGCGTCATTGTAAATGGCAAGGGCCCATATTATTTTAACAGAGAGGGCAAAGTATACACATTGAAAAAAATAGCCGAAATCAAACAACCCGTACTGGCAGTAGGAAGCTGTACAAGTCACTAAAAAGATCTTACAGACATCTATATTGAAGGCTGTCTCTTCCATCCCGGCTTAGTGCATGTGAAACTCCACAAACTAACAAAGTCAAAATGTAAAATGACCGGCTTTAAAAATAAACATTTATTGAAACTAATAACAGACACACTAAAAATGCGAAAAATACGCCGCAAACGGATAAAAAATGGACAATATGTTGACATCGGCCTAGACGAAGTTGAAACTGAAGCACAATACCCAAAAACCACCATAGACCCAACATTGGACTTTATTGAATGGGAGCTCGCAGAAATGACAAAACAGCGGAAAAAAGCGCTTATAAAAGACGAATGGAAGTCACTTATGATCCTTTTCTAGGGGAGAATTTTCCCCTGCCTTTTTTTGTATATCCTCTTGAAATTTTGAGTCAGGCTAAAAAAGCAAAGTGGTATTTTGATTAAATTGCCCGTTCGGAAAAATTCCGATTACATAATATTTATATTTTTCAATTTGAAGAAGAGTCTATCTTTTGTGTGGAGATGAAATTAATGAAACCAATAAGCCTTTGTCTTGTACAGATTGGTAATAAGGGTATTGAACTTGTGAATTCATATCCGAACGTTTTGCCAGCTGAGGTTACAAACCAGATCATCCTCAAGTCGATGCCTTTTGGGGCGAAACATGGGGATTTCATCACAACAAATTCAGGGCAGCTATTTCTTTCCGGATATGTTTTCAAAATCCCCAGAGAAAATGAAAGGGACAATTTAGCATCCATCGTTGCAGTTTATGATTCTGAAAAATACAACCCTCCGGCGATAAAGAAACTCTTTTCAATAACAATTGAAAAATTAACTGAAAATAAGTTAGTGAATATTGAAACAATTGAAAAAATCTTGCCAGAAATTTATAATGGTATGAGCAAAGGGCATTTAAAAATAAAGATCAGCTCCATTGTGACTTTGGAAATCGATTTTATTACTGAAGAAGAAAAGGAGAGCCCCACAGACCCCACCGAAGAGATTGTCTCAGACGTACAAAGAGAGTTGTGGAAATAAGCGCAAAAGAAAGGAGAAATGTAGAAATGGCTTTTATTTTAAAATTATTTAAAAAAATAAAACAATCAAATGTAACTATTGCCGGCTTGGATAATGCCGGAAAAACGGCTTTTGTAAATTATCTCATTAAGGGGACATTTGTGCCCACAGTACCAACGGCCGGAATTAACCGGGAAACCATAAATCTGCCAAAACTTCAGTTGGCAGTTTATGATTTGGGGGGACAAGAGAAATTCCGGGGGCTCTGGACACAAGTAAATGAAAAAGCAAATGGCCTAATCTATGTCATCGACAGTACCGATAAGGCGCGATTCGATTTAACGCTCCAAATCCTCTATGAGATTTTAGAGACACAAGTCAATGAGCTGATACCGGTCTTGATCCTTTTACATAAACATGACCTCCCGGAAAGAATTGAGTTAGAGGAATTCCTGGCGAAGACAGACTTTACACGATTTAATGTCAAATGGTCCTGTTTTGAAACCTCAGCAAAAACCGGTGAGGGGATCATTAAAGCTATGACCTGGTTTATTAAAGAATTGGAGGCACAAACCCAATGAATGGTTTTACCATCTTTTTCCTCGTGAATAGCGATATAAGCGTTTTAGCGTGCATTCTTTTTTCATCCAGCTTATTAGCAGTTTTAATTAGAAAACGGACAATGGGGACATTGTTACTTTGGATCACCTTTTTGTCAACAACTTTTGCGGAAATACTTTTGGGGATAAGCTTTCATTTAGAAGCTCTCTCAGCAACAACAATGACAACAGTTACAGAAGCATTGTCCTATACAAGTTATATCTTATTCGCATCGAATATTGTATTCCTTTATGCTTTTGGCAACAGGTTAATTTTACGAGACAACAGCTTTATTCAGTTAGTTTATTTTGTTGGGTTTGTTTTCCCGCTGGCGCTCCCTGTCGGACTCATTTTTAAGAACATCCTCGAGTTTCACGACCCAAACCTCTATACAAAAGTCAGTTTAACAATATCTAATCTTAGCATTGTTATGCCTGTGCGGTCGATAGCCCTTTTGGCCATTATGGGGCCACTAGGCATATCAGCATTCTTACGAATCGTCATAAAAGCCATTCGTATCCAGCGTGGTACAAAAGATAAAATAGCAAAGGAAGGGTTCAAGTACATCTGGCAAGGAACCTTCTTATGGTACATGGGCTATACGCTGTTATTTGCAACCTTATGGTATATACCGGTCTTTTCAACAAATCCAGTTTTGATAGTGATCATTTTCATGGTAAAACTGATCTTCTCAGATATTATCGGCTTCCTCCTCCTGTATTTAGGATGGGTGATGCCAGATTGGTTGAAGCGACGTTTGGGAACGAAAAGCTGGATTGCTAAGGTTTATACCGGCGAAATAAAAGTAAGCGAAAAAAAAGAAACAACAAAATCATTTGTCTACAAACAAGAGGAACATACACAACAACAAAAAACAGGTTTTTCAGCTGTGGTTGAGGTAAGTGACAAGTAAAAACAACAAATGGTAGAAAATATTATTATTCAACACTTACCAAGAAAAACCGATTTTTTCCTTTTTTTCTTTGCTAACAGTTTGGTTTCTTTTATAGTTTTTCAGCCTTAATTTTCTAGCTATTTCTTCTTCGAGTGTAAATTTGAGGAAGGCAATATGGAAAGTCATACATTAAGAAGATCGGAAACTCTCAAGCTAATGGAAGCAAAGAACAAGATGGTGCCTACTCCTTTCTAAAAGTTCCTTTCTTCATACCTACTAAAAAAAAATTAACTGAAAACTAACATAACAAAGCGCCTTAACAAAAACAAAAAGCTACACCCTCTTAAAACTAGATTTAAATATTTATCAAATCCAATTTTTATTACCATATATTAAGAGAAGTGAAAGTTAAATTGTTGAAGAAAAAACATCTTTCAGCAGTACTGATTTTACTGTTCTTTTTTATCTGGTTGGTTTGTTTTATGTTAACTATTCTCCTTCTCCCGGCATTGTTACTCGTTTAGGTGCTGATTGTGCAACCAAAAAATAAGTATACTTTTTAAACTGGTTCACTAATAAATTATCAAGAGGATTGAATGAATCTTGCACAAAGAAGAGGTAGAATTATTGCTAAAAAGAAGCAAGAACTTTTACGATGGTGCTAAGCAACGGTTTGAAAAAGGTGACTGGGATCTCGCTTGTTTCCTTGCAGAACAATCTGTTCAATTGTATCTAGAGGCATGTATCTTATAGGAAGCGGGACAAACTCCAAGAACCCATTCTTTGCGCCAGCTACTTGCGCAGCTTAGTCTGGTTATTGGTAAAAACCTCGAGTATGACCGTAAAAGTTTATTTTTACTCGAGAGCGCTTATTTCAATGCTCGGTATATTGCTATTACTTATGATGAAGAACAAGCAAAAGACGCTTTGAAAATTGCCAAGGAGTTAATGGCTTATGTCAAAAATTCTCTCACTCAATAGAGCTCGCTATCTGCTGTTAAAAAAATATCGAAAGTATCTTGAACCAATAAAAAGAGCCTACTTGGAGTTTTTACCTGATGCAAGGCTTTTCCTTTTCGGTAGTGCGCTTAGTGGCGATTTGGTTGCTGCTAGTGATATTGACATCCTGATTTTAACGAACAAAGAATTTAAGAATCACATGGAGCATGCAGTTGTAGTCATCGGCATTGAAGACCGTATTGGCTTGCCTTTTGTCCATCCTTTTGAATTCCATATAATGACTCGCACCAAATATCAGCGATTCATTTCTACTACTGGTGCTCAATTAGAAGAATTCTAGTTTTACCTTTTTTAGTGTAGACGGGTTTAGATTATGGTCATGCAAAAAATATTTGCGAGCTAAATCGTAGTACCAAAGGAAAAATGGATTTTCAAAATATTTTTTGGGTGAATTTTATCTTTCTTGAAGAGATAAGAGAAATCGTCATTAATCTTCGATTTGAACCAATGCCTTGTGAGTTCCCTCTTTGTTATTCAGACAAACAAATTGAAACAAAACTCATTTTTTCTTAAAAGGCACCTCGACTGGTATTACCCCCTGTAAAGGCAATTCTTGTAAACAGCTTGGGCACTTGCCTTGAGTTTTTACCCATTCTTCAAGATGATGGAGATGGCCTTTTGCCTCACACAGGCTACATTGTCCAATGAGCTCGCCAAAGGAGATGGGGAGCTTGCAAACATTGCATTTTAAAAGTTCTTTCCCACAAGCCGAGCAAATTGGACTCTCAGGCTGTTCGATGGGCATGCCACAATAATAACAGGTTGAATATTGCACTTTTAGATTATTAATTAAGACATCAGTATTTTCCTTTCGAATAAAGACCTGCTCTAATTCTAAGTATTCACCAACAGAAGGATTCTCACTGATTAGGTTTTTTAATAAAACTTCCATTTTCTCTTCTGGAAAATCAACAAACTTTGCGATCCTCGGAAGAGTAATTGGAATGTTTGGCCTTACTTGTGAAAGTAACTCTAAAATTTTGGGAAAAACTTTATCCTTATTTCTATGGAAGTTAACCTCCTGTTCGATCTTTCTTTGATCAAATGGTATCTTTAGCCAATGATGAGCCTGTTCGAGTTTTTTCAAAACTCTTTCATCCAACCCATTTTTCACTAAAAAATCCAGTAAAACATCTCTTGCTTCTTCAAGCTTGTTTAATTCTTTAAGAAAATTATAAACATGATCGACGGTTTCATAGCTACGAGGTCCCAACTTGACTAATTTTTGGCAATAATAATAGGCTTGTTCTAGATCTCGTTTCCACACTTTTTCGGAAGGTCCCCCCACAATTAGAATGGAAGTTTTATAAAGGGCCATTAATTTGAGCAACCAACGTTCATTATTAGGTTCTAAATCATGTAACATTTTATAATATTGCACCGCAAGAGCATAATTTTTCAATTCAACCCAAATTGTAGCAAGTTCAGACAAAGCTTCTTTTTGTTCTGGCATTTCTTCAATGATTTTTTGGAGCGTTCCAATTTGAGCCTTCTTGTTTTTAATCTTCCCAAACGCAGCCGCAAGCTTAAAACGAGCTTTAAGAAAGGTGGGGTTTATTTTAAGACAACGAAGGAAGAAGGGGATTGCAGCATGAAAGTCTCTGTAAAAATAACTCAAAATTAACCCGCGAACATAAAGAAGGATGTAGTTTTGCTTTTCTTTTTTCAGCAGCAAATTAATTAGTAATTCGACGTCATGCATATAGTTCACACCAAAGGCTTCTTTATTTGTACCTCTTGGAATATCAAAGCCAAAAAACTCGATGCCCTTTAGAAGAGTCATTATTGCTTCGCTCAAATTATTGAGGTGATAATAAAGAAGACTTAAACGCACCCACCCGTAAAAGAAATCCTTTTTTAAGGCGACTGCTTTTTTCCAACCAACCAAAGCGCAATCTGTTTTTTTCACCACCTCGAGTAAAAGACTAATATCTGCAAGAAAAAGATGATTGGACAGGCTAGCAAGATAATCAGTTAAACCCCCAAATAAGGAACCAATGGTTTGCAGATACTGTTCAATGAGTTTCTTATCAGTATACCAAGTGGTTAGAACAACCCGAGTAAATCGGGGAAAATATTTGAGTATATCCTTTCCGATTTTTTTCATCACGATTAATACACTAGTACGTTGTTTGCTTTTTATTGTAGGATCAGAGAGAGCCTTTAACAGGATATTAGGAAGCTCGTCACTTTTGAAAAGTAAACCATTAATAACCCAACCATCTACTATCTTCGAAACAACACAAGAATGATCATTTTTTATCTGAAAAAGATGTTCAAGCTTAGTCTTCAATTTTCCCACCAAAAGAAAATCCATAAACCACAAAAACAATAATTGAGAAACTATAAAAAGATTTCATTAAAAAAGAGCAAGTTTGAAACGACCAATAACCTATTTTAAATCGAAAAAGAAAAGGATCCGAAAAAGAGTTTTAAACCATACTTACTCTCCAATCGAAAACTATTGTTGAATATTATCAGTTTTTCTTTATCACAAGAGCGGTTTTGAGAAAACAATAAATATTAAAATGAATAAATTTAATATGGTGAGCGTTTATGCCCGTTACAATAACAACAAGAGTGGAAGATAAACTTGCAAAACTGATTGATAAAATTGCTCGAGAAGAAGGAATGGACAGGTCAACGGTGATTAGAAGATTTCTCATCAGTTCAACTAAAGAATGGCAAATAGAAAAGTTTCTTAGAAAATACGAAGAGGGGGCGATAACCTTGTGGCAAGCAGCGGAGAAATGTGAATTATCATTATGGGAAATGATTGCTGAAGTGAAAAAAAGGGGAGTCAAAGTACCCTATACAATTGAAGAGCTGCAAGAAGATTTGAAGGGATTAGTATGAGCGTCGTAACAAACGCAACCCCACTAATCTATCTAACAAAAATTGGAAAACTTCTCTTACTAAAACGAATTTTCGGTTCAGTGATCATTCCAGAAGAAGTTAGAAAAGAATTAGTTGATAAAGGAAAGAAACTTGGAAAGCCGGATGCTTTTATTATAGAACAAGCCATAGAAGAAGGATGGCTAAAGGTCGAAATAGCAAAGAAGCTTTCCCTTCCAATGAAATTGCACGCCGGTGAAGAAGCAGTAATAGCAATAGCAAAGGAAAAGAAAGTCAAGAAAGTAATTATAGATGAAATTGCAGCTCGAACTGCAGCAAAAATTATGGGACTAACACCAAAAGGAACGATATATATTCTACTGAAAGCATTAGCCATAAAAGAAATCACACTTGAAGAATTCATAGATCTATTAGCAAAACTCCTGGAAGTGGGATTCAGGTTAAAAGAAGAAATTTATCTTGAAGCAATTAAAAAAGCTAAAGAAATTGCTAGAACATAGGGATAAAAGGGAAAAAGAAGAGTAAAAAAAACTCAATAAAGAACCTTCTACGTTTGATTTGGGTTCATGGGCTTATTCTTTAAAACAACAGGAGCTCTGTTTTATTGTAGAAGAAACAATAAAAAAGGCATTTCACCCCCTAGAAATTGTTGAAATGAAATGAGTGAATTCATCCCCGGTTTAGAATTGAACAGGCGTTTCTATAATGAAATTGTAAAACCAATTCTTAAAAAGAACTATCCTAATCTATCTTACTCGGTTGCCAGAATAGGATTTGGGTCGGATGTACTCGGTTTTGATACGGAACGTTCTACTGATCATGATTGGGGTCCAAGGTTAGAGCTCTTCCTTGAAAAGAAAGAGTATGAGTAGCCTCATCTTTGTTTTTCAACCATGGAAAGTTGGCTTCATAAGTCATTGCGTAGATTTTTGGAAGCATAGAATGCATCGCAGAAAGGCAGAGCTTACCTTTAACTTCACCCTCTTCGAAAATAATTCTATCCCCGATTTTATGACCAGCTGCGCAAGTGCCTTTTTGGGAAATGACTTCAACAACAATTCTTTTGTAGGGCATAAAACATCACAA
>DXJV01000094.1 GCA_019056785.1 Candidatus Heimdallarchaeota archaeon
CCATAGATTTCCGCGTTTTGAATCATCGCCGGATGGTTGCCTGGGATGTAAAGGCGTGTCCGTCGCAATCGATCATCCTTGTCTTTAAATGGTTCTTTCTTCATTCTTCATCCACTCCAAAGGCGCGCTTAATCGCTGCTTCTGTTCGTGCTTGGATACAATAGGTCAGGGCTCCTTTATCAACAGCAGAAATGATGATGTCTGAGACTCCGAATTTTTTAACAACTTCCATGATCTCAGCAATGATTCTATCACCAAATTGCTTCTTTGCTGATGATTCCAGATTGATCTTTACACCTGACTGTTCTTTTCCTTTTGTAATAGTGACCAAGATATCACACGATTCTAAGGAACCTGCCTGTGCTGTTCGAACAAATTTCACCATTGTTTTCTCCTATCAGCCAATCTGTTATTGAGGAACTAATTAAAATAATCTCCTTTTAATTTTTCCACAGAGTCTTATCCAAATAAAGGCTAATTAGAGGTATTTTTGCAATTAAAGAATGATTTTAAAGTAAAAATATCTTTTTGCTACTAAAAGTCAAAGCTGTGGTTATTTAAAATGGTTGTAAATTTCCCCATGAAGTATTTTTTAATCTTTGCAAATTCACCGGAGGATAAGAATTATAAAAATAATCTCAACGCTGGTTTGCGCTTAGCATTGACCCTTTTAATGGACGAGTATGAGGTTTATTTGTTACTGATAGAAGAAGCAATCTATCTCGCTCGCTCCAAAGAAAATCTCTCTAAACAAGAGACTTTGGACAAATACAGTAGCACAAAGACTGCCAAAGAATCAGATGAAACAGAAGAAAGTATTGTTGAGGATGTCAGTTTTAGTCCCTATGAGTTATTGGATGGTATTGTCTCCTTCGGAGGACATATTCTGGTTTGTAAAAGTTCCCTGACACTCACCGGTTTAAAAGAGGAAGATCTCATCCCCTCCATTGAATTAGTGCATTTACAAAATGCCGTTAATATAATGGTCGAATGTAATCAAGTCTTAGTTTTTTAGGAGAGACTTTTCTTTCTTATTTAGTGATAGAGTCTTTCCTCAATTTGTTTGGCTTTAACATGCAAGCCTAATTTTTTATATAATTTTGCTAAAATATCCCAAGATACTTCCCAGTTTTTAGGGTTGTTGTTTAAAATGCGTTCGAAAATTTCCAATGATTCTTTATATTTTTCTTGCAAGAAAAGAATGGAAGCATAGGTATCAAGATAGATGTTGTTTTTATCGTCGTATTGTAATGCTTTCTGAATTAATGTTAAAGCTTCCTCTAATTCGCCCATTTCTGATAAGAGAAAAGACAAATGATTCATAATAGAATGGTTGTTTGGATCTAATTCTAAGGCTTTTCGCAGGGGGTTAATGGCTTTCATAGGTTCATCCAGATAATAGTAACACAGGCCTATGCCTTCAAAGCAGAAGGGGTCTTTATTATTAAAGTTAATTGCTTCTTGAAAACAATGGAGTGCTTTTTGAATATCGCCTAACTTGTAGGCTGTTTCACCTTTTTCTCGCCAGATCCGAAAATTATTACTGTTTATTTTTGATGCCTTATCAATATACATAAGTCTTCGTTCGGAATTGTTAACTAATTTAAAAACTAAGCTTAAAGCTAGATAGCCTTCGAATGTGCTATTATGATTGTTAACTGTTTTTTCGCAAATAGATATTTCATTAATATATTCCCATTCATTAAAACAGACAGAGCTTTGTTTCACCAGTGATTCTACTTCACCGGTTGCTTGAAAAAAACTATCAATTAATTTAATGGCTTTTTTATACTTTCCTTGTTGAATCGATTCTAAAGCAGTGCGAAAAATTTCATCTCCTGTCATTTGAAATATCGACCATTATTAGTTATTGATTCACAAGGAATTTTCAGTTTTGCTTAAAATCAGATTTCTTTTTTAATTTATTAAGCTACAGATAAAATTGAAATAGGAGAAAAATTAGCACAAAAGATACAAAATAATAAATGTGGGTAGCCCCTACTCATATTTAACCATTTCAAATAAATACTTAAAAACAAAATTACTAACACAATAATAGAAAGTAAGAAAAGTTTATGAAATGTGAACTTTTCAAGCTTAATAAACAAAGTAATTGTCCGCTCCAATTTGCAAGAAAAACTTGGTGAAAGTAAAAATGAAGAAAAGTACTAATCACATTTTGATTACGAGTTTAATAGTTGTCATGCTAATTTCAATAGCACAAGTGGCGAATTCTTTAGGAGAAAAAACTGAAACAATCTCAAGTCAATTTGAAACGAAAAGTTCAGAGAAAAAGGCGATCGCCTCAACAATTTTCGAGTCTTTTGCACACATCAATGCTATTTCTGAAGGCTTTTCAAAGATTGGTGAAATAGATGTCGATTAGGGAAACGCCTACAAAATTTATCGCTCAGGGACAATCCTTTTTGTGGCGGGAAAAAGTGGTGGCGTAACATTCCTTGATGTTTCCAACCCTAGCAACCCCAGAGTATTAGCCAACTATTGGAGTGGAGGAGAAATTTACGATGTTATTTATTATCAAGGTTATTGTTATTTGGCATCACCACAAACCGGCTTGGAAGTCATTGATATCACTGATTGGGACAACATCAAAAGCCTGAACAAGACATATGATGGAGGACAAGCATATGACATGGACTTTGTCGGTTTGAATACTTTATATGTCGCAGACGGAACGGACGGATTGGAAATTTATAATTTCAGAGATAGCAAAACTACTTTCACAAAAGTTGCAGCTGACACATTTGGTGTGAGCAAAGTTCTCAGTGTAAAAGTTGACCCTCTCGAGAATATTGCCTTTTTAATGTGTGGAACTGATGGTATTGTTGCCTTAGACATTACTCGGCCCTTACAGCCAAACTTTTTAGCTCTTCTAAAGGACGGTTCAGTGGATGCTCAACAAGCAGATTTAAGTGCCCATCTTTTATATGTCGCAGATGGTACAAATGGCTTGAGAGTTTATAATTACACAGATCGAACAAACATTACACTTAGTGGCACATTCTCTATTGGTCCTGGGGAATATGCTAATTTCTTCCGCTGGGACATAAATAAGAAAGGCTTCCTTTCGACTGGTCCAAATGGTTACCTCTATCTCTTAAATATCACAAATGTCTCGAGTATTACTGAGCGTTGGAAACGAAGCTTTACTCCGGGCTTTCCAAATGATGTTGCAATCAACCAAAAGATCATTTACTTTGCAAATGATTACGATTTAAAAATTCTTAATTTGAATAACATAACCAACCCACAAGAATATTCTCATGTAATTTTTGCTGGTGAACCAAGCTCTGTACACGTGTCTGGAAACATGGGTGTTTTGGCTGAAGGATTAACAGGAATTGATGTGATAAACCTATCGGATATCACTTCGCCACAACTTCTCAGAAAATTTGAAAAAACAGGCGTAAACTTCTATGATGTCTTAATTAATGACTCTAACATCTATTGTGCAACAAGTGAGGGGCTTGAAGTTGTCTCAATTACCGACCCCCAAAACCCTGTTAACCTCTCGAGTCTCTCTCTCGGAGAAGCATATGCAATTGACTTGAAAGGCTCAGTTGGCTATTTAGTTAGCTCTTCAGGGCGCCTCCGAACGATTGACCTTTCTGATCCGGCTAATCCAACACAACTGGATAGTTTGGTTATTGGAGATACATGCTACGATCTTTCTATTGAAAGTAATTATGCATATGTGAGTTTTAAAAGCACGGGCGACCAAGGCTTTGCAGTAGTGGATATTTCAGATCCAAGTAATCTCCAATTGGATAATACTTACACCGTTGCTGGTGGTGCTGACGGACTATATGCAAATGGCACACTTCTCGCAGTTGCAGCATTGGAAGCTGGGCTTAGATTGTATGATATCACCGACCCAACTTCTGTAACCTTCCTAAATAATGCATTAACAAGCTATAATGTTTCCAAAGTCTATGTTGCAGGTGATGAAATATATGCAGCCGCCCAAGATGATGGATTGTATAGTATTAACGCTTCAAATGTTCTCTCACTTACATTGGCTGGGCATTTCAATGATGGCGGTGCTACAGTAAATGTCTTGGTAAATAATACCTTCATCTATTTAGCTGATAGTGTTGATTCTTTTGAGATTATTGGCCAAGATAGTGATCTCGACCGATTGTCAGATTATCTTGAGACTACCTATTATGGCTCTGACCCGAACAGCATTGATACAGACCTTGATGGTTTATACGATGGTGACGAAGTGGATTACTGGACAGAGCGAAATGTTGACCCTCTAAACGATTTTGATAATGATGGTTTTGTTAATCTACTTGATATAGACTCAGATAATGACAACATTAACGATGGTGATGAGATTAACATTTGGGGTTCAGACCCAATTAACCTGGATTCTGATGGTGATGGTCTGCCAGATGAAGATGAAGTGTATGTCTACGGTACACAACCAGCACTAGAAGACACGGATGGCGACGACTTGACCGATTATGATGAGATCAAAGGGTATTATGCTCCTACAAATCCTGCTGCAAACGCTACAGGCTATGTCTTGACAAATGCAACAAATCCCGACACCGATTATGACACTCCCTACGATGGATGGGAAATTCAATATGGCTTTAATCCTCTTGTGCCTGATAGTCATTTTGACAATGATAGCGACCTTTTGAATGCCACGATGGAGTTTTTATATGGTTCTAACCCATTTGATGCGGATACAGATGATGATGGCCTTACCGATGGAGAAGAAGTGCTAAGCTATAATACAGATCCAACATTGGAAGACACAGATGGCGATTTAATGGATGATTACTATGAAATCAATCAAGGCTTTGATCCATTGGATGATTCTGACAGTCAAGATGATGCTGACAACGATGGCTTGACAAATTATGAAGAATTCTTCTGGCATACGAATCCTCATTCAAATGACACAGACGGTGATGACATGTCGGATAAATGGGAAGTATATTACGGAACAAATCCATTGGTAAATGATACCGGCTTGGATTATGATGGTGATGGTTTAACCAATTTACAAGAATATAAATTTGGGACAAATCCAACTGACCCAGATACGGATGATGATGGCTTCCTGGACTCGGAAGAAATTGCTGCAGGGACAGACCCCACAGATGGTGATGACCATCCTGAACGAACAACATCCACACCTCAACTTGGCATAGGCTTTCCAATTTTCGTCGCCTCGTTGATAATGGTGGGTACAACTTTAATAATCGTCCGAAAACGGAAACATTAAATGAGAAGCAATTTACTGCTTTCTCCCTCCCTTCTTTTTCTCATAATTTTTTTATGTCAATAGCGTACCAAGATAATTTAGATGGAAAATGACTTCAAAAAATCAACCAAGAACGTTTCATGAGCTTTTCTCAGAAAAAAAGCCAATTATTGGCATGTTGCACCTCCCAGCTCTTCCAGGTTCTCCTAAACATCAATTGGCACTTGAGGTTATTATTGAACAAGCAAAGGCTGAATTAGATGCTTTGATAAAAGGAGGAGTTGATGCCATACTCGTTGAAAATTATCATGACGCCCCCTTTTTGCCTAATGCTGTTGAAGAATGGACAGTAGTGACTATGACTATCATCGTACATGAAATTGTTAAATCCTCCTCGAAACCTGTTGGAGTCAATCTTTTAAGGAATGCTTGTATGCAATCATTATTAATTGCTGCTTTTTCCGGTGCAAAGTTTATTCGTTGCAATTTCTACACAGGAGTGTATGTTTCTGATCAGGGTCTTATTCAGGGTTGTGCACCAGAATTGAAACGTTTACAAGCGCGTTTAAAATCCTTCTTACCGCCGGCTATCCCCTTAATTTTTGCAGACGTTCATTGTAAGCATGCAAAACCTTTGGGTTCGCGGGGAATTGTCGAAGAAGTACGGGATGCCTTTGATAGAGGGTTAGCTGATGCTGTAATAATTAGTGGCACTCGAACAGGGGTAGCACCTACGATGGCTGTCCTCGAGGAGCTGAAAAAACATTCGCTCGGACCAATTCTCCTTGGTAGTGGGTTGACAGCTCAAAACGCAGAAGATTATTTCACTAGAGTAGATGGAGCAATTGTCGGCACGTTTTTTAAAAAAGACGGTAAAATTGCCAACCCCATCGACCGCCAAAGAGTGGAAGAACTTGTTAGAAAAATTAAGGGGAAGGAAAAACAGTCGATCAGTTAATGAGCTGTTTTCAGTGAGAGCGTTTTCTTTGGTTGCTTTAGTGCTATGCTCTCTTTTTGGATTTTTCCCATTAATTTATAATATTCATTTGCTTCTTTTTCTCGTCCCAAAGTCTCGAGAGAAAGGCAAAGCTCCCTGAGGGCATCAATATTGGCCGGTTCTAGAAATAAAATCTTCTCATAAATTCTCACTGCTTTTTCCTCCTTTCCCAATTCACTCAATAAATTACCGTATAAAAATAAATTATCCGTATTCTCCGGTTCTTTTTCAACTGCTTTCTGATAAGCTTCTCTCGCTTTATCGATTTCATTTAATTCCTCATAGCAATAACCAAGATTAACGAAAACATCTGCTTGTTCATAGCCATGAGAAATGGCTTTTTGAAAATACTTGATTGCTTTCTTGTATTCTTCCAAAGAGTAATGCGAAATGCCTAAATTAAAATACACAATTGGGAGTGAACCGTTGATTTTCAGTGCTTGGTGAAGATAGGAAATAGCCAATTCATATTCACCATTGCTTGCATAGGCCCAGCCGATTTGTGATAAGTAATAATCCTCTTCTTCTTTAAGGGCGAGTGCTTTTTTGAAAACAGCAACAGCCTTGCCATATTCTTCAAATTGTCCATAAAGTCGCCCCAATTCATCATATGCCATGAGAAAAGAGGAGTCTAGAGTGATGAGTCTCTGTAGAGTTTCTATTGCTTGTTGAAATTTCTCGATGGCGGAATATTGCGATGCTAATTTGAAAAAGTTCCAGCTCTCAGGTTCTAAAGCCACTAACTGTTCATAACAATCAATCGCTTTTTCATGCTTTTTCAAAACAACATAACTAGAGGCAAGATAGTGCCAATAAGTAGTATTTTCAGGTTCGAATGCAAGTAACTCCAAAAATAGGCTGATTGCTTTTGAATAATTCCGATTAAAAAAAGCACGGAAAGCTTCTTCCAGCTGGTTGTTATTGGTTTTTTTCTTGCTTTTCAACTATTATTTCTCCGAAATATTAACACCCATATATTTTATATTTACCAGTATTTATTAATGATTCATTACTAACAAAAAATAAAACCAAGTAATTTACAAGAAAAATTAATCTGCTATTAACAAATAGAAAATTGGACGCTGGTAATTTCCCCTCCAGAAGGAGCCTTAAAGATGACGATTCTAAAGACCATTCAAACGGTTTTAAAAGACTATACACCTCGTCTATTGCAAGATGATGGCTCAACCCAAGGAGCGGTAATTGTCCCTCTCTTCCAGCGAGAAGGGCAAATTTTTGTGCTTCTAACAAAACGAACAGAAAATCTGTCAATCCATAAAGGACAGATCTCATTCCCCGGGGGAAAGAAAGAACCAAACGATAAGACTATTTTTCACTGTGCTCTACGAGAAACGCTTGAAGAAATAGGCATCCCTCCGGAGAAAATTGCTCTTCTAGGGGCACTCGATCAGTTAAAAACCTTCGGCTCAAATGTTCTTCTCACACCTTTTGTTTGTGAAGTGGCGTTTCCCTTTGAATTAAAGCCAAACAGTGGAGAGGTAGAAGAAGTAATCGAAATTCCATTTAAGGAGCTGTTAAAAAACGAAAATTGGTCGCAAAAAACTATTCAAGTTGATAAAATTAAGGAGAAAATTATCTATTATTTCGATTATGAACATTGGACGGTATGGGGCGCAACAGCACAAATCTTGCATCAATTGGTGACGCTTGTTAGACCTGTATTGGACTAAACCAATATTCCCAAATCTACGAAATTGTTTTAAACTAACAGTCTATCGTAAATTCTATATATCTAGAAAAAGGTAATCTCTTGAGAAAACAAGGAAGGAACTGAAATTGGATCCGAAGAAAATTATCAGTAAAAACCTCATCATTTTTGTTGCAGCGACAATTCTAATTGTCTGGAATATTGGAAGTTTTCAATTAGCAGCACAAAAGAGCGTAACATCTCTCACTCCTTCCAAGAATGGTGTTCCAGGTGATGGCTTGGGAACGCCGGGAGTGCAACAGATTCAACCGCCTCTTGGAAATGTTACCAATCTTCCAAACGCCACCACGTATCTAAATATGTTTATCTTTAATTTACCCATTGAGTTGACTGTGGTCTTTTTAGGCGAATTCTTTATTGGGGCATTGGTGAAAACCGACAAGAAACGCTCGACTTTCTTGAGATTATTACAAACTCTGGGTGTGGGAACCTTATTGAGTGTCTTTTCAGGCTTAGTTAATTATCTTATTGTTTGGCCGGCAATGCATGATATGCCAATTCATTATCCAGATCCTTCCTTTGAGTATGTGCCGGCAGAAACATTCTTCACGCCAGCAGTCGATGTTGTTATGTATTTTGTCGCAATTATAATCATCCTCGCATTGCATTTTCTTGCATTTAAATTCCTCCTAGGATACAAGTATTCCTCAAGTGGGATTGGCATAATTATGCCAGCATTGTATTACTTTATTGTCTGGCGGTCCCTAACAAAACAAAAAATCCCACAAGCATTTTGGGATAAAAGTCAGCAACATTTCTACTTGGCACTAATATTCGCAGGAGGATTTATTTTAATAAATGTGCTAATTCTGATCTGGAATTTATCCCTTGCAACGAGGAAAAAACCAGAGAAACGTGCAAAGGGAGCAGCACAAACATATGCCAGTAGTTTACATAATGACTAAATAAAAAAGTCTTGAAACTTTCTCCTCTTTTTTCTCTTTTTTTTGTATTATGTTGCGGTGAATTTTACTAGACAAGCCGAACGAATTTTCCACAAAGGCTTTTTAATATCATACAAAAGTAGAAAGTGTAAACTTCGCCCCAGGAAAAGGGGACATCATTAAACTTGAAGTGACATTCCACTCGGAATGTCATTTAAACCTTCCAACGAACAATAACTCTAAGAATACATTAACTTCCAATACCTTGTGAAGTAAGCTGTTAACCTCTATAAAACTTATTTTTCAAAGGCACCCACTCGTTAAACAGACAGGGGAACTTTTCCCCTGTCTCCTCCCTCTGCTTCTTAGTTGATTAAAAGTTCTAGTCTATTTGCTCGAGTATTTTTCGCAACAATTTTCGGACAGATTGTTGTAGTGTTTTTTCAATGTCTTCTGGGGACATGCCTGCTCCTTTTAAAATTGCTTCTCCTTCTTCATAGGTTAACATATCGCTTGGTTTATGGCTGTCAGTATTTTGTATGAATTCTGCTCTGACGCTTTTACCAACCTTGACTGTATGGCCATTTGTCACGCCATGGGTTTTGTTTGAAGTTATTTCTAAGAAAATATCGTGTTTTTTACAGAGGGTTGCGACTTGTTTAGTAATTAATCCCGGATGGGCTAAAATATCTACCTCTTTGTTTTTTGCGGAAGCCAAATTTGTTCCCGGCTCTACCGGTTCAGAGATTGTTTCCCCGTGGAGGACGATAAGTAGTGCATTTTTCTTTTTTGCCATCTCGACGATGCTATCAATAGCATCCACTGGTACGTGGGTTATTTCTACCCCTGGAATTGCAACCATCCCCCATTGTTTTATTGCTAATAAACAATCTCGAGTAACCTTCTCAATAATATCGAGGTTCGCTGCACTTACATGATCTGTAATGGCGTATGCTACATGGCCTTTTACATAGGCTCTTCGAAGCTGTTCGATTGGTAAGAGCGCTCCATCACTCAAAAATGAATGGGTGTGAAAGTCACATCGGCCAATCCGTGGTTGTGCCAATAATTCTTCAATTGCTTCTTTAAGAATTCTCATCTTCTCATCTCGACATTTTTTCTTTTATTCGCTTGTAAACTCCGGAATCTCCTCAATTCGCCAGCATAAAACTGTATGGTCATTTCCAAGGTCCACCAGAGGTGGCTCTTCTCGTCTGCATTTTTCAATTGCATATTCACATCGGGGATGGAATCTACAGCCAGAGGGATAATTTGTTGGGTCAGGTTCATCGCCGGGGATGGGTTTGAGCCTCCCTCGTGGTGCCATACTAGGTGAAGCATAAAATAATCCTTGTGTGAAAGGATGTTTTGGGTGGTAAAAAATTGTTTCTACATCACCATGTTCGATTATTTTCCCCGCATAAAGAATTGCCACGTAATCTGAAAGTTCTGCAAGGACCCCAAGATTATGGGCAATTAAAATCATCGTTAATTGATATTTCTCTTTCATAATTTGGAACAGGTCCAAGATTTGTCTGGCGACAGTTGCATCAATATTTGCTACTGGCTCATCAGCAATGACTAATGTTGGATTATTTATTAAAGCTGAAGCGATTTTAACTCGCTGACTTTCGCCCCCGCTTAATTGATGGCTGAATTTCTCAGATGTTTTCACCGGCTCAGAAATAGCTACTACTTGGAGCTGACTTACAACCAGCATCTTTACTTCGGGGTTAGCGTATTTTTCTTTAGTATGTGCGCGAAATGGTTGACTCGTTGCAAATGTCATGTCTCTTGTGGGGTCAAAACTCCCAGGAGCGTTTTGGAGTATTAATGAAATCTCTTTCCCTCGGAGATCATTTAATACTTCTTCAGGTGCTTTTAAAAGGTCTTTGCCTTTGTAAATGACTTCTCCTTCCACAATTTTGCCTGGGCGTTCTACAAGGTTGAGGATGGAGCGCGCTAAAACAGATTTGCCTGAACCAGAGGGGCCAAGAATGCCAAGCGTTGTCCCTCGATAAATTTTAAAGGAAACCCCGTCTAAAATTTTGAAAACAACTTTGTATTTATTAGTATAATAGGTTTTCAAGTTCTGGACTTCTAGTAAGACTTCTTTATTGGTTTTAACAGTCAATTTCACTCAACATCGAGTAGTTATTTAGTACCATTTATCTTTTAACCATGGTTCATTAAGGAATTTCCATTTCTCTGGATTTTCAAGGAATGAAAGATAAAATGGCTTTTCTGTAACCTTTTCCGGTTCTTTTTCGCGGACGATGATTCGTTGATGATAGGTTGGATTTCGAATCCATGTATCGTTAGCATGATAGAGATACGCCGCCCCTTTCTGCTTTCTAATTGGCTCATACCGAGAAGAGAATTCAGAGCTGACCAAATTATTCATAACTAACAGTTTATCCTTCGTAGGGTTTACAGTCACATGCCCATAGCCTGGGGGAATGAGAACTTGATCGCCAGCAAATGCTTGAATAATAATAATCTCAATGGGATCTTTCTTTTTCTTGGTCTCTTTCTGGAGCAAATAGACTGCTTTGCCATGCATGACTTCATATGCTTCTGGAAAACTTTCTTTCCCTTTTTGGACAGGCGGATGGAAATGACCAGCGGTTTTAACATATTCTCGTCCAAGCATTCGTGGAGGAATGATGGTAATATCAAACCGGATTTTATGTTTTTGAAAGAGTTCGTGATCTTCTTTTCGAATGAATTCGCGATACATATAATAGAGGTCCAAATTTTCCTTCTGATTAGCGAACCAATCAGCATCATAAATTACCTCTTTCATATCAAACAGTTTTCTAGTTGTATAAGTGGGGTTTTC
>DXJV01000097.1 GCA_019056785.1 Candidatus Heimdallarchaeota archaeon
ACAGATGATATGTTACAAGGAGCAAAAGAAGGTGCGGTAGAAAATCTCGGTGCAACAATTACAGCAGAAAAAGAAATAACTTACGGCAAATATAAAGGACTTGAGTTTAAAGCAAACAGCACTCAATTTTATGTTAATTATAAAATCTTTTTAGTTATTTTTTTCTTCCCCTTTTTATAACGCGCGAGGGCTAAAACTAAGGGCCCAGAGCAAAGTGGAAAATCTACGCACCCAAAAAGATAGAGAGAGTGGTAGAGGAGTTAGTAGTAGAGCTAAAAAGAGGTTTTTAGCGATTGAATAAATTACTAGTGGACTAAATATGGAGAGACAAACTGCCACAAATGAGGTTCAAGGAAAAAAAGAGACCTTTAAACATCTTAATCGCAAGTCTTTTATGTGGGTCGTAATGCTGAAAAAATGAAACAAAAAAAGAAAAAATTGAACGAAAAATTGGTGATAAAAAATTGGCAAAGAAATATGTCTACTCCTTCGAAGAAGGATCAGCAAAAATGAAGGACCTCCTGGGAGGAAAGGGAGCAAATCTGGCAGAAATGACAGGATTAGGCATCCCGGTGCCACCAGGGTTCACGATAACAACAGAAGCATGTATAGAATACCTGAAAAACAATAACACATTTCCAAAGGGAATGATGGAAGAAGTGGAAAAAGCCCTAGCAGCCTTAGAAAAGAAGATGGGCAAGAAATTAGGAGATAAAAAAGACCCGCTACTCGTAAGTGTAAGAAGTGGAGCAAAAATTTCCATGCCAGGCATGATGGACACAGTCTTAAATCTCGGCCTGAATGATGAGGCGGTGCAAGGGCTGGCGAAAGTCTCTGGCGACGAGCGGTTCGCCTATGATTCATATCGCCGTTTTATCATGATGTTTAGCGACATTGTGAAGGGGCTCGACCGCAAGAAATTCGACGAAGTGTTCGATGCCATGAAGAAAAAGCGCGGCGTGAAGAATGATACCGACTTAACCGCAGACGACTTGAAAGAAGTGGTCAAGCAGTTTAAAGAACTGTATAAGAAATTATCAGGCTCTGAGTTCCCACAAGACCCCAAAGAACAATTGATAGATGCCATTCATGCAGTTTTCAGCTCATGGAATAATGAGCGAGCCATTAATTACCGAAACCATGAGGGCATTCCACATGATATTGGGACAGCAGTTAACGTGCAAAGCATGGTCTATGGAAATCTCGGAGAGAACAGCGCCACAGGAGTGGCCTTCACACGAAACCCATCAACAGGAGAGAAGAAGCGCTTCGGAGAATACTTGCCACAGGCACAAGGAGAAGATGTCGTAGCAGGAGTAAGAACGCCACACCCAATAGAACAATTGAAAGAAGAAATGCCGGAAATGTACAAAGTGTTCGATGAAATATGCGAGAAACTCGAGCGACACTACAAAGACGTGCAGGACATAGAGTTCACAATACAGCAAGGAAAGTTCTACATGCTGCAAACACGCACAGGAAAACGCACAGGAGTAGCAGCAGCAAAAATAGCTTACGACCTAGTGCAAGAGGGATTGATCGATAAGAAAACAGCAGTAAGGAGAATAACACCAAGAGATGTGGAGAACACACTCTTCCCACAAATAGACTGGCACAATCCAAAACAAAAAACCTACCTGGACGAAAACGGAAAAGAAGTGAAAGCAGAAGAGTTCGCAAAAGGACTGCCAGCAAGCCCAGGAGCAGCAGCAGGAAAAGTATACTTCACAGCAGATAAAGCAAAAGAAGAAGCAGACAAAGGAGAAAAAGTAATACTAGCAGCAGAAGAAACAACACCAGAAGACTTCCACGGAATGGCAGCAGCAGAAGGAATAATAACAGAAAGAGGAGGAATGACATCACACGCAGCAGTAGTGTCAAGACAAATAGGAACAACATGCATAGCAGGAGCAGGAGATGTCTCAGGAATGAGCATACACGAAGGAAAAATACACGGACAAAACGGCATAAAAATAGCAGAAGGAGAATGGGTATCACTAGACGGATTCGAAGCAAGAGCATACAAAGGAAAACTGCCGCTGAAAAAAGCAGAACTGTCAAAAGAAATGGAAACAATACTAAAATGGGCAGACGAAATAGCAACAAAAGAAGGAAAAGGATTCCACGTGAGAACAAACGCAGACAAACCAGACCAAACAAAACAAGCAATAGCATACGGAGCAAAAGGAGTGGGACTGACAAGAACAGAACACATGTTCATGGAGAAAAATAGACTGCCAATAGTGCAGAAAATGATACTGGCAAGAAACGAACAAGAAAAAAGAAGAAAATACGTGTTCGAACTACTGCCATTCCAAAGAGAAGACTTCGAAGGAATATTCAGAGCAGCAAAAGGATACCCAGTAATAATACGCCTCATCGACCCACCACTGCACGAATTCCTGCCAGACGAAATAGAACTGCTGGAAAAAATATGGAAAAATAACCTGCCAAACGACTCAGAAGAAGCAGTGCTATTACAGAGCGTACGGGCAACGGCGGAGAGCAACCCAATGCTTGGCTTCCGTGGTGTACGGTTGTGCCTCGCCATTCCTGAGCTGATCGAAATGCAAGCCAGAGCTATTCTCGAGGCAGCCTGCAATGTCCAGAAGGAAGGACAAGAAGTCTACCCGGAGATAATGGTCCCAGTCGTGGGCTTTGCAAAAGAATTCGAACTGGCAAAGGAAATCATACTCAAAACAAAAGAAGAAGTGGAAAAAGAAAAGAAAACCAAACTGAAAAAGTTCAAAGTAGGAACAATGATAGAAGTACCACGAGCAGCACTGACAGCAGAAGAAATAGCAAAAGCAGGAGCGGAATTCTATTCAGTGGGCAGTAATGACATGACCCAAATGCTTCTAGGCTTCAGCCGTGATGACGCCGGTAAGTTCATTCCTCTCTATCTCAAGCTCGGTATTCTCGAAGAGGATCCCTTTGTTTCTCTTGAGCAAGCCGGTGTTGGCAAGATTCTCCGCATTATGGTTGAAGGTGCTCATAAAGGTAATCCTGACATCGAGATTGGTATTTGCGGCGAACAAGGTGGTGAGCCTAAGTCCATTGACTTCTGTTATCGTGCTGGCTTTGATTATGTCAGCTGCTCTCCTTTGCGTGTTCCTGTTGCTCGTCTGGCTGCTGCTCATGCAGTCATCAACAACGGTCCTCGCAAATAACCTCCCCCCCTCTCTTCTTTTTTTTCTTTTCACCCATAATTCTACTATGTTTGCGCTTATTTTCACCCCTCTTTTTGTCGCCTTAACTCTAATTTCCACCCTTACTATATAAATAGATTCGAAAGAGACCTCCCTATTATTTCCAACAATTGATATTATTACCATAACTGAACCCATAATTTGCCTTATTTTACCTCTCTTTAATTTCCCTTTTATCAATCCTTGAGCCTTTATCTGCAATGACTATATTGCTTCGTATTTTGCTCTTTTTGTCATTTAATTGATGTTCTTTGGAGAGCCAAGAAAGTACTTGCTCTTTCTGATGTTGTGTCGCTACCCGGATAAAAAGCTCTCCAAATTCAAAGTCAAAATAGTCACAAAGAAGTTGAAGATTTAATAATCGTTGAATAATGCTTTTTTTAGCATAAAAAAATTTGGAAGTATAATGAGAACAATCTGAACAAGAAACCAATATTCGAATAGGTTTGTTTGAAGAATTAATTCGAAATACTACCAAGTCTAATTCCCGAGTGTGTTGACCAATTAAAACAGCAACATGTCGAATAACTATATCTCCTTGAGCTAAAAATTGTCGGTACACATATTTTTCAAAAGCCGTGCCTTGGTTTTCATCGCTAATAAGCATCTTTACACCAATGGCACGGAATCGTTTGCCCCAAAAATTTTTGTGAGAAAGTAATAGCTTGAGATCTTTCGCTATTTCAGTTAATAATTTGAGATTGAAAGTTTGACGACGACGTTGAAATTGACGTTTATAATTGGTAGGCAGGATCTCTCCAGTAGTTATCTTCTTGATACGTTCAGTAATATGAAAACGCTCTTCCTCTACAATAATGGCTGTTCCTTTACAAAGTTCTTGGTGTAGTCTATCTAATGCTGAAGGGTTATGAAGAGGAATCTTTCCATAGCGATATAAACTTGCCCCCGGCGCAAGAGCAGTAACTTGTAAATAACGGAAAAGAGATAATAGATTGAGCATAGTAATTTCCATGTAATTAGCATAACTCTTAATTTCATCTTTTGTTGCTTCTTTAGTTCTTTTCCAATGTTCTATAATCGCTAAACCGTCATGAAAGGATCTTTTCTCATTGAATTGCTGTTTGAGCTCATTAGCCAATAGCAATTGATGATAATAATTTAATTTCTCAAAAAAACCGCCGGAAGTTAAGAAATCATAAAGATCAGTCAAGTCAAGTAAAATAACTGAAAAACGTGAAGCATAGCTGATCCATTTTTGTTTATTTAATTTCCAATCTACAAAAATAACTGGTACTCCATAATTTGGAATCATCTTTCGAAATTTCACACCTTTAGCAATGGCAGCTTGTAATATTCTTGTTTTCTCAATGCCAAAGCAGCTTTTTAGTTCAATTGAATATCTCTCAAGAGAATTTTCAGGAGATAAATTAGTGACATACCAATCTACAGATTTAAACGTCGTACCATCAAGGTTTGATAAGAAAGCTTCTTGTAAGAAAAGGCGGCAAGTGTTCTGAGGGGCTGAAATAAGTAATGTTTGAAATAATTTTTTAACAAGAAAATCAAAACTCTTGTTATAATGGTGTTTGTTAAAGCGATCCACTCGAACAACAGGAATTGAGTATCCTTGTTGTGCCATTTTTCTGTAAAGCGACAATGTCTTTTGATAGACCTGCTTGTCTTTGGTAGCTCCTTGATTATAAGACATATTTTCATAAAAAGCTAAACCAGTAAAGGTACGATAGTCGCCGCTTTTCTTAACATTCGCAATAAAATTCTTGAAAATTTCTGGTTTGTCTTCATTTGCCCAAAGAATCTTTACACAAGACTCTTTAGTCATTGAGACAGATGAGTTACAAGTAAGAGAATTTTTAATTCGAGCAATAGTTGAAATTGTTACTTGATCATCTCGAACAAGAACAATCCTTCTCTCTTTCCCTACCACTAAATTAGCGACAGCATTTGGGATTTGAATGCCGGTCTTTGCTTTTCTACAATCAAATTCTACAGCAAGAAAGGGATCGTCAAAAATTGCTATTCGTTTTCCATAGTAGTCTTTAAAACATATTATCGGTTGAAGTTCATCTCTGTGTTTTAAATATTGAAGAAAGCTTGTCAAAACAGCCTTTTTGTACCTTTGAGAAATACCTTTTTTTCCAGGTTGTATTATCGGTTGTAATTTTTGAAGGCTATACCCCTCCTGTGCAAATGACAATATTGTTCTGCAAAGATCTGTTAATGGCAATTCCCCATGTGGTATAATTAATTCAATTTCCTTTGAGAACAATTGAGAAATTTTTAAGCTTGAAATTATTATTTTATCTCTCTTTCGATAATTCTCTCTAACTTTTCTTATGCATAAAGTGATGTGTTCTTCTTCACCAAAGACACCCTCTTCCGATTTAATTCTTATTTTACCTGAAAATGTTTGCTCCTCATTATACGCTATTTTGATATAATTTGTTAGAAAATTGGATTCAATAACTTTGGAAGAGCCAACTTTCGATTGGATAACAACCATTCCATTACCCCATAATTCGGTAATTCTATTATTATTTGTAAATATTCGAAGGCATTGCTTTTTCTCGTCTAAATTATGATTGTTGGTTTTTATCATAAAACATCAAAAAGATATATAAAAAGCACTTTATAAACCCAACTAATATTATTTATTGCGGTGTTTTCAGTCTCATTTAAACAAGTCTAACTTTTCTTTAAGGAATAAATAAAAATACTTTAAACCTTTCTTTTAAATATAGGCTGATGATTATGAAAGGTTTTCAAAGAAGAACAGTACTTGAATTGGTCGCTCAAATATTTCAATTGCTTAAAGAAGATAGTCCACAAACATTAGGAAGTTTATGTAAAGAATTGAATATTGTTTGGAAGCAAGCAGATAGCTATATCAATTTAATAACTTACATTCAAAAGCAACCAAAAATAAAAGATCAGAAATTAGGAGCGAGGACGAGAATCCTTTCCCTTGAGAAAAACGATTAAGCATGACAAAATTCTCTCGGATTATTGATTAGCCTTAAGTCTTATCAATTTTATAGATAAAGAATGTCTCAAGAAAATCGTGCAAAACGTAATTACAAATACGGCTCGATTTTTCCCATTTGTTTTTTAGATGGAAAAAACTCACAACTCTATCTATAAACTCAGGGGTTCTAAAGCTTATACTAACATAATTTCCATATAAAGGCTTAAGATTTGGGACAATTTCTAACAGTTCTTTAGAGAGGGTTAAAGGAAGTTTTATTGTGTGATTTTTTATCCTAAAAAAGGAAAGTGAATGCTGTTCAAGAAAGTCCATCAATCCTTGTTTCTTAGAGTAAAAAATTTGAGTTATCCGTGCTATAACTTTAAGCGTTGGGGATATTCTTCCTGCTTCATATGTTGCAATAGTTTCATATGAGACATTTAATAACTGTGCGAGGGTTTTTCTGGATAATCCTTCTTGTTCTCTTAATCTTTTTATTAATACCTCTGCATTACAAACAATGATTTTTTCTGAGAGAAAAGAGAAGTCAAGATACTTTCCATTGATAATTCTCTTCTTATTTAGTCCTTGAAACCGTAATTTTATTAAGCGACGCTTTTTTCCTCTGGGCTTCAATTCCTTATTAGTTAATTCAAGTAATTGCATTTTTTTCTGTGGGTGTAAACTAAGAATGATTGCTTGTAGTTTTGTGCGTGAACCAGCATAGATATATATTGTGAAAGTTTTTCCTGCTTTCCTTAATGAGTAAGCAACATTAAAATTCTGTAAATACTGTTCAAGGTCAACGACTAGTTTTTCTGATATTGAGGAGAAAGTAACTGTTTTATGAAAACTGCCATCTGCATCAAACAATCCCCCCCAATAAGCAATCCTTAAAGGTTTGTAAACCCCCTTCCGGAGAAAAATCGGCTCTTGTAAAGATTCATATTTCCTTCCAATATGATGGTTTGTTAGAAAATTAATTAACCGAATTACCCATTTACTATTTAGAATCATATAATAATAGTTATTACTAACACCTTTTCTTAATTCTCCATTAATATTAAAAAGTTCAAAACAAAAAGCCAAAAGCTGCTTTATTTGATCTTTAGAATAGTCAACGATATGTAATTGATGTTTTGTGAGATGGCCATCACCATCGATGATCCCTAAGAGATAAACGAGTTTTTCAGAAAGGACGAGAGGAATAGTTGAACGTTCACTTTTAGCTGACTGGATGATAATTTTTTGTTCATCGGTTGTTTGCTTTTTCAGCGTACACCAAGCGGTTGGATTCAGTCGGGCAAAAGGAAGCGGAAGGCTCTCCCGGTCGAGGTAGCGTTCCAGGCGTTTTTTCCAGCTGCTAATAGCAGGGTCGTTTAGTGCTGACCGGTAAAAGTAGTTACGAGCAGCTTCAGCTGTTGCCCAGAGCGTTCCCTCGAGCGATTCTTTCACGCTGGGGTAATGCTCCAACGGTAAGAATGGCATTCGTGTCAAAATTCTTGCCTGCCCCCCAGAGGATTTGTTTGTATTTTTAATGAAGTCTATTTTACGAATCAATATCCCATAGAAATTTTGCAGCGGGTGCTGGCTGTAGAAGGCATGAATTTTAGGTTCTGTCTCCTGAAGAAGATCATTTAAAGTACGCCACTCTGCTGCTTCTTGTGGCTCAAAGTCAAGTAGCAAGGGGTCAGTCTGCCAATTCAGGAGGGGTTGGAGTGTCATCTCAAAGGATAGTCCGTTATTAAGCTAAATAAACTCCCAGCTTAAAAACTGGAAAATAAGATTTGTTCTTAAAAGACAGTCGATATTGTAAGTTTTTCTGGTTATTTTGCTCTTGATTATTTTGTAGCATCTAATAACCTTCCTTTACGAGTTTATATAGGGTAAACCAAGACTAATAGTTGGTGAAAGAGCAGTATGAGACAACGAAGAGCCCCTCAAACATGTATTGAAGAAATTTTCACATTGCTGAAAGAGAAAGGCCTCCAATCTATGCACGGGATTTGTTCAAAACTAGGCTTTAGTTGGGATCAATTAGATTCTTATCTTCAATTGATTCATTACATTCAAGCGGAAGCCACGCTTATTGATAATAAGCTGGGAGAGAAAACGCGCATAATCTATTTGAAAGAAAAATAGTGCCACTAGTCAAGGAACCGGTTTATCCCTTTATTTTACTGTTTGATAATTTCCATAGGTGGTTAAAAATGTCCAGAGAACATAATTGTATAACCGGTTTATTGCGGGGTCGGTAATTTTCAGCTCGAAAAAGTCATTCAATTTGGTTGTTACTTCCTGGTCGTTGGTTTCGAGGCTTATGGCATGATTGGCTCCTGGGCGCAAGTATTGCATTAGTTCTAAACATTGTTTGGATGGTCGCAATGGTAGTTTGACTTTTTTGACCGACCCGAACCTGCAAAGGTTGTTCTTGTGGAGAAACGGCATTAGGTTCATGTTTTGCTTGCTGGCAAGCATTTGGACAAGTTGTAGTGGTGGATTTGTCCTGTTCTTTTCATAGGAGGTAAGAGTAAAATAAGAGAGCTGTAGGCTATTTGCCAGTTCTGTTCGCGACCAATTGTTTTCCCATCTAAATTGTTTGAGTAAATCTCCCATCTGTAAAACGGTGATTCGTTGGTCCATAAGGCTGAAGTCAAAAAAGCCTTCTGAAGTCAAGTTTGCTGTTCTTATTCCTTGAAATGCTTCTATCTCTCCATTTCGCCTTCGAGAAAGGAGAGTTTGTAATTCTTTTTTCTTTTCAGGATGCCAGGAACCTATTGCTTCAGCAACTTTCTGCCGGCTCCCAGAATAAACGTACATAGAGATTCCGGGGAATGTCTCCTTCACACGGAACTTCACTTCTAGTTCGGAAAAATATTGCTGCAAATCACTGATCACTTTTTCAGATATCGACGAGAAAACCATTGTTCTTCGGTAGGACGCGTCTGCATCGAACAGCCCCCGCCAATAGGCTCCACGAAAGTGTGACCATCGTTGCTCCCGGAGAAAGAGCGGTTCCCGTAACGAATGATATTTCCTCCCGAAGGTATGGCCTGTTAAAAAGTTAACAAACCGGACAACCCATTTACTATTGATAAAGAGGAGAAAATAGTTGCCGGTTTTGCCTTCTTTGAAATCCCCCTTCACCTGGAATAATTCTTGGCAAAAGGATAAGAGCTGCTTTACTTGCTCTCTTGAATAATCCACGATGTGAAACATGTGCTTTTTAAGGTGCCCGTCGCCATCGATGATTCCTAGAATATAGACGAGTTTTTCCGTCAAAACAAGGGGAATAGTGGAGCGCTCACCTTTCGCTGATTGGAGGAGGATCTTTTGTTCTTTTGTTATTCGCTTGTTGAGCAGGTGCCAGCTTTGGCTCTGAATCCGGACGAGAACGAGGGGGATGCTCTTTCGTTCGAGGTAGCGTTCCAGACGTTTTTTCCAGCTGGTAATTGATGCATCGTTTAACGCCGACTTGTAGAAATAGTTGCGCCCTGCTTCTGCTGTTGCCCAAAGAGTCGCTTCGAGACTTTCTTTGAGCTCCCGGTAATAATCTAAGGGTAAAAAGGGCATTCTCGTAAGGATTCGAACGCGTTCGTTTGAGGAGGGATTATTTGCTTGGTTTACGAAATCGATTTTCCTTACTACCACTCCAAAGATATTCCAGAGCGGTTGCTGGGAGTACTTCTGCTTGAGGTCAGCATCACCATTCTGTAGCAGGTCGTTTAATGTTCGCCAGCTTGCCACTGGCACAGGTTTAAGGTCCAATAGCAAAGGATCCGTTTGCCAGTTCAGTGGAGGAGGTGAGGTCATCTCATAGAGTAGTCTCTTTTTTCCTAAATAAACTCCTAGCTCAAAAAGGGAGTGAAAAAACCGTTTGTTCCAAATCGGTGCCATCAAAATCCTAACATTCTCATGAACACTTAGGAGTGAGCATCTGGCTGGTGAGGAATTATTAGTCATGGCAAAGATTTTTTGTGTAGAAATAATATCATTAGGTTTTAATTCAATAAACTGATACAATATTACAGAAGAGATTCCCTCTTTTGAATTTACACGAAGAGAGATCTTTATTTTTCCATTAACAAAGATTTGATAGTTTATTCCATTTTTTTTAAGGGAAAAACTGTCAGATTCTTTCCCATTAATAATTGGTCTCTTTCAAATTGCTCATTCTTGTATTCACTTGTTTTTATCACCTTTACTTCGATAAACCGCTTAAAGTAAACCATGTGATTCCTATGCTTATCTATCAGTGAAAAAATGGTTCTTTTAAGGAGGAGGGGGATTTATTTAGTGTTTTTATGAGCTTATTATAGGAAAGTAAAAAAGGAAAAGAAGAATCATGATGAAACGTTGGGAACACATTTTTGATTGTTTATCAACGAAAGGGGTTTTTCGAATTATAATTTATTTAGCTCGGGAAGAGAACCCGGTTAACTTTTCTCAAATAGATAAAAATATTCCCAGTATTGGAAAACAAGCCATAAATACTGCGACCTTGTGTTTAATACTCAATGGGTTGGTAGAAGAAAAGCGTGAGCCGAAGCATAATCAACGCTTACTTTGTTTAACACCTTTTGGAAGAAGGATTGGTCAATACCTTCTCGGGCTTTTAGAAATACAAGAGTGAATGGTTCTAATTATTTTGCAATTTTGTATTTACCAAAATAAAGTTGACAGAGTTTCAAGGAGAAAAAATCATTACTGCTCGTCTTTCTCAACGAGTTTACTATTGCTAATTATCCTTGTTTTTGTTATGATAAGGTTTTGTTGTTTCACAGCAGTGGTCTCTTCTATTTTTTCGAGGAATTCATTCTCTGGTGCTGTTGAGCTAAAGAGTTGTCTATAGGAGGCTAACCCTGCTGTTGATGACTTTTTCACAACCATTATTCATCCAACTCCTTTTGTTATACTCTATTATTTAATAGCCACCAACTCTATATTTTTTCCTATTATTTGTAGTGGCCGGAAAAAAGCATTGTGCTATTACCCTCTAAGCTATTGCCAGTTTAGAGATAAAAGAGAGTTATAATGAACATCCACTGTTTTTCTTTTTAATTGAAAACTTCTTGTTTATTAGAGGAGAAAGATCTATCTTTTTATAGGCTATTATATCATTTTAAGATGCCAATGAGGTGTTCCTTATGAGCTCTATACCCTTTTTTGATGAAGCAGGTGAACACTTGAAAATAGGTTTCCTTGCTAATAAATTACTTCAAATATTAGACAGAGATGGTACCATTACTGAGAAAGAATGCTGGATAATCCAGAACGGAATTGCCTTTTTAAAACAAGCAGAAGCAGGTCGTAAACAGGTCATAACCGGCAAACTCACAAGAGATGCAGTGATGGCAAGTGATGCCTATACTCGTGCAATTTTTGCCTACAATCAAATGAGTAAAGAGAATGGAAAAAAAAGCTTCGAACAATTAATCAAAGACGTGATTAAAGAGCTTCAAAAAGTCAAAGACATCAAGCAAACGAAAGCTAAGAACAATGCATTATCTATTTCTTTCTTTAGTTGTCTTGTTGATTTTTCTCTTAGCGGCTTGTCTGAAAACCGGCTTAAAAATCCCTTTGAGAAAAGGGACACCATATTCTTGTAACAAACCATCCTTCTTCATCATTTATTTAATTAATCCAAATGTCAGGATGGATTCATGGGTCAAATTCTGATGGACCATCTATCCCGCTTTAGTTTCCACAAGTCCTTTTTGTCCTTTTGTAGCTTTTTAAGCAAAATTTGCAGAGAAAAATACTAGCAGTAGAGGAGAGTTGCTTTTGGTTAGCACTGATAAATTAACAGCGTCGTCTAAAATAACGACAGATGCTCCTTCTTCGCAGAAGTTTGTAACTTCTTTTAATTCTCATCGCCCACGAACGATCACAGAAATTTTGGCGCATTTTCCACTGTTAACCTCCGGGCAACTGCCCAGAGAGTTGCTGGAGAAACTCTTCGAACAAAAAGGCTCCTTTGGTGTTCTCTTGAGAGCTAATGGCGCATTTTCCACTCGTTCTCACACTCCTTCTTTTAGTTCACGGGCAACTTCTCAAGCGGAGGAGCTTTCGCTTGACATGCAAATAGCTTTAATTGCTGCCTTGAATGCCAGTCGGGTCGAAGACCGTACAACAGTGCTCTTAGTTAACACTACTCGTGAAGCTAAACGTGCTATAGCCTTTCTTCTCCAAGCTTTTGGTCCCTTGTGCCGAATTTCTTCTACGAACAGCAGTCTCTCCACTTTTGTTCCTTGTGACCTGTTTTCTGATGTCAGGATTGTTATAGGCACCTATCGTTCTTTTCTCCGAAAACTGCTTACTGACGACCTTCCTTCTTTTCAAACGGTTGTTCTTGTTCACCCTCCTTATTGGTCAAGTTCCAGGATGTTTGCTACTCTGCTCTTGGATATCCTTCTCCTTCGGCTTCGTTTTACTGCTAAGCAGCGGTCCTCAGTAAGAACGATCTTTGTTTGCCGTTCTGTTGCTACTAAGCCAGCAAACGAAGTGAGAAATAATGCCGAAGAGCTTTCCCTGTGGGAATTCTTCATCACTTGGCTGAATGTTCCTTTTTTTCTCTTAAAACACTCGAGTGAATCGCCAGCCACCACTTGCCACTCGTCACTCTCTTCGTTTTTTTCTGCTCCTTTCCCAAGAACCCCGGCTGATAGTTTTGCGCCATTATTTTTTCCGGCCATTTTTTCATCTGAGCGGTCATTTTCCCAACTTGTCCTTCTTCCAATGCTTGCTGTCCTCTTTCGTCGTCACCTCTCCCGGAAACAGCTCTTTTTTGAGCTGAAGCAAAGCATTGTTTATCGTCTGTTTCGAGCTCGAAAGGCAACCAGGCGACTGCTCATTAATGCTCCCGACCGTCTTTCCCTCGAGAAAACTTTTGAGAAATTGCTCTATAAAGCGTTTCACTTATTGAGCCGCCCTTCCTTAGGTGGGTTCCGTTTGATTATTCCTTCCCATAATCGTTATACTCTTTCCAAATTCGCTGAAGAGTTTCTTATTGCTTTAACATATAGCCGGGCTAACTTGGCTTCGATTATTGCGTTCCTACTCTTTCTCTGTTCTTCCGCTCGAGAAGGCACGCTTAATTGGGAAGCATTGGTCCGTTATCTTGGTTCTTCTTTTCCTTTAGAGAGCAACTTCCACGCAAGCGCTTCCTTTGATCAGCTGGCTGCCTTTATTCAAACTATCCGCTTACAGCTGGCTGCCCTGACCCCGGAGGAGCGCTCCTCCCCTTCTCGTGCGCTTGCTTCTTCGAAGAAGCTTGCCGCTTTATTTCGCTCGAAAAACTTTTCCTTCCAGGATTTCCAATTTGTTCAACTGGTCGCTGCTATTGGCTCTCAATTTTCTGATGAACCTCTCCTTTCTCAAACGCTTGGTCTCATTAAAACACAGATGCTGAAAAGCTTCTTTTCTTCCAATACCCCTCGTAAAAAGTATTCGCTTTATAATCGTCAACGGGCAAAGGAGCTGCTCCTTTCTGAGCTTCTGCATTCTCCTACGGCTCGAACTGCTACTGATCTGGCGCTTACTCTTCAGCTGGACAAGAAATTGGTTGACCGGCTTCTTCGATCGTTGGCGCAGAAAGGCGATGCTCTCATCTCTTCTCAGACGGTTGTCACGGCTTCGGGTCGCAGGAGTTATTTCGGTCTTTCCTCCTCCTTCCCCTTTTACTTTAAGCATTCTTGCAGCGAATGCCAATTCTACTCTCCTGTGGGAAATTGCACTGTCTACCAAACGCTCGGTCGTTTTGCTCCGCATAAAGTCCCCATACTCTACCGGCAAAGAGCAGAGAGACAGCTTAAGCCTTCTACTGTTGCTTGCTCTCTTTTTCTCCTAAAAGAATTGCGAAAAGACACTCTTTCACTCGAGGTTTTTGCTTCAAAAACACGGGCGGTTCATTCTTTGACGCCTGAAGGGGTGCTCTTTGAACATCATTGTCTTTATTGTTCTGCCTTACTTCCTTCTTTTGGCTCGGACTTTCTTCCAAAGGTGGGAACAAGTGCGCAGAGTTGTCCATCTTGTGGTTCCATTTACAAATTAACCCGACAGAAACAGAAGCAAAAAGGCAACACTAAGGGGGCTTCAGAAAGTTCTCCGGAAGAGCTTATTTTTGTGAGTTGTTTGGAAAATCGGTTAAATGCTTTTAATGACCTCTTGTATGACTTGTCCGGACTTTCCTGGGAGCATCTCTGGCGTCAACAAACTTCCTCTTCTTCCCATGGCATGACCATTAGAATAGGTGAGCATGTGTCGCTGCAAGGGGAATTTCTAATCGTTGAGAATATCGCTAAAAAGATCTCTGATTTAGACTATCTTTACAGTTCCATTCCTCTTCCTTCGTCTCTTGTCTCTAAACTCGAGTCTGCGGGAGTAACTGTTCGATTCAATTTTTCGCTCGTTGAAGAAGCTTCTGAATCTTCGGCTGTTGGGAATAATAATCTTGTGTCGCCAGAAAGCAATGGTTGTTGTTCACATGACGGGGTGGGTCGAAATCCCTTCAAGAACTCCTCCAGTGCTCAGCAATTAACCCCGGACCAATGTCTTGCCTTAAAAGCTCTGCGAATCACCGGGTTATTAACAGCACCCTTCCTACGGGCTAATGTCCTTTCGCGTTGGGCTGTTACCATACAACTCTTTCCTCTCCTTAGTCGTTATTCTTCTGACGCTCTCGAGGAGCGCTCCCTTCCCCTTCACTCTTTCGAGTGGGAATTCTTGGATGTTCTCTTACGTTCCCGTGTTGTTAGCCATGCTTTTACTTTTCGCCTTTGTGAAGGCTTAGCAGGAGCTATCATGTGGTCCTTTCTTAAGGAGGTTTTTGATCGCCACGGCTTGCGGATGTTCTCTCGAGTGCGGGACCGTTACGTAAGGGATAAGCTGTTCTTCCCTCATAAACGAACGCTAGCTTATTCCGCAATGAGTGCTCTTGTTAATTTCTTTCTTTTATTGGTACAGGATCGATTGCAATTGCTTCATCTTGATTTAGCTCTTGGCTGGAAAGGTTCGCCGGGATTAATTCATGGAACAAAGAAAACATCTGCACTTGACAGCTTGGGCTTCTTTCTTGACTTTATTGATATTATAAAAATCGCTGCTTTCTTGTTCGTTGCTCAGCTGGTGCATGAAGAAGCACTTGGGTTTGATGATGTTGAAGTGACAATTGGGAGAGCTGGGATCTCATTATATGCTGTTAAACCTTCAGCCATTCGCAAATTAGAGCAGCTTGTGGACCTGTTCTTTGACCAGGAGGTTTATTATTTGTCAAAAAAGCTCTCTTTAACGGAAGCTTATCGTTTATATACAACTCATTTCTATGACTTGTTGGCAGCTATTGCCGAACAACTTAAGAACACTTACTCCTCCTTTCCATCATCAACAGGAGGAGAGGGAACCTTACCATTATCTTCTTGGCTCGAGCGCTGGGAAACCTTGCCGGAAGAGCAGCGAAAAAAGCTCTTTGAGTCTCTTTATTTATTAGTTTCAAGTATTCCTTGCGTTAACTCTTACTCTCCTTTAAGTTATCTGCCCTCTTCCCTTGTTGAGCGCCGAGAAAAGCTCCTCAGCTTTTTACCCTCAATCGAGGACTTCCCCGTTAATCTTTCCTGGGAAGAACAGCTCTTGCATAAGAACGGTGTCGCTAATTTTGTTTCTTTAACTAGAAAATTATCCTGGAGGTTGTTCGAAGATGAAAGGCAAGGAGATTAATCGTGCAAATATAAATGAACGTTCTCCTCAGGTGCAAAGGGCGCCAACTGTTGAGCAGAATGGCCAGAATCTTCAAGCCAATCTTTCTTTCTCTTCTCCCTCTTCCTCGCCAAAACTTCCGCCACTAACTTTTATCTGTGAGCTTCCTCCATCCGACAACCCTCGAGCAGCTATTTCTTGGTCTGACCCATCACTCTCCTTAAACCTTCTAGGACCTATTCTCGATAAACACTTCAATAGCCCTCCTTATCTTTTCCAACAGAAAGCTATTCCAAAGGTCATTGCCGGCAGTGACTTGTTACTAACCGCAGGAACCGGGAGCGGCAAAAGTGAAATTTTCCTTTTGGCTGTCCTTGAATTGCTTCTTCGAGGTGAGATCTCTTCTGCGCTTCTCTTTTATCCCAGCAAGCAATTAGTTCAAGACCAGGAGGTACGCCTGGCAAAATATATTCGATGGGTCCGTGCAGAATTAGGTAAAAAGATCACCTTTAGTACTTATACTGGTGACCTCAAACCAAAGTCCATTGAAGGCATTGAGCGCGCCAAGCCAGATATCTTGTTAGCAACGTTCGATAAATTATTCTATCGGATTGTTGGTCACAGTTCTATTGTCGCTTCTGCTTGTGCTTCTTTTCCAGAGGGAAAGGCGAAGAGCAAAAGCCTTTACCAAGAAGCGTTCTTTACTCGGCTTATTACTGCTGGCGTTGTTGTTTTCGATGAAGTGCATGATTATTCTGGGTTGATGCTTTCGAATATCCACAACTATTTATTAATCCATAAACAAAAGAATCCTACTTGTCGGATCGTTTTATCTTCTGCCACTCTTCCCAACCCAGAAGTTTTCCGCGACCGGTTTCTCCCTTCAGCTGAGATCATCTCGGGGCAAGCGCGTCGAGGGCGGCTACAAATTTTATCCGTGGAAAAACAGCACCTGGATTCATTTCTTAATTATGTTCAAAAGAGCTTGCTTTCTGATATGGAGGATTCTCCCTCAAGTTCTCCTCTTACGCCATCTGCTTCTTCCCCTCAAACTCAGCGTTTGAAGCCGAACTCCAATCAGAAATGTGCCATTCTCTTTAATGATAATATCAGCGAAAATGAGTCGTTCACTTTCTTGCTGAAAAAAGAGTTGGCTCAAACCACCGGGCTGCCTCAGGATGCTATGAGCGATTATTCCGCCGCAAAAATAGCTTGTATCCACTCCCAATTGCCCCCCGAACGAAAGCG
>DXJV01000054.1 GCA_019056785.1 Candidatus Heimdallarchaeota archaeon
ATTTCTGCGAATTTTAGCATTTCATCACTAATCTCTTTTGGGCTGTTTTTCTGTGTGAATGTTTTTCCTTCGAAGAGGTTCGCAAAGAGGATGAACGGTGGATGTTGTTTCATTAGTTCTTGCAAGACCGGCCGGGTGCGGTTGACTACTGTATGGGCTGCGAGGTCATATGTTAAGCAGTAGGCATTTTCGAAGATTTTCTTCAGTACCTCAGCTGAATTGATTATTAAGTAACCTTCTACATGGCAAAGCTCAGCTGATTGGATGAGACTTTTTTCTATCCTTGTTGCAGGCATTTGTTCTGCCGCTCCCCAATGGACTACAAAGGTTCGCTCTTTATCAGGCGTGATAATGCAAAGTAACCGTCCGGTTGCTTCCTTCTCATCCAGCAACTCGTAAGTAATTACGCCCTCTCTTTGAAGAATTTTCATATACTCAAAGCCGTCTTGATCTTTACCATGTTTCCCACAGAAAGCGCTTTTTGTCCCTAACTTTGCTAAATTTGACATAACATTAGCTGTGCTTCCGCCGGGATTTTTCATCACTGTATGCCCTTCCTCCTCTAATGTTCTCAACAGCTTTTGAAGAGTTGTTTTATCCACTAAATGATGCCCTCCAAGTGTAAAGCCTCGTTTCTCTAAAAAGGAAAAATCCGTTTCGACCGTATAATCCCATAGTACTTGACCAAACCCTAAAATCTTCGCCGGAGCCACCAAAATCAACTCGAGATATTATTCTTTATCGTTTTTTGTTTTCTTCCTTCAAAAAATATTCGGCAACTTCTCGCGCCCAGTCGCCAATTGGTATGTTCGAGTCATCCACAAGTTTTTGGTAATACTCTTTTTTCGTTAACTTACCAAAGGCGCGTTTCCACTCTTGATATTTTTCTTCTAAATGGGTCTTTGCAATTGCATGTGCTTCACACAAAGTTCCTTTTTCAATTGTAGCCTTACAAATTACACATTGCTTCACAGTTCGTCCTCCTCATCTTCTCCAATTGCTTCTAGTGCTTCTGCTTTTTGGTTTTGATAGTTATCCAATACCTCTTGTGGTGTTCCCGGGCATTTTAGCCAGTTGGGGCAAATCGTATAAGGTCTTTTTCCTCGCTTCCTAATCGTTAGCATTGGAAAACCACAATGGGGGCAATTCTTCTTTGCCGGTGTGGCATAGCCTTGTTGTGGAATTGGTGCGCTCCAATCACAGAGCTTTTTATAGTAACCTGTACACCCAACAAAACGTTTTTGTGTTGTTCTAGAGCGGGTGATGATCAATTCACCCTGTTTACAGATGGGGCACGGACCGAGAATTCTTTGTCTTTGTTTCAAATTTTGAACTTGTTCTTGTAGGGTAACACCAATGATTTCTTCCTTCTTGTGGAAGTTTTCGAGAATGTTCTTTAACTCTCTTATTGCTTCCATTAACACTTCCACGCGTGTTTTCTCGCCGGAACGGATCTTCTCCATATTCCGTTCTAAATGTCTTGTCAATTCGGTTTCAATGATTTCCGGACTATTTTTCTCAAGTGTATCAATTACTGCAAACCCCAAGTCTGTTGCGTAGATGCTTTCGTCTTCGATATAACCTCTCGAATAAAGAATATCAATGATATTTGCTCTTGTTGCTTTGGTACCAAGCTCTTCCTCTTCCATTTTCTTTAACAAGGAGTTGGGATTGTATCTTGCAGGTGGTTGTGTATAACTCTGCTTTTTCCTCACCTTTAACATTTTAACAGTGTCGCCTTTTTTTAATTCAGGGAGTTCAATCTCCTCTACCTTGCCAAAGGGGGCATATAATTCCAACCATCCTTTCTTTAAAACTTTCATTCCTCTTAAGAAGAAAATGTATCCATTAAAGTTAATATCAAGACGCAAGCTTTTTTTCACTGCCGGTTCCCCAAAGAGTGCTAGGTAGCGACATGTGATTAAGCGATAAATATTCTTGTCTTCTGTTCGAAGTGCGGCTGGTGCCTTTTTTCCTGTGGGATGAATCGGTGGATGTGCTGGATCTTTTTTCTTTCCTTTTGTTGGTTTTAGAGTTGTCTTTTGTAAGAGCTTCTCTGCACGGTCGCGATAAAGCTCGCTTTTTGTTAATTCTTTTAAAATCTGTTTGTGATTAATAGTTTCGGAAAATTGCTGACTTCCAGTCCGCGGATAGGAAATCAAGGCATTTAGATAGAGCCGTTCAGCGATTTTCAAAGTTCTTGAAGGCGAATAACCAAAATAACGATATGCTTCGGATTGTAATGTACCTAAGTTGAATGGAAGAGGTGGCTTTTGGGAAAACTGTCGTTCTGTAATTTTACTAACAATCCCCTCAGTGTCGGTTGTTTCACGGACAATTTGCTCGGCTTCTGCAAGAGTAGGGATGAATTTTTCCTGATATTCCAAGGCAATTTCTTCACCGTCTAAAATAATGGTTGCTTCAATCGCCCAGCGTGGAATTGGGACAAATGTCTGAATCTCCCGCTCTCGGTCGGCAACAAATTTTAAAGTGGGTCCTTGAACGCGGCCGGTAGAAATGAGCTTATATCTCCCAGTGGCATGTTTGATAGCCAAAGTTAAGGCACGGGTAAGATTGATCCCATAGAGCCAATCGATTTCGTGTCGTGTAAAACCAGCTTGTGCTAAATTTAGGTCAATAGATGGGTGCATGTTTTTGTAAGATTCGAGAATTTCCTTTTTAGTGAGGGTGGAGAATTTCATACGTCGAACAGAATTAAGCTCTTTTTTACAGGCAAACTTTGCAATTGATGCCCCAATGACTTCACCCTCGAGGTCATAGTCTGTTGCGATGATTATTTCATCCACTTTTTCGCTGAAATTCTTAAAGGCTAAAATAAACGGTCTGGTATTGTTTTTTTGTTGTGCAAGATAGGTTGGTACCCATTTATAGTTAAAGGTTGGATAGTGCCAGCCTTTTATCGAGTCCTCGACTGTAGAATACAGATGCCCCAGCGCAGGAATAACATAAATAATATCCCCGTTGTTCTTGCATTCATACACGGGTACTGAGGCAAAGGTTCGTGGTGTTGGTATCTTTCGTGCTTTTCCTGTTTCATCAAGAGCAGCTGCAATGCGCTTTGCTGCGGTGGGTTTTTCAGAAATGCAGAGATAACGAACCATAGTTTCACATCACTTTCCGATTTAACAACAGTATTATGATTGCAACTTATTTAAAAACCATTCATTGTTTTATTTAATCGAGTTTGTGGACGTTCCTATTGCTTTATATTGAAATTTTTCTGCCGATTCTGCGTACATTTAAAAGTAAAATTGCTCTTTAAACACTCAATAAAAGAATTCCTTTAGTAAAAGTTGCTGGTGAGAAAGATGACCGATGAAGTTGTAAAAATTGATGTTAATCTTTTGCGGGATTTTATGAAAGATGTCTTTATAGCCTTAGAGGTTCCGCTGGAAGATGCTGAAATCTGTGCTGAAGTATTGATTACCTCAGATTTACGGGGCATTACCTCCCATGGTGTTCAGCGCTTGAAAATGTATTATGACCGTATTAAAGCTGGAATACAAAAACCCGTTACTAAATTAACTATTGTTAAGGAAAGCCCAACAACAGCAACCATCGACGCTAATCATGGCATGGGTCATGTGGCCGCCTACCGAGCAATGGAACTTGCCATTAAAAAAGCTAAAGAATATGGCACAGGAGCTGTGGCAGTTGGCAACTCAACTCATTTTGGTATTGCCGGCTATTATGCCCTTATGGCTTGTAAAGAGAATATGATTGGTATGGCAATAACGAATGCTCGTCCCTCTATCGCCCCTACTTTTGGCATAGAACCAATGATGGGTACAAATCCTTTAACGTTTGGCATCCCGACAGATGAAGCCTTTCCATTTGTTCTAGATTGTGCAACATCAATCACTCAAAGAGGGAAAATCGAGGTTTACTCAAGAACACAAAGCCCTATACCTAAGGGATGGGTTATCAATGAGAAAGGTGAATTGGCAACAGATTCCGTGCAAATTTTAAAAGACCTCAAAGAGGGGAAAGCTGCTCTCTTACCCTTGGGAGGTGCCGGTGAGTTGCTCGGCGGACATAAGGGCTATGGTTATGCTGCATTTGTAGAGATCCTTTCTGCGGCGCTGTCCGGCGGTCCTTTCTTAAAAGATTTGACTCTTGATAAAGGATACAAAATTGGGCACTTCTTTTTAGCTATCGATGTCTCAAAGTTCATCCAGTTGGAAACTTTTAAGAAAATCGCAGGCGACATTTGTCGCTCCCTTCGAAACTCCAAAAAAGCGCCGAGGCAATCAAGGATTTACACGGCGGGTGAAAAAGAATTCGAAATGGAACAGAAAATACGAAAAGAAGGCGTTCCCTTGAACAAAAGTCTTCAAAACGACCTTTTATTTATGAAAGAAGAGTTAGGATTAAAACAGTACGATTTTCCCTTCTAACTCTTTTTTTTCTTTTGTTCTGAAGCGGGTTGTGTAACATCATGAGAGAATGTTATATTTGTGGGCGCGAAAGTCATGCGTATTGTTCTGAATGCCATCGCCCTATCTGTAAAGTTCATCTTGAGGAAGAGTTAAAAGGAACACGAGTTTCCCCTCTTTGTTCTTCTTGCTTACACAAACGGAAGTTAAAGCGACTTCGTATGGCTATCTTACTCTCCGGAATAGTTCTTATAGCATTCATTATTGGTGCTGTGGTCTTTACCGCCCTTAATTTATTTGGTTGAAAAACAACTGTGTGCTTGCTTCTAATGGCTCAACTTTTTACAGCTTGCTTACCCGACATAAAATCAATGTCGATTCTGCCAATTGTTACATCCTTAATTGCCTTGTCTGTCAATTGGTTAGTCATTACTTGCTCCCATTGCGATTCTTCTTCAAGTTGGTGAATCATTAACGTCAATGCCCTTTTCTTTTCAGCCAAATCGGTGATGAATTCAACTCTCCCTTTGAATTGTGTGGTGGCATAAAGGTGGTCACATTTTCCATGCACATACTCTTTATCCAAGAGTGCTTGCCCCCAAACAAGGTTGTTTTTTCGGAGAATATCAATCTTCTTGCCTTCTGCCGCGCAATGAAAATACAAGCAGTTTTGTTTTTTATCATAACCCATGACTTACTGTTACAAGATAGGGTTCATTATTTGTGCACATGGCTAAAGTAATGTGTTTTGCTTGTAAAAGGATCTCCTGCATTTCCTTAGTGGTCCTAATTGCTTTTTCTTTACGGCGGATAGCTCTCATTTTCCATTCATCTCATGTTTCATTTAGATGCGCTTAATTTAGAGGTTCCTTGTTATTTTTCCTTAGAGGTTAAAAAGCGGTTTTGTTTTTTTCAAGTCTTGGGTGTTTAAAATTCATAGCTTAATCCTTTTTCGAATGCCTTGATATTGACCTCGACATATTTTTCTGGTAAGATGGTCTTCATGCCTGCGATAATTTCATCTTTAGAAAACGGCAAGAAGTTGTATTTGCTACCAAAGCACCGATGAGTATCATGTTCATTGATCGGCTAGCCCCCAATTTTTAAGTATCTTTTTGAGCTGGAACCAATAGTACTTTGTTTGCTATTCTTTTTAATTCAGTTTCAATTGTTTCGAGTATTGGATATTAGATTGCCCCTTTTGAAATTCTAACTGTGAGTGATTGATAGGTGGTAGTGTTAACAATTGCAATGCCTTTTGGCTTCAAACATGGCATTGATCGTAGCGCTTCTAAGGCCTCCAATGCAATGATAATGTCTGCTTCTCCGAAGGCACAGAGTGGCGATTCTGTAGGATCATAACCGATTACCAGATCTGAGACAACCACTCTTCCTCGTTGAGCTAAGCCATAACTACCGGCATTTTCCATTGTTGAGCGTATTCCATTGCAAACACTACAAAATCTTTTGCTTCTTGAACGTTCACGGGTTCGAGCATTGGGATGTGAGTTATTCTCGTGTAATACCGATTATCTTGCCTATTTTGAGATGAGTGCAATCCTAGGTCATCCCCCAAAATCACTCCTAAACCTCCCGGCATAGTAAACATGCTCAATTATACAAAGGAGTCTGCTGCGACATTTAGCCCGACACTTTTCATAAAGACTGTTGCAGGCGCTCCGGCAATGGCTGCTGAAGCAGTTAATTCTGTTGTAACTTTTTCGTTTGTCGAAAACTCAAAGTAAATCCCACTTTCATTTGCTATCTCTGCCAATCGAACACCAATTTCACTGGTGCGTGAGCCTGGATAAACAGCTGAGATTTTTACCCCCGCTTCGATCATCCCCCTAACAAAGGCGTCATTTCCTAAAAGGATCTCTTGCTGGAGTGTCCTTTAATAAAAAGTCAAATTTTAATGACACATAATCAAAGTTCTCTATGTCCCCCACCGCTAGTTAAGCATTAATAGTTTCTGCCTTAGAAAATACCCCCCCTTTAGTGCTTTCTTAGAGGTCTTGAACTTCAAACAATCCTTCTGGTAATTCCACCATCAAGATCTCTTCTCCTTCTTTGTGCTCTGGAGTGATCACTTGTCGGTTAACATCCATCGATTCATAAGAGACTGCATTCATAACTGAAATGTAGGCTCCTTGAATTGCAACGATTATGAAGCGTTGAAATTGGTCTTTTTTCTTGAGCACTTTAAGAAAGGAGGGATGGCTTTCTTTTAATGAAAGTGTTTTATGCTCTCGCGTTTTCAGATTGAGCAGTTCCACTCTTCCATAATTAATTCCTACTATCTGGTATGCTTTTGATTGATAACGAACAACATCACCAATCTCAAAATAAGGGATCCGCACGCAATAGGTTGATTGATAAATCGGTTTGCCATCTTTCATGGTCTTTAATTTTGTGCTGTATTCAATTGAGGCCGCCAGTTTTTCGGTGAGATATTTTGCTAATGATTTTGCAAATTCTTCGCTCCCAATGAAAAGATCAATACCTCCTTTTGCCTTATCGACCACTTTTGAAATGTAGGCCATTTTATTGCCGTCAGCCATTTCAGCCTTTTTTTCCTGTATTAGTTCCGAGATTTTTAACTGTTCTTCTTCTTTGATTATTCTTTTCTCGCTTCTAATTTGGATGATCGATTCAAAATATCCTCGTGCGAGTTTTGCACAGCGGTCGCAAACGCCGATATTAACAACCATTTCAAGTGCTACTTCTTGTTGGTAAGGTGGGACCTCTTCTTTTGGACTCCCCTCAAAGACTATTCGAATAGTTTGTTTTCCAGCCTCCTCAGGCAATGGCTCATCGAAATCTGCCACTAATACCTTCTTACAATTCTTCACCTTTTTTGCTTTTGAAAAGAACTCATCAATAATTTCCTGGATTGTTTCTTTTCGGTCTTCATGGGTTCCTCGCCATTTTCCATGATACATAAAATCCCCACAAATTTTACATTGCGTAAGAACTAATTGTTTTGCCGGCAAGCTTTTTATGAGGGGAAATTCGTCTTTGTAACATTCAAGACAAAAACCATCAATTATCTGTCCTTCTGCATCTGTTTTGCCACATTTACAACAAAATTTACTCATAATAACTTCCCCCGAAAATTTTCTTCTACGGCGCTTTTATTTTTTTACCGAAGGAGCATTGCATGCCCAACCTTCCCATGCTCAGGGCAATCAATCCACATAACTGATTGCTCATTTATTATTCGGTGTTTTATTGCCAGATTAACTATGCTTTGGCCAATGATGTTCAAACTGGTGGCTTTAAGCATTTCTTCAATGCATTTATCCTGAATTACCAGTTCTCCTCCAAAAAAGCGTTCGCTAACATACAATTCTAGGTCACCGTCGCAAATGGTTTCACCTAGTAATTCGGCATCGCAAATTGCCACCAAATATTCTTTCTCTGTTTGGCGTGCTCGGAGGTAGAAGCGTTGGTTTTCAGGCATTAAAATCTCTCAGATATTTTGTCTTTTTACACTTCTCAGCACATTTAAACCGACTTTATACTTGTACGGGCACCACAAGCCTCACATACAAGGAAGCTTATTCTGTCTTCTTTAACAATGTGTGTGTCAGGTTTATGACATTCTGGGCAGATCACAAATTCTTTCAAATAGCGATTGATTAAATCTATCATAGTGCTTCTTGAATGCTTGCCTGCAAAGACTGCTCTTTGCCCTTCAATAGTTGCTGATGTTGCTAATTCTTTGGTGAGGAATTTAAGGAGATGGTTTTCGTCCCGATGTATCGCTGAAACAACTTGGTGCCAGTTCTTAAAGAAAGTTCGATTTCCCTCAATAGCAATCTGTGGTTTTGGGGGTTCGAACCTCGATTTTTCGAAGATTTTTTCTGGCAGTTGCTCTCGTGCACGCTTTAACATTTTCTCATAGTCTGACATAAAGCTACTTCAGCTTGCTTAGAATCTTAAATCTTTTGACTGCTTTTTTCTCCAAAAAAACCAAAAGGCAAGGCGTCACTACTTTTAGAGAGAACAATGGCTAAAATAGGTTTAATTGGTGGTTCTGGTTTCTACGAGCTGAAACGAGAGCTGAAAACAAAACTCATAGAAACCCCCTTTGGAACTGCAGAAGTGGCTCTAACTAAAATTGGCAATAAAGAAGTGGCGTTCCTTCCCCGGCACGGTAAGAATCACACCATCCCACCCCATCTAATAAATTATCGGGCAAATATTTATGCTCTTTATAAGCTCGGTGTTGATCGTCTTATTTCTACTAGCGCAGTCGGTTCGCTCTTACCTGCCGTTCCGCCCGGCTCTTTAGTCCTTCCCGAGCAATTTATCGATTTTACAACCGGCCGCCCGAAGAGTTTTTTTGATGGGACTTTTTCAATAACTCTTCATTCTGGTAGAACTGTTGGTGGGGTAGTTCATACTGATTTTTCAACGCCCTATTGTCCAGACATACGTTCAACCATTCTAACAGCCGGGGAAAAGTTACAAGTCCCTATCCACAATGCTGGTGTTTATATTTGTACTGATGGTCCGCGTTTCGAAACACCCGCAGAAATTACTGCATTTAAATTGCTTGGAGCAACAGTGGTTGGAATGACTTCTGTGACAGAATGTGTCCTTGCTCGTGAACTTGGCATGTGTTATGCTACGCTTTGTCTTGTCACCAATTTTGCAGCCGGCCTTCAAGATCGAATCTCAATTGATGAAGTTTTCACTATTTTTAAGGAAAAGGCCTTTCTCATGGAAGCGATCATTGAAACTACCCTTGCTTCATTATCTACATCGCAAGATGCTTGCAAGTGTAATTCTTATCGCATCTGACGCTTTACACTTCATCTTTTTTCCCCTTATTTTCCCCTGCTGACAAAATTACTCAAAAATGAGTTTTTACTTAAAAATTTGTAGGAAATGATTAAATACCATGGTGCCGTAATAAAACATAATTCATTTTTTTCTACTCCAAAATTAAAAACCAAGGAGGGTAAGCATGTATAGCTACATATCCTTAAAATGCAATTGCCCGATTTGTGGCGCGTCATTAATGGATTCTTCAGAATTGGTGGATGATATTCCCAGTATTAAACTAACAATAAAGGATGGTGAAAAGAAAGGAACGATAAGGTTGAGTGCGTTTTACGGCAGTTATAACTATCAAACAGACTTGACTATTGAAAAAGGCAAGGAATACCTATTCTATTGCCCCTATTGTTATAAAGAAATTACCTCAGAACGAGATTGTGACGAGTGTGGTGCGAAGATGATTCCTCTTAAAATCACTGAAGGAGGGGTCGTACGTTTCTGTTCTAGAGCAGGATGTAAAAAGCACAATATAGAATTTGAGGATTTATCCCAAATTTCCACGTACTTGTTAGACCATGTTGCCGATCCATCGGTAGTAGAGCTTCATGATGGTCTCGAAAAAGAGGTGCAAAAGGAGATCATCAAAACTGGAACATTTCTACGAATATATTGTCCGAATTGCGAAAAAGGCCTGGTTGAAAAGAATTCAGTCATCTTTAAGATTGAAAATGAATATCATGAGAAAGGGTATCTGCTTCTCAGCCCCTATCTTAATGTCTTCAAAAACAAATCTACAATTTTCATTCCGGAAGGAGCAGTTGTCAAAACTATCTCCTGCCCATTCTGTGACTTCAATCTGATATCAAAAGACATTAAATGTGAGAAATGTGGTGCCCCAGCAGTACATGTGGAAGTGGCGGCGCTACGACAAATGATCGATTTCTATTTCTGCTCGAAAAAAGGGTGTCATTGGCATAGCTTAAGCCAAGAGGACCTACAACATGTAATGCTGGAGGATAGCATTTACTGGTAAAAAGAAGTGGTGGGTTCCAAAGAAAGAGCATTAAAGAGTTGGTGAGCCATCATCAAAAGCAAGTAAATTTGCGCTTAAAAACAGAGGAAATAATTATGACCAGTGATAGCTTAAAGATCATTCATCATGATTTTAAGCTCTCTGACAACGTTATCAAGAAGATTCACAAAATCCTCGTAAAACATGAGAATGACCCGAGGAATATCATTCAAATCCTCCAGGATATACAAGCAGAGTTTCATTATTTGGCCGAACCTGTTATTTCTTTTATTGCTAAGGAGCTAGCAATTTCAGAGCATCGTATTTATGGTGTTGCAACTTTTTATTCCCAGTTTAAATTCGTGAAACCAGGGAAACATCAAATTCGGGTGTGTATGGGTACTGCATGCCATGTCAGAGGTGCTCAATCATTGCTGGATAAGATCTGCAGAGAATTACATATTCAACCTGGTGAGACTACTAAAGATGGTCTTTTCAGTATTGAGAGTGTGTACTGTCTGGGTTGTTGTGCTTTGGCTCCTGTCATGGTTATTGATGACAATGTCTTTGGAAATATGAGTGCTGCCAAAGTAACTAAAATCTTGCGGAAATATCGGCGGGCAAATGCGCCCCGGAAAACTCCCGCGAAAGGTGGAGGAAAATGACGGATGACTGATTTTGACACCCTCGTTCAAAAAGCGAAAAGGTCCTGGGATAAGTTGCATGCCCAAAAAACCCCTGTAATCTATGCTGGGGCAGCATCATGTGGGCGTGCGGCTGGTGTTCTCCCTGTTATTGAAGCAATAAAAGAGTTAAAAGCAACACTCCCACTCGAGATAGTAGAAGTTGGTTGCATTGGCCCTTGCTATCTTGAACCGATTATTGCAGTTCAAAAAAAAGGGCATCCCACTATTTTCTATGGAAATGTGCAAGCCATTCAAGCAGCAGAGATCGTTGAAAATTATTTGGTGAAAAACGACCCCCAACCTGACAAAGCAATTGGTGCATTATCATCCCCAAATGGCTCAGAAACAACAATCCCCTCCATTTGGGACCATCCGATGCTTAAAGCACAAAAACGCATTGTTCTGAAAAATTGTGGTTTAATCGACCCTCAAAACATTGAACATTATTTAGCGAATGACGGTTATCAAGCGTTGAACAAAGTTTTACAGATGAAACCCGAAACGGTCATCCAGGAAATTACCGATTCCGGTCTGCGAGGACGTGGTGGTGCTGGCTTCCCGACTGGTTTAAAATGGAAGTTCACCCGTGCAGAAAAGGATCCTGAGAAATATGTGATCTGTAACGCCGACGAAGGCGATCCTGGAGCTTTTATGAATCGCTCGTTGATTGAAGGCGATCCACATGCTGTTCTTGAGGGGCTCTTGATTGCCGGGTATGCCATTTCTGCTGTAAAAGGGTATATTTATTGTCGCGCAGAATACCCATTAGCCATTCAACGGTTTCGAAAAGCCTTGAAAGACATGCGAAAGTTTGGACTTTTAGGAGAGAATATCCTCGGAAGCGACTTTTCTTTTGAAATCGAGTTGAAAGAGGGCGCGGGTGCATTTGTCTGTGGTGAGGAGACAGCGCTTATTGCTTCGATTATGGGAGAACGAGGTATGCCCCGGCAAAAACCCCCTTATCCCTCCCAACATGGTGTTTGGGGGAAGCCTACAGTGATTAATAATGTTGAAACATTAGGTACTGTCCCAGCTATCATCCGGAATGGGAGTAAATGGTATGCTCGCTTCGGCACCGAGAAGTCCAAAGGAACAAAAACCTTTTCGTTGGTGGGCAAAATTAGACGAAGTGGTCTTATCGAGGTACCATTGGGTACTACTCTCCGAACAGTCATTTATGATATTGGCGGTGGCATATATGAGGATAAAGAATTCAAGGCAATTCAAGTTGGCGGTCCTTCTGGCGGTACTATCCCTGCGGCATTTATGGATGAACCTCTTGATTATGAGAATTTGAATAAACTGGGGGCAATAATGGGCTCTGGTGGCATTGTTGTCATCGATTCTGATACATGTGTTGTTGATCTTGCGCGATATTTTCTCCAATTCACTGAGAATGAGTCCTGTGGAAAATGTGTCCCCTGCCGAATTGGCACAAAACAACTATTGAATCTTTTAACCAAAATTGTCAAAGGAGAAGGGACTATTGACGATTTTGAGCTGTTAGAAGAGCTGGCTCATACCATTAGTGAAGGGTCGCTTTGTGGTCTTGGGAAAACCGCTCCAAACCCGGTTATTACTACCCTTACTTACTTCAGAGATGAGTATGTTGCTCATATTGTAGACAAACGTTGCCCCGCGAAGGTTTGTAAGGATCTTTTCGTGTATGTTGTTGATGCAGAGACTTGTATTGGCTGTGAAATTTGCCGGAAGCGTTGTCCTGTTGGTGCGGTATCTGGCGAGAAAAAACAGCCCCACTCTATCGACATTACGAAGTGCATTAAGTGTGATGTCTGTTTCACCAACTGCCCTGCAAAAGCCATCCGAAAAGTAGACAAGGTGGATGTGATTCATGTTAGTCATTGATGGTAAAAAAGTTCCATTTGTCGAAGGGAAAACTATTCTCGAAATTGCTCGGGAGAATAATATCCATATTCCTACTCTTTGTGCACATGAGCGTCTCCCCTCTTTTGGTGCATGCCGTCTTTGTATGATAAAAGTGCATGGTGTTCCCGGGTTCATGAATGCATGTACAACACCGGCGAAAGATGGAATGGTGATTACTACTAATAATCTCGAGATAAAGAAACTCCGGCGAGCCATTTTCGAGTTAATCCTTTCAGAACATCCCAGTAGTTGTATGATCTGTGCTCAAGCAGAGCACTGCGACAAATTTAATTCAGGAATAATGAAAGCCGGTGTTATTACTGGTTGCAATACTTGCCCAAATAAAGACATGTGCGAGGTTCGAGCAATTGCCGAGGAATTGAACTTTAAAACCATCCGCTTTCCTATTTTTTATAAAGAACTTCCCATAGAGCGTAATGATCCCTTTTTCGACCGCGACTATAATCTCTGTATCCATTGTGGCCGTTGTGTTCGCGTATGCCAACAAGTGGAAGGCGCACATATTCTTGTCTTTACGAAGCGAGGTCACGATACCAAAATTGGTACTTCATTTGAAAAACCCCACATTGAAACCGATTGCAAGTTTTGTGGGCAATGCATTGATGTCTGCCCTACAGGAGCGTTGTCTGCGCGGGGACAGAAGTGGTATCAAGAACCTGATGACCGGGTACGGACGACATGCATGCTTTGTAACAAAGGTTGTCGTTTCGAAATGGATGTCAAGTGGGGGCGTATTGTTGCGGTCCGCCCCGACCCCGACTATAAAACTCTCAAAACTGGCATTTGTGTTAAAGGTCGTTTCTGCTTACCAACATTCTTTAACGCTGTTGATAGGATCCGTTTTCCAAGATTTCTTCAAAATTTCAAGCTTTATCCGACGAATTGGGACGAGATTGGCTCCCATGTTGCGGAGTTGCTGGAAGCCTATCCCCCCTCAAAAATTGCTCTCTATCTTACCAATTTCCTGACAGATGAGTCAGATTATGTCTTTCGAAAGTTCGCTGAAATGATGGAAATTACAAACATTTATACTACAGTCGAGGATTTGACTCAAATTCCTAAAAAAGGCATCAAAGTCTTGTGGACCACAGAGGGTTTACCAGGGTTGAAGAACTTTAAGACTCTAGAACACCTTATTTTCCAAGAAGTTTTTCCCTCTGAAGGGTATGAACTTGCAGATGTGGTTTTGCCGGCTGCAGCTTTTACTGAGCAGTTTGGCACTTATTATACTCAAAGGGGGCCAATGCCTATCCAGAAAGTAGTGAAGGCACCTGACCTTGCTTTAGAAGATTGGAAAATTGTTTGCAAAATCGCCCAAGAGCTTGACCTTAGTGGGCTCAATTATCTGGATGTTGATGAAATTGAACAAGAAATGGGTCGGGTAAACTATAAACAAAAGGTCCGGCCCGTGGATGAATATTATCTCAAATACCGGGGAACGCCAATTGCTGAGAAAGTTCCCGATTTTAAAATCCTTCTCGAGTATCGCAAAAATAGAGCAAAACCGTGGTGAGCGTAAAATGTATGAAATCGTAGAAAAAAGAGAAGAAGTACCAAATATCCATCGCTTAATTATTCGTGAACCAAATGTCGCAAAAAAGGCTAAACCCGGTCAATTTGTTATTCTTATGCCTGATGAGAAAGGCGAACGTGTCCCCATGTCAATTGTTGAAACAAAAAAAGACACTTTCACTATTTTTATGTTAGAATTAGGAATAACAACAGGAAAAATTGCGAATATGCATCCTGGTGAAAAACTCTATGCTGTTGCCGGGCCTTTAGGCCAACCGGCAGAAATAGAATACTATGGCAATGTTCTTCTGGGAGGAGGATGTTATGGCATTGGTGCTATATATCCATTGGCGAAGGCATTAAAGGCAAAAGGCAATAGAATCGTCACTATTATTGAAGCAAGGAGTAAATATTTGATTTATCTCGAAGAAAAACTTCGAATAGTTTCTGATGAATTCTACATTGCTACCTCTGATGGCTCAAGAGGAACGAATGGGCATGTTCAAACTGTTCTTGATAGGCTGATTAAAAATGGCCATCGTTTTGACCATGCAAAATTCATTGGGTGCACTTATATGATGATGAACTGCTCCAATATTACTGCTCCTTATCGTATCCCAACAAGAGTAGCTCTTAATACTATCATGTTAGATGGTTCGGGAATGTGTGGTTGTTGTCGTGTTTCTGTTGGAGGAAAGACAAAATTCGCTTGTGTGGATGGGCCGGAGTTCGATGGGCATCAAGTTGATTGGGCTGAATTAATGAAAAGGAAAGCCGCCTATCAAGAGGCAGAAATGATCTCCTATCAAACCAGTCCTCATATTTGTCGGGCTTTGATAGAAAATTATTTTGGTGAGTCAGATGAGTAAGAAAGATTCCCCCAAACCAAAAGGCAAACCCACTACTTCCGTGAAAAAGAGTCGCCCTACCAGGCCACCTCGAGTAAAAATGAACGAGCAACCACCTGCTATCCGTGTGAAAAATTTTGAAGAGGTTCCTTTTGGTCTTACCCCTGAACAAGCGCGTTTAGAGGCCTCACGTTGCCTTCAATGCAAACGCCCGAAATGTGTTGAAGGTTGCCCTGTCCAGGTTCAAATACCAGATTTCATTGCTTTAATTGCTGAAGGAAAATTCGTAGAAGCCGCTTGTAAGATTAAAGAAACCAATGTTCTTCCGGCAGTTTGTGGTCGTGTTTGTCCTCAAGAGACACAATGTGAAGCGACTTGCATTCTTGGTCGTCGCCATGAACCTGTTGCTATTGGCTATCTCGAACGGTTTTGTGCTGACTTTGAGCGTTTAGGTGGGCATGTGGAATTGCCCAAAAAAGCAAAACCTAATGGAAAAAAAGTTGCCATTGTTGGCTCAGGGCCGTCGGGTTTAACTGTTGCTGGGGATTTGGCACTTTTAGGCTATCAAGTGACCATTTTTGAAGCCTTCCATAAAGGTGGTGGTGTTCTTGTCTATGGCATTCCTGAATTTCGTCTACCGAAAGAGATCGTGGAAAAAGAGATTCATTATTTAGAGCGTTTGGGTGTTGAGATTAAGTATAACCATGTTATTGGAAAATGTAAAACGATAAATGAGCTTCTAACAAGAGATGGCTTTGACGCCGTTTTCATCGGTGTCGGAGCAGGTCTTCCACGATTTATGAATATCCCAGGTGAGAATTTAAATGGCGTTTACTCAGCAAATGAATACTTAACAAGGTCTAACCTTATGAAAGCCTATCTATTTCCGGATTATAACACGCCAGTCATTAAAGGTTCTAAAGTGATAGTCGTGGGTGGGGGGAATGTTGCTATGGATTGTGCACGAACTGCCTTGCGCTTGGGGGCAAATAAAGTAACACTTGTCTACCGTCGGGCTCGGGAACAGATGCCGGCACGAGCTGAAGAGGTGCATCATGCTGAAGAGGAAGGGATTATCTTTAAGTTGCTTGCAAATCCTGTTGAGATTATTGGCGATGAACAAGGAAATGTCTGCCGTGTGAAATGTCAAAATTATACTCTCGGCGAGCCGGATGCTTCGGGGAGAAGACGGCCGATTCCCATTGAAAATTCCTTCTTCGAACTCGAAGCAGATTTGGTTATCATTGCTATTGGTAATAATGCTAATCCTCTCATCCCTCAATCCACAAAAGAAATCAAGACAAATAAATGGGGGAATATTATTACTGACCCCATTGGTCGCACAAGTATGAAGCGCGTCTATGCTGCCGGGGATATTGTCACAGGGGCAGCAACAGTCATTTCGGCGATGGGTGGGGGTCGTTTAGCGGCAAAAGCAATCCATTTCGATCTTATGGGCGTTTCTGACCCAATGATTACGACTGCTTGTCAATTACCAAAAGAGGATGAGTGACTTTTTCAAAAACAGCCATTCCTTCTATAGCTGTTTCTCTTTCTTTGGAAGTTTTTCAGAAAATTTTGGATGCTAAATTAAATCCTCTAAAACACGCTCAACCATGTAGGCATGGTCTTTTTTCCAAGAATGATTTTCGCTATCAAATGTTTCTGCCCACAACCCATAAATTTGCGACGTTTGATAATCAAATAAATAGAGCTCAAAATTAGGGCATGCTCCCCAGACAAAATCTAAAAATTTGCTCAGGTGATTTGGTGGAGCTCGTACATACCAGAAAAAGCCGTCACTCATAAGGTAGTAGAGACTCATGAAAGGAAATTGTAATCTCTCTCCCTCGTTGTTATGAACATCCAAGTGGTTGTAAATCTTATTACTAATAGCGCTTTTACAGTTGCCTTTAATGGCTACTGACTGATACAAATCAAACGATGTCCAATGTAAAAAGACTCGATAGTCCTCAATAGCTTTCTCTTTGAGAAATCTCACTCTTCTACTGACTTTCTGTGCAAGGCCAGAAACAGGCTTTAAACCGAGGTCTTGAATCATTTCGACATTCTTTTTACGTGCGTCTAAAGAAAGTTCCGCAAGCAATTTAACATCTAAGTCAGAAAGCTCTTTGAGGATTGAGTGCGAAATTTCTCTATCTGGTGGTGGGGTTGATTTCGCATTTTCGTAGCTTTCTTTCCATCGCGTCCAATCGAAATCCCAGGTTTTCTTTGTGGGGTTCCAATATTGTAACGCAGACTTTACACGTAAGGCTTTTTTCTTGGGTTCGCGAGGGAGATATTGATAGTCTGTTATGATTCCTTTGTCTTGAAGAATGGTGACCGTTTCGATAATTAATTCTAGTGTGCTTTGTGGTGCACGAAATTGCAGGAACAATCCATTCTCTTTGCCGGTAATTCTGTTCCGAAATAATACATAAGGATGCCGGTGACTAAACTTCTCCTCTAAGTAAATCAAGTGTTGTTTTTGTTGAACAGAAAAGAAAAAGTCATAAATTTCCAGTTCAAGAGCAGAAGTGTTAAGATCTGCGTGGACGCCCTGATAAATCCGTTTTGTTTGTTCTAATCGTTTTAACCGGGCAGAGGTATTAGACACGCTTAAATTGATTTGTTGAGAGATTTGGCTTAGGGTGGCTAGAGGGTTTTTTTGCAAATTCAGAAGAATTTCCATGTCCTTGGCATCTAACATTCTTTCCAAATCCCTCATTTTCTGCAGTTGCTGTTTTTTATTCATTACTTGTAATTGCTATCTCTGCTGTGGGCTGCCCGGGCCCTTTTTCTGTGGGGGGGTCAAAGGTGTATGTGCTATAACTGTAAATTAACATGTCTTCATAAATTAAAATACTGGTGAGTTTACATTCATACCATCCTGCTTCGATTGCTGTATCATAGGCAGTAATTGTTATCTCTAATGAAGAGTCTCCATAGAAACTTAACATCACTTGGAAGGAAAACTTATAGACCATCCCTGATGGGAGGGTAATATCAAGATAAATATATGCTTGATAGTCTCCTTGAAAATTTGCTTTCATTATTGCTTTTATTATGATGTCGTCTTCGCTTCCATCATTATCAAAGTCGCCATAATCCGCTTCGGTAATTGTTAAGGTGATTTTTTGCCCATCGGAATACGTTCTTGCTACCTTACTACCAGTTAAAGTAATTATAATTATAAAAAATGCGATGCCTACTGTTAGACTGTTTTTCATTTTTATTTTCAAGTCTTTCACATCCGGGGAGATTGAACGAGTTCATATTTTTTTGTTCGTTTAAAAGCTTTGTAGAAAATATTCCATTCTTTCTTTTTATTTTTTATGGTAAACTTATCCCGTCCTGTGCCTTTCACCCTCACGTTTTTCCATTTCTTCTAACAAGAATTAAAAAGGCTTGGCAGAGGATTTAGTCGGTCGATTTTTTTTGCAGATTTATACTTATGTTGGACTCGAGGCATTTTATAATTTATTGTTAAATCGCATCTTGGGCATATAACTTTGATTTGGGTTTTTCTTTCCTCCTCAAAGTAAAAAGTCAGGGGTGGACCTACATATCCACAAACCGGGCATATTCCTTCCCAGTATTCTTTTTCGATGCGTTTAACCAATCTTTTCTTTTGCAATTTTTTTCACCGATCTTTTAATCCTCGTACCTTGCCTTTTTCAACTATCCGAGCGGATTATAATGTCTATAATCTACATATTACTCTTAGCAATTATCGTTTAAATATCTTGTGATATTTTTTTGTCTTTAAGACCTTTTCAGAAAAAAATAACAACGTCCTTTTCTGTTTTCCCCTCTTATAAATAATAACCTTTTTGAGTTTCCATTCATTAATAATTAGCTAAGGAGGGAAAAGTCATGAGTGATGTCCTAAAAAACTCCATTAAGCAGCAACTGAAAGCATTATTTTTGTTGGGTTGTTGTTTGGGCGGGCTTCCATTCTTCAATTTAGGTGTGGTTGCCACAGAGGATGAAGTTCCTACTTTCTTTTCTATCTGCGTTTTAGCTCCCGTTACCTGTAATTGGCGGAATGTTTGGTCTACCTTAATAGTGGAACAATTACCAAAAATTGGCATCGGCATTGATGTTTATGACGCTACTGGTTATGTGAACATCGCTCCACGGGTTTGGAATTATCCGGGTCCTTACCCTATCCCACTGTATGCTGAAGGGGGTTTTGATCTTCTCTTCTTTACCTGGTATTGGAACTTGGATTGGAATCCTTATGGGTTATTTGATAGTTCCTCCATTACTCCTAACGGCGATAATTTCTATCAATACTCCAACCCGAAGATGGATCTCGCGATTACGAAATTCATTAGTGCTCCCTATTTTGATGACCAGCTCTTTTGGGGTGGAAAAATTCAGCAATATCTCTACGAAGATTTACCTCAAATTGCGCTCAATTATTATTCCATATTGATCGCCCATAGAGCCAACCTCGAGGGGTGGGATCCTGTTTTATGGGTAAATGACCGGTGCACTATGGAGAATTGGAGTATTCCAGGGCAGAGTGTTTTTCGTTATGCTGTCCCCGATACATTCGATAATTTTTACATTTATGATCGTTCGTATGTCTGTTCAAACAAATTCTTGGCGCAAATCTATCCTGGACTCCTCTATAGGCGCCCTAGCACGGGTCGCCATCAATTTGCTCCTTACCTTGCAAAGGATTATAACACGACAGATGGTTTAACTTATCATTTCTGGCTTAATCCTGATGTTCGTTGGGCTGATGGCATGCCATTGAATGCGTCTGATGTTGTCTATAGTTATGAGGTTCTCGCTAATGTTTCTTCTCTTCAAAATTGGGTTTGGCCTCACCCTCTTTTAACTAATCTTTCAATAACTATTCTTTCAGAGTATGAACTGGAAATCACTCTTCAAACACCAAGTGTTTGTGCAAATAATTTATTCACATTACCTTTAATTCCAAAGCATATTTGGGATTCAATTCCCTATGCCGATCAATTTGTGCAAGCAAACAATTGGGCAATAACCCAGCCAAACAAAATCATTGGTGCGGGTCCTTATTATTTAGAGGAATATGATAATAACACAAACATCATTCATCTAAAACAAAATGAATACTTTTCAAGCTGGAACTCTATTACACCGCATTTTACAGACATTTACTTTATTTTTCAAAATTCTCAAGAAGTGGCATTAAATGCTCTTGCTGCTGGTGAAATTGATATGCTTGATAGTGAGTTTTTTATAAGCATAGAACAAGTTCCTGAAGGCGCTGCTTATACAAAAGTTGGCACTGGTTATGTCACTGAAATTGCTTTTAATAATTTGCATCCAATTCTCGGGACAGGAGAAGCTTGCCCAATCGCCGGTTCAGCATCTGCAAAGCATATCCGCAAGGCGATAAGCTATATTGCTCCTCGAGAAATATATATTGCAGAGGTTTTAGAGGGGAAAGGTGAGCCGGGAGTGACTCAATGCCCTCCAATTGCCTCAATCTATAATACTTCCCTTGAGCCACTTCCTTTTGACATCGAGCGTGCGAAAGAAGAAATGCGCTTAAGCGGATTTGAATATGAGTCAAGTCATCCCTCTTATGTCATTGGGTACACTTTGCCTGTCTTTCTAGCTCTTCTAAGTCTTTTTGGGGGAACAATTATTTTTCTTAGAAAAGCAAAGAGACGTGTAGAATAACGTGAAATAATGCCCCTTAGAAAAGAGTGCTCTTTTTTATTTTACTAAAGATTATTGGAGACAAATGGATTTTTGCTTCAATTCTTGGTGTCTTGAGAAAATTTAAAAAATAAGGAAAATAGCAAGGAGTTAGAACAATGCCACTGTGGCTCAGCCTGGCAGAGCGACTGACTTGTAAAAATGGATGCCGTGTCATTCATTTCAATTAATCAGTTGGTCCGGGGTTCAAATCCCCGCAGTGGCTCCACACTCTTTTTTCTTTGAATAGAGTAAGCATATATTCCTTCGATTTTTACGCTGTAAAAAAGAAACTCTTATTATTTTCAGTTTTCTTTCTACAACAATTGTAATGAAACTGAAAAGATTTTTATTACTCTTTTAAACAATCATTCAAAGGGTTGTAAAATTAACACTATCCTATTATCACTTAACCGGATGGAAGTAAATGAAAAAGGAAAGAGTTCAAGAGCAAAATGGTGTTTCAAAACCTACACGATCAGCAGTCCCTTTTGAGCCTACTTTTCTGGCAAAATTAGAAAGTAAATTACCTCGGGAATTTGATGCTGGGGAAATTGATCAGCTAACCCATATTTTTCAAAATACCATTGACCAACAATTAAATGGGATTCTTCATTTTGATGGTTTTTTTGATAAAGAGATAATGCAAAAAGCCGTCTTTCTAAGTTATTATATGGAGAGTATTCTAGGAAGCCGCTTCATTGTTACACCAAAAAAAGCCTTTTGGCGTCGGCGAGAGGATCTTCTAACACAAATTTCTTGCGAATTTATTCAAGTAGAAGATGATGTAGAAAGGGCAATCTTTCGCTTTATCACTTCACCAATTGATCCGCGAAAAGAGTTACCTTTGAAAGTTGTCTTTTTTAGAACAAAGACAAATGACATTCTGTGTTTAAAGGCTTCACACGAAGCTTTGGACGGTACGGCTGTTAAAGAATATTTGAAACTACTTTCCTTTCTGTACAGCAAATTAAAAGAGGATCCTTTCTACTGCCCCCCTGTTAATGGAGCAACAAATCGCTCACTCAAACAAATCTTTCAAAATCTTTCTTTGTTACAAAGGTTGGGTGTTCTTCTCCATTTGCGAGCAGGAAAAGCTGTTAATTCCTTGCCTTGGAAAACTCAAAAAGCACAAAATAGGCGTTATGAAATCATTCTTTTCACTCGAGAACAATTCAGAAAGATAAAAGCCCTCAGTAAAAAAATGAGGATATCTATAACTGATTTCATCATTACGGCTTTTCATCGAGTAATAGGTCGGCTCGCGTATTTCTCTCCCGGAAAAAAGGTTCTAAGTACAATAACTGTTAATCTTCGAGTCTACCTCCCTGAAAATGCTACAACTCCTTTGTGTAATTTAACCTCCTCAGCTAATGTTTATTCGAGATATCGCCCTGATGAACGGATCGAAAAAACAATAGTAAAAATAACAAAGGCAATGAGGAAAAAGAAAAAGCGCGGCATTGGTCTTGGCTCGGCACTCTTTTGTAAATGGTTATTCAAGTTAAAATTTAAGAAAGCAGAAAAAATCCTTGAAAAGCGTATTGCTAATCAATTACAATCCAATAGCACTTTCCCGGTAATAACTAATGTGGGCTTAACTAATCCCTCGGATTTTGCCTTTAGTAATTTGACATTAAAAGATGCTTATATAATCCCGCCTTTTATTAAAGCACCGGTATTCATGATGGGTGCCCTAACCTTTGATGAAAAGTTAAGCTTTTCAATTGGTTATTTCGAAGAAAGCTATGATAGTTCATTGATACGAGCATTTCTTGAACAAATGAAAGAAGAGATGTTGTCACTGGCAGCCATTTCTCTTTGACAAGCCATTGTAATAATAAGCTTATTGCTCATCTAACTCCCTTTTTTTCCATTACTTCTGAAAAGTACTGCTTGATAGTCTCTGGGTCATATTCAGGAAGATCTGCCACTTTATCACGAAAGTTTTCAAATAAAGCAATATCCTCTTGCAATATTTGTAATTCCTTTTGTAACTGTTCTCGTCGATGGGAAAGGTGGTTTACAAAACCTTGAATTGCATCTATAATTTCTTTTTTTGATTGACTCTCATCAATGAGGGAAGTGAATTCTTGCTCAAAGCGTTTTTGATGGATGGGAAAAGCCCTTCGATCCGGCGGAATGACATCACGTAAAAAAACCATCCTTGGGGACCAAATCTCACGCAATTCTTGAAGCCGATTTCTCCCTTTTTTCGTAATTTTGTATAATCTTTGTGCTCGTCCTTTGTGAATAGTTTCATAAGAATCAATAAACCCTTCTTGCTCCATATTTTTAAGTAATCGATAGACACTTGTCGGTTTGGCACGATAGTATTTTTGCAATTCATAACCTGTCATCCCTTCTGGTTTCTCAGAAATATTCCAAAGAAAAACTAATTGCCCCATTTCTTTAACCATATGAGGACCTAAAGGTATGGGTGGTCTAAAATGATGCCTGCTTGGGTGATGTTTCCGGTGCATTAACAATTCACACTTACATTTCATTCTTTGCCATCTAAAAATATTTCCAGTTTGGTGCTATTGAAATAAAAAAAGAAGGATAAAGCGTTTTTCACTCTTTATCCGAAAGAACTTCCTTAAGAAAGGTAAAATGTTTTTTTCGTAGAATTTTCTTCAACTCATCATTCGAAAAGTCTTTTA
>DXJV01000030.1 GCA_019056785.1 Candidatus Heimdallarchaeota archaeon
CCCAGGCGGCAGACTTATCGCGTTAGCTTCGGCACTGATCGTTTTTAAACGACCAACACCAAGTCTGCATCGTTTACGGCTAGGACTACCGGGGTATCTAATCCCGTTCGCTCCCCTAGCTTTCGCCCCTCACGGTCGGATACGTTCCAGACAGATGCCTTCGCCATCGGTGGTCGCCATGGGATCACTGGATTTCACCCCTGCCCCATGACTACCTCTGTCCTCTCCCGCTCCCAAGGCTAGCGGTATTCTCAGCAGTCCGGCAGTTATGCTGTCGGATTTAACCAAGAACCCACTTGCCCCGCTACGAGCGCTTTAGACCCAATATTCGTCCTGACCACTCGAAGAGCTGGTTTTACCGCGGCGGCTGGCACCAGCCTTGCCCTCTCCTTCCTTTCTCAGCTTGTTATACTGAGCGACAGCCATCCGTAAGAATGGCACTTGGAGTGGCCCACTCACACTTTCGTGCATTGGCGAGGTTTCGCGACCGCTAAGCCTCGTAAGGCTCGGCCCCTTGTCTCAGTGGCCGACTCTGGGCTCCGACTTCCATCGCCCATACCGATCGTCGCCATGGTGGTCCGTTACACCGCCATCAAGCATAATCGGCCGCAGCGCCATCCTGAGGCCCGCATCTCACGGCGAGCCGGTTTTCGGAAAGATACCGTTCCAGGCCAAATTTCCTATCGGGGGTTAGCCACAGTTTCCCGTGGTTGTCCCCGTCCTCAGGGTAGGTTCACTACGTGTTACTGAGCCGTGCGCCAGGTGCTCCATTCCACACCTATGACTAGCGTGACTTAGTCCCACTCCAATAGCAGTCAGGTCCGGCAGGATCAACCGGTGTTGTTGATTCCTGTTCGTCTCATCTACGTTATTGGTCTTTTCGTCAGATTTTACATAAACAATAACAGGGTTTGTACGCCTTTTTTTTCAGTCGTAAAGGATTTTTCGGTTGTTTTCGCTAGAATTTTTGCTTGGGCTTTTTTTCCTTCCTTTCGGAATTCTTTTCAGCCTTTGCTCATTCGTTTGCTTTTTCACCTTACAACCTTTTCATGTTTTCTTCTGACGGGTAGTTTTCTGTGCGAGTTTTCCTTTGTTCAACCCCGAGCCTTTGCTTCTCGGGATCTCATCCTTTGCTTTTTCTCCTCGTTTTTTTCTGCATGTCCGCTTGCTTGGATGTTCTGACGGGTCATCCCTGGGCATGTTGCCCTTTAGTCGCGTCAGGCCTTTTTGTTTACAAGCGTTTTCTCAGCATCTCTTTCCGAGGAAACTAATTTTTTATGGTGCAAGGTTTTCTTTTTAAACTTTTGCTCTGATGAGCAAATCATTTTTCATTCTAATTGTTTTCTTTTTACACCTTGCATCTTACTTTGTTTTATGAGCTTTCTGGCCCTTTTAAAGTCTTTTGTTAAAATTAATATTACTCTTGCAAGCATAAATTTTTTTCGTTCTATTTTATTCTATTTGCCTTGTTTTTATGCTTTAAATCTAAAAATTGTAGAGACAAGGCTTTTTCTTTTCACATCAACTTAGAAGTTAAGAGATTTGTGCTGAAGACTTTACAAGCTATTTTCATCTAAAATTTATAACTAGACTTGCTGCATAGTCATTTTCAATTATGTATATTTTGATGCGGATTTGTTTGAATCATTGTAAAAAGAAGGTATAATTTCAGTCTGATTGCATTTATGGGCTTTTAGAAGTGAGAAAACTTCATTAGCTCACTGAAAAGTCAGTAGAGTTTAGCATTGTTTGCAATCTAATTTTGGCTATCTGATTTATAATAATGTATTACTAACCTCTTTTTAAGCAAATAATGAGTAAAAATATGTAAGATTAAATTAAAAAATAACAAAGAGCCAATTATAATGAAAATTTTTATTAAAAAAAATAAGATTGTTTTTAGGGATATGTATGTCTCAAAACAATCATTTGATTTCTAAACTCATTTTTATTTTAATAGTATTTAGTTTTTTTTTGAACTTGCTGAACGCACATGCGGTAGAAGAGGAATTTTTTGGACACCCTGGTGTCAATTGTTGCTGTCCTTCACAAGAAGATCTGGTTACAATAGAAACATTTCCACTTGATCTGGATAGATTATTCTGGGTGGATAATTTAACGAAACAAAATGAGATAATGAACTATATCGGAAATGAAAGTGGCGGGTGGCTACTCTCTCCTTGGGGAGGTTTTTTCACTAGTGGCCATATCGAAGGAGCAGACAAGTGGTATTTTGAACCTCGTCGTCTTGTGTCCATTTATGCTCCCCATGATGGAATCCTTGAAGAGCTTAGAAACCCAAATGGCACAAGTGGAATAATGAATGGCTCAGAAGTGGTATACGATTGCTGTCTCACCATTAAAATTGGTGAAAAATGTTGCATAAGATTTGGACACATTGCTATTCTAAAAACGATATTTGACGAGATAGAAAGCAATGGGGGTTATTCTTTTTCAGAAGGTGAATTACTCGGCTACCCAACGTATTATGGCAATTACGAGGGTGGTACAGAAATGTATTATCTTTACAATTACGAAAGTATATGTCCTTTTCCGGCTCTTAGTCCATCATTGCAGTCAAAAGTTATGTCGTATTATAATTTACAATATGAAAGGATGAAGTTAAGCGGGCGTTACCCACAAAGTAGAATCTGTACAAATACAAGTATTGACATAGAGAATTCTTATTGGGGTGTTTGGTCATATTATACTGGACCCTATAACTCGTATTATGAGGGATTAGAAGATTTTGGTTTTTATAAGATGAGTTTTTTAACGCTTTTCAGGCGGGAGTTTGCTAACCCGGAAACCTATTGGCGAGATATCAATTACCCAGAACGTAACCTTACATCGGACATTCTAGGCATTTTCGGAGACAATATGGTAGCAGAAGATATTCCTGGATATACACCGCTTACTATAGGGCACATTCGGCAAATTGAAGGCGATCAAAGTCAAGGTATTTTGAATTTATCGCTATTCGGAGAGAGCCCAGATTATCCTAAAGGTACAAGCTTTTACGCGCGATTTAGAGTTAATCCTAGAACTGAAGGCTTTATAGATGATCTACTAACATTTGAATCATTTGAGAACTTGTCAGCTGCTCAACAGGGATTTACAGCGAAAAACATCACCTATCAAAGAGTTCTCGTTGATTTCCAAACTAATAGTGAAGTAATCGCAATCAATCTGTTTCTGGTCGCCCCTCCAGGTTTATTGTTCATCCTAACGCTTGCCTTACTTAAAAAAAGAAGCAGTGAAAAAAGATGTTAAAATCATGTGAGTTTAGAAATCAATGATGTGTTTCTTTTTTCTGCTTTTTTCTTTACCAAGTTTTCAAATCGTTTTTCATTTTCCCGGTAAGGTGATATTTTTACTGTTGCAAAAGATTGCTCCTATGGTTGTTATTGTCATTCCTATCATGACTAATAGCTCAAAGGTCACCATTGTTACAAATGTTTTATGCAAGGTTCCAGGTCTTACGTAGTAGATTATTATTGTTAAGGACCACGACAAGATCAATACCATCACTATTATTGATCCTACGATAGGAAGCAATTCACTACTACTTCCGGTTCTCTCTTTACTTTCTAGGTTTTGTGCTATTCTAAGCATCATAAGTCCCAACATAAATAGAATGAAAGATAGTAACCGTGTTCCTATTAATAAACCGCTAAGGACAGGCGTTGAAAGAGTTAGGTATGTTTCTGGGCATGCAAAGCGTATTGTTAACATGATGATCTGGGTTATTCCAAGGATTAAATTTAGATAGATTGTTCTGGGCGGATAATTTAACGAAGCAAAATGAGATCATGTACTATATCAGAAATGAAAGTGGTGAGTGGCTTCTCTCTATATGAGGGGTTATTTCATCAGCAACCATATTGAAGGAGCAAATAAGTGGTATTTTGAACCCCGCCGTCTTGTAGCCATTTATGCTCCCCTTAATGGAACGCTGGATGATTTCTTTATTTTTTTTATTGGAGATTTGCCAGATAATGTAAATAATCTCATTTTTTCCAGTCTTTTACTGAGTTATTAATAGAAAAAGCATTATCCCTCCCCTATATCTGAACAAATAGTTTGTCCTTCCTTCTTCAGCCTTTTGGATATTGCGGCTGTAATAAATGCCAATTATTGGTGTTGATAATCGCGCCTATTGTAACTAGTAGCATTCCTGCCAGACTAAGCATTTCCAAGGTTACCATGGTTATGAATGTTTTCTGAGGGGTAATTATAAAATAGAGTGTTGTCACTAATGCCCATAAAAAGAGTAGTCCCAGCACGTATATTGCTCCAACAATTACAAGTAATTCATTACTACCATTTACATCCATTTTTTCTTGTCTTTGTACAATCGTTAAAACTAAAAGTCCAATCATCATAAGTATAAATGTGAGCAACACCTGAATTATGATCGTTGCGGCAATAAATTTATTGAACGCGGGTTTATTGAGTAAATCCTCAAGGTTAATTGTTGTTCCTATAACAATAGCTATATTGAAGATCAAAGTTATAATTGTATTACTCAATATGATTATTCCTGTCGTTGTTAGGAGCTTTCCTCCCTTTTGCTGTGGATTTCCAAAGAACAAAAAGCTTGTTGCTAATAACGTTGCTCCAAAACCAGTTAGGGTTGATGCTACTACTACAAAGAGGTTTGTTGTTATTAACTTTGCTAATGGGAGTCCAGAGCTATAATCAATTACCCAAGGGTATGTATATATCCTCGAAGCATAGCTTACGAGCCCCCGCAATAGATAAAAGAAGAAACCTACTGCCATCATTATTAGTGATGCTTGTATGATCCTCTTTTTTCTCTCCAACTCGCTCCGTAATAAAAAGTCAACATGTGACTGTTCAAACTCTTCCATTTTTATTACCTAAAAAATATTTAATTTAATGGTGTATATATATAATTGCAATTCGACTATTCTTCCTTAAAGGGTTTTATTGCGCTCTTTATGGTGGCGCTAAACAAACGCGACGGCTACCATAAGTTTGCTAGACCATTAAAAGTGGATAACAATCAGGTCCTATTCGTTATCAGAAAAAGCCTCCCAGAGATAACTTCCTTCAAGTTGCTCTCTCTAATAAATTACCTATAGCAACATAAGCAATTTATTTGGAAGTAGTAAATTCTTACTACATTTTGCACTATTTGCATACATATATTATTACTTAACTTCTATCTATGAAACATTAATTCTCATTTAGATTTGATAATAATTTGGCAAGTGATTCTCTGTTTTTTATTAGAAAGTAATGTTATTCTGTTTAAATTACACATGGCCTACAATTATTCTTGGAGGGCTAAGTGTGGGGTAGTAATATTGCAAAGACAAAATAGAAAAACGAATCAATGTTGTTCAAATAATTGTATTGCTTTCTCTATTTTTTGTTCTTCAGAATTCATTTCTAATTCTATACATAATAATTTCAAGATATTTAACCATGTTAAATAAGTCGATCTTTTCTGTTTATCGAGATATGTTAATGTAAGTGATTGATAAATAGGAATTTTTTCTTTGAATTTTGAAGCTAAGATGATTTGATTATTAACTAAAATTGGATTGTTTAGTGTTACAAATCTGTTTTTAGGGACACTCTTCATTACGTTCAATGACAATAAAATTGAATCTATTACTTCTTTTAGTTTCTCTTTGGAATTCGATATAGATTTCAATTGCTTTGTTTTATGATTATATAATTTAGATAAAACCACATCTATTACAAGTGTCTTCAAATTGAATTCTTTAAATGTCTCAATTTTATCAAACAATGTATCTAATACGCTATCTTTTTGTTGTTCATGCAAAATTTGTAGAGAAGGGGTCTTCTTTGTTGGTAATGGAGGAAAAACGGTTTTCAGTAAAACACCTGAATGCAAATCCCAACTTCTTAATGATCCTTGTGGTGTTTTAAAGTAGATTTCACCTTCAAAATTAACCCCAAATAACTTCATTTCCTTTCCTTTCTCTCTATCGAGTGTAAATATCAAAGAACCATCATTCGCGTTTAATATATCAGTATAGGAACTTGGATTATTGGCTATAATATAGCCGTCTTTGTGAACTACAAATTCACTATAATTTCTCTCTAAAGTAAACAGAATTTTTCCTTTAATGTCAGTTATAAATTGACTGTTTTTACTAATTACAAGCAAATTTTTGTTTGGTAATTTTAATAAATCTAATACAGGTTTACCCTCAAATGAAATTGTTTCAATACATTTTCCAGTTGTGATATTCCATATTTTTATGATTCCTTCATATGATATAGTTGCAATTAAATCGTCATCTAATTCAAGTGCTTTTTTAACTAATTTTGTATGTCCGGTAAATGTTTGTTTGTAACTTTTAATTGAAAAATTTTCAATGTTGTTATCAAATAACCTAAAATCACCATTAGCTAAGGCTACAAAAATTAAATTCTCATTTAAAGGCAGATAAGCAATTGATTTATCAGTTTGTGACATTAAATCACCAGAGGTCAATTCTAATATTTTGTGGAAATTTTTCTTCTGGGTTATTTCAGTAATTTTATTTCCTAACTCTTCATAAAGGATCAATCTTCGAGAATAAACAGCATATAGGAAAAAGGTATTTTCTTTAATAGGTATAATTTGAAATGTTTCTCGCCACCTATTTAAATCGACAACGCTATCAATTTGTTTTACAAGCTCACCTGTTTCTAGGGAATAGATGTGATAGCTTTTTCTGTGCACCGTGGCAATAAATAGCAAATCATTTGGTATATATCTCACAAAAATGTCATTGAATCCACCATTAACTGGTATTTGATATCTATTAATTACTGACCAATCTTTCATAGACCATTTTATAATTCCATCTTGAGCCGTCGAGATTAATGTATTATTAGTTGAGAAAGCAAGTGATGTAATTCCTTTTTTATGACCTTTTAACGTTTGAAGAATTCTACCTGAATTTGGTGAGACAACAAATATATGATATTCCTTTACATTGTAACTAGAAGCTTGTGAAACGATAATTCTATTTAAATCATCTATTAGAAATGCTGAAAGATTAGTGCTACCTACAGTATAAGAATTTAAGAGAATATTATTTGGCGAATAAATTTCAATTTTATTTTTATTTATTTGTACAGTTCTACCATCAGATAATGGTTTAATTTTTCCACTATCGTTTATGATTTGTTTTCTATCTTGGAAAGCAGATGCAACGTTTGTTGCTAAATTTATACTAATAGTAATTTCTTTTAGACACTTGTAAGTTTTCAAATCCCAGAATTTTATTGTATTATTTGTGTATGAAATCATTTTTCCCCCTGGAATCATTAAAAAATCTTTTATTCCTGAAGTATGAGCATCCCATTTAGCTAGGGCTTTTTTATTAATAGGATTCCATACGTATATTGAACCATCAGAACCACCTGTAATTAACCTCCCATCAGAAAGAAATTCTAGTGCAGTAATACTTGTTTCTTGCTCACGCAGAATTTTTGCTTTTGATGTTCCAGTTCTATTATTGATACGGATTGTTTTATCAGCAGAACCCGTTGCAACTAATGTATCATTTGCATCAAAGGAGAGAATACATTCTTTATGCCCAAAGAAAGTCTTAATGTTTTGATTCTCTTGTTCTTCATAATTTTCAATAAGAAAAACCTCAGAACGACTTTTTCTTCTATATCCAAATGAAGTTTCTGTGTTGATTATTGCAGAACCATCATCATAAATTTTGAATCGAATAGCGTTTTCAATCCGTTTTTGAACTATTCTTGGTTTATTTGCTGATGAATGTTGATAGTTATCAAGTGGTTTGTAATATCTACTAATTTCCATTAATATTTCATTCTTTTCTAAATCATACTGAAACAAATTGGAGTCTGTCAACCCAATAATCCTTTCTCTAGGATCTAGTTTTAATTGTTGGATTCGTCTATTTCCATATGAAAATTCTTGTATTCTGACTCCTGTTTTTATATCAAAAACCACTATTTTCGGGGGATTGTTTGCATATGAAGATGTACCTAAAGCTACAACTAATTTGTCATTTTTAAGAACCATTGAATTGATGTTTTGCATAGTAATAAACACACTAATTTGTTTTTTGGATTTTAAATCATAAATCCTAATTGTATTATCATTACAAGCAACCGCAATTTTATCATCAGTAAACAGGATTACTTCTTGAATTGCAAGTCTATGTGAAGTTCGTTGTTGCTTTTCAATTAAGAATAAAGGATCAGGTTTTGGCATTACAGAAATTTTATCATAAACACGCTCATTTTTTGAATTAGGTATTTCACTACGTGGCATTACAAAACCTTCTCCTATTTTATCTATTCGAAATAATTTTACAAACTGTATCAATGATTTCCTTTTCATTATGAATCTGAACAACATTCGCTTTGAATGCTTTTTCCCATTGTTTTAGTTCCCAATTATTGATACTTACACCGGGAGCTATAAGATATGTTTTAGGCGATAATTTTTGTAACCCTTTGAAATCTTTGTGATTTCTAATATTATAAAAGAATTCAAAATCACTGGCAACTAAGAAATAGAGTTGCTCTTCATCTATCTTTTTGAATTGATCATAAGCCCAAGTTAAAGCTCTATTTATTACCGTTCCTCCCCTAGCTCTAATTTCGAGTAACTCATCTATTACTTTGTCAATTTCTGGTTTTTCGTCCATAACTTCAAGTAACACATGAGTATCGGATTCAAATAAAGCAATACCTATTTCTTGTTCTTTAAGTCTAGAAAGAAGCATTGTTATAAGAAATGAACAATATGCCAATCGTTCTTTTCCAGTCATAGAACCGGATATGTCTAGAAGAATTACTAGGGCAATCCTTCCTTTACGCTGATCATGAACGATAAAATCATCTGGAATTATCTGTTCTGAATTTTTGCCCATAGAAATAATATTTTCCAGTGTTTGTTCAATGTCTATTAAATCTAATTCATCCCCTTCTTTGAAGGGTCTAGTTTGACTAGAAGCCATTATACCAGATTCTGCTGATCCTAATTTCTTTCTAGCCATATCCATAGCTGTTGAAATGACAATTTTCCGCAGAATTTTCTTTAGCTTATCTCGCATAACACTTGGTATATCATCTCTAAAAATAAACCATTGTCTTAGTATATCTTCACCGAACCCAGCACTTAGTGATGATAACAAAAAATCTTCAGCACCCATTTTTTGGGCTGTTTTTATTGCTAACGAGAGGTTTTCTGAAGCCAATGCACCAAGAGCAGGTCTATTTTTATGGCTTAGTGCTGTTTCATTTGACATTTGTACTTGATTTTGAGTTAGATTCAAACCTTGCAAAGAATTCTTGTATCCAAAAACATCCTTACTTTGGTTTCTAATTGATTTTAAGAATGATTCAAAATCAGTATAAAGCATCTCATTTAATTCGTCTACTGAACAGCCTATAGACTGCCCATATTCCATCATCATTTGCTCATTTAATTTAACACCTTGTCTAACGAGGGAAAAACCGGTATTTAGAAAACTTTGCTTTGAGTGAATTGAAGTCATCCATGCATTTGCAGCAGCATTCCGAATTTTGTCAAGTGAGCTAGTATAATATGGATTTTTAACTTTAGAAGAGATATCAGCTATATCATGGAATAATTCTTCAAATTTTCTAGGAATAGATTTTTCTTGTAATTTGGCTAATTGATTATTGCATGAATCAACAACAGCATTTTCTATTTCCTTACTATAAAATGGAATTGCTGGTAAAGCTTGGTATGAAATTTTATCTTTTACATCAGAAGAAGACAGCAGTTGCTTAATAAAATCTACTGAAAGTGATTGCCCAAGTTGATTTTCTAAAGATAAGATCATTTCCAATGGTTTGGTTAATGTAGAATCTTTACTTAAGATATCAAAAAGTTGTTCTTTGATTCTCTTACTTAGATAATTTGCATTTTTAATTAAATTATAAATCTCTGAGCTTGTTTTTGCATTTTTAGCTGCTTGTTCAATTAATTCCGTGTGTTTTTTCCATGATAATCTACCGGAATCATGTAGAGCTTTTGATACTATTGCAACTGATTCAGGATTTGTCTGCATCATCTGCTGAATTGATTTCTCAAATTCCTTCATCTGATTTAACGTATGTTCTGCAATTGTTTTTTCAATTTGATTCTTTGAATCCTTAAGAATCGCATCTGCAGTATTTGTGTAAGGTATGGCAGATAACGCTGATGTTGGTATATTATTTATACTTGAAATTAGTTTTTGACCAACGTAGTCTTTCAATTCCTTAAGGTTCTGCAATTTCTTAATTAATATCTCAGTAGGATCCACTAAATAATCAACAAGAGCTTTATAGGGTTGTGTCCCACTTTTCCAGTTCGCTGTTGCATCAAAGAAGAAATCTAGCTCTGTTTTTTCTTTGGGGCCATCTGGATCTTCTGTATCACTCAATAATGACATTGATGAACCCATTTCTCCAAGAAAATCAACAACTCCATCTAATAATTCCTGAGAAATTGAACCGGAATAAGCATTTTTTTGTGTTTCTTCTAAAATTTGGTCAATAATAGGTTGTTTGCGTATTGCTTTTTCAGAAGGGTCTTTTTTTGTAGATAAATCCAATTCTATTTGTTTCATAGATAATTTAGGAAATAAAATATCCATAACAACACTACGAGCTATTTCTTGATCTTCTGGGGCAGTTGTAATTACGGCTGCTCTTAAGTAATCTTCTGGTGTGAGATTGGTAGTTGATTTTCTAAAACAAGTGGCTACTAGAAGTTTAGGTATTGCTAAAGCTTGTCTAGTACTCAAAGAATTTTGTAAATCATCTCGTTCCCTCATTTTTTCACAAAACAAAGACGAAAAGATTATTGGTGGAATTGACTTAAACAAGTCTTCAATGTTTATTTCATCCAATACCAAGTACCTCTACACATATCTTCTTGATTATAATAGATGCATCTTGTCCAGGAATCACCTCAACTGATTGAGGGAGAACTAATTGAGCTATTTCAGCTATCAGAGCATTACTTGCTCTTTGGGTTTTCTCTCTTTGCATACGTGCTGCAATTAACTTAGCAAATCCTATTGAAGTTCTTATGCTTGGTGGTTTTTCTATTAAATCATGAGTTCGGCATTTAGTAATTATATCAAGTATAGAATCCAAAACATTCCTTTCTAAATCAGCTACTGTGCATTGAGTACGAACAATCTTTTCTTCTGTTTTTCGAGGCGGATATGTTAATGAGCACCAAACTTTAATCCTATCCTTAATTGCTCGAGGTAAACTTCTAGTTCCCTTTAATTCTGAAGGATTCATAGCTGCAATGAAGAAGAAATCATCATGTACTTTTATCCAGGTTCGTAGTTGAGGGATGTATAATCGTTTTTCCTCAAGCGCATCGAGAAGTGAATTGAGTATGTATTCATCACCACGATTTATTTCATTTGCAAGAAAAACCGAACCTTCCAAACATGCTAAAGTAAATGGACCGGGGATAAATGATTTCGGTGAATACCCTAATTTAAAAACAAGTGTTGGGTCAAATGACCCTATTAATGTAGATGGTCGTATTAAATCGGAAAACGTTACCCAATAGAAACCACGTTTCAAATCTTCCGCAACTTTACGGCATAGAGTTGTTTTTCCAACTCCAACGGGTCCAATTAAACCTGCATATAAACCAGCGTTATAAGCATCCATAATTCCTTCAAAGGCCATTTTGTATTGACCTTCTAATACTAAATCGATTTTTTCCGTTTCTTCTGAAGAAATAATTGATTCTTTGAATATCTTCAAAAATTCGCTATCTTCGATTGTTTTTTTGGTTGTCCCGGAAGGTTTCTTTGACATAATTCCTACCTCTTATTATTTAGGCCCAACATATTTTATCACGTTAAGTTCGATCCCTATCTTTTTGAAGGCCAACTCTATTAGCGCAAATACTTCTTGTTCTATCCATTTTTTCCTTTCAGATATTTTTAGATTGTTAATTAACTTCTTGCCTAAAGTTGTCTCCCGTAATTGTGATATATCATATTGTTTCTTAGTTGCACCTTTAAAGATAACCGGAGCATTTCTTACTTCCTCTTGTCTTATTTGTAGTACTTTTTTGGCAAGATCTTTGTAATTTGATTCCATTAATAAGTCAAAATTAACTAAATCCGAACTATTTGTCTTCAGCCAATTTTCAATGTCTTTAACAAATAAATTTTCTATAAGTGTAAGTTTCTCTTTTATTGTGATTTTTTTCCCAATAGCTGTTTTTATTTTCTTATAAGCAGTAGCACTTGTAACATATTCAGGGAAACTAAAGAATAACTTTGGTAAAACGAGAGCTAGAATTTCATAAGCACTTAAATCATCTTTTAGAGAACAAATCTTCTCAAGACAAGCTTCACTAAAAAGAATGTCTAAAGTATCAATAATTGAATTATATATCTGCTGTTTTAAGTGGGGAAATAATAGATTCTCAGTGTTGAATTGAGAAATTTGAATCAAACTAGTTATTAGCTTTATTAAATCATCTTTTTCAAAAACATCAGTTTTTGATAGTTTTTCTTTATTTCTAAAAAAGTCTCGAGCAATTTCAAGAAAATGCCTACTACGTCCCGGGTAATCCCATGAAAGAATTTCTACATCAGGATTCTCCTTAATATACCTAATTAAGTCGAGAGGTTTGAATTTTTTAATTGGCATAATAACTTTACCAGAGTCACAAACATAAATCGGTTCTTTTTCGCAAAGGATAATATCGCCGGGTAAGATATTATATGAAATTGGAGAATCTCGAGGGAAATAGTAAATAAATCCCGGTTCAAGCCATGATGTCCATTGAGTTTGAAATGAGCCAATAATACCTTGATATGGGTGTATTGAAAGATCTACTTCAACTATAATTTGTTCTGTCAAAGTGACCCCCACCTTTCAATTATTTCTGATGAAATTCCTAATAAATTTACTATTTTTTCTATATTAGGAATTACTTCCTTAAAGACAGGATAATAAAGAACTACATCATTCCTTTGAATTCTTCTCCCAGATCCACTGCTTTTTGGTTTAATAGAAATCCTTTGAATTACCCATGCGGTTTTTGGGTCCAGTGAATAGAAAGGCATCTTTACATTTACACGCCAATCTGACCCTCTTGCATAAGAATCTACAGAGAATCTTAAGCCTGCTTTATGTAAGTCGATTCCATGTTCTCTAATGAAATTTATCAACCACTCACATTTCTTTTTCAAACCAATATCATAAGATAATCGTTCAATTGTCAGATATTTTTCAAGTAACTGATGAAGGCTTTCACTCCAATAAGCAACTTCTTCTAGTGGTAAAAGGAGCTTTGATAATTCATGTAATTGCACTTGTTCATCTATTGCTTTTCTAACCAAATCTAATTGCTTTTCAATGTCAAAGCCTTCTTTGGTTTCCGAATCAAAATAGTTTGAAGATGAGCAGGTATATCCCCAGGGTTGACGAGTGATATTAGAAATTTTAGCCGGAAAAGCAGTATCTCCTTGAGGACAAAGATGATTATTTAAACCAACATATACCCATTGTGTAATAGAACGACCTATGTCTCCCCATGGGTATGTACGGGCTATCCAAAAGTAATATACTCCTGATTTTAACAAATCGTAAACCCCTTTGTTATCAGTAGTAAATGAATTTTGTTATATTTAAACTTTGTAGATAAAATTTCGCCAATAAGTGCAATTGGTAATTTCGGCGATAAAGAACAGATCCTAATTTTAATAATTGTAAAAAATGTACTTGGGACATCTCAACCTTGTCTACCATTTTTCGCAAAAACTTGAACTATTCCCCTTGTCTTACAAAAAACAACAAAGTCTGCCATTTGATCCAAGCTAATGTTGAATTTATGAGCAACTGCTAAAATAGTTTTTACTCCATCAAACTCTTTGTAGGCTTTAACCATTTTATTAAAGAATTTTTGCTGGAACTCTCCTTCCAATATCTTGTAATTTTCAACAGAGATTAGTGCTTTTGGTGCTAAAGAGTCGGCTTTTATCATTAATTCTAACGCTGCCTTTAAGAGCGTATCTTTGTTTTTTCTCACCACACGTTCATCTAAAATTTGCAATGTCTTTTTCATCGGTTCGTTTCCGAAATCAAGTCCAACATCTGCCATTGCATCTGTTAAACTGTCCATTTCTTCCACAATAGCATTTATTCTTGTCAAACCCAGCTGGGTTGGAAAAATGATCGAGCAGAAACGGAGATTCGTTGTTGAAACCACTATCGCTTGCCGGCCTTTCAAACTTACCATCGTGAAGCTTTGTTTTGTTTTTGGTATGATGATACCTTCTGCATACATTGTCTTAACTTTTACCGCAATATCTGATGGAACAATTTTATTTGCTTCAATCCAATCAGGGAGAAATGAGCTGTTAATCTTCTGCCCCTCAAAATCCACAAATAAAATACCAAACCAGTTTTCAAAAAGTTTCGCCACATTCTGCTGTTTTCCTTTAGAGAGGTCCTTAAAAACACTCTTTATCACTTTCGTTGTTTCCTTTTTCCCCGTGCCCTGAAATTCAAGGCAAACCTTGTCTATAAGTTTACTGAAATTGCTTGGCTTGCCATAAGCAGTTCTCACAGCAAACTTTAACATCTTAATAATTTCAGCCTGATAATCGGTATTTTCAACTAATGCAACTGCAACATCAATAAGTTCGGTTTCGTTTATTTTCCGGATGGTCCTTCCGACTAACAGTTCTTCTCCAGTTCTGGTTGTCACCTTATCTATTTGTCCATGAGAGATACCCGTATAAAACTCCCCTAAATGTGCCAGATCTTTTAAAAACTCGAGATATTCAATTTTCCCAGGAGTGAGTTGGCAAATATAGGCTATCGGGCCAATAATAATATCAAAAGTCACAAGGAAAAGAGCTTTTATACCCATCTCTTTCAAAATGGGTTTTGAGAAAGTTGATAGTTCTAATTCCTTGTAATGTTCTTCGAGTGCCATGGTACTCACCCTTTTTTTCTTATTGGACAATTGCTCTTTTGCCCCTTTTTATGGCATCTGGTGATTTAGGACGATCTTCAGAGGTACAATCTATTGCCAATTTTTTCCCGCAAGTGCCTTTTTGACAAACAGCTTTTATTGCTTCTTACTGTTTTTAACTAAAGATATTTCGTAATTAAGTTTCTTAAAAGTTATTGTCAAGCATTTTTACTGGTTATTGTTAAGTAACTCTATGTGTGCTCTTTTTTTAGTCTTCTGGAAAGAACATCCGTATAACTTTGCTTTCAAATACCTTTAGCAAGTCTCCACAACAATATCAAGATATTGCTTGTGTTTTAATAGACTGTTTATTCTCTACTAAGGTACTCAGTATGAGGATGCCTAAATAATGCCACCTGTCGAACTCGAGTATTGGGCTAAGAATTTACAGAGTTTACAATGATTATATCAAGAGCGACAACAATCAAAAAACATCATTTGTTAAGGAACGAAAGCAAGAAATGTCTCAGAATACTTTTGAGACTATTTTTGAGGGATGAAAAAGCTTTTTTTAACTGGCCCTGTTTTTCACCAAAGTTTTTCATTGGATTAGTTGTTTAAGCTCTTTTAGAATGCTTTTACAGAGTTCTTTATCGAGTGTTTCTTTATCCGATCCATCGATAGCTATATCCTTTGCCTTCAGCGCTTTTGCAAGGATCATTTGTGCTTCATTCTCTGTTAATAACAAACCCAATTCGAGAGATAATTTCTTCAAAACTCTTGCAGAGGCAAGAAGCTCGTCTGTTTCATCAAATAGCTCTTTTAGATAGAAATCACGTATTAAGAACCAAAGCTTTTTTTCTGGCAACTTCTTCATTTTTGCTCCGAGGGGTTCTTCTTCTACGGGCTTAAAGTCTAGAACACTTTTTCCTTGTAAGCTTGAGCTCTGCTTATGGCCTTTAGCCAGTTGTGTGGCGATGATTGTTTGGTAGGAGGGAGAGCCTTCAAGGACTTCGAGGACAATTTCATTGAGTAAAGAAAGAACCTTCTCATCTACACTTGTCCCGGGAAATTCTTTTGCCCCAATGGGTGAAAGGCGGTACATCAATTGACTATCGAAACGTTTAATGATGCATTGTTCTTCCCGCATGTCTAATTGTAACAAAGTAGTTAGCCGTTTTAAGAAGCTCTTACCAAATAATGATGGTTTTTGGTGATTTGTAAGGAATGCCTTTCGGTAATCTTCATTAATTAAATCAGCAATGACTTCCGATCTTTTTTCTTTTGGAAGATCATCAAATGCCAAAAGTACTCGCACTAATTTGTCTGTTATTAGATCTTTTTCCTTTTGTTGAAAAACCTCTTCACTTCTGAGAGTATTCTTTGCATTTTTTTGCATTTCAGAGATAAGTTCTACTGTGTTATCAAGCAGGTTATATTCTAACAAAATGAAGGCTTCTAGGACCAATTCAGAAGCAATTCGCCAGCTCATTTCTACCAAATCATGAGTGCAACACTGTAATTCCTCTTCAATTTGGTTATATTGAATAATGGCTTTTCCCGCCCAACCATTTGCATCGAGAGCCATGATAATTTCTTTTAAAGAGGATATGTTAGCATAAAACCTATTACATAAGTCCTCTACAATTTTGGGAGCTTTTTCCATAGCTTTCCCTTGTATTGAGCAGAGAAAACTTGCTGCAGCATCATAACAAGTTGCAGAGTGATGATCTTTTATCCAGAAAATCAACAACGGTTTAATAATATTCTCAATTAAAAATATGCGTTCAAGAATATAGAGTGCTGAGTCTTCTTTGCTGCCTTTTGAGTGACCAAATAATGAGCGGTCAAGAGCGAGTAGTTTTGATATTTTCAACCGTAACTTTTTCAGCAAATCAATGGTCAAATACTTTATCCAAAACCCTTCCTCTAATGAAAATCTCAGTAAAAAAGAAGGAATGTTAGGAAGCTCGAAATGTACTTTTTCTAAACGCTTTAATTCATAATTATAGAAATTGGCTGAAAATTTGCGATTAATATTATAATCGAATTCCATAACAAAAATTGCTTGTGCGAGTTCTTTAGAAACTTTAAATTCCCTTATAATATCTGCCAATTCTTGCTCCGGAGCAATACTCATTCTTTCTAAGAGATAATCTTGAATTTGCTCTTTTTGTTTAGTGAGAAGAGCAATTGCTTCTTTTAAGGGCTCTTCTTGAATGAATTTCCCAACATCGAATTTAGACATCTCACAGGCAGGCTCCAATTTCTACTAGTTATAACATCATTCCAAGTTTTTAAAACAGCAATGGTATCGGCAAAAAAGAAAAAGAACTCTCTCTTTCAAAAAAAGGGGGAAAGACTCAATGAAAACAGCTGGAAAGTTATTTGCTTGGCTCAGAGTCCGGTTCTACTGTTGAAGAACTATCCTTATTTTTTGATTCGGCCTGCTGATTTTTACTAATGACCACAACTGAAAAGAAAAACAAACAACCAAGAAGGAACACACCGAAGACAACCCAAAGAGAAATTTCTACTAAAGCCAAAATAATTGCGGCAATCCAACTGAAAAGAAAGGCAACGATGAGAAAATCATATCCAATAGCAATTGCAATTTCCTTTGTATCTTCTTTTAATGTTGTCATTTGCTTTTTCTCTCTATATTTTAGTAGTAATCTACAATTGTTAAACATTTATGCTTTTTTAGTCTTTGCCCAAAAACCATTTAAGGCTTTTTGAAAATACAGCATTTTTTTTAGACAAAAATAAGACCCCTTAGCTTTCTCCTTGAGGAGCGAATTTTTGATAGGTTTTTTTATCTTTGGGCAAAGTGAAATAGAATGTTGAGCCCTTATTATTACCTTTGGATTCAGCCCAAACAGACCCACCATGAACTTCGACAATGCTTTTCACAACTGACAAACCTAAACCAGAGCCGGGGCTTTTTGGATTTACTTTGACATATTGATTGAAAATTCGTTTAAGATCTTTTTTCGCAATACCAATACCATTATCTTTAACTGCTATTTCCACAAAATTATCCTCTACGGATCGAGCGGAAATTTCAATCCGGCAATCGATGTCAGTAAATTTAATGGCATTCAATATCAGATTTTTAAATACCCTAACGATTTGCTCTTTGTCGCACCACACGTTCAATTTATCAGGAATGTTGAAATTAACTAAAAACCCTTTGTCAATCACAATAGAACCCACTGCTTCCATGGCAGCCATGGCAATCGCTTTGACTTTTTCTTTCTTGAAAGTGAGAGTAAAGCCTTGAGTCTCGAGAGTGGTATAATCCAAAATATCAATAATACTCTTTGAGACATTCTCCAAATTGTTTCGGAGGTATTCAATAGTTCCAAATAACTCTTCATTAAAGTCGCCCAATTCTCCGGAAAGAATTTGATCGATTAATTCTTTGGAGTTCTTTAATGGTTCGAGAAGATTCGAAGTGGTAATTTCGACAAAATGAGCGCGTTCTTTATTTAACTGCATCAGTTTCTTATTCAATTTCTCAAGTTTTCGATAAGATTGTTGGAGCTCTTCTTCTTGCAAGGCAATTGTTGTAACATCTTCGGCAAGAACTAAGATTTCATTAATCTTGCCTTCTTTTGTTGCCATGGGCACGACTTTCAAACTGATGATAGAGAAGGGTTTTGGATTCTTGGCATTTATACGTTTGATTGATAAGCGATTAAGTGAAATGCTTTCGCCTTGTAAACCTTTACGAAAATGCTGAAGTAAACTTTTAGGGAAAACTAATGCCTTTTTCTCTTCCTCTTGTTGCAACACTTTGACGCCGAGAACTTCACTCCGTTTCTTATCGATCAGCATTTCCACAAGGGGGTTCATACTGGTTAAGATGCCCTCATCATTGATTGTGAAAATCGCAATAGGGGAATAATTGATAATATTGTCCAATTCTTGACGTGTGCGCCTAAATTTCTCTTCGGGAACAAGTGCACTGAAGAGGGCAGAATGAAGTTTATAAACATCAGGAACAGAGGTAATCTTTTCATCGCCAATCACAATAGTCGGGAGAGAAAGAATCTCATATTTCTCTGCATATTCCGGTTCTTCCTCTATATCGATTTTTCGATAGGTAATCTTTCCCCCATAGGCAGAGAGCACTTCTTGCAACACTTCTTCTGCAGGGGCACAATAAACACAATCTTTTGAGGTGAAGAGGAAGATTTCAGCATGAATTTTTGTAGTCTCAGCGATAATCGAACCCAGTTGTTCGTACAACTCGAGTAGATTGTTATAAAGGGTTTGTAATTCATCATTCTTTTTTCTAAGCTCTCTTTCAACGAGTTTACGGTCACGAATGTCGGTAATTAGTGCGTAGGTTCCAATTGTCTCCCCTTCCTTCCCAAGGATCGGCGTAGCGGTTATTAAAACCGGAATGGAGGTACCGAATTTCGTTTTAAGGGTCACTTCATATTGTGAGGTTCGCTTCTCTTTATATCGCGATTCAGTTTCTCTGATGACTTTTTGCCGATCCTCTTGAATGATAATCGTTAGTGAATCTTTTCCGATGAGCTCTTCAGGCTCATATCTGAGGAGTTTAGCTATATTACGGTTAATATAGGCAATTCTACGATTCATGTCAGTTGCTATTATTCCATCGGCCATAACTTCTATAACTGTTTTATACCAATTACTGTCTCGGAGCACCTGTAATAAATTCTCAGGGATAGCATAATCCTTTTCTTCGTCAGTGGCTCTCCCACCTTTTGCAGTAAAATTCAACGTTGAATAACCTCGACACAAATCATATTAGGTTAGTTCTATTGGAAGAGTTTCCTTTACCAAAAAATAAATCTTATGATAAAGGAAGTTTCATAGCATTTTTCTTTTTAGCAAATGTTAAGCCATTGTTAAGCCATTTTTTCATCCAAATGATCAGAGTCAATTAACGCCTGGCCTCTCTTAGCAAGATTACCCCACCCACCCCCACCAGGAGTTTCAATTACAATACTTTCTCCTGCTGCCAGAGTGATAGTTGTCTTCCCATCGATTGTAACTTCTTTTCCAGCGAGAGTGACCTTGTAATAACGACCCTTTAAACCAGGAAGGCCCCCTTCTAAACCCCACGGAGCAGTTTTCTGGCGCTCACCCAACACACTCACAATCACAGGAACTTTTGCTTTAAATTTACGAACAATTCCCAAACCACCACGAAACTGCCCCTTTCCTCCACTATTTTCTCGGAGAGAATATTCTTCAACAATTAGGGGATATCGTACTTCTATTTCCTCAATTGGGGTATTCATTGTATTTGTCATATGAGTATGAATGCCATCCACTCCATCTTTTATCGGTCGACCTCCGGAGCCACCGCCAATAGTTTCATAAAAAGTAAAAGGTGAATTAGTTGATGTTAACCCACCAATAATTAGATTGTTCATTGTTCCTTGTGATGCTGCAGGAATTCTTTCTGGAACAATTTTTGCGAAAGCCCTTAGAAGCACATCGACTATGCGTTGCGAAGTTTCAACATTACCACCCACAACGGCTGCAGGGGGGCATGCATTTAAAAGCGACCCTTCAGGAGCAGTAACAGTCAGATGCCGATATAAACCGTCGTTTGCAGGGATAGTAGGGTCCGTTATTGCTCGAACTACAAAATATGCCGCTGAGAGAGTAACAGCAAAAGGACAATTAACAGCCCCAGCAACTTGTGCTGCTGTTCCTGTAAAGTCAAAATGGAAATGATTCTTACGCAAAGAGAGCTTGATCTTAAGAGGAATTTTTTTCGAGCGAATACCATCTCCATCCAAATAATCAATTGCTGAGCTGTTTTTTTGTGGAAAATTTTTAATTGCAGATAGAAAGCGCCGCTCTGAATAATCAAGGATTTCATCAATAGCTTGGAAAAATGTTTTAACGCCTTTGTTCTTGACAATTTCTACAAGCCGTTTTTCCCCCGTCCAGTTTGCAGAGAGTTGAGCCAGAAGGTCACCTTTCCGAATTTGTGGGGTTCTGGAGTTAGTCATAATTAATGCCATAATGTCTTTGTTGATAACGCCTTTTGATACAAACTTTATCGGAGGGATTCTCAGTCCTTCCTGGAAAATGTCTGTTGCATTTCCAGCCATTGAACCGGGAGCAATGCCACCAATATCATTATGATGAGCCCGACTTACAGAAAAACCAACAAGCGTCTCCTGATAAAAAACAGGAGTTATAATGGTGATGTCTGGAAGATGAGTCCCACCAAGATAAGGATCGTTGACAATAAAAGAGTCGCCGGCGAATATTTCCCCTTCAAAATGCTCCATCACTCTTTTCACTACTAGAGGCATTGCTCCAAGATGTACTGGGATATGTTCAGCTTGGGCGATCATGCGACCCGTTCCATCAAAGAGTGAACAGCTGTGGTCCATACGCTCTTTAATGTTAGCACTATATGCTGCATTACGAAGTATAATGCCCATTTCTTCGGCAATGTATTCTAACCCACCACGAATGACTTCGCGCGTAATCAAATCAATTTTCGCAACCATTATTTCCACTCTCTTGTTAACTTAAGAATTCCTTGTTTTTCAACCTCAACATGCCAAGATGGCTCGATGATCGTTGTCGAATCATATTGTTCTATAACAGCCGGACCGGTAAAACGGTTTCCAGCTAGCAACTTAGTCCTCAAATAAACCGGTGTTTCAACGAATCCCCCGTCTGCTTCAAAATACACTCGCCGTGTTTCAAGAAGCGCTTCTGATGGAGGTGTTTTTGTCCCAACAGCGATTTTCTTTAATGTTGGCTTTTGGATTATTCCGAGGCTATTAGAACGGATGTTGACAATTTCTACCGGCTCATTCTCAAGGATATAATGATAAAGGCTTTTATGTTTTGTATTAAAGAGAGCAGTTATTCTTTCAATCGCCTTCGGATCAGCCAATGAGAGTGATGTTATCGGTATTTGCAACTCAAAACCTTGCCCTTGATAGCGGGCTTCGATAAATCGTTGATGAATAATTGTTTCCTCGGTAAAGCCTTCAGCTTTAAGGAGTGCTGCCCCTTTTTCTTCAAGTGAAAGGAAAGCTTCTTCTAACAAGGCTCTATCTACATCCGTGTTTTTTAAGCGGATGGACTTTACAAACGAATGTTTGGCATCAGTATACAAGAGTCCCATCGCTGAAAACAGTCCTGGAGTAGAGGGAATAAAAATAGTCTTAATCTGCAGAGCTGAAGCTAAGGCACAAGCATGAAGTGGCCCTGCCCCACCAAAGGCAAGCAATGAGAAATCACGTGGGTCAAGTCCACGTTCAACAGTAACAATGCGTAAAATTTTGCTCATATTATTATTAGCTATTTTGATGATGCCAAAAGCACTCTCTGTGACTCCTAAACCTAAAGGTTTGCATATTTTTTCGACGAGGGATTTTTCAGCCAAACCCGGATAGATCTTAAATGTTTGATTCAACAATCCTTTGGGATTTAAACGTCCCAATAAGAGATTAGCATCCGTTATCGTTGGTTCCTCTCCCCCTTGCCCATAACAAACCGGTCCTGGTTCAGAACCCGCACTGATTGGCCCCACTTGTAAAGCACCACCAGCATCTATCCAAGCAATGGAACCACCACCAGAGGAAATCTCAGCGAGATCTATAAATGGAAAGCGAACTGGGTAACCACTTCCTTTTGTTATCCTTCCAGCGTGAACCTCACCACCCACTTCATACTCGCTCGTTAATGAAATGATTTTATTGACAATCGTGCCTGCTTTGGCTGTAGTCCCTCCCATGTCGAATGATAAGACGGCGTCTAGGTCCAAACTTTTCGCAAAATAACTTGCAGCTACAACACCAGCAGAAGGCCCACTTTCGATGATGCTCACAGGGATTCGTTGAACAACATCAGAACGCCCTACACCACCATTGCTTTGCATGATATAAAGAGGAACTTGAATCCCTAGTTGTGCAATGGCTTCCGATAAAATTCGCAGGTACTTTGAGACAAAGGGCATTAACAGAGCATTAATAACTGTTGTACTTGTTCGTTCAAATTCACGATGTTCAGGTGAAACCTCAAAACTAGCAGAAATAAAAAGTTGAGGGTTCTGCTCCTCTAAAAACTCTTTTATCTTTTTTTCGTGTACATTTGATTTGTAAGAATGTAAAAGCGTAATTGCAACACTTTCGATCTTTTCATCACGAATTTTTTTTTCAATGACATGCAAATCAGACAACTTAAGAGGAGTAAGAATTTCTCCTGTTGAAGCAAGACGTTCGGACACTTCAAAGCGGTAGCGTCTCGGGATGATTGGCTTCGGACGGTCAAAAAAAAGGTTATACAGCTCTGAGCGTCTTTGCCGACCAATTTCAAGAACATCACGAAAACCCTTAGTAGTAATGAGAGCCGTTTTCGGAAGAGTTAAATGCATCTGCCCAAGGAAGGCATTAGTTGCTATGGTGGTGGCGTGATAGAGACGCTCAATGGTTTTGCGCCGGCTCGCTGGGAGTTCTCTTTCAAGGTATTGCAAGAAAGCCTTTTCCGGTGCTCTTGTTGTGGTTGCAACTTTGCTGATGTTAATGATTTCACCAGTAGAAATATCTTGTATGAGAATGTCGGTAAATGTTCCACCAATATCGATTGCAACTGCCAAACGGTTCACAGTAATCATCTTCACACTGCTGCTAAGTGAGGGAATAGATCAAAATCTTTCAACCACACTTATTCGAGCTTTAAATATTGTTTGTTTTTACTTAAAGTCTTTATAGCACAACAATTTTTTTTAAAAGTTTAGCTTAGTATAATCTTGGAAACCCTTATTTGTCTTTCCCAATTGTTGGTGAAATAAATGAAAAAAGAAATATTAGAACTTATTAAAGCAAGAAAAGTTTTTTTCGATGGAGCGATGGGAACAGAATTATTGGACAGAGGACTTATTCTAGGTGATTCAGCAGAGCGCTTTTCAACCTATTTTGCTGATATAATCAAAGATATTCACAAAGCTTACTTCGATGTTGGAGTAGATGTAATTCATACCAATACTTATGGCGCAACAAAAATTAGCCTAGGAAAAAAGATGGAAGGAAAAATCGCTCTCGTCAATCTTCGACAAGTAGAACTCGCCCGAGAAGTGTGCCCTAAAAATGGCTACGTGGCTGGAAATATCGGACCAAATGCAGCTTTGCTTGAGAGAGATGGTGGCGAATATACATTGCAAATGTTTCAAGAAGCGTTCGAGGAACAAATAGATGCTCTCATTAAAGGAGGTGTCGACCTTTTTAGTATTGAAACAATGTACTATCTCGATGAAGCCAAGCTTGCTGTAAAATTGATCAAAGAAAAATGCAACTTATCTGTAGCAGTATCAATGACTTTTGACAAAGGAGTGGAAGGTTATCGAACACCGGTGGACAATAAAACTGTGCAAGAATGTATCCCTGAACTCGAGAAGGCAGGAGCAGATATTGTTGGTTGTGGTTGTACACTTGGAAGCTACGAAATGATTAATCTAGCCAAGGAAATCAAAAAAATTGCTACTAAGCCAGTATTGGTACAACCAACCGCTGGAGCACCGTTAAACATAGGTGGAAAGAACCTCTATCCTATTACCCCTGAACGCTTTGCCCGGGATATGCTGGAAATGCACAACCTCGGTGTTGAGGCTTTAGGGGGTTGTTGCGGAACCACTCCGAAACACATTGAAAAAATGATAACCACTATTAAAGCGAAAAAGTAAAGTATGAATTTTTATGGGACTTTTTTTCATCCCATCTTTTTTCTGATTTTTTTTTCAGAGTGGAAAATTTCAACAACTCTTTATTCTGAATGAAATGATGCATTCTTCTTGATATTATAAGGCATAATAGTTAATAATTCTGTGAACTTAAAGTACTTAAAACTACGAGGTAATAGTATGACATACGATAAATCATTAATAGATGAGCTTGGTAAACATCATTATGCGAGATGTATCTGTAAAGAAGATTTTGATGTTTCAACCGTTTTTATCGGTTTTCCAGGTATGGGGCTAGCTGGAGCCATTGCTGTCCAGCATATGGTTGAAAAATTGGAATTAGAAACAATTGGTTTTGTTGAAGGGATAGTTATTCCTCCAATTGCAGTGTTCTTAGATGGCTTTTTACGGCATCCCTATCGCATCATGGGAAAAAAGGGCCTTGATGTTGCCTTTTTCATAGGCGAAAGTGCTGTGAATGCAGATGGCGCCTATCATATCGCCGAAGCAATTATGAATTGGGCAGAAAAACACGGAGCAAAAGAGATCATTATTCTTGATGGGTTTGCTTATCTGAACAAAGATGATGAAGGAGAAGTCTATCTTGTTGCGGAACCTGAAATTAAAGAGAAGGTTCAGAAATTGGGTATTCCCCCTCTAAAAAGTGGCTATATAAAAGGCTTCCCTGGCGTCATGCTAAATAAATCTATGACAAGTGCCATTGATGGGTTCGCTTTTCTTGTTGGAACACGCCCGGATCTTCCCGATCCTGGAGGGGCCGCAGCTTTAATACAAAAAGTAAATTCCTATAAAAAACTGAATGTCAATGTTGATACCCTAATTGAGCAATCGGAATCTATCAAGAAAAAACTCCAAGAACTCGCCGCTCAGACACAAGAGCTTTCTGCACCAACTCGGGACCTCTCGCGAAAAAGAACATTCTACACCTAACCTTTTTCTCCCCTTTTTTTATTTTGCTGTAGGGCTTTTCTGCATATCAAGCATAAGATAATTTAAGTATAAAAAGGAGAATACATGTTGGAAGTGAAATAATGTCAGTGGAGATTCTTTCCTTTTGTATGGAAGCGTTGCGCCTAAAACGAATGCTTCGGAATGGGTGGGTTTTTTCCGGTGTTGCAGCTGCTGAAGTTGAAAGCGTAGCGGATCACAGTTATATGGTTTCTTTACTTGCAATGTTAATAGCCCTTCATGAACAAGAGAAAGAAAAGAAAATTGACCTTGAGAAAGTTCTCATAATGGCTTTAATTCACGACCTTTCTGAGAGCGTTTCTCAAGACATTGACCGCCGTATAGCAAAGTTTGCTCCAGAGGAATTTACTGCGTTTAAGAAAAAATTAGATAAGCAAGCATTAGCTTTTCTGCTCGAAAAATTATCACCAGGAATGCAAACAAAACTTTCAGCAATTTTTGAAGACTATCAACAACAGCAAAGTCCAGAAGCACGCATTGTTTCCGAAGCAGACCGCTTAGAAACAATTTTCCAATTAAAAGAATATATAATGCTTGGAAAGCAAAGGGAGAATTTTAGTGAATTTTACGCTAATTTTAAAGAAGAAAAAGAAAAATTTCAAAATCCACTCGTTAAAGAACTTGCGCGGTTATTATTACAAGAGGAGACAGAAAAGTAATGGTAGATGATTCATACAATAATAGTCGCTATGCGCGCCTAATACCTTTATCTAATGTTGGGAAAGAAGGACTGAAAAGAATCCGAAAAGCACGAGTAGTTGTTGTTGGTTGCGGAGGGTTGGGTTCTGTGACTGCTGTCCAGCTTACATCTCTTGGCGTTGGCTTTCTCCGAATTGTCGATGGTGATGTTGTTGAGATATCCAATCTACAACGACAAACTCTCTATCGCGAGGAAGATATTGGAAAACCCAAAGCAGATGTTGCTGAAGCATTCTTGAAAAAATTGAACCCAGACATTCAAATTGAGAAGGTTGGGGAGTATCTTTCTGAAGAAAATATCGAGAAGATCACTTCTGAAGTGGATTTCATTATAGATGCGGTTGATAATTTCAAGACGCGCTATTTACTTAATCGTATTGCCATAGAAAAAGACATTCCCTTTATCTTTGGCTCGGTGAGTGCCTATAGTGGAAATGTAATGACAATACAACGAGGGAGCGTTTGTTTAGAATGTCTTTTTGGTCAGGATTTTGATGAAATCCTTACAGATACCACTTGCACAGGTGTTCATCCTGCGATTATCAACATTATTGGGAGTATTCAGATCTCTGAAGCAACGAAAATAATGTTGGGAGAAACCCCATCTCTTCTTAATAAATTGCAATTTTGCGACATCCGAACAATGGATTTCGAAGCATTGTCTTTAAAACCGAATCACAGTTGCTTCTGTAGAAAATATGTGAAGAAATGAAAGGGGGAGAGGGAACTATTTCCCTCAAAAATCAAGGCTAAGATTAAAAAAGCACACTCATTCTCGTGAGGAAGAGGAAAATAGCTGCGCCAAGAAAAATCGAGGTAGCAATTGCGCGGGCAATGGACCCCCGAAACGTTCTGTCAGGATCAGCTTCTTGATAAAGTATTAACCAAACCAATGCTAAAAGGCCAAGAATAAGAAAGATAATCCCAAATGCGAGTAATCCTTTAGGACCGAGGAACGCCTTGAAATTTTCCATGAGTTTTACACCTACAGTTGGAAATTATTAGATAATATTAAAATCTTTCTAGAATGTTAAGAAAAAAAAGAAAGAGTTACTTGGGTATGTTTTTTACTTTAAAGTAAACTTCCGTCGAGTAGTTTTCTTGTTAGGTTTAAATCCAAATGCTAAGCCAATGGTAAGTGAAATGAAAAGAATAAATAAGCCAAGCTCAACTCCCAAAAAGGCATTCGCAAGTCCGGCGTTGCCAACCTTTGTTGCGATGATAGTATTAAGATTTAACACATATGCAAGAACACCGAAAATGCCTGTGAAAAGGCCAAGAATGCCAAAGAAAGTCATCCAGAAAGGACTAATTACCTTTGAAATGATATTAAGATTGATGAGGTTTTTCTTACCAGCCCACAAACCTATTTTTCCTGAGATTTTTCCTCGTTTAACCAGCGGGGTGACATTAAATTCTATTTTAGTGTCTGTTTTTCCATCAAACTCCAACAACTCTTCATTTGGAGTGACATAACAACCAGGGAGACGTGGCGCAAGACGCAATTCGAGAGATGAGAGCTCCTCTATAGTCCGTTTTGGCAACGTAATTATTAAGGGGTAAATCTTCTGAGGGTACATCCGTTCATAATAATCAATTGAAATTGTTATTTGTGGTGGCTGTGACACTGTCTGTTCTTCTTCAATAATAGCTGCTTGAAGTGTTTTCAGCTCTTCTTGTTTTTGTTGTAGCCGTTCATCCAAACTTAACACTTCAGAAGGAGCAGGTGGAGGAGTTGTGACAACAGGCTGCTCAGCAATTGCCTGAACCTCTTCAGCAGGAGCTTCTACCTCCTGCCTTTCTATGGGAGCAATTTCTTCTTCCAAAGGCTCTTCTTGGAGAGAAGTTTCTAAAACAGGTTGTAAACTTAGCTTTTCTTCTCGTTCTGCCGTTTCTTCTACTGGTTCCTTTGCTTCTTCTTCTTCCTCCTGGATATAAGGAATGGTATAAGAAGCTTCTTCAGGTGCGGAAGCTTCTTGAACAAACTCTTCTTGAGTCTCGAGTTCTTTCAGAGGTATTATCCTTTCAGTTTCATCAACCTCAGGTAAATCGTATGAAGAGATCATTGCTTCTTCAGTTTCTTTCTCAATAGTGGAAAGTTTGCCTTCTAGTTGTTTCATTTCGTCTTCAAAAGTTAAAACTTCTTGAGTTTCTGCCGCTTCAGCAAACTCTTCTGCTGGTTCTTCTACTTCAGGGGGTTGCTCAGCTTCGAATGGTTCTAAAGGCCCTTTCCGGAGTTCGCTTTCCTCCTCTTCTTCAGCCATAATCCCTCTAAATACTTCTGCTATTGTTGTTTTATCAACAACTCGCGGTTCAATGGGTTTTTCTGTCAGTTCTTCTAAAGGTGGAATGGATTCATATTCCTCTTCTGATTTTCCTTCTTCAAAAAGATCTGTTTTTTTCACTTCATCTTCAATTGATATTTCATCCATTAACTGTTCAATATCCTCAGTGGGCTTTTCTTCAATAGTACTGCTAACCTCACTTTCACTCGTTGAGATCGTTTCTTTTTCCCAAGGATATTTAGCTTTTATGTCCTCAGTTGGCGCGATGGCTTTTGTAAGAAATTCTTCGGAACCCTCCACTTGTGCTTCTGTACTCAAAACTTCCTCCTTTCGAGGTTCCTCTTCTAAACGGTCTATATAATTTTGAGTTATTTGATCCACTTCCGACTCCTCTAAGGGAGAAGCATCAATGAGTTCTTTTGCAACCTCGATTATATCCGAGCCATCTAATTTTGGCGGATAAACCATTTCATCCTTCAATGGGCTTTCCGATTTAACTGCTTCTTCGACTGGTTTGGAGCGAACAGGTTCAACATATACATCACCACTTTCACGGCTGACAATCTTATAGTAGTTTCCCCAAGAATTCAGAACAAAAGCAGTTGGAAGGTTAAAAACTTCATAGTCCATTACTTGCCCGTCTTGCCGCTCAATGCCTACCTCTCGCGTCTTTAATTCAAGGCTTTTACAAGCAGTTCGATAAGTGGCTGCAAAAGGAATAGATTCCGGAACTTCCAAGTCAACGATGTAATTACCATAATTAAATGTGACAAAACTCGCTTCGCCAGCATAAAATTCTGTGCCATATTTTTGGACTAAATAATCTACAGCAGAATAATGGTTTTCAAGGATAATAACTTCCCCTTGTAAATTGATAATTGCCACAACTTTTGGTTGGACCTTCAAAGTTGTTTCAAGTTCATCTAATAGCTGGATTAACAATGTTCCGCGTGGGACCTTAAAGGTAAAGTCGATAACCTCGGAATCTATTAATACTTTAAAATTGATTGTATGATTATATCCGCTCACATCAAACCCTCGAGGTTCTTTATATTAATAATAACATTTCATATGTTAGAATCTTTCGCAATAGAATACTTTAATTAACTATAGATATTTTAATTTTTTAGTTAAGATTAGCAGAAGAGGTTTACATTGCTCATGGCAGAACCCATTTCTTTGACGAAAAATGGCAATAAAGGTTTACGAGAAAAAATTAATAACAAAATACAAAACTTGCGTGAAGTCATTGCCGAGAAACCACGCCTAAGCGATTTTTTCCAACGCCTTCCTTTATTAGCCATTCTAATCATTGCATTATTTATCCGAGTATTCGCTGCTAGAGCAGCTGAAGGGTTTGTCCATCCAGACGAAGTTTTTCAATCATTAGAAATGATTCATTACCGCCTTTTTGGGCAGTTTGGTTCAGGTGAAACGATTCCTTGGGAGTTCAATGAGAACTATGACTTTGGTGGCGCAAGGTCGTGGTTTTTCGTCATGTTTCTTGCCACATTCTACAAATTTTTGATGGCTCTTGGAGTGACTGACAATTTAAGCTTGATTTTTGCAACGCGGCTTTTTTTGGCATTATGTTCTCTCATAACCGTTTTTGTGGCCTATTTATTCGGGCGTGACATTTTCAATAAAAAAGTTGGGCTAATTGCTGCTTTTTTGTGCGCTATCTGGTGGTTTTTCCCTTTTTGGGGCAGCAGGACAATGACCGATTCTCTTGCATCCGATCTTCAATTTGTTTCCATCTACCTGACCTATAAAGCAACAAAAGAGAACAACACACTAACTAAAAGCCTTCAAAGCTTTTTTGCAGGCATCGCTTTGGGCTTTGCATTTATGTTGCGATTTCCTTCTGGACTTTTAGGCTTCCCCCTCCTTGCTTTTCTCATCACAGCAATGATCCGTGAGTTTAAAAAACGAAAAGAAGAAAAAACAGCTACTGAAAATAAAAAGACTGCAAAGGGGGTTTTTTATGTTGTTCTTCCTGTTCTTTGCTTTCTCGGAGCAACAACACTTATGATTATTGTTCAAGGTCTCCTCGATCTTTTCACTTGGGGGAACTTCTTACAAGCACCAATCAATTTCTTTATGTACAACATTGTTGAGGGGAATAGCGCCATTCATGGAGTTGCACCCTGGTACAGCTATTTCGTTGGTTTTTATACAGATTTTGCAAATGGCTACATTCTCTTATTTGTTTTGTTTCTAGTCATAGGTTTAAGCTTCAAAGAACAACAATGGGCGAAAATTGTCTTCGGGGCAGTCTTTTTATTTTGGTTGGTAATCTTCACAGCAATTGCACACAAAGAGTTTCGTTTCATTTTTATTTTATTGCCTTTTAGCATGATCTTTGTAGCAAATGGCATTCTGAAATTTGCTGAAAATTTTAAAAAAACCTCTACCAAACGGTTTAGTTTAACTTTTATATTGATTCTCTTCTGTATAGCGTCTTCTATGATGGCGTTCTACCACCAAAAATACGCATGGAAGGCAAACTCCGGGATTTGCAATGCTATGTATTGGGTAGGGAAGCAAGAGGATGCACAAAGAGTGATTGTCTTTGAGATGGTTTGGTATACCGGTGGTTATGCTTATCTTGATAAGAATATCTCTTGTCTTTTTGTTAGGATAAGCTCTTCTTCTATCCCTAAGTATACTTATAATTCAACAACACTAAGAAATCTCTATAGCCTTAATGGAACCTATGCACTTGTTCGCGAACCAGAGTTGTTTTTGGTTCAAGAACTTTTGTTGTCATTTAATATGACTCAAGTAGCAATTGTCGGGCAATTACCAAATGTCTATGTCTTCAAACAGTGAAAAAAGTGAAAGAACACACTAGTTCATCGGTTTAAGGGGGTATTCTTGTTTGTATTGTGGTACATGAGTCCAAATTTTCAAGGTATTTCTAATATTTGCCGCGAAAGTTAATGACTGCTGTGCTTCTCCATGGACAACAAAAATCTTTCGTGGTTTTTGTTTTATGCGAACGATATGATTTTTTAATTCCAGCTTATCAGCATGGGCACTAAAGCCACGAACCATTTTAATCTTCGCTCGGACAGGGATTTTCTTATTATAAATTTCCACTTCTTTAGCGCCATCAACAATTTCACGCCCAAGGGTCCCTTTTGCTTGGAAACCAACAAAAAGGACAATCGATTTCCGATTAGGCAAGTCGTTTAAAAGGTGGTCAAGTATTCTGCCACCGTTACACATTCCAGAACCGGCGAAAACGATGCATGTTTCCCAGCCGGTAAGAATGGCTCGAGACTCTCGATGGGTTTTTGAATAGTGTAACTCCTGGAAGCGAAGAGGATTGTCACCAGAACGCAACAGCTCAACAGTTTCTTTATCGAAACATTCTGGATGCTTGAGATAGATCTCTGTGGCATCTATTGCCATTGGAGAGTCAATATAAACAGGAGTTTTTTGAATAATGTCTTTTTCGAAGAGCTCATTCAAGAAATAAATCAAAGTTTGTGTCCGACCAAGAGCAAAAGATGGAATAACTAATTTCCCGCCTTCACGAGTGACAAACTTGGCAAAATCACCAAGGGTCTTAGTTGCATGCTCCATTGGGGGATGTATACGATCACCATATGTCGATTCAGTTATCAAATAATGAGCTTTTTCGATTGGTTCTGGATTTTTAATGAGTGGTTGATCATTTTGCCCAAGATCCCCTGTGAAAGCAACCACAGTGCCATCAATGTCAAGAATTGGTTGCGCAGAACCTAAAATGTGCCCTGCATCTAAAAATTTTAAAGAAACTTGCTTTTCGAGAAATTCTTCACGATGATAAGGGATTGTTTCAAATCGTTTGAGAGCATTGTAAACATCCTCTTCATCATAAAGAGGTTCAATATACCGGCCTTTTGACTTACGTTGTTCTTTTGCAGCCTCTTCTTTTGAGATTTTAACGGCGTCTAACAATAAGATTTTTGCAAGAGCCTTCGTAGCAGGAGTACAATATACTGTGCCATCGAAACCTTGGTCAAATAAAAGGGGGATCCTTCCAGAATGGTCGATGTGAGCATGTGACAAAACAACCACATCAATATCTCTGGGGTCAAAAGAAAAATTCCTGTTGTAATGATGGGGGATTCCTTGAATCATCCCACAATCTAAAAGAATTCGTTTGTCATTTATCGTTAATATATGGGCGCTTCCAGTAGTTCGCCCGACTGCTCCATGAAAGGCAATTTTTATATTCACAAGAAGTTCTCCTACTGCTTTATTAATAATATTGAATGTTTCTTACATAAAATTCTACTGTTCCTACCAAAAGAAATGTTTTTGCAATATAAGAGAAATTTATAATTAAGTAAAAGAGTCAATAATACAATTTATTGCAAAGTCTGAAGGTTAAAGGCTAGTTGAAAAAGGGCAACAGAACATTAACAATATAAGAATGTTGCAATGCAGAGAAAAGTGTGGATTAAACAATGTTTGAAAAAATCGAAAAAGCTCGACAGGTGCTTGCTTCAGGTTCAACCAAAGCAGCAATCGAAGAATATTTCCAAATAATCGATTTGCTTCTAAAAAAGAAAAATAACGAAGAAGCAGCACGATTGTTACAAGAGCTAATTGCTAATATTTTGGGGGAAGAAAACAAAAGAAACATCTATCTTTTGGCAGAACAACTAATTAAAAGGCTTTCAACTTTTAAACTAAAAGATTTCCAGAAATCTGTTGTGAAATTTGACGAATTTCTTTCAAAAACCAAGAGCCTTTACCGGACAGCAGATGAATCGTTTGATAAATCTGCAATTATAGCAGAAGCCCAAGCGGTCTTTTATAAAAACCACAAAATGGATGGAACAGTTTTCCTCCTCGAAGCCGCAAATGACTTGAAAGAACAAATTATCAAAATTTATAGTAAACCACGAGTCCGTGAGGAAGAAGAGAAAGAAGCAAAGGAACATTTAAAACATGCAATCGAACTTTTTCAACAATTAGAGCAACAAGAGGTTATTGCTGAGCTCTTTGAGACCATAGTAGCTAAGCAGTTGGAAAATAAGAATGTAGAAAAAGCCGAGAAAATTTTGGACATGGCAATCGACTATCTTATGGACTTAAAGGGTGAAGAAACGACTATAACTGCTTTCGCAGAAATAATCATGCAAGTATATGTTTCACTTATCGAGTTTAAAATCCAGGATATCCTTAATCCGGAAATGCCCATTAGCAAATTTGAGGCCATTAAATTTGAAAATAATGTTGCGACAAGGTTTATCAAACATGCAAAGGAGATTTGCTTAAAAAAGAAGGCCAAAAAAGTAATTCTAATTTTGGCAAAAGAGCTCTCACTCATAGGTTTGGCACTCTTTGAAAAGGGGCAGGAGCAATATGCTTTGGCATATTTTGAGGAAGCAAAAAACTACTATTTGGAAGTTAATGATGTAGATAAAACAATAGATTTTGGTAAAAATGTTACCTCTTTAGGCCTACAACTCTTCTCAAAAGAACAGTACCCTATGGGAAGAGACTATTTGTATATTGCTATAGAAATCGCTAAAAAAATTGATCGTTCTTTTGAAATCGAAATCTATCAAAAAGAAGCTGCACTCTATCTCAAATATCGGAAATATCAACTTGCTTATGAAGCTTACCGAAAAGTAATCGAGCCATTACAAGCTCTACCTGAAAGCGAGTTGCGAATTGAGATTCCACGAGAAATACGTCAATTAGGAAAAGAGCGATTTGATAAGAATGATTTCCACTATGCAGAGCTCTTTTACCGTTTGTCAGCAGAATTCTTTGCGGCATTCAATCAGTTAGAACTTGCTGCAGACACTTTAGATGCTTCATGGCCACCTATGTTCAAAGTAAGACAATTACAAACAGGCATTGATTTAGCAAGAAAAGCTGCAACAGCATATATTGAAGCAGATAATGCTGAGGCTGCGGCGGACGTTTACTTCAAGCTTGGACAAGAATTGCTAAAAGAAGGGCATTATGATATTGCACTGGAACAACTTCGCCTTGCTGCCCAGACAATTCCCGAGTATTTACGCGAAGAGAAATTTAAACCATTAGTTAAAGTAACAACTTCCTTTACTGAACAATGTTTGAAGAGTGGCGATATTATTAACGCACGTGAGTTATGGAGCGCTGCCTGCGAATTCAACGAGACTCTTGCAAGATCACTAATAAAACGAGACATTGAGAGCGTCGTAGAAACAATTGAGGACCATATAAAAAATGTACGAAAATTTGACAACGAAGAGCTGAATGAAATTACGATTGATTCTGCTCAAAAGAGTGCACAAGTTCTCTCAGAAGCAAAAGACTATGAGCGTGCAGCTAAAATCCTCGTTAGTTTTGCCGCGGACTTTCTCCGGAAAAATAAAGTTGATTATGCAAATACATTATTTGAGCAAGGAGCCTCTGAATTTATTAAAGCTAACCTTCCACGGGAGGCTGCTCGCGTACTCTCGACCCTAGCACGCTATCATTGTGAGCATCAAGACCATGAGAAGTGTCTTTATTATTATCGTAAAGCATCTATTGAAAGTGAAGAGCTCCCTGAGAAAGAGATACTTGATTTCCTAGGCGATCATTGTTATGAATCCTATGTCTCTTTACTTGAGAGAGGGGCAAGTGATGAAATTATCAAAAAAGGTTTTCAATTAGCAATAGAAATAAAACTTGCAAGCAGTAAGGAAGCAGCTGGCTATTTGAGTCACACCATTGCTCAAAAGTTCTTTGAAAGAAATAAGACAGAAAAAGCACTTATCTATTATCAAAAGGCAATTCAATTTTTCTTGGAAAGCGACAAGCAAAAAGCAGTAATTGTGGGAGCTGAAGCAATTGAAAGAGGGCGCAAAGCCTTTCAAAATAACATGATCCTTGAAGCTGAGAAATTAATTAAAGAAGGCATTCTTGCCCTGGAAAACGGTGGGCAAGTTAAACAAGCAGCCCAAACAGCACGAATTGAAGGGGAGAAATTTCTTACAACTGCTTATCCAGACCTTGGCTTGAATTTTCTTAATCTTGCGAACCAAAACTATAAGCAATTAAAAGATTTGCAAAATGCAGCGGAAATACATAAAACTAAGGGACAATTCTATTTCAAAAAGTACAATTTTAATGAGAGTAAAATAGAATTTGAGCACGCCGGAACAATCTATTTAGAAACGAAAAACACAAACGCCCTGAAAAAATTGATTTTAGAGCTGCAAGAACTCGCAACTAAATTTATCCTCGCAAAGGAATTACCAAATGAGGTTATTGGAGAGCAAGAAAAGCAAGGTAAAGAGTTCATAAAACTTGCTATTGATTTTGCAGAGAAAATTAAAGACTTGGAATTAAGTAAAGAAATTAAATATACTAACTGGCAATTATTTGCAAAGAAAGCGATGCATGAAAGTGCTTATGAATTCCTGCAAGAAACCTTCACAAATTATGAAAAATTAAAAGATCTAAAAGCAATCAGCCTTTTAGCGCAAGAGGTTGCTAAGTTCGCTACAAAGCTTATTCAACAAGAAAATCTTGCTCACGCTACTAAATACCTTAATATTGTTCTCGATAAGCTGAATGAAACCGCAAAATTCAAAGAAGCTGCTGGTATTTGCTTGGAAGCAAGCGAGACTTTCCTTAAGAAGAACAATAATGAAGTGGCGGTATCATGGGGGTTACGAGCAACAGACATTATGTTAAAAGCAGATTTAGAGAAGGAAGCAATTCAATTTCTAAAAGAATTAGTGGAACAACTTATGATTCGTAATAGCATTGAAAATGCCATTCTTTGCTATGGAAAAATCGCTAAAATTTATGAACAAAGCAATCGTTTAAAAGAAGTAGAGGACATTGCTCTGGAAGTCATGGCTTTTGGGAAAGCGAATATGGTTAACAACAATCCCGAAGCAGGACTTAGGCTCTGGGAAGTAGCTTTAACCATTGGTGCTATTGTCGGAGAAGAATTCACAGGACGACTTTGTGAAATCGAAGGACAAACATTTTATGAAATTAAACAATTTGACAAGTCTATCGAACTATTCAAAGAGAGCTATATGCTATTCAAACGCACAAAAAAACTCAGCCGGCTAATTAATCTCGGGACTGTTATCTTCCAGATTGCCAAAGACCTTCAAAAGGAAAACAACTTTGATATTGCTTTCAAATACATTCCTCTTGGCTTCGAATCCCTTATAGCTGGCAAAGATGTTTTACTTGCAACAGAAAATATGTTTGGCCATGCAAAAAATTATATCGAAGTTAATAAAGATAAAGAAGGGTTTCATCTCATCAATACCACTATTGATACACTCTTTTCTATTGGTGATGTTGTTGCTGGCGTAGAACATTGTTTTGTTGGTGCGGCGCTTCTTGTTTCTTATGGAAAGAATACCGAAGGAAGCCGACTTATCGATAAGGGGATGGAAAAAGTAACGCAAATTACGGACGAGGCAGCTATAAAACACCTGGCAACGGTTTGCCGGAATCAAGGCATCATTCTTCGTGAGAATGAAAAATTAGAAGCGTCACATATTATGCTTGCTTCAGGGATAGGCATTCTTCGAACGATAAACGATCTTATCGGCATTGGAATGATAAGCATTGAACTAGGGCGAACATTAATTCAACGAAATGAGATGAATGCTGCAGTCGAAGCATTTCGCAATGGTGTCCAACTTATGGCTCAAGGCAATTTGAAGAAAGAAGCAGTTGCTGTAATTAATGAACTTATTACTCTTGGCAGAAAAGAAATTGATAATAAGAATATCACAACTGGTGTTCCCCTCGTCGACCTTTCAGGCGAATTGTTCATTTTGCTTGGGTACCCCGAAAGGATTATGGTAATCTCTGAGATTTTCATCAATCTCGGTGGCAAGATGTTGGCAGAAAGGAATTATGAAATCGCTGCGCTCTATTTCTCAAAAGCTATGGAATTTGCTATGAAAGCCAACTTACGCGATTATCTTCCCAAAGTGGGTAACCGGTGTATTGATTTCGGTTTCAAACTTGTCAAAGAAGAAGACCCAATTCTTGGCATTCAATTCATGAACGCCGGAGCGGACCTCATTAGTCAATTCGAACAAAAACCCGAAAAAGCCGGCAGAGCAATGGTGAACTTCATTGAAGCCATCAATCAAATTTTAACAATAGAATATGCTCAAAGTTATGAAGATGAGAGCGATTACCTCGAGTTAATTGAGCAATTTGTTGGTTCTGCGATTAAATTCTTTACACAAATAAGTGCAGCTAAATCACTCGAGAAATTAGCTAAAAACCTTATTGCCTATGGAAAGAGTATCATTCAAATAAAGCAACCTGGTTTTGTCCGGCGGATTTTTGAGCCCGCATTACGCGCTGCAGAAAATGCCCAAAACACAAAACTACAAATCGAAATTGCCCACATATATTTGGAGCATGTAAACTATCTCATTGAGACAAACAATTTACGATATCTTGAGACAACCGTGAATCAAGCAATGAACATCTATCTTTCTGTGAATGACATGAAGGAAATTCGAAAATTCATTGGAGTCACAGTAACAAATGGACGAGAGCTTTGTCTCAATCCTGCCACGCGAGAATACGGGATCAAAGTAATTAATATGTTGATCGGTATAACAGAAAAACTCGCTAACCAAGAACTCTATCCCGTTATTCTTCTTCCCATCATTTTCCTAAATCAGGTAGCATTGGAGGAGGAAAATCTTGAAATAGTGATTTTTGCCCGGCAAAATGTTCTCAGACTTTTAAACTCGATCTTGGAAGCAAATTATTCCTTGGCTATTTTAGGAAACTTAAGCTTGTCCAATATGATTTTTGAGTGGTATCAAATTGCTGAAACGCTCTTGCAAAAACAAGAAACATTCGATCAAGCGATTAATGTTATTAACCAGACCCTTCAACTCGCAGTAATAACCCAGCAAGTTGAATTGGGCAATGCTGTTATTGAAAAGGTTTTGGAAACATTAGAATCGATGGTTCGAAGAAGAACAAAAGGCTTGGAGCTTCTCTATGAAATTCTAGCTATTGGTTCAAATGGCCTTGGACAAGTTCAACAAGTCGTAAACCTTGGGAGAAGATGCTTCGAATTAGGAAAAGAAGCCGCTCAGAAGAGGCATTTAAAAGAATCAATTGATTATCTTAAAGCAGCAGGAAGGATATTTGCCCTTTGTAAAAATGAAGCTTTTATTGCAAAAGTAGCAATTGCTTGTGCAACTTTTGGAGACCAGCGATTAAAAGAGAGGAATATCAAAGAAGGATTATACTATTATTCTGCCGCATTGGAGAATTATGAGCTCTCGGAAGATGAACGAAGCATTAAAATCATTGCAAGTACGATTGAGAAACTCTTTGAAAGTACCCCCACACAAGATGGTTATTTATGCTTCCTTATTCCCGGCATGGTTTATGCAAATCGCAATGAAACCAAACAAGCCCAAACACTAGCAGGGAAAGCTCTTCAAAGTGTAGATTCAATGCTCAAATCTCGAAAGAAAGAACTTGTTTACGATTCGATTCCTTATCTCTTTGCTGCAACAGACATCTATAATCAACTTGACGACCTTGAAAAAGAAATGAACATTTATGATGAGTTTATGTTCAAGTATCTAACAGCCGTTAATGATATGAAGATTATTGAACTCTTCCTTGATTTACTCGTACGAACATTAATGCGCAAATTACAGAAATGGGACTTTCAAGCAATTGATGAGCTCTTCGAGAAAATTACCGATCAACGCGTCTTGAAGTCTAAAAATTATCAAGCTATTTTTGAGACAATAAACGCGTTAAAAACAGGTGATATAATTTTTGCTCAGGATCTTGCTACAAAAGTGAATGTGAAATTTGAACGTAGCATTCGAGACTTTGTTGATTCTTATAGAGAACAAATAAAGAAAGACATTTTCCAAACCGGAAAACTAAGTATTCACACCTACATGAAAGAACAGCCCATTGCACCTCTTGTGAATGTTCTTATTCATGATTTGTATGCCAGGAAAGAAATCGAAGGAAAGTACTTCCCCATTGGCCTATTTGTCTCGAGCGAGCAACTAAATAGTATCTTTGAATTCCTTGATGCTAAACTATCAGAAACCGGAAAGGCAACTATTGCAGAGGTTGCCCAGAACACTGCTTTAACCAACAATGAAGCATTGAATGTCATTCGATTGGAATACCTCCCACAAAAGTTCCAAGCACGATTAAATGAGGATCAAACAGTACTCTATACTTATCTCCAATTACGAAACGAAGTTAAACAGCTTGCTTTAAGTTATCAAGAAATAGGCAATATTGATATTAACAAAATCTCACAGCAATTAAAATTCCCACCTGAAACAATCAAAAGGGAAATCGAATATTTGATTTTAGAGGGAATGATAAACCCACGACTTGTAGGTAGAACGGTATAAGTCGTAAAAAGTGTCCTTGCACCATCAGTTAAACGTTGGATGTTTTTCGTGCGCCTTGAAAATCTATGTTGCACTGTAAAGCTTTTCCTCCTGCACGCTCAATTGCCTTGGCTACTGCCGCTTCTTTTCCAGGAGCAAATGCAACAATACAACCACCCAAACCAGCTCCAGTTAATTTTGCACCCAATGCCCCGGCAGTCAACGCTTCCTTTACTAAGAGATCGAGTTTGGGAATAGAGACCCCTAAATATTCGGCCAATATAGTGTGCTGCTCTGTTAAGGCACGCCCTAAAAACTCGAGGTCATGATTTTTTTGTTTTTGAAGTTCTTTTATTGCTTGCTTCGTTATCTCGCGAATTTTCAAGATGCCATAGAGTTTTTGTCGTTCTATAGCTGTTAGTTGTTTGTTTTCTAAATGTTCAAAATTAAGCGTACGATATGATTGGACTTCCGGTGCGAGTTTTTTTAATCCCATTTGTAATTGTTGCTTTAAAAGTGTTAAGGGATTGTTCGCCTTTCGTCTAAGTTTGGAGTCACCTATCACCAAACCAGGAAAGTCAAACGCGAATTTGGTGAGAGAATAAGGCGGTTCTGAACAGTCTAAGGCAAAAATGCCCCCAAGAGAAGCAGCATATTGGTCCATTATTCCACAATTAATTTTTAAGAGATCATGTTCCGCAAGAAAGCACACATTGGCTATTTCTCGCTTAGTTAGGGATAATTCCAACTCGTAATTTAATGCTGTAAGCCAAGCGACGAGAAGGGCCGCAGAAGAGGATAAACCCGAACCGATAGGGATGTCGCTCTGAACGGTAACATCGAACCCAGGAAGCTTAGAGACCATTCCTTTTTGAAAAAGTGCAAGGATAATAGCGCGAAAGTAATCGAACTCATTATTTGCAAGAGTGATCTTGTTGTTTGGTAAAATGACATCTTTCTTATCAAGCTCTCGTGAATACAAGGAAATTTTATCACCATCTGTCTTTCTCATAGCAATTTGTGTTTGTAAACTAATTGCCGCGGGGACAACAGTGAGGTGGAGATAGTCTTGATGCTCGCCATAGAGACAGATGCGCCCTGGGGCAACATAGCGATGCCACGAGCCGGTTTTTGGTTCCACGATTATTCACACAAAGATTGACTTTTTTTCTCAAAATAAAATTATTGGCATTGTTTTCAAGAACGAAAACCCAGTCTTTTGCTTCAAGGGTATTATTTATTTAGCTATTCGAGATAAACATTAGTAGCTAGTTACTCTTGGTTATTGTATAATATTAAATAGGAGATTTGAACATATGCTCGAACATGCGATCATTTTCTCGAAAGAATCCCAAAGTATCATTCTTACTTCTCTCTATGGTGAAGTCGATCCCAAAGCTGATGCTTTTAAAGATTCACTTGAGAAAATTCGGGAAATTGCAGTAAAACTCGAGAAAGGAGTCTTTAAGCTTGATCTTGCAAATAATGGGAAAACAATGATTGTCGCGATAAAGAATTTATCGATAGCCATTACTTTTAACAAGATAGCAAAAGAAGAGGTAATGAATTTTTGGGAAAGCGTGGCACTCGAAATTTTAAAGAGTTTTGATAAAATTTATGTCACAAAAGATCCTGCAAAAATTCTTGCCTTCAAAGATACCATGGATGAAATTATCCAATGGAATTTAAAAGAACAGTCCCCAATTGACAAAATGAAAGAGGCATTCTGGTGAAAAGGAAGGTGTACTACTAAAATGGCTGAACTTGATATACCAACTATCCCAAACTTGCAATCATTAATAATGATGGCCATTACGGCTTTTTCGGTATCAATAATTGTGATATTACTCTTTATCAAATATTTCCAAAGAAAAAGACTGCCGGCATTAACCCTTGCATTTACGTTCTTAATGTGGGATTTTGCTAGCCTGATAGTATTTATTTTTGGATTAATTCATTATTTAAACTATTCAACTCCACAAGTTGGAGTAATTCAGTATGCTCGCTATGGGATCAACCTTGGCTATGCATTTTCTGCCCTAAGCAATGCATTAATGGTGCTCTTTGTTTCACAAATTTATAGTCAAGCACCAATCTTTCGCAAAACAAAAAAGATTATCCCCATTGTGAATGGCTTATTGAATGGAGTTACGATTGGTTTTGTTGTAGACTCAATTATGCAGAGTTTTGTATTTACCGATGTGGTTTCTTACCTAAATCCTGCCTACTCTTTAAATCAGATCATTTACCATCTTGTTCTGACCTTCTTCTCATTCACTTTATTACTTAGCTTGAGTGCACGACAACGAAGAAAAGCAACATTTCGCTGGGAAAAAGCAGGATTCAGCTTCATAGTTTATTCGGCGATTGCAGGTATTTTAGTGTATGTTTTCCTAGCATTAGATGAATTAGCACAAACATTCATCCCACTCTTTAATGAGGGGTACACAATTTTCAATATAATTGGCTGGGCTTTTGGGATTTTACTCTGTATTTTAGCCTATTTTGGTTATGTGATGCCAAAATGGTTAAGAGACCGGTACAAAGAAAAAACTTTGGAGGTAAAATAAGATGTCATTATACTTACCAGCAGCAATAGTAGAAACATTTGTGTTCTTCTTTGCAACTTTCATTGTAATTATGCTCTTTAAGAAATATCGAGAACGGCGAAAGCCGGCAGCATTAGCATTAGCAACTGCCTTTACCTTCTGGGAGATAGCAATCATTTGTTTAATGGTTATGAGATACGTTACTTATGTAGCAGTTGACTTGCATCTGATCGATGATTCAATTAATTACGCCGGAATAGGCATTAATCTTGGATATCTCTTTTCAGCGGTGAGCAACGTTTTAATTTTAACATTTGTAGCAATTGTTTTTTCACAATCGCCATTTTTCCGTTCGACAGGAATGTTCCTCCCCTTCAGCTTTGGGATATTAAATGGTGTAACTGTTGGCTTGCTCATTTCAAATCTTATCCGAAATCCTCTCACTCCAGAATACAGCATGACAATCACTCTCTATCATGTTATGCTAACTTTTGTTTCATTCAGTGCTTTGATCATTTTCACTGTAAAACCACTTCGACAGGCAACATTTAAATGGGAAAAAGTTGGTTTCCGGTTTATCATTGGCTCAGGCGTTGTAGGCATTCTGATTTACGTGTCATTTGCAGTGGACAATATCATCCCAATCGATTATTCGGCATTCTTCTACTTGGCATATGCCTTTGCAATTCTGATGCTAATATTTGCTTACATCGGCTATGTTATGCCCAATTTCATTCGAAAACGTTTACAAGAACCCATGTAAGGAAAAGAGCAATTTCTAAGAGTTAATTGCTGTTTTCCATTTCTTCTTTTACTTTTTCAAGTACTTTATTTGGCAGTAAATTTTCCTCGAGATTTGCAAGAATTTCTTGTAAAGTTTTCCCACGTTCAAGTTCTTCCTGAACATATGTATATGAGAATTCAAAGTATTCCCATGGATAAACAAGCCAATCTGTCGTTTCTAAAACATAAAAATCAGGTTTTATTGCGGACTTCGGCTTATAGTGAAGTGTTGCTGTTTTCAATGCCACAGGCTTTTTTCTCAATAAATACTCTTTAATGAAAGCTAAACTTGCGCCGGTATCAGCAACATCATCAATAACGAGAACTCTTTTCTTTGCCACATTTTCTATTAAATCTTGAGTGATACGCGGTTGTTTTGCTCGAGTGTTTATTCCTTTGTAAAATTCTACACCGATCACTCGAAGCATAGAAAGCCGAAGCATATCACTTAAAAATCTCCCAACAACCAAGCCGCCACGCGAGATGCAAATTAAAATATCTGGCGAAAACTTTGATTCATCTATTTTCTTCGCTAACTTTAAACAGTCATCCCAGATTTGTTCGAGTGTAAGCACTTGGAATGCTACCATTAATCATTCTATCCTTTTTTCTTATCATGAATGATAGTACCTAAGTTTATTTTACTTTTGGCACTTCTAAAACAGATTGCAATAATTTTAAATCATTTTATCTATTTATTTGTTTAAGGGTGCCTAAGCTTGCAGATTGTGGATGATCATCAAGTTATTGTTTCATCAGTAAGATTACTTAAACCTCTCTCCTCCAAGCAAGTTACAACCATTATTTCAAATTTGACTCAAGAGCAAAAGCACCAAGAACCAGTGACCGTACTTTTGCTTCTCGATAAAGATGCTGTTGCCGGTATGCTTCATCTTAAAGCATGTATTCATTTTGCTTTACGCTCCTTTACCCAGCAAACAAACATTGCGAAAAAAATCGATGCTGAAATTATGTTGTATTTGGCCGGCGTTAGACAGATAAACAAAGCAATTCTTTTAGTAGGCATTTCTGAAAAAACCCACGAGTTATTATTAGTTCAGCTTTTAGCTAAAACCCTGCGTAAAAAAGACAGCACACCCACCTTTGACTTTGGACAATTCCTAACGGCACTCAAGATTCCTTTTGAAAATTACCAAAACAATATTGATAATTTTCACCCTCAAGATTATACCCGTTTATTAGCAATCCATCATCTGGATGATGCATTGATAGATCTGTTTTCACCTCAAACTGCTAACGAGCGAAAAGTTACAATTGAAAAATTGGTTGTTGAAAAATCAGCGCTGTTGGAATTACAAAAATAACACTTATTGTTCTGCAAAAGTAAAAACAGGGTTTTCATTGTAAACACCAACTCCACACCATTCACCAATTATTTCTACGACAAGATACCATTTTGGATGCTGTAATGAAACTTTACCTTTCGGAGCTTTTGGATGAGAAGCTATAGTATTAATAAGTTCATTTCGTGCGATGGTTGTGTGTCGCTTATTTAAGCTGATACGCCAAGTATCACTTTCAGGTATTAACTCCATTTTCGGGACAAGTGCTTGGATTATCTCTTCAGGATCGCTTTTAACGATCTGCTCAATTGCTGTTGCTCGTCGGCAATATTTGAATTGGAAAACTTTTGTTTTTATTGTTTCGTCGACTTTTTTCAGGGTGGTAATTGGTTCTTCAGTAATTACCACAAGGAAGAGACCCCGTATTGGCAATTGAAAAACTTCAACAGGAGTTATCCGGCAATATTTTATCAACACATGCCAAAATTCACTCATCGCATCTTGCTCTTTTGAAGAGTCACAACCAACCAATAAAAAGTTTCCAGGTTGTGAGACAATTTCGTTGAAATTCAAGTTAATCAACTCGTAAAATCTTGTTCTTGATTCCAATTCAAGAAAGTATATTTTTATATTTATAAGTTTATTACCTCTATCATTATAGGATAAGGATGCGTATAGAATAATGTCTCAAGAAAAGCAAGAGCAAAAGCCAACAGAAAAAAAAACATCCCGGAAAGAAACCATTAAAGAAGTTATCGAAATTGCATTGTTTTTAGGTTTGGCAATTTTACTTGTCTTTAGTTTTAATTGGATTTTAGCTGCAGCCCTTCATACTGACACGCCCCTTGTGGTGGTAACAAGTGAATCTATGGAACCAACGTACTATGGCTCAAACCGAGGGAATTTTGGAGGAACAAATGATATCAGAAAAGATATGTTAATTGTTCGAGGGGTTGCACCTTCTGAAATAAAAGCAGGTGACACCATTGTCTTCTATCGGCAAAATCTAACTGATCCGACAGAACTAGATTATGAAAGTGAGCCCATCGTTCATCGTGTCAATCGAGTGTATCAAGATAATGTTACAGGTGAGTATTGGTTTACTACAAAAGGTGACAATCCCGACACAAATGATGAATTTGTAACGGGTGGGGGGATTAATGAATTAACTATCCATCAAAGTCGAGTGATTGGAAAAGTTGTTGGAAGAATTCCTTATCTTGGAGGGATTATCAGTTATTTCAAAACACCCACCGGCAGGATAGTGCTTTTTGTTATTATCGGGGTGATTTTACTAGGAACATGGGTTTTTAGCTCTTTTGGTGGGAAGAAAGAAAAAGAGAAAGATATTTTCAGTGAAGAGGAGGAAGAGGAAAAAGATAAGAGCTTGGAAGAAAAAGCATCTGCTGAAGATAAAACATTTTACGACCGCTTGAAAAGCTTCTATCGAAAGACAGCCAAGCATAAAAACATCCTTATTCCAGCCTTAATTCTTACAATAATTGTCTTCATTCCTATTGTTGACACCCTTGCAGCTGATTGGAATGCCCCCTTTGGTATTGAAAATGTTGTCTTTGATGGCGCTAAACAATACACACTTCATGATGCTGATTATCTCTTTCTTTTTGCAGATGTCTATTTGAGCTGCCCAGGCCACTGGCATCAACAGCTCAGATTCTTTGAGCTCCAAATTTCAAACACCACTACCGGTGAAATCTTAGGCGCTAATAATTGGTCTGTCGTCTACAATTTTGAGGGAACAAAGAGAGTTAGCTCAGGCGCATGGATTGATCCGGCAGATGTGACAATTGGTGAGAATTACACTATTACTGTCACCGCTTTTCTGAGCACAAAATTCGGTAAAACTTGGACAGATGTTTTTACCACGACATTCCTCCTTGTGTTGAGATAGATGACGAAAAAAAAAGATTTGGAAGAGAAATACCAGCAATTACAAGAATTACTACTCTCTTTCGGGAAAGTCATAGTGGCTTTTTCGGGGGGAGTAGATAGCACTTTTTTAACTGTTGTAGCTCATCGTCTTTTAGGCAAGAATGCTATAGCAATAACCATTGCTTCTCCATTAATCCCCTCTGAGGAATTGGCCCAAGCAAAAAACCTCGCTAAAAAAATCGGCATTTCACATAAGATCATTACCAAAGATATTGACGATCATTTCAAGTGGTTCGAAACTAACCCGCCAAATCGGTGCTATCTTTGTAAAAAATCTTCACTACAATTAATCATCAATTATTGTAAGGAGAATAAGTATGAAGGAGTAATTATTGAGGGCTCCAATTTTAGCGACCTAGATGATTACCGGCCAGGAATGAAAGCCGTTCAAGAGCTCCAGGGAAGAAGCCCCTTGCTAGAAGTGGGGTTAACAAAAAAAGAAATTCGAGTATTAGCAAAAGAAAATGGCATTCCAGTCTGGGACAAACCTTCATCCCCTTGTCTTGCCACCCGATTCCCTTTCGGAGAAAAGATTACTCAGGAAAAATTGGCTGCCGTTTTCCAAGGGGAGGAGTACTTAAAATCCTTAGGCTTCAAGCAAGTTCGCCTCCGCATGCATGGGCAACTTGCTAGAATAGAGGTAGATAAAAAGCAAATACGAGAGTTAGCTATAAAAGCCCCTGCAGTTTCAGAGAAATTAAAAGTGCTGGGATTTAAATTTATAACAATAGATTTAGAAGGATATAAAAGAGGCTCTATGAATATAAGCGATTAGAAAAAAAGCTAAAAAAGAGCTTTTGAGGCCCCCTAAATGGATGAACATTATCTAAAAGAACTACTCTTAAGGTTTAAAGAGGGCAGACTAACACTTGAAAAGGTCTTGCAACAATTGAAGGACCTCCCCTTCGAGGACCTTGGTTACGCAAAGATTGACCACCATAGAGCACTTCGAAAAGGTTTCCCGGAAGTTGTTTATTGCCCTGGAAAAACAATAGAACAAATCAAAACCATCTTTTCTTCTTTAAATGAAAAGAACAAAAACATCCTCCTTACACGAGCTTCTAAGAGCATCTATACCGAACTTAAAAAAATCGACCCTCAATTACAATTTAATGCCCAAGCAAAAATAATCTATATCGAAAAGAAACCACGAATAAAAGTTGGGAAGGTATTAATCATCTGTGGCGGTACAGCAGATATCCCTATTGCCGAAGAAGCTGCTCTAACTGCGGAATTAATGGGTGCAAATGTTGAACGTATTTTTGATGTTGGAGTTGCTGGCATTCATCGTTTGTTGAATTATAAAGAACAGATCTTTGAAGCAAATGTTATCGTTGCCATTGCAGGGATGGAAGGCGCGCTTGCTTCCGTTATCGCCGGCTTGGCAGCATGCCCGATTATTGCCATTCCCACCTCTGTTGGCTATGGCGCGAACTTCCACGGAATTTCGGCTTTATTAACAATGCTCAATAGTTGTGCTCCGAATGTTGCAGTTGTAAATATAGATAATGGTTTTGGAGGGGGTTTAATGGCAGCATTAATTAACAAGCAACGAGAACAACTAATAGAAAAACAGAAAAAAGAATGATTGTTAATTTGAAATTGTTTATATTGGAAAAGAAATTATTATAATGTAGAATTAAAACAATTGATAGGTGTTACTAAAATGATAATCAGGGTTGTATCAGCCATCGGCGGCGGAGTAATAGATGTCGAAGTAAAACCAAACGCAACAGTCTCTGAATTGAAAAGAGAGATCTCACGCCAGAAGCGAATTCCTGCAAGTGCAGTTATTGTTGTGTATCGAGGTAGACAATTAGATGATAATGAAACTTTTGAAGAGGTAGGTTTAACGGACTATGAGAAGGTCTATTTGATCGCTCGCACTGAAGGTGGATGAACCACCTCTAATTTTTTCCTTTCTCTTCCTGTAATTACTTTTCTACACATTTTATAATGAGTGCAGTTCAAATCAATGACTCAGATAAGAAAAAATGCACCTTTTTTTTCTATTTCTATCACTTATGCCGTAAAAGCAACTTTTTAATTGTTTCTTGAGAAAAAAAGGTTAAACTATAATGGTGATAGATTTGTTTGCAAAAGTCAAGAAATTATGGAGAAGACGAAAGGCAATTTCACCCGTAATTGCAACCATTTTGCTCATTGCGTTGACTGTTACTGCTGCTGCGATTGTTTACTTTGTTGTTGTACCTTTACTCAGAGGTAAAGGTGAGCTTGTGATCTTTGGCTATGAACTTGAAGACACCGATGCAACCTATTATGCGGATAAAATCACAACAGACATTCAAAATATTGGCACTGCAGAAGTTACCATTTCAAGTGTTTCCATCACGAAAGATGGCGAGGCAATATCCTGGGCATTAGCAGAAGAAACATATGTTATTGGTAGTAGTGAACGCCGAGATATTGTCTTTGAAGCAGCAAGTGCAGCTGATGAACTCGGATCTGGAGAGCTGATCTATGTAACACTTGCTTATGACAATGGTAAGGAAATTAGTTTTGAATTCAAGGTTCCAGGAAAATTCAGCCGTTTCGTTTTACTTTACGAAGAGGATTTTGAAAGTGGCCTACCATCCGGTTGGACACACACTTTGTTCTATATCCACGGAGGAGGGTATCACAACCTTTCTGATTGGGTTCTTGCAGAAGAGTCCGGAAATCATTATTGGCATTGTACAAGCAATGACTGTCAATTTATTATTTTAGAGGATCCGCTTCGAAACTTTGCGAGTGTGAATATCTCCTACGACCTTAGAACAAATGATGATGATGCCAATGGAATTATCTTCCGATACGACGATTCAGGTGAATATGCAAAATTCTACATTGTCTGGTACACTCGCGACCATCCAAGCCCGAGAAATGGACCCTTTACTGGGGAAACAGACTATTTCGATTGGGCAACAGCAAGCGACCAGATTCAACCTGATAAAATAACTGTTCACTATGTTGAAGAAGATGCTGATGGCTGGAATTGGTACAAGATAGCTGAAGTTGATTGGAATCGAGTTAATAATCGATGGTACTCATGGCGTGTTATTGCTGATGGGGCAAATATGGGACTTTATATTGACAATTCTGACACACCCACTCTCGAGTGGACTGATGGGCGCATTTCTACCGGTTATGTTGGATTAATTAGTTTTGCCAATGCCAACTCACATTACGACAACATTTATGCTTGGGTTACAGAAAGCTAACCCAAAGCTAACTTTTTCTTTTTACCTTTTCTCCAAAAGGTTTTAGAATAGCTTTTTTAGACTTTCTACGTGGAGATTGTAGAAAATGCTGCAAACAAAGCTCGGTGTGATTCAATTAGAAAATCCTTTTATTCTTGCTTCGGGAGTGTTGGGGGTTAATGCTGCATTAATGCTTCGTATAGCAAATGCAGGTGCCGGAGCTATAACAACAAAGTCAATTGGGCTAGAACCTCGCGAGGGCTATAATAATCCAACAGTTGTTGAATTAGGAGGAGGGAATATTCTTAACGCTATGGGACTACCCAACCCCGGCAGTAAAGATTTTGTGGAGGAGATCAAGGAATTCAAAAAGCAATCTGTAAAACCAATTTTTGCCAGCATATTTGGAAAGGATTGCCAAGAATTTTGTGAAGTTGCTAGAATTATCAATAAAGCACAACCATCCGCTTTTGAATTAAATATCTCCTGCCCTCATGGTGGAAAATATGGAGCTATCATTGGGCAAGACAGTGCTCTTGTCGAAGAGATCACTCGAGAAGTAAAGCAAATCACTAAGAAACCTGTTTTTGTTAAGATTTCTCCAAATCTCACCGACTTGAGTGTTCCAGCAGAGGCAGCCTTAGCTGGAGGAGCAGATGGCATTGTTCTTATTAATACACTTCGAGCGATGGCAATTGATATCACTTATCGAATGCCTATTTTAGCCAATAAATTTGGCGGGCTTTCTGGGCCGTGTATTAAACCTGTTGCTTTGAAATGCGTTTTCGATTTGTATGCTAAATTCGGGAAAAAAGTGCCAATTATTGGAGTAGGGGGGATTTCTTCGTGGCAAGATGTTATTGAGTTCTTTCTTGCAGGAGCATCAGCAGTACAAATTGGCACAGCATTAGCTTATTATGGTAATGTAGAACAGATAAATCTCTTTTCTGATTTTGCAGAGAAGATAAAGACTTACTTGAAGCAAGAAGGTTTTACATCCATAACTGAATTAATAGGATTGGCACATGAAAACTCGGAGATGTAAAAAATGACTGTCACAAAGTATGGTAAATTAACAGTTGTTCCTATTGAGAAAATTGTTATGGAAACACCAGCATCTGCAACAACGCCGGTAAAATCTATTGTCGTAAAAATTCCAGAAATGGCCCAAAAAGCCCTCCCCGGGCAATTTGTCATGCTATGGTTATTGGGTAATGATGAAAAACCCATGGGAATTGCTTCTTCTGATCCAATAAATGGCAAGTTAACCTTTGCCATCGCAAGAATAGGCAAAACCACGAAAGCACTTCATCAATTGAAAGAGGGGGCATTAATTGGTGTTCGAGGCCCTTATGGAAAGAGCTTTAGTTTAAAGGGGAAAAGAATTGCCATTATTGGAGGAGGGACAGGAATTGCCCCAACGAAATTTCTCGCAGAAAAAGCGATAGAAGAAGGACTCGAGGTCACTCTGGTTCATGGTGCAAAGTCCAAAAAGGAACTTGCTTTTCGCTCTTATTTTGAAGCATTAGCCCAAAAGAAGTCGCTTTTTCACTATTTTCCAACCACAGATGATGGCAGTTATGGTTTTAAGGGCTTCGCAACAGATGGTTTGCAACATCTCTACCAGAACAACCCTAATTGGGATTATTTATACACTTGCGGTCCTGAACGAATGATGTATAAAGTATTTCAGTTAGCAACAACTTGGAGTCTCCCCTTAGAAGCCAGTCTTGCAGACAGATATTTCAAATGTGCCATTGGTCTTTGTGGGCAATGTTCACTTGACCCGCTTGGGATCAGGCTTTGTATTGAAGGACCAGTTCTTCCGAAAGAAACTTTAGCAAAATTAACTGATTTCGGGAAATACGGCCGAGATAAATATGGGAAAAAATATCCTTTGTAAGAGAAAAAAAAGAAAAAATGCAAGAAAGCAGTTTAGGCGATTAGCTTTGCCTTGAATTACTTCTCATCTTCATCTTCAACTTCATACTCGACATCAACAATGTGTTCTTCTTCGGGTTTTGCTTTTGTTCCAGGAGGTGTGAATGTTGGACCACCGGCTCCACCCTGAGCAAATTGGCTGGGATCAAATCCTGCAGCGCCAGCTTGGCCACCGGCTTGCTGATAAAGTTTTGCAGAAAGCTTCTGCACCTCCTCCAACAAAGCATCTTTCTTCTTCCGAATGTCGTCATAGTTATCAGTTGTGAGAGCTTGTTTCAATTCCTCTTGTAATGACTTGATGGGCTTCACATCATCTTCCGAGAATTTATCTTTGTTATCTTTGAGCAATTTATCGACAGTATAGACGAGCTGGTCAGCATCATTTTTCAGTTGCACTTGTTCAAGCCGTTTCTTGTCCTCCTCTTCGTATTTTCTCGCGTCTTCAACCATTCGTTCGATGTCTTTCTCTGTAATGCCTGTTGGCGAGGTTACTGTTATCTCTTGTTCGTTTCCGGTTCCAAGATCTTTTGCCCGCACATGTACAATACCATCTACATCTATATCGAATGTGACCTCTATTTTTGGCACGCCTCGAGGAGCAGGGGGAATGCCAACGAGTTGAAAACGTCCCAAGGTTGTATTATCTTTTGCAAACTTTCGCTCGCCTTGTAAGACATGGATTTCAACAGAAGGCTGATTGTCTGTTGCTGTCGAGTAAATCTTACTTTTGCTTGTAGGAATAGTTGTATTTCGTTCCACTAATGGGTCAAAAATTCCTCCAAGTGTTTCGATGCCGAGCGTCAAAGGAGTGACGTCTAACAAAAGAACATCTTTCACATCGCCTTTTATGACTCCAGCCTGTACAGCAGCACCAATGGCGACACATTCATCGGGATTAATTCCTTTATAGATTTTCGATTCACCAAACATCTTACTGATGGCTTCTCGTACTGCAGGCATCCGAGTCGCGCCACCGACAAGAAGAACTTTGTCAATATCTTTTGGCTCTTTTTTCGCGTCTCTTAAGGCTTGTTTGGTTGGTCCCATGCACTTTTCTACCAAATCTTCGGTCATACGCTGGAATTGCACACGCGTTAATTCGTAGTTGATGTTTTTCGGTTGGCCATCTTTGCCAACAGTAATATAAGGAATATCAACAAAAGCTCTTTGCTTGGTAGAAAGCTCGATTTTTGCTTTCTCGGAAGCTTCTTTTATTCGTTGCATTGCCGTTTTATCTTTACTAAGGTCGATTCCTTCCCCTTTTTTAAATTTATCAACAACCCAATTCATGATCCGCTCATCGAAGTCGTCTCCCCCCAGATAATTATTACCACTGGTGGCTTTAACTTCAAACATGGAATCACCATCAACATTATAGGTTTCAAGAATAGAGACATCAAATGTCCCACCACCAAGATCAAAGACCAAGACGGTTTCTTCCCTATCCTTTCCAACACCATAAGCCAGGCAAGCCGCTGTGGGTTCATTAATAATTCGAAGAACTTCTAAGCCGGCAATTTTCCCGGCATCTTTTGTTGCCTGTCTTTGGCTATCTGTAAAGTATGCCGGACAAGTAATTACTGCCTGTTTAATTTCTTCTCCCAAAAAGTCCTCAGCATCTTTCTTCAATTTTCGTAGAATCATCGCTGAGATCTCTTGGGGCGTGTATTCTTTCTTATCGATTTTCACTTTATAGGTGGTGCCCATCTTTCTTTTTATCGAACGAATTGTTCGCTCAGGTTTTGAGATCGCTTGTCGTTTAGCAATCTCACCTACAATGATTTCACCATCTTCTGTAATAGTCACAACAGAAGGAGTGATTCTGCCGCCCTCGGCATTTGTTATGATGGTTGGTGTACCACCTTCCATATATGCTATCGCAGAATTTGTTGTTCCTAAATCAATTCCAACAACTTTTGCCATGTTTCTTCACCTTCTTTTTGTTTTTGGAAGAATAATCATCACTATTTTTCTATGTTTCATTTTGTTCTTGGCTGCTTTCTGGAGCAGTTTCAGCAGAAACCATGATTTTTGCAGCACGCAATACACGGTCATTAAGCATATATCCTCGTTCTATTGTTTTTACAACCTTATCTGGTTCGAAACGACCAGAACGGTCTGTCACGATTGCTTCATGAAAGCGCGGGTCGAATTTCTCGCCTTCCACAGGATTAATGATCTTTACACCCTCATCTTCGAGAATGCGGCTCAATTTCTGATAAATGATCGTTAATCCCTCTAAAGGCACGGTATCATGATTGTTTTTCTGAGCAAATTTAATCGCCCGGTCAATATCTTCAATGGGTTCGAAGATTTTGGAGATGATCTTTTCAGAAGAGAATCGAACATTTGTTTCTGCTTGTTTTTGAGCTCTCTTTTTATAGTTTTCAAAGTCTGCCTTGAATCTTTGAAGCAGTGCCAGATAGTCATCTCGTTCTTTCTCAGCGTTTTTTACAGCCTCTAATAATTGAGCGTTTTGTTCAATAATGTCTTTGAATTTGAAGTCTTTCGCTTTCTTGTCGAACTTTGTAATTAATTCTTTGAGCTCTTTGCGTTCTTCCACTTTTGCCAGCGTTTCTTCCACAACTGCCAATAGTTTTTCCTGTTGCTTTTGTACTTCATCGCTCTCTCCTTTCGTAGGAGGTTCTGTAACAGCTTCTTTTTCTTTATTCTCTTTATTGTTTGCTTTTGTCAATGCTTTTTCTCCTGCTTTTTTTCTTCCCATCGTTTCCACAACCGTTTTTTAATTTTATCTTTCACGAGGAAATAAAAGCTTAAACACTCTTTTTAATAGCCAAATTTCTTTTGGTAAAATAAATGTTTTAAATATTACTATTTATGTGAATAATTATCCTCTCAGTGAGCAATTCTGAAAAAAACAATTAAGAATTCAGGAAAGGATAACTCCAAGTAGAGGGAAACCAAAGAGTGACATAGTAAAAATCGAATTTTAGATTCACAGCATTTAAGCTAACTTTGGCATGTCCTCAGACGAGAATTTGTATTTTGACGCAATTATCTCTAAGGCTTTCTTTGTGAAATATTCAAGATCGTTTAAAGAGGCGTATAAACCAAAATTTACGTGACCGTGTTCATCAAATACACAAAGGAAATATCCTGCTGTGTCTGTTTCCGTTGCCAAAGAGTTTTTTTCAGCAGACACAAAAAGTATTGGTTCTTGTTTTCCTTGCTCGTAAAGAAAAAGAACAAATTCATATTGAATGCGACCCGAAGTAATAATATCTCCAACAACGATTGCCTCATAAGAACCAAATTTTAAGGTTTTTTTCGAAGTAGCACTTACAATTTTTGGAATGTAAAGATTGATGCCTAACAGTTGGTAAAGTAATTGAAGTAAAATTGTGGAGAAAGGGTTGAAATCCAGCGCTTTTCTCAAGACATATTCAGCTTCTGCTGTTTTTTTGTTTTCACTTAATAATAATGCCAAATTGTATGCAGTGCGAGATTGAGAAGGATCAATATTAAACGATGTTCGATAAGCATTTATTGCTTCCTCTTTGGCACCAAGTTCATAATAAACTCTTCTAAGATAATTCAAAGCAACGGAGTCTTGAGGATTAATTTTAAGGAGCTCTTCAAAGACTTCTTTTGCACCTTGAAGATCATTTCGCTGCCCAAGTAAGAGACCCAAATTAAACCAGGCATTAATGAAATCTGGTCGAATTTTGATAGCTTCGCGATAAGCTTGTTCGGCTTCAACAAGATCCTTTTTACCACTTAATGCCAAGGCAAGTTGAAACCAACTAAAAGAATTCTTAGGTGCAAGTTCAAGAGCTTTTCTTGCTGCCTTTTCTGCTTCAACAAAATTCTTTCTTCGTAAGAAAAAACTACCCAGATCAATCCATGAATCCAAATCCTCCGGGTTTTCCTTAACACGATTCTTAAGAATCTCTCCTGTATCTGTATTTTGACTCAATTTCACTGCACTACCTTTTATTTATCCGTTCAATATTGTTTCTTAAAGATATTTATTCAACCCTATTACGATTTAGTAGATAAAGACATGAGATGTTCAAGTAGTTCTTGGAGAAAAAGCAACCAATTGTTATTGAGAATTCACCTGTTTTTTATCCTTCCTTCTTTTTGTATTCATCAGCTAATGTTGCTTTTCGTTTCTTTTTGATATAGTTAACTATTACCCACAAATACCTTAGGCATTTCAATCCCAACAGATAATTTGACTTTGTTAATAGTATACTCTATATATCTCAGTCAAAAGTTTGCAAATTAGTGAGAAGAAACCTTATTAAGTCACAATTAACTTTAAATAGTTAGCTTCTTATGCCAGAGGTTGCAAGCACTACTTCTTGGTGTAAGAAGAAGAACAATATCAATGTGTGTATGGCGAGATCTGATGGGAGTAAGCTATAGATATGCCAAGAATGTTGCTAAAACCGGCACGAAACTCTTGATAGGGTTATTGGTTTTTGACACTGCCTATACTTTAATTCGCTATATTCTCTACAAAGTGAAATATCATAACGTTCTACCGGAACAATATCTCATCATTGAGCGGATAATCACGAACACTATTTTTACGGTGTTCATAGGTGTTCTTGCTGCAGGGATGCTCATGTTAGGTTTGTATTATTTCAAGGTATCAAAATGGGGTTTCATTGCTGCAACCACACTTGTGGTTGAGATTGGAATTAAGATTGCCTTTATTTTTTACCAATTCAGTCTCCTTTTAATTGGAACGAATCAAGCTTTTATTGAGCAAATCACCGAAATTTTTCAATTGTCAACAGCACTCTTATTCATTTTTACTTTTATATTAAATGACTTTTTCCAACGAAAACTCAAAAAACGTGTTGCTATTGGCTATGGAAAAAGCATGCTTCCGTATGTCTATGGTCTTTTCGCTCTAATTTATCCTATCACTAACATTCTTAACCTTCTGGAAATCGACTACCTAACGAAACCTGTAGGATTCGCGTTTATGCATCTTTTTTCTTACTTTGCAGCTATCTTAGGGATCATCCTCTTCTTTGACCTCTTACGACGTTTCGACCATTTCCAAACACTTCCTGAACAAAGCGAGGAAGAAATAATTGAATTAAAAGTCATTCGTGAGGTACGAGAAGAACGAAAAACAG
>DXJV01000039.1 GCA_019056785.1 Candidatus Heimdallarchaeota archaeon
AGCTTCATGGTTTGTAGAGCTCAATCAAAAAGCCTTCCGGGATTAATCCATGTCTTGGGAGGCTTTTGCTTTTAAATTGACTTTCGATCTCGCACGTGATAGACTGGTCTTAGACTGGTCTAAACAAAAGGAGTTCTATTATGACAACGATGGTCGGAGCCTATCAGGCTAAAACGAATTTTTCCCAACTAATTGAGCGCGTGATAAAAGGTGAGCAGATTACAATCACAAAGTATGGATCACCTGTGGTTGTGATGTCCCCTGCTGAAGTGAAACCTTCTCGACCTGTTTCAGAAGTCATTAACGATATAAAAATATTTCGCCGTTCCCTACGTTTAGAAGGTAATTTACGAGAAATGATAGAAGAAGGACGTGCATAATGGCTTTTTTTGTGTTGGATACTTCAGTCACGATGGCGTGGTGCTTTGATGATGAAAGCAATCCCTATGCCGATGCTGTTTTAGAAAGCCTAGCAGAAAACACAGCATTAGCTCCCGAAATTTGGCTTTTAGAAGTGAGCAATGTGATTGTTACTGCCGAGCGGCGAAAGAGAATGACCAAAGCTGATACCGTGCGTTTTCAAGAATTATTGAGAGAACTCTCGATTCAAGTTGAAAACTCCACTCAACAACGTATTTTTGGTGAAAATTTAGATTTAGCTCGTGAACAAAATTTATCCACGTATGATGCAGCCTATCTTGATCTCGCCATGCGTGCGGGATGCTCTATCGCAACATTGGATAATGCGCTAAAGCAGGCGGCAATGCGTTGCGGAGTTGCCATTTATTTAGAATAAACATGCTATTTTTCACTCAAAAAGCCTTCCAAGATTAATCCACGTCTTGGGAGGCTTTTGCTTTTTTGTTTGCTTTTGGCTTTGAACTAATGGTATATTTAGTTTAAGGAATTTACAGATGAATTTTGAATGGGATCCAAACAAAGCAGAATACAATTTACGCAAGCATGACGTGTCATTCCAAGAAGCGGTGACGGTATTTAACGATGAATTGAGTGTAACCAACTACGATCCCGGACATTCTGCCGATGAAGACCGTTTTATGATTGTTGGCTGGTCTCTTCGTCAAAACTTGCTCATGGTTTCATATACAGAACGTGAGAATTGTATCCGTATTATTAGTTCACGAAAGCTAACCAAGAATGAGAGAAAATCTTATGAAAGAAAAAACCGCTAAAGTAATAGATGACTTGCTTCCCGAATACGACTTAGACGATTTTTTTAAAACAGGTGTGCGAGGAAAATACGCGCAACGCTATAAAGAAGGTACAAATCTTGTTCTTTTAGAGCCAGATGTTGCTAAATTTTTCTCAGATGACAAAAAGGTTAATGAAATTTTGCGTTTGGTTATCGAAATGACCAATATGCAGGATAAGATTCCTGAAGTAGCTTGATAAATGGTGATACTTGTTAAGGAGCGGATTTTCCTCTTAGAAAATCTGCTCTTTTTTGTTCTACAATTATGAGTATGAAAATGAATGATGTTGTCGAACAAAATATTTCTCTGACAGAAGAAGTAATGCGCTATCTTTTAGATAACCCCCAAGTTTTCGAGTCTCTTCCTGATAATTTTGAATTGATTATTGTGCCAGAGAATGATCCTGAAATGTCTGCTTATAATCTTTCTCTTTTGGATAAATGTGATTAAAATGGGCGTGTTTTTTCATTTTGGCATCGTGCGGGGATTAAT
>DXJV01000018.1 GCA_019056785.1 Candidatus Heimdallarchaeota archaeon
ATGGGGGCGGCGCAGACAATGCTTGAAACCACATCCCAAGCCGACATCGAGAAGCGAAAAACCGTGGACGACCTGGGACACAAGGCGCTGGCAGCCATGGCAAACCTGTCGAAAATAGAGAACGAGGGAATGCTATCAAAAATCTTAAGAGGCAAAGGAGCAAAATTCCCCGACCCAGAAACGGTTAGGAAACAGAAGGCAATACTTTTGACCAGATTCTCGAAAAAGTTTGGTGAACCATTCACGGAGGCAAAATGAGGGTGGACGAAAAATTAATAAGGCACATTGCCAACCTCGCAAAGCTAAGATTCGAGGGCGAGGAACTCGAGAAATTCAGAGTGCAGTTCGAGCAGATAATAAATTTCGTGGAAAAAGTCAACGAACTTCCCACGGATGGACTCGAACCCATGGTTAGCCCGCTGGAAGAGCCAGTAAAGCTTCGCGACGACGAACCCGGCAAAACGCTCGACCACAAAGACGCAGTCCGAAACGGACCGGGTGTGAGAGAGGGATTGTTCTCGGTGCCGAGGGTTATATGAAAGAGACACATTAATAATATTATAACAAATATGAGAATTTTAATAGTAGATGACGACAAAGAATTCGTTGAATCATTGTCTCGCGCGTTAGGGGAAGAATCCGAAATTGTCAGGGCACACAGCTTTGAGGAAGCCAATGATAAATTTGAACCATTCAAATATGATGTCATTTTGCTGGACATAAGACTTGATGAAACTCAAAAAGACAAGAAAGGATTGGAGCTTTTAAAAATAATAAAAACAGAGGACCCTGACATTCCTGTTTTAATAATGACTGCTTATGGTGATATTGATGTAGCAGTAGAAAGCCTTAAACTTGGCGCAGACGATTTCATTCAAAAAAATAAGGTTAGTTTCGATGATTACAAAAGAATCATAAACAACCTTTCCGAAACAGGCAAAATAAAGAGAAAAATTTCAAGGCTTGAGTCAAGATTAGAACAATTCGACCCATGGAAAATAGTTGGTGAAAATCCAAAAATAAAAGAAGTAAGAAGGTTAATTAAACTTGTAGCCGAAGACGGACAAATAAATGTACTTATAAGAGGAGAAACAGGAACGGGCAAAGAATTAGTTGCGAGAGCTATTCATCAGCAAGGAGTAAGAAAAGACGGACCCTATATAGTAACCTCACTTGCGTCATTAAACAAAGAAACCATATCGAGCGACCTCTTTGGCCATGAAAAGGGAGCATTCACAGGAGCTATCTCACGAAGAATTGGACTCATCGAACAAGCCAACAATGGAATTTTATTTCTCGACGAAATAGGTGAACTTGAGCCTGCGGTACAAGTCAAACTTTTAAGAGTTTTGGAAACAAAAGAATTCACACGCTTAGGTGGCAATAAAACAATAAAAGTAGATGTCCAATGGGTTATGGCTACTCACAGAGACTTGGAAACTATGATGAAACGAGGTGAACTAAGAGAAGACTTTTATTACAGACTAAAAACCTTTGAAATTTACCTTCCCCCGTTAAGGGAAAGAAAGGATGACATACCGTTGCTTTGCGAACATTTTTTAGGTATAATAAGAAAGCAACAACGAACGGATGTTGTTTCAATTTCTGAGGAAGCGTTTGAGATGCTTATGGAATACGATTGGCCAGGTAATGTAAGAGAGCTTAAGCAGACGATAGAATACAGCACCCTTCGAGCGAGATTAGCGGGAAAAGAAATAATAGAACCAAGATTCCTGCCTGAAGAAATAAGCAAATTTAAGAAGTTAGCAATTAAGGATGAAAAAGTAAAATTTCCGGTAGATATATCGAAAAAGCTTGCGGAATTTGAGCTAAGATACATAGAGGAAGCTTTAAGGGTGACTGGTAAAAAAACTGAAGCATGGAAAATTCTTGGTTATCCCAATCGCTTTGCATTAAGAAGAAGAGTCATAAACATTTTCAAAAAATACCCAGAACTAAGGTTATCATATCCGTTATTATCAAGACTTTACTTTGAAAATTCTAAAAAATAAATTTGAATGTGCGGATATGGCACATAATCATGTTAGTAATTTGCACATCAAAATAAATTTACATTCATATCATTTTTCAAAAACCCTTAAGAAACAATAATTAATTTTTTTATGTTGACATTGGTATAGTTTTTGCTGTTATTTTGCAAAAAAGGAGGTTAAAATGATTAAGTTGAAAAGACAAACTTTAATTTTCGCAGCATTAGTTTTATTAATAACTGTCTCAAGCATTTTTACACTG
>DXJV01000099.1 GCA_019056785.1 Candidatus Heimdallarchaeota archaeon
GCTGCATTATAGAAGGAGCGGAATCGGTCCACATCTGCGCGGGCAAAATCCGCCAAAACAAGTCCGGAACATTGCGAAACAATCTGCGTAAGCTTCGCTTCAACTTCCCTCTCAGACGAATAATGCGCCCCAGTCAAGTTGGTCGCTTCAGTTATCAACGCGACCGGCTCAGCCTCAGCCGCTTTCTCAACAAACTCCATACTCATACGGTATTTTGCTCCATGCATTCTAAAATCTCCCGTATAAACAACTGTTCCCGAAGACGTATGAACTATAAAGCCATAAGCGCCGGGAACAGAATGGTCAACATGAACGGGCTCAACCTCCACGCTACCAATCTTTATTTTGCTGCCGGTTCTAAAATTTTTAATTTTTTCTTCATTCCTTCTTTTTTCCAGATTGAAATTGAGCTCTAAATCCCTTTTTCTCGTTTCGCTTATTGCCTCAAGTATTACCTCCGTAGTCTTACCCAGATGAATTTCAATTGTGTCTTTTATGAAGGATATGTAGGCTGAATGGTCGAGGTGGGAATGCGAGATGAAAACTGCGTCTATGCTTGTTTCTTTACTGTCCTTGTATAACCCCCTTATTTTTGGAAGTATTCCAAGTTCAATGAGGCTTTTTTCGCTTCTCGGCGCCAAAAAAGGCCCAGAATAATATTTGCTTCTAATACTAAAAGGCATACCAAAATCAAGGAAAATACTTGTATTTTTATCCTTTAGAAGAATCTTGTTTCCGCCTACCTCGCCGACTCCTCCATAAAAGGTCAGAGTTGTCTTGGCCTTCGCCATTATTCTTTTCCCACCTTCTTGCAGAGATTTGAAATTGTTAATATAACATGTGGAAGGGCGAAAATGCTGAAAACCTTCGTATACTTCGCAGAGCCAGCCTCCTTAATGACTTTATTTTCCCCTCCTGCATCTAGGTATCCTTCAATGAAAGATTCCGTTAGCTTTTTCACTGCGCCTATCGGCGATGTTGGAAGCGCATAATGTCCAGAATAGTAGAGAAATTCCGCCACATCCCACGATTTGTTTCCATCTCTACTTGCTTGTTCCAAATCAATAAAGAATATTCTTTTGTCATCTGTTATCAAAATGTTTTCTGGTTTCGTGTCTCCAATGCAGACGCCGTGAGCATGAACCCTTGCAATTTCAGCGCCAATTTTTCTGATAAACTCTAAGTTTTGAGTTAAATTTTCCTTTTTGTCTAAGAGAATTTGTTTGACAATGTTTGCTGACGGAACGCCCCTAATATACTCTTGAAAAATTAATCCTTCCTTTGGACTTATATACAAAATTTCCGGGGTGTTAAAGCCCTTGTTTCGTAAAAACTTGTTTATTGCATATTCCCTTTCAAGACGTGACTCGCCTAAAACGGCAAATGATTTCGTTCCGAAAGTCCACAAAGTTATGGGGAACCATTTTAAGCCAAGCCAATCCTTAAACTTCTTTACAACAATGCATTTTTCACTTTTATCCTCAAATTTGATCTTTAACAAGTATACGGAGCTTAA
>DXJV01000014.1 GCA_019056785.1 Candidatus Heimdallarchaeota archaeon
AATGGCATTACACTTAGACATATCATTACTGCGATAGGAAGTACCATTCTTCTTAAATCCTTCTTGATCAAAGTTTTTGTACCTTCCACTTAGAAGTTTTTTTTTGACGCGTTTTTTTTGCGTCTTTATATTTTATTAGAATACTCCTTTAAAAATTTTTGCCGTCTTGGGTTGCTACTCTTTTTTGAGTTGTTTTTCCTTTTTTTCAGTCATTTTCTTCCCCTCTTCCGGCTGTTCTTCTTTTTTGTTTCCTTTGCTCCTTGAACTTCTTACTTTTTCCTTTTTTTTCTTCTGTTGTTATCTTCCAAGTTGTTTTCTTTTGTCTTTCTACCTCGTTAAAAAATCAATGGTCCACTCTACTAGCGGAACATTTTTGTCGGCTGTGGGCCTATTGCCTGGACGGCGTGTCGTTTGCTGGAATGAGCAATTGCCTTCGAGCTCAGTCGTTTTTCATGCGGTAAAAAGAGTTTGGCGTGAACGACTCGCAGATTTTCGTGTGTGGTTCGAGTTGCTTTCTAACTCTTGTTTTGTTTTTGCCTTTTGTTTGCGATGCACTTTTTTCTAAGTTGTTTTTCTGCTTTTTTTCCCTTGCTTTTCCCCTCCTGTGCTTCTAAATTCCAAACTGCCTTTTTTTTGCCTTTCTAAATTGCAAAAAGTCAATGGGCCACTCTATTGGCTGAGCTCTTTTTGTCAGTTTTTACTTGTTGAACTGGTCAAAGTGTCCGCTCCAGCCTTCTTTTTAAACTTGCCATAGCACAAGACATCAAGAATTCATTTTTCCCAGTCCCCCTCGACAAGTTGCCTGACTGATAAGTGAGTTCCGAGACAAACAATAGCTCTTCTTTGCCGGTCTTTTTTCTGTTTTGTTTTTTTTTGCTGCGTGTTTTTTTGCCTTTCCTTTTTTTCCTCTCATTCTCCTCTTAGTGTGCTTATTATTTTCTCTTTCCGGTATTTTCTTATTGTTGGCATTATTCCCAAGCAATTCATTATTATTTGTGTTATTGCCATTGCTGCCAGCAGTCCTCCTGGTATTGTTAGTGTGAATGGTAAGATCGTTTGTGCTGTTATTAGTGGTATCAGCAGTTTTGCCGTTCCGCAGACGAATGCTATTCCCAATCCCATTCCTATGATTGTTGCTGTTGTGCTTATTATTGCCTGTTCTGTGAGTATTTCTTTACTTATCTCCCTTCTTTTTTCTCCTAGTGCCATTTTTATTGCCAGTTCTTGTGTTCTTTGTTTCAACGTAAAATCGGTGAAGACCACCACCAGTGTTATCATTACCACTGCGATTATCCCCACCGCCATCCAGAATAGATTCTTTGCTTTTGGGAGGTAATTTGTTATGAATGTTCCTATGAACTGTTCGTTCAACTCCTCTGGATTCACTTCAATATTTGCCAGTAGTTCGTTTACTTTTTCTGCTGCTGTTTCAACGCTTGCGTCCGGATAGACACTTGCCAAAAATAATTGACACATTCTTACTCCCAGTTCATTTTTGAAATAGTCCTCATTTATCACCACATACCCGTCGTATGGTTGCAGCAGTTCCAGATTTCTCCCATCTGCCAGCCCCAAGCCTGGAGCTGAATTTATTATCCCCACAATTGTAAATCTTCTCGAGTAAATTCCCCCCGGCAGATTGTTTAATGGCAAATTGTCGCCCACTGTTAAGTTCAATTGCTCTGCCAGTCTTTTCCCAATAATGATGCCATTTGCTGTTTCCCCCAGCGCGTAGAGGTTTTCAAATGAGTTTCCTTCTGGAAAGCTACTTTCATCCCATTTTCCCACCCTTGAGTAGCTGGTTGGTTCCACCCCATACACTGTATAGTCATTATAGGCAATGCTTCCTTTTGTCTTGAAAATTGGCACGACTTCATTTATCTCTTCGATGGCACTAATGTTCTCTTTAAATGACTCATCTAAGGGGTACGTTGCTATCCGTAAATCTGCTCCGTTCCTGTAGGCGTGCTCCTTTGCATCCATTTGTGCTATTGACACCGCTGTTACTAACGAGAATGTCATCACTGCTGTTGCAATGATCATTGCATAAGTTATTTGACTTAAGCGTTTGTCTTTTCGCCGCAAATTATTCTGCAGGAAGAATGCCTTTGTTATCAGCAGTCGTTTGTAGAGCCAGTGCATTTTTGGGAATAACCGCTCTCTTACCTCTGTTGCTAGGAAGAGTGACAGAAAGACCAATAAAATAGTTGTTAGAATAAAGGCATACCCTGCATCTGCTGCCAGTGCTGCTGAGAATGTCTCTTTTGCTCGTACTTGCGGCAGTGTTTTAATCAATGCCAATAAAAGAGCGATGATTGTTATAATTGTTCCTCCAACTTGTATTCCCAAGAGGACTTTTCGTTCTAGCTGTTTCTGTTCTTTTTGCCCATAATCTGTTTGTTGTTGATATTGTGACATTTCCCACCATACTTTGAATAAGGCGAAACCAATGAGTAATGCTCCTAACCCGGCTATCGTTCCAAAAAAGAATGGCGCAGCAATTCTTGTTTCTTTGAGGAAAAGGCTGAATCTTTGTGGCTGGAAAGTCCCTGCCGGGAATGCAGGGATCAATGCTGCCAAAAAAAAGGAGAAGGTTATGCCTAGTAGCATGCCAATTATTGTTGCCAGTATAAATTCCAGGATAAACAAGAAAATGATTTGAGTTGTGTCTGCTCCTCTATCCCGCAATAATGCCACTTCCTGTTTCCGTGCTTTTATTGTGATATTTGTTGTTTCTACCGTCAAGACCAATGTGACGACAATCACCGGTATTATGAACACTATCGTATAGGATGCCCGTGTGTACGCAGCCAACAAGGTTTCCAGGGGCGCCTTAAAGACAAAAATAAACATCGCAGGATAGTCTTTTTTAATTTGCTCAGAAAAGAGCGTCATGGTATTGAGTATATTTTCAAACCCATTTTTCGTCAGTTCTTCTTTATTGAATTTTATAAAGAGAATGTAGGGGACATCATTTACCGCCATGACATCACGATCCGACGAGTTTAACTTTGCCAATGGAAAAATGATCGAATCTGCCAGCCAGTCCACTTTTACCGCTGACTCTATCACTGACACACTCTCTTTTACCGTATAAATCGCTCCTACGGTAAAATTCTGGAACATTGTTGGGAGAAAGCTCTCAATCCGGTCTTGCCCATACGCTGGATTAGGGAGTTTTTTTGCAATGGAAAGATTAACTTTCGACCCTACAGTTATTTCTTGATTTAGTGTTGTTGAAAGCTCTTCTGCCTCTTTCAAACTTAGAAGGATAGTCTGCTCATTTACTGTAAAATTTCCTTCATAATAAAACATGAAACGTATCTGATCTAACGTGGTTTGATTGGTAATCAGAGCATTTGTTATCGAAACCGGGTCCGATTGATTTTGCGTTTCCTCTGGTAAGCAAACATATGTTAATGGTTTATTCTCAGTGTTAAAGAGCGCCGCCGAAGTATAGGCAGTTGTATACAGCGCCACTAAGGGATATGTTTGCAAGCTTTCTTGTACTCGTATAATGTCCTCCGGATTTTGAGAGGAAAACATGTAAGCTTGAAAGTCTTGGTTCTCTAAGAAATCATTTACTGCTAAATATTTCGCCGTTGTTGCCCAGGTGTTCAAGGACAGCAAAATTGTCAGCGAAATGCTAAAACCAAAAATAACCATGAACATGTGTTTTTTATGGTGGAGGATGTTTTTCGCTGCTAGAGAAATCAGATAACCAATATTACGGTTTTTCTTGGTCACAAACTCACCAACCCACGGAGTCATTCACGCCCGTTTTTTTCTTTTTTTGCTTTTCTTGGAAGCAGGCTTTTTTTGATAGAGAGCTTTTGCAACTCGAAAGTCGAAAGCCTTTTTGTCTTTAATATGCTCTTCTACCAGCTTTCCATCACGGAGAACTAAAATTCGATCTGCCCGGACTGCAATTTCAGGGTCGTGCGTGGTAATTATGACTCCCAGGTTTTCTTTTTTGATTAATCCCTGGATAAGATCCATGATTTCATCTCCCAAGGTTGTATCCAACGCTCTTGTAGGCTCGTCACAGATAAGGATTCTTGGGTCATTTGCAATGGCGCGAGCAACGACTACTCTTTGTTTTTGCCCGTTCGAGAGTTGATGGGGGTATTTGTTTACCATCGCACTCATTTCCACTCGATCCAAGAGTTGTAAAGCTTTGTTTAAAGCAAACTCTTCGGAATGTCCGGCGAGGATTATTGGTGTCATGACGTTCTCGATAGCCGTCATACTGGGAATTAAATAGAATTCCTGGAAGACCATTCCCATGTTTTGCTGCCGAAAAATTCGAAACTCCTCTTCTGAGAGCTGAGTTAGGTCCTTACCATTGATTAGGATTTTTCCCTTGGTAACGCTATCAATACCAAAGAGCAAATTAAGTAAAGTCGTCTTCCCACTTCCTGAGACCCCCACCACTGCGAGAAGTTCTCCCTTATGTAATTGAAATGTAACACCTTTAAGAACAGCTAAAGAACCGGTTTGAATTTGATAAGACTTGTAAACATCCACACATTCTAAGATTGTTTTTATCAATTAATTGTACCTTCCTTTTTGATTCTCACAATAGTTGTAGAATCTCTCATATTTCCGTCTTGGAGAGGGTTTTCTTATTGCTATGCCGACAAATGAGCCAATCGAATTTTCTTTGCCAAACTCTTTGTGTATATTTATCTTAAGTGTAATAAAAAAGTAAGTGTCAATTTAAGTAATGAAGAAACATTTGGCGTGAAAAGAAACCACTGACATTCCACTTCTCGAAAGCTTTTGAACCTTTTCGAAGAATAAGAAAGAATTTTTTAGTACAACAAGCTATAAATTAGCATGTGTGTAAAATCTCCTTGGGATTATACTATTCAAGGAAATATTCATAAAGAATAAAAATAAGCGATAAAAAGGCATGGAAATGTACCAAGCATTTTCGAAATTCCACTAAGAGCGTGATAAATAAATGGCTTCAGAATCAGAAAATGAAAATGTTCTCTTAGAATTACGTGATCTTAGGAAATGGTTTCCTGTAAAAGAGCAAGGATTTATTGCTTCTCGCCAGGTTGCAAATGTTAAGGCAGTTGATGGGGTCAATCTTCAAATCTATAAAGGAGAAACGTTAGGGCTAGTTGGAGAAAGTGGTTGTGGTAAGACAACAACCGGCAAAGTCATCGTTAAATTAGAACCACCAACAACAGGGCAAGTGCTCTATCGGGGGCAAGACATTTATTCATTCCATACCCGAGAAGATGAAATGTATTTCAAACGTAATGTTCAAATGATTTTCCAGGACCCCTATAGCTCTCTCAACCCTAGAATGTTAGTTATGGACATTATCGGTGAAGGATTACAAATCCATGAATCCCATATGCCACGACTACAACGAGAGCAAATTGTTTATGATCTTTTGGAGAAAGTTGGCTTAGAAGATTATCACGCAATGAGATACCCCCACGAATTCTCAGGAGGACAACGACAACGGATTGGTATTGCCCGTGCTTTAGCTGTCAATCCCGAATTGGTGGTGGCAGATGAGCCTGTCTCAGCACTTGATGTTTCTGTCCAAGCACAGATTTTGAATCTGATGCAGGACCTTCAAAAAGAATTTAATCTTACGTATATTTTCGTTGCGCATGACTTATCGGTCATTAAACATGTGAGTGATCGAGTAGCGGTCATGTATTTGGGAACAATTGTAGAATATGGAACTAACAGGCAAATCTTCACAAAAACGGCTCACCCCTATTCTGTAGCCCTCATGTCAGCTATCCCCAGACCAGATCCTCGAAGAAAAATGAAGCGAATTGTTTTACCCGGGGAACCGCCCTCACCAATTAACATTCCTTCTGGTTGCAGATTCCACCCAAGATGCTACAAATCAGACAATGATAAATGCATCAAAGAGGATCCACCGATGATTGAGCTCGAGCCAGGGCATTTTGTGAAGTGCCACTATCCAGAGATGTAATCATTGAGACTATCTAGCATTTTCTTAGAAGCTTCTCCCTTTTTTCCTTTATTTTCTTGTAAAACGAAAGATTTTTGTTTCTTTGGAAGCTATTTCTCTGTAATTTATCAGTAAATTCAAATAGAGAAAAATAATGAATCTACTAAAAAGACTTAATAAAAAGAAATGGTTATTCCTTAATAGTTAACAGAACGGTGAATTTTAATGGTGGAACCCCTACTGGAAGTCAAAGACCTCGTGACATACTTCTTCACAGAATCAGGGATAGTTGAAGCCCTTGATGGCATCAATTTAACGGTCTATCCAAAGGAGTCTGTAGGAGTGGTAGGCGAGTCTGGTTGTGGAAAGACGCAGACAGCTTATTCTATTTTGAAAATTTTAGCACAAAATGGTAAAATAATGAGTGGACAGGTTCTCTACAAAGGACAAGATCTTGTGCCAATGTCTGAAGCAGAAATGCGGAGAATTCGAGGTAAAGAAATAGCCATGATTTTTCAGGACCCAATGACTTCTCTAAACCCTGTCATGAAAATCTCAGATCAGATGATAGAGATTATTGCCATGCATCGAGATGTTTCTGAAGAAGAAGCACGAGAAATAGCTATTGAAGCACTTACAGCAGTAGGTATTTCGGATGCGGCGAATCGCATTGATGAATATCCCCATAAATTTAGTGGCGGGATGCGCCAGAGAATTCTTATTGCTCGGGCACTAGCCTTACGACCATCCTTATTAATTGCTGATGAACCTACAACAGCATTAGATGTCACCATCCAAGCACAAGTTCTTGAAATCATTAAAGAGATGAAAGAGCAATTCAATTTGGCGCTTATGTTAATCACCCACAATCTAGGTGTTGTCGCAGAATTAACTGACCGGGTCCACATCTTTTATGGCGGGAGAGTTGCTGAAGTAGCTTCAACCTATGATATTTTCACACGACCAATGCATCCCTATACTATTGCTTTGCTAGAAAGTATCCCTTCTCTTGATGTTGAAAAAGGGCGCTTGGCAACCATCCCTGGAAGTGTTCCTCAATTAATTAATCCACCATCAGGTTGCAGGTTCCATCCAAGATGCAAATATGCCAAAGAAAAGTGTTCGAAAGAAATACCCCTTATGGAAGAGAAGGAACCAGGACGCTTTGTGGCTTGCCATTATTGGGAAGAAGTGGAAATTAGTGACATAGCAGAAGAGGTTATTGGGTCACATAAAAATAAAATTAAGCAAAAGACATAATTCACAGTGAAAAGTAATACAATAATCATATCTATTGTGAATTTAAGTGGCTCACAGTTAGATATGAGGATTATTTTTTTAATCTATTTTTTTTCTATTAAACCTATTTTATGAAAGAACATTATCCTAGAATTAACAAAAAAGCTTTAAAAAAACAAATGGGCGATATTTAATTGGAGAGTTTTAACAATGAAAAAGGAAAATCATTTTATGAAGATTCTAGTTAGTGGGATTGTTATTAACGTTAATGACCTCTAGTTCAACAACTAACTATTATTGCCCCGGAAATTGATCCTAGAAGTGGCGGTGGTGGAGGTTGGGCAAGTTGGGAATCAACATTTTCTCCATGGGAAACTTACTATGTTGGTTCTGGTGGTTGTATTAGGATTAAACACATATTTCTACAGGGATGGATAAACAATAAACTTAATGAGGTAATCATTAGTAGAGTATGCTTCCAATTATCATCAACATGGGATCCTTTAGTTTCTTACTCTGCACAGATTCAAATCTACTTTAATCCTGGTGCTATAAAACAAAGTGATAGGACGGTAGCTATTGCCGATCCACCGACCTATCCGGAATTTGGCTACTTTGAGATACCCCTTCTTACTTCATTGTATGCTGATTTTGGCCAAGATGTCTATTTTACAGTTTATGTTTGGGTTTCTAATTTTGATAGGACAAGTTCCCAATGTAACCATAGCTGGGCTATAACTGTACCATAAACGAAATTTTTTTCAAACAACCCTTTCTTTTTTGAAAAAAAATATAAAACTTGAAATGAAGTGTTTTAATTAAAACTAGCTTTTTTTTACGGCAAAAATTATAGAGGTGATTTGAATTATAAAAAAAGGAAAGATTTAGAATACTAAATCTGTTATCTATTCATTCCTTTTAGTTTAATATAATTTACTAATCTTTCAATCTCGGGTCCATTGCATCTCGTAAGGCATCACCGACAATATTGAACGCCAGTACGAGGAAGAAGATTCCGAATCCTGCAACGAAAGTCTGTTCAGGATTTGTTCGGAGATTCTCCACGCCATCGTTTACTATACGACCCCAAGAAGCGCTTTGGATGTCACCGAAGCCCAAGAAAGTCAAACCCGCTTCGGATAGGATGTTGCCACCTATATTCAAAGTAGTAATAACTATAATTGAAGCGAGAATATTTGGTAAGATATGCTTGCTAATAATTCGCCAGTCATTAGCACCAAGGCAAATGGCTGCTTGCACGTATTCAAGGGTCATGACTCGTTTCACTTCTGCAGTGACTAACCGACATAAGCCAGCCCAACCAAACAACCCTAGAACAGAGATCATGATTGTTGTGTGGCTTAAGTTTTGTAAGATTGCTATTCTTCCTGAACGTAAAAATTGCACTGCGACAATAGCGATTAGTAGGAAAGGCACTGCAAGAAACATATCAGTGATCCGCATAATAATTTCTTCAGTTAATCCCCGATAATAACCAGCTAGTGCTCCTAGAATAACGCCGATTAAAGTTGACACTAAGGAGGCGACGACTCCTACAATTAAGCTGATTTTAGAACCCCAGATAATTCTTGTAAGTATATCTCTACCTAAAGTATCTGTACCAATAGGATATTTTAGGCTCGGTCGCTCATCTGCTCCCCCACCACCATATTTGTCAAATAAAGGTGCTAGGGATGTTGGTGAATCAGGTGATATTACAGGGCCTAAAACTGCAATAATTGTTACCACAAGAATGACAAAAAAGCCATAAATTGCAAGTTTATTTTTCTGGAAACGTTTCCAAACCACCGACCAATGAGAAGGTGATTTTTCCACTGGTTTTTGATCGCCTATTCGAATTAACTCTGCAGCTGTTTTTTCTTTTTTTACTTTTTCGGTGTCTGACATTGTTGCCATTTCTTTATTCCTCCTAAAGTTCAATTCGGGGGTCAACCCAAACATAAGCTATGTCAGTAATGAGATTTGCAATTAAGATCATTAGTGTGATAATCATACTAATAGCCATTATTAAGGGGTGATCAAGCTTATTGATATATTGGACGAATTTGTTACCTAAACCCGGGTAAGAAAAGACAGTTTCAGTGATTGGTGCTCCCGCCAGCACTCCACCAACAAAAAGGCCAATATAAGTTACTACCGGTAATAGAGCATTCCTCAAACCATGACCAATAAGCACGGCTCGTTCTGAGAGACCATTTGCTCGAGCAGCTAGAATGTAATCTTGTCGAAGGATTTCTAACATAGAGCCACGAACTAATCGAGTAAAGAGGGCGAGGCTAGCAAAGACGAGTGTAGCTACAGGTAGGACCATATACCAAAGAGTATCCCCGGTATAAACGAAGAACGTTTTTAGAAAGACACCTACATTACCATGCCAAAGCGCATCCCAATTGATGGGTGCAATTCCTGTAGAATGTGCCTTTCCTGAGGGGAACCAATTAAGACCTCTTCCCGCAAAAATATAGATCAAAAGATTACCAAAGACAAAGATTGGCATAGATAACCCTAGTAAAGCCAAGGCACTTACTCCAGAATCAATCCAAGTATTTTGGAATTTTGCAGCTAGAACACCAAGCAAAATCGAAATTATCAAAGAAATTAGAAATTGCGTCACTTGGAGTTTTAAAGTTTCAGTCAAATAATTACCTATTTCTTGAATTACAGGCTCTCGACTGAAGAAGGTAAGCCCTAAGTCAAATCGTACGAACCCCCACAACCAAACTAAATATTGTTGCACCGGAGGTCTATTAAGCCCGAGGGATTCCCGGATACGATCAATATCCGCAGGTGTAATGTGAGGATTTTGCTGTATCAAGTAAGACAAAGGATCGCCAATCATATACATCAAAGCAAAGGTAATAATGGAAATCCCAATGAAAAGCGGGATAATTGTAAGAATTCGTCGGAAAGAATATATCAATACACGATTATTGGTTAGACCACCAAAAAAGTCGCGTATCTTCCCAAAGCGTTCTCGATACTCTTTACTTACTCTTTCAGGAGCAACGGTTTCTTCTACTGAATGAATCTCAGACATTAGGATTCCAACTCCAATTTAGTAACCCCCTTGTTGGTGGGAAACTAAATTACTCACTATATTACTCTTAATATAATCACATATCAAGATTTCTGCAACTCTATAAAATATTTTTTTTATAGAGAGAATTAGGTATATGTGAAAAAGGTCGTTTATTAATTTATTTATTCTTTAGAGAACATTGGTCAATAAGGCTAATTTATCACTGAACCACAATTCTTACAAACTCTTTCGCCCTTGTTTGTTTTAGCTCCACAAACAGAGCACGTCTTCACTTGTTCTAGTTCATAAAACTCTTCAGAAGGAATGCTTAAAACAATTTCCTTTCCCACCAGCCTAGCCTTTAAACTCTTTGGATTTCCAAGCTCTTCCAGCATATCTCCCGGGAGGGAGATGCGATGTTGTGGATCAATAGCAAGTTGCCGGGTTTGTTCTAAATTACGCAACCGAATACTTTTCCCATGTGTTGCTAAAATAACCCCATCCTTTATTTCGATAATGCGTTCAGCTCTTGAAGCAACTTGTTGAGAATGTGTAGCAATAAAAAGTGCGACATTTAATTTTTTGTTAATAATGTCAAGTACATCCAAGATTTTTTCCCCTGTGAGAGGGTCCAGTGATGCTGTTACTTCATCAGCAATGATAAGCTTAGGATTTGTAATCAAAGCTGCTGCAAGCGCAACACGTTGTCGTTCTCCTCCAGACAACATGGATGGTTTGTATTTTAATCGTTCAGACAAACCAACCAACTCCAATAACATTTTCGCACGTCCATCAATTTCTTTTGGGTCCATCCCTGCGAGATGCCCGCCAAGTGTGACATTTTGATAGACATTAAGATGCGGGATTAATTTGGTTTCTTGAAAAACAAGCCCCGCAAAGTGTCGGCGTTCCCGAATGATTTGTTCTCGTGAAAGACGAGATATATCTCGCGAAATTCCCGACCAGAAAACTCTTCCTGAAGTGGGAGGGAGAAGCCCAGCAGCGATATTTACGAGCGTAGTTTTTCCTGCGCCAGAGGGACCAATTAATGCCACTTTCTCCCCTTCATAAATTGAAAGAGAAACACCTCTGAGCGCAGTTGTCTCTGTCTTTTCACTCTGATAGATTTTATAAACCTCTTCAAGATTGAGAATGGGGAGTTGCTTTTTATAGCGCTTTTTGGGTGGTATTCTTCATCCCTCGGCAAATTGATAGATCTGAACATTTTTTTTAGGAGTTAAATAATGAAAGCTCCTTGAAATATTTAAATTCACTAGTGAAGCTGATTTATCTTTTTCGCTTCTGAGTACAACTAATTTCAAGGCAAGGGAAAATATTAAAAGTAATAATAGGCAAAAGAAAACCTATGAGCACTTCAACTGAATCAACTGTAGAAGAATCAGCAAGTCAAACAAAACCGAGAATCATTGATGAAATAAAGAATTATCCTGTAAAACGTTTTATTGACTATGTTGGTCCGACCGGGCTATGGTTATTTCTCTATTATTTATTCTCGCTATTTATGATGATAGTATTAAACATCGCTCGTATTGGTTGGTCTTTAGAAGCAATATTCGCCGCTCCGCGCTATTTTGCAGAGCTGTTCATTAATTATGGCCTAAATGCTGGGAAAATTGAAGCCGATCCTTTGGACCAAGAGTTGGACTTTTATTTCAAACGAAATGATTTCAGTAATTTTATGACTTCAGCATCTTGGATTTTCGCTCCAATGATCATTTATGTTCTTGGGATTTTTCTCTCTATCCTTCCTGCATCTGGTTTTCAACAGCCAATTGGAGATTTTAATTACAAAACAAATTACCTCTATTTCCATCAATTTGTTCCCTTTCTTGGAACCGGAGTTAATAATCAAGGAGAAATGATAAAAACAGGTGCATTTTATTTCCTCATCGCATGGCTACCGTTAATTCTTTCAGTAATAGTTGGAGCATTTATTAATAAACGAGTTTTTAAGGAAAAAGAACAAAAGACGGTGAATGTGCTCAAAATTATGCTTTTCAATTTGTTGGCCGGCTTTGCCGTTGGTATGCAAATGGCGACTATTACCGGAACCGTACAATTCAGATTTCTTGAAGCATTAAAGATTATTCTAACAAGCTCTGAAGAAAATACTGGATTTCTCTATTCGGGAGAATATCATCCAATCTCAATCTTGTTAACTTCATGGTTCATTAATTTTATACCTATTCTTTTTGCTGTTGCTGGCTACCTACTTTATGCCAATTTTGAAGATGCTGTGTTAAAGAAACGAATACATAAAGGAGACTTGACACTAACACAGTATGAAGCAGTGGAAAAACTCAAAGCAAAAGAGCAAAAAGAGAGTTAGCACACAATTAATATGGTCTTTTCTTTTGACCATTTCTCTTCTTTATTTTTTAAAGAAAAATTTTCACCACAAACAGCGAAAGTCTTTTTTTATTAGAAACCAATTGTAAAGAAAGATCAATTGGTTGGGAATAAAATTGGTACTGGTCAAAATATCAGAAAAAATGCATGAAAAGCGTATTGAGCGAGTAATAACGCAATTGCAACAACGAAATCTTAAAGGAATGATTTTTTTCAATACAAGAAGCATTTTCTATTTGGTAGGCTATCATCACATTCCGACGGAAAGGCCAATAGCTTTAACAGTTACAACTGATGGTGAGATTTTAGCTTTTGTTCCAAAATTAGAAGAGGATTTCGTAAAAACATCTATCCCGCTTGTTACTGAAGTTTCGAGTTATTTTGAATATCCTGATGAAATTCATCCCATGAAACACTTTGCAAAAAGCCTTGAAATAAAAGGATTGGCCACGAAAGCAATTGCTGCTGATGCTCCTGGCGCACCCGGGTATTGGGGATATCAAGGTCCCCAATTAAAGGACATCCTCCCAAAAGCAAAGATAACCGTACTAAATGAATTAATAATGGATATGCGTGTTATAAAAGACGAGGAAGAAATTGCTTTGATCAAAGAAAGCTGTAAATGGGGGAATTTAGCTCATGAGCTTCTACAGGAATATACGTTTGCGGGTGCAAACGAAATTGAGGTTGTTAATGAAGTCTGTGCAGAAGCAACTCGAGTGATGTTAAAAGCACTTGGGAGGGATTTCAAGCCATTTGGTGGTAATCTAAATGCTTATGCAGGTTATCGTGGACAGATTGGCGTTGGGTCAGCCACACCACATGCCACCACAGGGAATAACTTCTTCAAAAAAGGCGACACGCTTGTCACAGGTGCAAGTGCAAATGTTGGGGGGTATAAAAGTGAATTAGAACGGACAATGTTTCTGGGAGAGCCAACACCAAAACAAGAAAAATACTTCAAGATAATGTACAAAGCACAATCAGCTGCACTCGAGGCTTTTGGACCAGGAGTAAAAAACGCGGATGTTGACCGTGCTGCAAGGAGAGTCTTCAAGGATGAAGGCGTTTGGGGCTATGTTCTTCACCACACCGGTCATGCAATTGGCCTTGAAGGACATGAACGACCATTTTTAGACATTGGTTCCAAAGTAACAATGCAACCAGGCATGGTCTTTACAGCCGAACCTGGTATCTACATCCCCAATTTTGCAGGCTTTAGACATAGCGATACTATTCTTATTACTGAAGATGGTACAGAACAATTAACATTCTATCCTCGAGAACTCGAAGAACTTATCATTTACGATTAGAAAGCAGGTAAAAAAGCCCGGCTTTCTCATATTATTCCTTTTTTTATGCAAATTGTGTAAGCAATAGCCCCCCTAAGATTAAAACCCCGCCAAGTGCAAAAAACCAATCAATAGTTTCCCCCATTGTTAGAGCAAAAAGAGTGGCAATTATTGGGATAAGAAATTGGAACACACTTGCTTTCTGAACCGGAATTCGGCGAATTGTTTCAAACCACAAAGTGAATGCTATTGCTGTTGGAACAATTCCCATAAAGACTGTCAAAATAATGTGATAATAAGCAGGAGGAGAAGAGAACCAACCATCAACAGCAAACATTGCTATTAAAAGAATGGTTGCACTAAAAGATAGGTTCCAGGTTGTTACGACAATAGGATTTTCTGTCTTTAAAAAACGCTTTAGATAAACAGAATAAAAAGCCCACATTACACCTGAAAGAAAAGCAAGAAGATTACCTAGCAATACCTCCCGATTGAAAACGAGAGTAAGGTTTTCAATTGGTACAGCAATAAAGAAAATGCCACAACTTGCAATCACAACGCCCACACCGCCCCACCAACGATGACGCTCCTTTAAAATTACTAATGAAAGAAGAAAGGTTACTACCGGATTAATGTTAAGCAAGAAAGAAGATGCAGAAGCATTTGTTAATGTCACAGAATACATCTGCAAAATGACAAAAGAAGTAAGAATGACAGACGCAACAAGAAGATGAAGCCAGTGGGTTTTCAAGGTAATAAAAAGTGTTTTGCTCTTTCGTGATAGAAGACAATAAATTAGTAGAGTTAACGATGCAGGCAAATAGCGGAGAGCACTGATTTGCAATGGTGTTAAGGCACTTTTCACTGCCAAATAACGACCGATGACATTGGGAGTCGCCCACGCAACAACAATAATTACTAACATCACAGCAACTTGCCAGGAGAATAACCGTGGTGGTTGGGCAGGCTCTGCTAGAGGTTGCTCTATTGATGGTTCTGGCGCTGGAGACCGCTCTTTAGAAAAATCTGGAACACGTTCTTCTTCTAACGGCAAGCATATCAACAAATACTTAAAATAATTTATACTATTTAAAGATTAGAACTTGATTGCTGGAATAGAAAAGGCTTGTGAGAACACAATGGAATATATCGATTGCCATTGCCATCTTGCTGAGAATTACTTTTATAAACATATTAAAGAATTCATACAAGAATGGAACGAGAAGGGGATAAAACAAATTGGTGCAATGGCTACCAATGGTAAAACAGCAAAAAGGACGATCGAATTAGCTACGACCTTTCCAGAGACAATTGTCGCAGGAATTGGCCGACATCCTTGGGGCGCACACAAAACAACAGAAGAAGAACTTTTAAAATTTGAAGAATGGATAAGTAAACCAGAAGTTAAGATTATTGGGGAAGTGGGTCTTGATCATTACTTCATAAGGGAACCTGAAAAATGGGAAAAACAATGCGAGGTCTTTAGGTTCTTTTTAGATATGGCTGAAAAATATCAGAAACCACTGATGATACATTCCACAGGTGCAGAAAAAGAGATATTTGAATTACTGGAGACAAGAAAGCTCAAGACAAATGTTTGTTTCCACTGGTTTTCCGGTGATATCTCCATCCTGACAAAATTGATGGATCTTGGAGCGTATTTCAGTATAAATCCTGCTGTGGCGCAAAGTAAAAGACATCAACAAGTAGTACAAACTGTTGCTTTGGATCACTTGTTGACAGAATCAGATGGTACCGTTAAGTTCAGGGGAGAGATAGGGACACCTTTATTGATGCCTTTTGTATGTAAAGAAATCGCTAAGAGGAAAAAAATACCCTTTGAAGATGTTGTTCAAGCGGTTCAAACTGCCTTTGAAAAGTATTTGTAGAACAGTACCTCGATGTGTTGCCTTGAACAAAACGCTTTTCAATATGCAGATGTGTTTTTCATTTGATAACTACTATCAAAGGGGTTTCTTACAAGTCTGTTAAACTACAGCAAAATGAAACAAAGGTGTCACTTTCGTGCAAAAAAAGAAATATGTAAAAGCTTGTCCTTTCCTAAGGGATCTTGGGGACAGTTATCTCTGTGTAAACGATGATAAAGTAGTCGATGTCATTTTAGATCCTTTAATGAACATAGAATGGTCAGACGAAATTCCCCCGGTGGCATCAGAAGTGGAAGGGTCAGAAACATGTTTGTTTGTCTTGGAGATAAAAGAGGATGATAGGCTCTATTGCTGTAGTAGAAAAATGTACCTGAAAATGGACAACCATTTCATTCGATGGGAAGACATTCGTGACTCCCTTTTTCTCTTGGAACTTGATTCTCAGAATGAATACCAAAATGCCGAGTTTGACTTTTGTTCGACTTGCTTATATAAAGTGCTTGTGGCTTCAAGCCCAGCGTTCCAGACACGCTTGAGTTTTGATGAAAAAATAAAATTAGGTATTGCATATATTTTAAATAAAGCAAATGAGATTTATACCGGATTGATTCTCCTTTCTAAATCTCTAGCAAAAGATAATCAAATAGAAGGACTCAATGATAAAATCAAACATTCAAAAGCAATCATCTTTAAACAACAAATTTCGGCTCTTAGCCTTTTAACATGGATTGTAGAAAATGGTATTGTAGATGAGTTATACGCATCCACAACATTCGAATGGTTGCAGAAATTCGATGAATGGGGATTAATTGTCTCGAGTATTGCTGATGCCGAAACAAATGAAGAGAAAATTGCCCTCGTGAAAGAATCATTTGAATTTGCTGCACGATTAAAAGAATTATCTTACGAATTAATTGTTAAATTGTCCCTGCCTATTGGTGAGAAGGAAGAGGAGCTCAAAAAACCAATAAAAATTATAAATAAAATCATCACAATTGCAGCAGTCCAACTCGAGGATTATATGTTTATTTGTAACCAATTCTTTTCCATTCTAAAGAAAGAAATGGAAGGGGAAAAATAAATTCACTTCACAACGCGTGTTCCTGCTTTGCCCTGTAAAGCTTTGAGAGCATTTGCCGGGTTAGTGATAATTGCATATTTTCCACCATTTTTAACAAAATTAATCGCAGACTCGACTTTTGGTTTCATGCTTCCTTTCGCAAAAAAGCCTTGCTCAATGTATCTTTCCATTTCAACAATTGAAACCGTTTCAATGGCTTGTTGATTTTCCTTGCCGAAGTTCAAGAAAGCATTTGGAACATTTGTGAGAATCATCAAACCATCGGCATCGATTTGCGTTGCTAAAACCTCGGTCGCACGATCCTTATCTATGACTGCTTCTACATCAATAAAATGACCATTTTCACGGGCAACGGGGATTCCGCCGCCACCAACAGCAATAACAATATCCCCTTCTTTTACGCAACGTCGGATGGTTTCACCTTCCAAAATCTCGAGTGGAATGGGTGAAGGGACAACTTTGCGATAACCACGACCGGCATCGTTAATGTATGTGTCCTTTGTTTTGCGGTGCAATTCAATGGCTTCTTCCTCAGTGTAGAAAGGACCTATCGGTTTTGTTGGCTCTTTAAAAGCAGGGTCTGACTTGTCAACTAATGCTCTTGTAATAATTGCCACTACTCGCTTGGTTTTCAAGTTGCATTCAAACAAGCGCTCTTCTAAAGCAGTTTGGATCATAAAACCAATCTGCCCTTGTGACATTGCCCCACAAACATTAAGTGGTTGAGCAGGAATGCCAGTTTCAATGCCAGCTTGTTGTTGGAGGAGAATATTACCAACCTGTGGACCATTACCGTGCGTGAGAATAACATCATACTCCATATTTATAATGTCTACAATAACTTGTATTGCTTTTCGCAAATTTGCAAGCTGCTGTTCATAGGTTTTTGGTTGACCTTTTTGGAGGATCATATTCCCCCCGAGAGCAATTGCAATCAATTCCTTAATCATTAACACTCACAACCACTTTTAGCTAATAATTCATTTAATCATTTAGATGATTAGAGAGAGAAGCAATCTTTCCTAGACTTAAAAAGTTTATCAAACTAAAGAAAATAGAGGTGAGAAGACAATTTTTACGCGTAAAAAGTAAAGGTAAATATATTACTTTAGCTATAGCTTTTTTTATAGGGATGATAGTCAATGGCTGCTTGGAAGGAAATTGTCAGTCAATTGAAAGAAGCAAAGACTGTTGAAGAAAAGTGTTTATTAATTAAACGACTTGGGGAACGAAAAGAGACAAATGCTATGGACAGTCTCATTTCCCTATTAAAGAATGAGGAAAACAACACCATCAAAAGTTTTGCAACAGATGCCATCATTAAAATTGGAGGTAAGAAAGCAACAATAAAGGCAATCAAATTACTTCGAAACCCCTCATGGGTTACTCGAATGAAAGCAGCTGAAATTCTGGGTGAGCTTGGAAACCGGCTGGCTGTTTTGCCCTTGATTAGAGTTTTACGTAGTGACACTGAACCAAATGTCAAAGAATGGGCCGCAATTGCCCTTGGAAAGATAAAAGATAAGAGAGCTTGTAAAGCTTTAGTGAATAGCTTAAGAACTGAGGAAAGCTGGCAGATTCGAATGGAAGCCGCAATAGCTTTGGGTGCAATTCAAAACAAGCAAGTTCTTGAGGACTTGGTTAATGCTTACTACAATGACCCGGATATTAGAGTGAGATGGGCAGCTGCAACAGCTCAGGCAAAAATCGACAAGCAAAACTCCAGTAGACTAGTGGAGGAGCTTCGAAATGAATTGCTAAATGTCTTAAAAGAAGAAAAGGATGAAACGATTTTATGCGCCGCAGCAAAAGCCTTGGGAGAAATCGGGGATGTTTCTGTCTTGAATCAAATGATTAATACAATGAAAATTAGTAAAGAAATGGTCCGGTTAGAACTTAACGTTGCTGTTAATAAAATCGTAAAAAAGCACAACGTCAAGAACCAGGAAGAATTACTGAAGAATAATAATAATTTAATAAAAAAACCTTAAATGTAAGTAAATGCCTTTTTTTTCATACAATCCAAGTCTTTTAATATGGGGAATCTAACTTTTCTGTAGGAGAAATACAATCCATGGAAACATCTGATGTATATTTCTATGATAATTGTAACAATCTTAAAGCTGGTGTGAACAAATTTCTTAAGAAGATCGCAGAAGAAATCGGCGAAACAGAGCTTGTGGGGATTAAAGTTCATTTTGGGGAAAGAGATAACGACACCCATGTGAGTGCGAGCCTTCTCCAAGATATCCCGAAATTTTTCAAGAAACCCGTCTTTATTGAATGCAATGTCCTCTACCGAGGAAGACGAATGCGAAAAGAGGATCACATTCAACAAGCAAAAGAACATGGTTTTGGATTCATAGATATTGATATTTTAGATGGAGAAATGGGCGAAGACTATATGGAAGTTGAGCTTGAAACAAAAAACACCAAAAAAGCGAAACTTGGTCGTGGTTTG
>DXJV01000007.1 GCA_019056785.1 Candidatus Heimdallarchaeota archaeon
AATTTTAAAAAATTACCGCGCCGGAGAATTCTATAAATATTAAATAACGAGAAGTGTTCTCGTTGAAATTAAGAATTTTATGTACGACGCAACAAAGCCGTATAAAAAGCAGATTTTGGAGTCGGTTCAGCAAACATGGGAAACACCCTATGTTTCTGTAAAGCGGGGGATTGTTGTAAAGAAATTTTCTCTTCCGGAATATCATCACACCGATGGCATCGGCACAAAGGGAATTTATCACTGGAACCAAAGAAGTTTTAGAAATGCGGTTATTGACGCGTTAGCAATGAACTTGAACGACCTTGCCCTAATGAGAGCGGTGCCGTACGCGATAATTGACCATTTAATTCTTCCTTGCGATAACAAGGAAGCAATTTTGGAGATAATAGGACATTTGGCAGGGGAGTGCAGCAAAAGAGATATCGCTATCACTGGGGGCGAAACAGCGATTCATAATAATATGGAGGGGCTGGAAATAAGTATTGCAATGCTCGGCTTTGTCGAAAAACCAAAACAAAATCAGTTTGAAATTGGTGATGTTTTAATTGGAATAGAGAGCAACGGTTTGCATTCAAATGGTTTTACAAAAGTCAGAGAAATTTTTGGTGAGGAATTTAGACAGGATTTTATTGCACCGACCCACATTTATTTAGATATAATTCTTGCTTTGGATGAGCAATTTGACATTCACGGAATGACTCATATTACCGGCGGTGCATTTACAAAATTAAAAGATTTTCTACCCGACTGTGCGGATGCTATTACAAAAAAAGACCATCAATTAGAGCCGCAACAGATATTCAGGGAATTATACGAAAAGGGCATTGCGGATGAAGAAATGTATAAAACATTTAACTGCGGAATTGGTTTTATTTTGGGCGTTTCTCAGAAAGAAGCAGATGCTGTTATTTCCCAAATTAAGGATTTCAAAGCAGATATCGTTGGCGAAGTTATTCCCGGCAACAGAACGGTAAAAATCTTTTCCAAATTCAGCGATAAAAAAATTGAATTCTAAAAATCAAGCCAAGAGAGGTCGGGTTTCGGATAGTCCTGTCCGAAACCCGGCCTCTAAAAATCTTTGCGAAATTATGGCAAACAAAAAGGAATTTAATATAGTTATCGTTGGAACCGGGGGGCAGGGGTTGATTACTTTACTCCGGATTTTGGCTGAAGCAGCGATGTCAGAAGGTTATGATGTCAAGACATCCGAGTTGCACGGGTTGTCTCAGCGAGGTGGTTCGGTAGAGGTTCATATACGGTTTGGTGAAGATATTTTTTCACCTTTAGTGGCTCAGGCAAGCGCTGATTTGATTTTGGGATTAGAGATGCAGGAGTGTTTAAAAGGGGCTTATTTCAGTAATTCCAAAACAACATTTTTAATCAATAAGTTTTTTGTTCCCATTTTGGGCCAAGAATCATTAAGCGAAAGAGATATATTGAAACAACTCAAAAAATTTTCAAAAAATATACTCGTAATTCCAGGCGCTGATATTTGCCAGAAAGAACTTGGCAGTAATGTTGTGGCAGGCGTTTATTTATTAAGTTATGCCTGCTTCAAAGAAATTATTCCCCTGAAACCAAATTCAATCCTTAAAGCAATTAAAAAAATAGTTCCAGAAAGATATTTAGACCTAAATAAAAAGACCTTCAATTTAGCCAGTCACTCTAAAATTCATACTTAACTCTGTATGCCCACTTATAACTCTGTATGTCTGACCGAGTTATCAGAATAATAATGAAGGGTCTTCTCCCTCTTAAATCCTCCCCCTCCCTCTGGGAGCGGCGAGGACTAAGGTGGGGGAGGGAGAAGGATTTCTCTTACAAAAATGTGTACGTCCCCCGTATGTTAAATTCTAGGTAAGAAAGGAGTTCTTTTAAATCTTTTAAATAGTGTTGTCCTGGATTATTCTGGAAGTAATGGGATGGGCGTGGCTCACCACGTCCCTGCCATTTGAGGCAGAAATTAGATTGCCACCCATCCCTTACTTAGACCTAACTGCCTAAATAGAGTAGTGCCATAAGTGGCTTTTAATACGAGGTTGGCTTAGGTCTTAAAACAAAGGTCGTTTTAGTTTTTATTCCAGCCTTGAGGATATTCTTTTCAAGAATAACCTAGGGCAACACTATTATGGAAACAACAAAAGAACATTTAGATTCCCGTCAGTTCTTAATAGTTGGTATAGATGTTCACAAAGATAATCATGCTCTGGTAGCGGCTAATGGTTTTAATCAGATATTCTTTGAAAAAGAAATCTCAAATCAATACTCTGATTTTCAGCAAATAGCTGCTCAGATTCAACTAATAGCTAAACAGGAAAATCTCAGACCAATAATTGCTTTAGAAGATAGTTATGGTTATGGAGAGGCAATAGCTCGGTTCTTTTTCTCTAAAGGTTTGGAGGTAAAAACTATCAATCCGGTCTTAACCCGAAGGGAACGTGGTTATATGACTCACCCTGAAAAATCAGACCTTTCTGACGCAAAAGGGGTAGTCAAAGCCACGATCCTCGAAGGGATTGGCAGACTACCCTCTTTCAGAATAACATCTGAAGGAGAGCTTAGTAAAGACCTAAAGATCTTGGTTTCTGATCGGAACTTCTTAGTTAAAGAACAGACCAGACTTAAAAATCAACTCCACCGACTATTACATCGCTCTTACAGTGGTTATTATGGCAAGATTTTTAAGAACCCTTTCTCAAAGAAAGCTCTGAAACTGTGGCAAGAGTTTCCTTCTCTCCAAAAATTCAAGAAAACCAGGAAAAGAATAGCAAAACCTGATTGGTTAAAGAAGATAAATAACCCAAGCCTGGTCCAGATTTCTAATCTTCAAGAAAATCAGATTAAGAGAAAAGTCAGAAGGTTGCTTCAGATCAAGGAGGAACTAAAAGAGATTGACAAGGATTTAGAAGAACTTTTAGCAAAGAGTGGTCAGTATCTTGAAACCCTGCCTGGTTGCGCTAGAACATTAGCGGCTGGAGTGTTGGCTGAAGTAAAGGATATCTCAAGATTTCATTCCAAAGATGCTTTTGCTAAATATGCTGGTCTTTCTCCCAGACCTTGGGAATCAGGAAAAAGAAAGAGAAACAGAAAGAGTTTAAGTGGTAATAGAAAACTCAATCGATTAATCCACCAGATTGCTCTTTCTCAGATTGGTAACAGGGGCTATCAGCAAGCCAAAGAGTATTTTCAGAAAAAAATAACTGAAGGGAAACCAAAAAAGCAGGCTCTCTGTTGTCTCAAAAGACAGATTGCTGATGTGATTTATTTGATGTTAAAAGAGCG
>DXJV01000056.1 GCA_019056785.1 Candidatus Heimdallarchaeota archaeon
GCCAGAGGCGGCTAGGTTGTTGGCTTCGCTTGCGATTGACAGGTGGGATGCGAAGGTTTTAGACCCGGCTTGTGGTTCTGGGACGCTTTTGGTTGAGGCTTATCAGCGTAAGGCGGCTTTGGCTCCGCCTATGAGTCGTGAAGAGTTGCATAGGCGGTTTATTGAGGATATTTGGGGCATTGATGTTATGCATTTTGCTTCGCATATGACTTCTATGAATCTTACTGCGCAGAATATTGAAGTTCCATTAAAGCCTCATGTTTTGAGTCAAGATGGAATAAAAACAATGGTTGAATCAGCACAAGAAAACGAGAAAGGTGATGACCCGGCAAAAAATGTTGAGCAGCCTATTACTAGATGGTTAGAAATTATGAGGGAAGAGAAGATACCAAAAGATTTTGACGTAGTTATTATGAATCCACCGTTCACAAGAAGAGAAAGAATACCGGCAAAAAAAGAAGATTTGGAAAAACTTGTGCCAGAGGTTAAAGGGAAAACTGGATATTGGGCATACTTTGTGGTTGCGGCAGACAAACTACTAAGAGAGAATGGAACACTAGCAGTTGTAATTCCTGAAGAGTTCTTTGTTGGGCGTTCAGCAGAAAGTATAAGACGTTATTTAATCGAAAATGAATATCAAATACGATATGTTGTAAGAACCTCAGCAGAGGTGGCATTTAGCGAATCCGCACTTTATCGTGATTATTTGGTGATACTCAAAAAGAAGTCAATGGCTCCGCTTATCATAGTAATCTTGAAAGAAAAACTCTCCGAAATTCGAAGTGAAATCTATAATTATGCACGTAAAATTTCAGATTTTACAAAAACTCTCGAAAAATCTCTTATTTCAGATAAATTAGAGGCAGTAAAAATCCCCTACCCTCAAAGCTTCATTCAAAAGCATGTGAGTAATTTAAAACCATTAATTGGTTTTAATAGTGTTGAATTGAGCAGCATTTTATCGGAGTTTTTAGACTCTGCGCGTAACCTGCCCATTCTCTATGATTTAGTTGAGGATGGATTTATTAAAATACGTGTTTATAACCCGGGACAACATAAAAGGAAAAAAGTTGAAGCATATTCTAGAAGGCTTTTTGCATCAAAATATGGAGCGCGGAGTCCTAGTACAATTTTTATCATAGATAAAATATCGTCGAATCGTGTAAACATAAAAGTTAAAGGAACAAAAATTGCTTTCTCGGTTCCAAAGACTGCGGTCATCCCTTCCTTGCGAACTTATAGCAAAGTGAAACATATTGATATAACAAAGGAAGAAGAAGTTGCAATTGTTAATTCCTCGATTTTGCCTAAGGAGGTCTTACGAAAAACAGGTTTAATTCCATTAAAGAATACTTTAGACGCGGCTCTCGACATTAAGGAAGCTTTCAATGACTTAGCTGGTAATTTGTTGCTAGTAAGAAAAGCGCAATTATCATCTCCGGAACTTTATTGGTTATCCTTCTATTCTTCAAATAAGGTTCTTGGTACAACAGACCTACCAAATGTTAGTGTTTCAGGCAATACCCTTGGCAAAATATTAACTCTATACTTTAACAGTACTATAGTTTTGATGCAGCTTATCGCCTTCATCGCCGAAACAAGAGGCGCATGGGTAAGACTTGGACATAGTCAAACATGGTATAATATTCATGTTCCATCCATTAAACAGATAACTAGCATACAGAAAAAACGGGCACTAAAATTATTTAACAAACTGGGTAAGGTTGATGTTAAGCCTCTTTTTGTGCGTATCAAAGAACATGACCCTGTTCAAAGAGAAATTGACGAGCTAGCCCTAGAAATGCTTGGACTCGAAGACTGGAAACCACGCCTAGACGAAATCTACGACGCCCTAGCAAAAGAATTAGAAACCATGCACAAAATCCTAGAAACCTCAAGAAAACCATCCAAAAAACCCAAAATTACAACAGAAAAGA
>DXJV01000095.1 GCA_019056785.1 Candidatus Heimdallarchaeota archaeon
AGCGATAGCGACGGCGACGGTTGGAGCGATGGCAAGGAAGTTGCATGGGGCACTGACCCCTTGCGTGCACAAAGCACCCCTTATAGGAGGAAAATGTTTATCGCAATTACCGTTCCTCTCACCCTCCTTCTTATTTACGGACCGATTGTAACTGCTATTGTGAAGCGACTGAAAGACAGAGGATGAGAGCCAACGCAAGTTTGCTTCTAAAGCGACAATTAAAGAAAGCATGTTTCCATACCAATTGCAAATGTATTGTTGAGTTTCCTAGCAATTATTATCATTAAGCTCTTTTGCTGGTTTTTCAATGGGTATCCTTCAAAAGAATTAAAAAGCTCTTTTCATTGAAGGAGATTTAAAAAGGGTTAAACAACCATGTCCAGCCACAACAGTGATTTTCAATACAAAATGGTCATTGGTATTCGCAAGGACCTTCAGATGAGTAAGGGAAAAACCGCCGTTCAAACAGCTCATGCGGCGGTCCTTGCTGTTGAGGATGCCAAACGCCGGCATAAGGATTGGCTAAAGAAATGGTTTTACGAGGGGCAGAAAAAAGTGGTTGTACAATTGTCCTCTGAGGAGGAATTGCACCATCTTTTACAAAAAGCCCGGGCAACCAATCTTCCTTATGCGGTTGTTAATGATGCAGGTTTAACGGAGCTGCCCCCCAACACTACCACTGCTATTGCTCTTGGTCCTGCCCCAAATGATAAGCTTGATAAATTAACATCTAAGTACAAGTTGCTTTAAGAGGTAACCGGTAAATGACAGCCACCAAAAATGCTCTTCTTAAGAGTCACCCCATCGAGGAAAAAATGGGCATCCTGTATTATATCACCACGACCGAAGGTATTGGTGGGAAATTAAGAAAAACGCCCCAAGACTTTCGTGTGGAAGAAATCCTCAAAGATGGCAGAGTAGTCAGCATCGATGATGAGGAGTTTTCCTTGGGTCCAGATGAGCCTGGTTTATTCACAGAATTTATCTTGATAAAGAAAGGTATTGAAAGTCATAAAGCACTGATGAAGATCGCCAACGCCTTGGGGCGAGATATTAGCGATATCAACCTTGCCGGAACGAAAGACAAATTGGCCATAACGGCTCAAAGAGCAACTATCTGGCGTTGTCCACCTGAAGAATTATTGAAAGTTAAAATTAATGGCATTAAAATTCGCGCCCCACGAACAACTATCTATAAAACATATTTGGGGGACTTGAAAGGTAATTATTTCACCATTCGCGTAAAGGACCTTGAATTGTCGAATGAAGAGATTACCAATCGCTTTGAAAGTATTTTCAGAGAAATCACAGAAAAACATGGCATTCCAAATTACTTTGGCCATCAGCGGTTTGGTTCACGCCGACCAATTTCACATCATATTGGTCGCTTAATTCTTTTAGGGGATATTGAAGCGGCTATTCAAGAGTTCCTTAGCTACATTTCAGAAGATGAATCTGAGATTGTTAAAAATGCCAGACAAATTTATCGCGAGACAAATGATCCAAAAGCAATGTTAGAAGCAATGCCAAAAACGATGATTTTTGAGAAACATATTCTTGAGCATCTTAGTAATCACCCCGGCGATTATCAGGGTGCCTTCCAAAAAATCCCTCGAAATTTACAGCGTATGTTTATTCATTCTTATCAATCGTATATCTGGAATCGAACTCTTTCAAAACGACTCGAGTTGTTTCCAGACCTCCAAATATGCCCATTAGACATTGTTCAAAATGGCCAAAGTTATCTCCCAATAATTGGTTATAAAACCGTATTGCCTGATAATGAGCTATTTGATTTTACGAAGGAATTGCTGGACCAAGACGGTGTCGAACAAAAACAGTTCATAGTACCAGTTATTCCTAGCTTAAAATTCTCCGGTTCTCGCAGACCCCTTGCAATCAAACCAAAAAATTTCTCGTATGGAATCGAAGCGGATGCAAATAAAAACAAATGCTTGATTATCAAATTCTCTTTGGGTTCCGGTTCGTATGCAACTATCGTCTTGCGAGAGTTTATGAAAACAACGCCACTCTATTATTAATTGCGACAATACAAGTCTTTTTCATTGAGGAGTTTTAAGACGAAAGACTGCTTACCGAAATTCAACCCGTATATCTTCACCGCTAATCAATTTGACCAGGGCAACAAGCTCGTCAATCGAAGCTGGCAGCTTTTCTCGTTCTGCTTCAGGGAGAATAATAATAGTTTCCTCCTCGACAGAAGGCTGCCCCGGCTTTGGAGAGCGAACAGGGACAAAAATAGTGTTAATCCCACTGATTAATGCAGGCGCGAAAATATTGTCGACAACTTTGCGGAGATTCTTACTTTTTTCCATTAGTTTTACTTTTTTATGAAGAGCACGTTCCACACGAACGTCAAAGTCTGCACGCCCACCGGTCAGAAAGCGAATGCTCCCGGGGGTTAGAAGTATCAATACAAAACTTGGGCGTTCAATTGTCTTAAGAATGGTGACTTTAGCTGCATTTGGGAACTCTTTCTCAAATTCAACGGCGATTTTCGCAATTGTCACATCTGTTTCAGTAATTTCACCTGAATTCAATTTTGTTTGGCAATCTTTGCAAAGCATTCCGGTTTGCGCACAAAACGCGCAGATGGCTGTTTTCATTCTAAGTTACACCGAATACCGACTGGTTTTCAATGCTTTTAGAGAGAATATTTGTTGTTTATTAATTCTCCGATTATTAAAAAAGAAAAGAAAAAGAGTTGTAAAAGAAAGAAAAAGGGAGAGAAATTATTTTGCGAGAACAATTTCGATGGCAGAAACATTTGCTTCTCCGCCACCTTCTCTGCGAACCACAGATTCAGTGCTAGTAGTGATGCTTTTGACCTTAAGGTTTGTTATAAAGCGGTTTCTTACGAGTTCTGCAACATCCACTGCAGTGCTAATAGCACGGCCTCGTGCACAGATCTTCACTTCTTTCGCTTTACCTTCGTTAAAGCAAGTCATAACTGCCAAAACGTAGACCATTGCGGGTCTGCTGCCGACGAAGATGGTATTCTCGGGTTTTTCTTTTGTTTCTTTTGTGCTTGGTGCTTTTTCCTTAGGCTCTTTAGTTGCAGTAGCTTTTTTAGCCGTCTTTTTTTCTTCCGTTTTCGATGCTTTTGTTTTTTTCTCATTCTTAGCCATTTTTTGGTTCACCTTTTGTCATTTTTGTTGACCGACTGCAATGTTCATTGAGTGCATGTCAATAGAAATTTTGTAGTGAAATTTAAAAACTTGAAATTAAAAACTCTTTCTAAAAGATTCAAAGAAAAAAGAGGAAAAAAGGGCTTTTTTTCTCGTTTTTGAAGGCTTTTTCTTGTTTCTAAGAAGCTTCAAAATCTTTTTCTTTAACAGAACGCAAGTCACGTGCAAATGTCCACTAGAAACAAAGTTCTGTTAGTTTTCTGTGTGAGCTTGCTCCTTGAAAGCTCACTTGGAATTGCTTTTAGCAAAGCGGAGCCCATCGTTTTACAATTTGCTATACCAGCTCAAAGCTGGAAATTTGTTGAGATAACTAATTTAACTAGCAATCAGCTTTTGGACTTCGATTGGCGAACAGAAATTATTGTTCAAGGCAGACAAGTCACACAAGAACAATTTCTAACACTTCAAAATGCCGATTTTAGCGAGCGAGCACAATATTTCGAATCGATTGGTTTTTTTGAGGGCATTCATGATTATGGACGAACAAGTACGGATGTAAATGGCAAGCTGTGGTTTGTCTTTTATAACCCGCAATCCGTAGGTACAACACTGACCATTACATTGATTTTGCGAAAGGATTTATTACTACCCTGGCAAATTGGGCTCATAGCTACGATTGTTACTGTTGTTATTTTAGGAGTAATTATATTCATAACATATAAACTCCGTCAGAAAATGCTCGAAGAGCAATTGGCTCGAGAAAAATCGCCTGCGGAGCGCTATTTTGAAATGTAACACCTTTTTCGCGGATTTTACTCTGAAATTTTTATTAACCCCAATGCAATATAGTTATTGTAATGTCGAATTGAGGTTATTAATTTGAAAATAATTTCTTTATATTGGGGTTATTTAATAGGCGAAGAGCATTTAACAGATGAACAAATAGCAAATATAGATTTTGGCAACCCCTCTATCGATACCGAATTCATCACCTTCGACCCCCTTGCAAGCAGTTATTTCCAAGGAAGGTATTTCACAATGGTAGAGCGCAAACTGTTCTTTCCCCACCGCAAGCTTCCTGCTATGCGCACTGAAACCCTTGTGATGTATGATGAAACTTTTGTGAAAATTTTCGACCCACCAGCAGATCTGGCAACACCAGCGGGGATTTATCAAGCAGTTTTCATCGGAAAGAAGGAACAGATCAACAAAGCCATTACCTTCCTTAGCAAACGAATAAACTTGCGATTTTCCCCCTGTGACCTTGATGTTGAAAAGTTCTTTCTAAAGCTTCGAAAAACGCGACTCGAAGTGTTCCCGAAGTCCTTAGTAATTAGTAATTTACAACTTAATGAGACCCTTTCAGGAAACCTTGAGGTTTTTTTAGAGGACCCAGAACTATTTATCAAACAACTGAAAGCCTATAAGCCAAAGATCCAGCAGATAAAACTTCTCATTAAAGAAGTTGCCTTTCATCTACCTTTGATAGTTGCAATAAATGGAACAATTAGTTATGAAAAGAACATCGACAAATTAAGCCTTTTAGACACAATTACAGAGGTAGCTATCAGGAGTGTTTATACCGGCATTCCTCCCAAATAATTATTGCAAACATTAAAGAAGATGAGCATTCTTTTCTTTTGCAACATAAAGTAGCCCTTGTTTTTTCTCAGCAAAATCACCTTTATATTCGATAAAGGGTTGTTTAATCACCTCATAATCAGGGAGCGTAAGTTCTGGGACAGTTCTTTGGAATTCGAAGGAAGGGAGTAGTTCTTTTAACGTTCCTTTTATCACTATGATTCCTCCAGTCATTTCGGCTCCAGCACGTTCAATAACATTGCCATTAACAATGATTATCCCTCGATGAAGATGCATGCCGAGAAAGATTCCTGCATTTTTACCTATTTCAATCAAACCGTTTCGCATCCACACGCCACATTCGTTCTTTACTGAACCCTTAACATGAATCTTCCCACCCGACATTCCTCGCCAATCACCACGAACCGAACCGCCAAGATAATGACCAGCATTACCAGTAATATGCAATTCTCCGCCCTTCATATTTGCGCCTGCAAAATCGTCTGCATCACCATTGACAACAATACGGCCCCCTTTCATTTGAAAACCAACATGCATTCCGATAGAGCTGTTAATGATAATTGTCCCGCCGGTCATTTGTTGCCCGACGCGTTTAAGCTTGGCTAGATTTCCTTCGAGCAGGATGGAAATGTCAGCAATTTCATCGCCAAGAAAGTCATCACCGGAGAGATGAAAGAGCTCTCGTAATGCCATTTCACGGTTGCCTTTCCAAACAGAAAGCTCTCCAATTTCAGCCAAAGTTTTCTTAACAAATTTGTCGGGAGAAATAATCTCAGCCTCAATTGGTATTTTCGGTTTTTCCAACGGTTCTTTTATGACAAGTTTTACTGTTGGCATTTCTACATCACAACATTTGTGTTTCGATCACTTCTTCACGGGGGAAATATTCCGGTTGTACAGCGTAGTTATTCAAACTAACAGTGTAATGTTTTAAGAAACGTTCTTCAATGGCATCTTGGATTTGAAGGCGCCAATCTTCAGGAACTTGCGCTTTAACTCTAAAGGTTTTTCCTGTGGGGCTGGCGATTACTCGACCATTACTATAAACAATTTGTCCTTCTTTGATGGTATACCGGGCATCAGCAAAACCCTTCTCAATGGCTCGGTAATTAGTTGCCAGCGTTTCTAACGGTACTTTGAAATCATAGATGGCAACATCAGCATCTGCACCAACGCCTAAATGCCCTTTTGATTCGAGTCCTAAGAGCGTTGCAGCGGAAGCCCGACTTACTTGTACAATTTCTGAAAGCGTTAATTCTCGGGTAATATCAGCTATGGTAGTTCGTTCTTGTGCAGCTTTGTCCACTTTTGCGAGCATTTCTTTTCTAGCTGTTTTACTCATTAGCCAGCTTAAAATGAGGGGATAAAACGTGAAAGGACCGCCATTTGGGTGATCTGTTGAAATACTGACTCGCGTCAAATCTTTCATTGATAGAAGAAACTCGAGACCAATTGCCCATTGAACGGCATTTACGGAATTTTTCCGGCGAAAGATGTATGGTACAACACCTGCACACGATTCCAATTCAACTTGAGCGTTCATCCACTTCGAACCCGAGCGAGGAGACCACGCGAGATGTTCGGTGATGCCACGAAGAACCCATTCCCAAGCACCATCTGCAGTCATTGTTGTTGTGTTCGTGAAAATAATTTGACCAATGTCACAAGAAACATGTTTGTTTTTGTTGATATAATGAGCAATTTCAACGGCCTCTGAACGAAAGTCTTGCCAGCCTCGGCCACCATAAGAAGAGAATTGCACATGGGTTATATGAACATTGGTTTTATGTTTCTTGCTGAGAGGAACCTCCTTCAAGCTGCGCATCGTTTCTTTGGTAATTTCAAAATTGCCCGGTGTACCTAAATTATTCGTATGGAGATGGATGGTGTGGGGGAGGTTTAACTGCTCATTCACTCTTGCCAGTTTTTGAATAATCTCTCGTGGTGTGGCTTTGAAGTATGCCACCTTGTCATCAAGATTATTGATGTTCTTCCCCCAGGCCCAGGTCTCTTCTCCACCGGGGTTAACCAATTTGATAGTATATCCTCCGGAGGCTTCAAGCAACCACGAAACAAACGCACTCATCTCATTTAGATTCATTTCTTTAATTCGCTCGAGTAAAAACCAATTGCTTCCAAGCAGAGTATAAGCCCCTTTATCAATAATTGGGATATCCATTAGTTCTTCATGCGTATGGCGGGCTTCGAGGGGAGGCATAGCGGGTTCCATTGCACAGGTATAACCAAGTTTCGCATAAGCATAACCAGTATAATATGTCGAGGGAACTGAGCGACCCACACCAGAACGAGTAGCAGCTGTTTTTTTAGAATGTATTAAAAGATGGTCCTCTGGACGCAAAAGCCGACCAGCATTAACCTTTGGCCCAGCAATATGAGCATGCATATCCACCCCACCAGGCATTACTACCAAGTTAGAGGCATCTATAATTTTGGCATTATGTTCTTTTCGTATGGCAGAAAGAGGAACAATCTGTGAATTAAGGATAGCAATGTCCTTTCTTTCTCCGTGAAGGTTATTTATTGGGTCATACACCCAACCGTTTTTTATGATGATTGCTTTAGGCTTTTTCTTTTTGGGGCTGATTTTATTTCACCACCAGGGGCAGTTTTCACTCGTTCTTCATAGAACCAATATCGCGAATAAATAGGTTTGAGGAGTTTTGTTTCAATGTTTTTCCAGATTTTACTTTCTGAACCTTCTTTCCCATGTTTAACTTTTGTTCTTGTGATTTTGATAGCGTCTTTTGCAGGGCAGGAGAACAAACAAGCACCACAAAACAAGCACTTTTCCTTTTCCACATGTACTTTTGGCTCTTTTTGCCAGGGCTTTTCCTTTGGGGCAATCGGCAAAGAAAGGCATTGCATCGGACAGACCTCTATACAAGTAGAGCAACCACCAGGACACTTTTCATTGTCGATTGTAATATCACCTTCAAAGAACTTGAGAGCGGTATTTCCGGTTTTTTTGCAAAGAACCTCGGGCCCTTCCAAAAAGGGAAGTGAGAGCCCACGTTTTACCTTTTCAGCCGGTTTACCATTGATCTGCAGTTCAAGAGCACCAAATGGACAGATGAAGGCACAAAGACCACAAAACACACATTTATGATAGTTGATACGAATTGGTGGGGCTGTCGTCCTTTTACGAACCGAAGCACCAATAGGCCCTCGTTCAATTGCATACCTCGGGCAGACGGTCCAACAAAGATTGCAACCAACACATTTTGTCAAATCAAGAACTAATGCGGTTGTCCCACGTACCTCTTGTCGTTCAGTAATTATGAAATGGTCCTTCTCTTTTGTAAAAGCTTGGCGGGTCATTTTTCACTCGAGTTCCTTAACAATTGTAATTGTATTCTTGTATAACTAATATCTAAGGTTGTACAGATGTCGTGTCTTCATATTCCTCCAAAGGGATGAATTCCAATGAGATGCAATCTTGGGGGCAAACGATCATACAAACGCCATCACCATCGCAACGGAAGGGATTAATCACAACAGCAACACCGTTTTTGATGGCAATAACACGATCATTTGGGTCATAGTCCTCTTTTTTCCGCATCTCTGCATTAACAGGACAGGCAGTAGTGCAATTATTGCATCCATTGCACCTCGAAGCATCAATGGTAATCCTGTAAGTCACACGTTCATAATCCGACATTCTTCAATGCACACCATTCACAAGATAATTTATTACTCAAATATCTTGCTATTTACTTCGTAAATGGATCATTCTCCATAAGAAACTTCCTTTAATGTTGCAATGCATTTATTTCAACTCAAGACATAATTTTATAATGTCATTCTCTTTGTTCCATGATTGTAGTGAAAAAGACGATGTCTAAACCCCGGAGATATGTGAGGCCAAGAGTAGAACAAGCCATCAGAGAGTTCAAACATGTCCTTGATGAAGCCATACTCTTGTGCGAGGTGCTCATCTTGCAGCAAGCGGGCACACGACCTGAACGTTTTAGAGCAATGAATTTTAAAAAGGCAAGTATTGACAGCCTAAATGATGTGTTGCTCACCTTAAAATCTCTCATAAAGAAGAAATTGCCCTTTTTAATGGATGTAATTGATCGTTATCAAGAAGAGGCGATGATAAAAATCACCTCGAAGGCTGAATTCGCTCGAATAATTATTCATTGCTTCAAACTCAACCTCATAGCAGACAATAGCAATATCTCCCTCTATCTTGCACCATTTATAGAAGAATGGGAACTTTTGTCATTCGGAGTGCAAGCAATTGTTCTAAATCATGTGATAAAAAGTATTAATATGGATATTGAAAGAGCACAATTGAGAGAAAGAATCGCGAAAAAATTCAAATGAGAATACGTAACTTAAAAAGAAGGGAACAAATAATAATTGATAAAAATCAAGAAACCCCACAGCTAAATTAGTACTAGTAAGTTGAGTGACCGGAGAAAAAAAACCTTGACACACAAGGACAAAAGCTTGAAAGTTTTATTAACCACCGGCAGAACTATTGAACAAGGAAAATCACTTGTGGGCACAAAACTCACAACAAAAGCTAAACAAGCAACAGCCGTCTGTTTTTTAGACCCTGAAGACATGGAAAAGTTGCAATTAGAAGAAGAGGATAATATAAAAATCACTACTTCTGAAGGGATGATTGTTGTTCGAGCGAAAAAGTCAAATGAAGCTCCCCATCCAGGCATAGCTTTTATGCCTCTAGGCATCTATGCTAATTGGCTTATACCACCCGGCGATGCAGGTATTGGTGTTCCCCAATACAAGGAGGTGGAAGCAACAATTGCTCCGACAAAAGAAGGAATACCTTCTGTTGTGCAGTTAATTAATGAATTAAGAAAAGTAAAGGGTAAAAAAGATGTCTAAAAAAAAGATTATTTCAGATGTGGTTTGCCCCTTCTGTGGGTCCTTGTGTGATGATATTGAAGTTATTATGGAAAATGACACAATAAAAGAAGTGAAAAATGCCTGCCAGCTTGGAGCAACCAAAATCAGAGGAAATCGCAATAGCAAACGGCTCACAAAACCACTCATTAAAATTAAGGAAGAATTCGTGGAAGCAACCTATGATGAAGCAGCTGAGCAAGCAGCGAAAATTCTCCTCGAAGCGGAATTCCCAATTTTTTACGGCTTTGGTTCAACAGAAGCAAATGCTCATCGTGAGAGCATTAAATTTGCCGAAGAAGTGGGGGCAATTTGGGATCATTGTCCATCTGTTTGCCATGGACCATCTGTATTAGCGATTCAAGAGATAGGAATTGCTGGGTGTACACTCGGTGAAATTCGTAATAGGTCAGACCTTATCGTTTACATTGGTACCAATCCAATGGAAGCTCATCCACGACACATGAGTCGTTATACCACCTTCCCTCGAGGTTTTTTCAGAGAGAAAGGTTTCCAAGAACGAACAGTCGTTGTGATAGACATTCGTAAGACAGAAACAGCTAAAGTGGCTAATCATTACATCCAAATCCAACCTAATCGCGATTTTGAATTCCTTAGTGCATTACGTGCTGTCGTTCGTGGACAAACCTTAAAGGTAGAAACAGTTGCAGGAGTCCCCAGAGAAAAAATCGAAGAACTGGCTGAGCTTATGAAAAATGCCAAGCATGGAGTGCTCTTCTTTGGCCTTGGCCTTGCTTCGACAAAAGGCAACCACCGAAATGTTGATGCTGCCTTAAGCCTAGTTCGTGATTTAAATGACTATACGAAATTTTACGTCCAACCCATGAGAGGACATTTTAACGTCACAGGAGCACAAAATGTCATCACCTGGATTTCTGGTTACCCTTTTGCAGTCTCGTATTTAAAGGGCTACCCCCAATATAACCCTGGTGAGTTTTCACTGACGGGGGTAATGAGCCGGCAGGAAGCAGATGCAGCTGTGATAGTTGCTTCAGATCCTGTTGGAAATTCGCCCAAACAAGTAATGGAACATTTCGCCCGGATACCACTTATTGTTCTTGACCCATATGAAACTCCGACCACACAACTTGCCTCTGTTGTTTTTCCTGTGACTATTTCAGGGGTGGAATCTGATGGAACGGCTTATCGAATGGATCATGTGCCAATTCGTTTGCGAAAAATAAAAAAAGGTCCAAAAGGCGTGCTTACTGATTATGCCGTTCTCAAAAAAATCGCTCAAAAATATCGAAAGCTAAAAAAAGAGAACAGAAAAAAGGCACCTAAGAAAGAATGGTGACTTTTGGTTGTATCTGGTTTTGTTTGAGAATCTGAAGTGGATTCACTTTTTCATTATAAGTGATGAAAATCTTCATCTGGGGCTTGAAATCGTTGATCACCCATGTAAGTTGAACACCTTCAGGCAATTGTTCCACAACTGGTTCCTCAACATTATCAGGAATTTTCCCGGTAAATTCCACGGTGTCGGAAATATACTCTTTGATTTTCACACGTTTAAGCTCTTTGTCAGAAACGTTGACAAAGCCCAAAGTTGAGTACCACTTTTCGAGAACACACTCAATTCGTTTCTCAAATTTGAGCACTTGAAGCAATTCACCCTCGGCAGTACGTAAAAGGCCTATGTGTTGTAAAATGACTGTTTTTCGCTCATCATCTAGCTCTTGTTTTTTCGTCTCAATAATTAACTCCTTCAATTGCTCTTGTGATGTTTTCAATGGAGCAAATTCTGATAAGGATTCTTCTTTTGTATCAGGAGCTGCACCGGCTTTCTCACCCGGCTGTTTTGGGAGCATCTTGTCAGGCTCAAAGGTGGCTTCTTTTTCATCAACAACTTCCTCGAGCAATTTCACAGATTCAGCTAGGTCCTCATCAATAACTGGTGGTTCTTCTTCAACAACTGGTTCCTCCTCCTTCTCAACCGAAGGAATAGGCGGTAAACTCACTTCTTCTTCAGGGCCAGTTATATCAGGTATGGGGGGAATTTCTGCCTCAGACACGGGAGTTTCCACAACTGCTTCTGGTTCAAGCTCATCGAGATTGACAACTGCTCCCACCATGGGCGATTCGTCTGCAAATGATTCACCTTTTAATGCTGCTAAAACGGATGGGTCAATTTCACTCTCTGACACAACGATAGGATCGGCATAGGATGTAGGTTGACTCGATTCGCCCATTGTACTGCCTAGAGAAGGCAGAGAGATCGCCGGTCGTTCATGTCCGGGGGGCATGTCTGTTGTGGTGCCAATTTTAATGTCGAGGGTGTGCTGGGGCAAGATGTATTTATAAGGACTTGTTGAAGGAGCGTCTTTAGCAGTGCATTGAACCGGAATGGAAGTTTTCATGGCACGCCCATAAGGGCCGATGACAACTAAGTCGAGGGTGTTTTTCCCTTTGAACAACTTGACTGTACCAATGAATGAACCATCTAAATCGACAAAAGCAGCTTGATTGTTAATCCAAACAATGGACTTTACAGTGGTTTTCCCACGAACATCCACTTCTTTTGAGGTTATTTTTTCGTTACGAGCCGGATAATACACAATAAGTTCATTGAGTTCTGGCAAAGTGCCGCCTTCAAGAATTCGCTCTCTTCGAAGCTTAGATTCCCGCTTGTCAAGACGGGACATCATTTTCGTCTTGGACTCTGAATCGAAACTAGAGGGGCTGAGTCGTGAGGCTTCAAGTTTACTTTTTTTCTTCGCCTGTCGCAAATGTGTTATTAGAAATACAAACACAACTATGAAAATGATCCCACCAAGTCCAACACCATACCAAGCTGCATTACTGGCCATTAATTTCAAATCCTTTGACACTGATTCTTTTGCTCTGTTTTTTACCCGAGGGTGAAAAGCCTTAAAGCTCTAATAAGGATAGACCACAGACAATCTTTAAAGCTTTTTCTATAACCATTTTAATTAATACCCTTTTTAGATTATATTATTTACGTTTTTTTCTCGCAGAAAAACTCTGGAGAGACAAGGAGCCATCAAAAAAAAATTATTCAGAAAATTAATTTTTGGCCCGTTGCAAGTTAATAATCTAATTTGGAAATTTTAAATAAAACTACCCAAACCGTTTCCATGTGTTAAAACTGACACTTAAAATATGAGAACCCGTAAAGGGAAAAAAAATTCAATAAACAACTTTAAAAGAGGATGTAAAAATGACCTTAAATAACGACGATGAATTGCTAAAAATTCGCGAGAAAATTGTGAGTGATATTATGAGTACCAATGTTGATGCAGACGGAACGGTAAAAATACTGAACGGTAATATTATCAACGACTTTATAACCAAAAATAAATTTGCTATAATCGATTTCTATGCGACGTGGTGTCCACCTTGTAAAATCATGGACCCAATAACAAAAGAAATGGCACAGGATTATAAGGGAAAAGTCGCCTTTGGGAAGATCAATACTGATAATGACCAACAAGCAGCGATTCAGTACCAAATTCGCTATGTCCCCACCTTTTATCTCTTTAAAGATGGGAAGATCGTCTTCTACTTTTCAGGAGCAAAGAGAAAGAAGGACTTCATGGATATTATAAAGAAATACTTCAAAGTCGAGTAATTGCTCGGGATGAAGAAAAAAAAGAAACAACCGAACTCACGAGAGTTCATATTTTTTTTACTTTTTTTCTTGAAATTAAAAAAAAAGCAAAAGTTGAGAGGAGAAAAGGAGCTCAACCCAATTTTACTTTTAACATGAAAGTAACAGCAATCCAACAGATGACCACTACACCAATCCCCAGGATAAGCAAGATGGTGGCATTCTTAGGCGAATAAGCATACTGGGTGGAATAATGAATAAGGAAAAAGCCACCTGCACCAATAAACATGAGGAAACCCGCAGCAAGACCTTCTACAAGGTACTGATGATTTAAATTATTGATAATGACAATAGCCTCACCAGTATTAGGGTCCTGACCAAATGCAGGAACAGGCTCTTGGGCAAGGTCATAAAAACCGCCGATGTAAATAAAGAACAGACCGATAAATACGAGGGCGATGATAAGCTGGATAGGAACAGATTTGGGCGCAGAAAGGCGGACAAAACGCAACTGATAATCAGGTCTGCGGACAATGGGAAGAAATGGCAGGTTCGATGGTAACCGTTCAAGAAAAGATTTGTTCTCTTTCTTGGAGGAAGGGGTTTTGGATCTTGTCTTTGACATATTAATGATCACCTATGCAACATCAATATAACAACAATAGTTTCATTGCTTAATTATAGTAAATAAAAACCAGAGAACATATTAAAAAGATTTTCTGAAAGATTGAATAGAAGGAAAAGAGAAGAGAAAGGAACGAAAAAAGAAATAGTAATAATATTAACCTCGAAGTTGATAACGGTCGAGAAAAGCCTCAATCTGACGTGAGAGAAGACGAAAAGCCTCATCTATGTTTAGCCCGGTCTTTGCAGAAGTTTCGAGATAGGGAACTTCAAAACCGGTCCACTCACTAAGAGCTTTAGCATACTGTAAACCCGCATCTTTTGGAAGGCAGGGAGTCTGGCCACGCAGATCAGTTTTATTGCCAATAAGAACAATCGGGACAATACGGTTGTAGTTATTCTTTGTCAACTCATTGAGCCAAGAAGGAAGGTTTTCAAACGAGCGAGGATTAGAAACATCGAAAACAAGAAGAGCGCCACTAGTGCCCTTGAAATATACAGCACGAACAACATCAAAACGTTGCTGACCTGCAAGGTCCCAAATCTGAAAGGTGACGACAAGGTCATTGGAAAGCTGAACACGCTTAACGCAAAAGTCAGCACCAATGGTCATTGAATAACCCTCTTTGAACCCTTTACCTAAATATTGCTCACGAATACTAGTCTTGCCTACGGCACCATCTCCAAGAAGAACGATCTTGTAAACCGCTTTCTTTTGCACGTCACTCAAAGTCGAATAGTCTCCATTTTAATTGCTGAAAGGAATTGCTCTTTCCGCTTGAATGAATACAAGGAAAAGGGTTCCCATTTATAGAATTTACTATAGTACTAAATCTAGTTAATCCAACTAATAATATAAAGCTGTACTTCGCGGTAAAAAAAAGAGTATGAAAAAACCTCGGTGAACCTTAAAACAGTAATTAAGAAGTGAGAGGGAGATAACCATTGTCAATGAGCCAGCGAACGGCCTCACTGATAACAGTCTTTGCATCAGTATGCTCAGGGGTAAAACCAAGCTCAGTCTCAATTTTAGTTGTATCTAATAGGCGTGTGTTAGTGAAACGCCGAATGCGATTACGAGAAACTAAAACCTCTTTACCTTTAGGAGTGGTCAGCTCTTTAAACCACGCGAAAAGGTAAGCCAACCAAACAGGGACAGAACGTTTCGGATAACAACCACCACAAGCATCAGCATAAAAAGTAAAATATTCACGCTGAGTAAGATCATAACTCTTTATGTTATAGACCTCTCCCTTGGCTCGAGGGTGATTCGCCACCAGGAGCATGGCGTCAGAATTATCACGAACATCCACCATAGAAAAAGCATTGCTACCCTTACCAAGGTAAGAAACATCCCCGGTAAGAAGAGCTCGAGCAACGCGAAGAGAAGGTAACAGTATCAAAAGGACCAACAATGGGTGTGTTACGAAGAGCGGAAGCATGAAAGCCATAAGTAGAGGAAGCGTTTAGGAGATAACGCTCGGCAAGCATCTTTGATTCGTGATAATTATTCTGAGGATTGAGAGGAAAAGTTTCAGGAATAGGATATGGAGGGAAAGAGAATCCATAAACACCAAGCGAGCTTGAGAAAATAAAACGTTCAGAAGAAGTTGAGCGAAGAAAGGCATCAACAAGAGCGCGCGTGCCCTCAAAATTAACACGGAACATTTCCTCACGAGAGACGCTATCATTAACAACAATTGCTGCCAGATGATAAACAGTCGTGACATCAACCATGATACCTGTAAGAGGGGAGGGAATGGCAAGGTTCCTACGGAAAATATCAATACCCAAATCAGCATAAAAAGAAACATCCTCAGAAGGATGAGCTAAAATACGGAGATCGCCGGGAGAAAAAGAAGATAATAAAGAACGAGTGTGAACACTACCTAAAAAACCAGTCGCACCGGTAACAAGATCACCAATGAACCACCTGCAATGAAATGTTTTGGAAAAAACTATCACCAAGAAAATTAAAAAGGTTGTTAAAAAAGAGAAAGGAAAAAGAAAAAACAACAAAAAGTCAAAAAAAAGAAGGAAAAATACAAAAAATGACAAAACAAAAGCACTTTTAAAAGAAGAAAAAAAAGAGAAACTAAAACAGAAATTACCATAATCTAAAGCTTAAAATATTCTTTCACAAACAATTATGTGAGAAAATAAAAGAGAAAAAAAACAATAAAAAAATACAACAAAAAAGTAGGGAACTGAAAAAATGACTGATCAAGGACAAATGAAAGCAATAAATGCAATACTAAAACTTGTGCTACTGGGAGACGGAGCAGTGGGAAAAACAACACTAAGAAGAAGATTCTTAGGAGAAGGATTCAAAGCAGGATATTCAGCAACAATAGGAGCAGACTTTGCAATAAAAAGAATAAATTTAGAAAATTATAGACTCACATTTCAAATATGGGACTTGGCAGGACAACAGAGATTTGCGGCCGTACGAGAGTTATATTATCGCGGAAGTCGTGGTGCTCTCCTTGTTTTTGATGTGACCAATCCCAGTTCATTTAACAACCTCCCTCACTGGCTGGAGGAATTGTGGAAGAAGGCCGGCCGTGTCCCGATGATTTTATGCGGCAATAAGATCGACCTTCGCTCTGAGGTCCCAAAGAGTATTCCGCCTGAGCTGGGTCAGGAATATGCTCGCCGTTTGAGTGAAGCTCTCGGTTATGAGGTTCCCTACATTGAAACCAGTGCCAAGACCGGCGAGAAGGTTAATGAGGCATTCTTTTTACTCGGCTTGAGCATTATTCGTTCAGTCAAACAACCAAAGACCATTCTCGAGTGAGCGGGAATTTTTCTCTTTCTTTTTTCCTTCTTTTCTTCTGCGTTCTTATTGAGAAACTACTCGCCTTTTTCCTTCTACTTTACTGCTTTCGCTTTCTAACAAGAACAACCAATGCCATGAAAAGTCCAACACCAACAGTCGCACCTATTCCACCAACAAGCTTCAGTTCTTGATAAAGTGTTAATTCTGGCAAATCGAATTCTTCTCTTTTTAGATACAGTTCAGTTTTGCAAGTCACTTTATACCCCTTAAATTCTCCCTTCAAGGATGTTTTAAAACGATAACCCATTACCACACCACTTGTTTTATTCACTCCAAATAATAGCCCTGTGCTTATTTTCAGATTCTCAGTATCAGGGAGTAGTTTACCCCTTGTGTAAAGCTCCAAGTAAGCGATTGCTTCTTGTTCGTAATAGCTGGCATCATATTTACCGACAAAATAATTATCGCTCCAGTCTAAATTTGTGTAATTTTCAGCCAGACTTTGTAAAAACAGCCAGCTTGTTTCATTTGCGGGCATAAAAAAGAATAAGAAATAGTCTACCCCTCCGGCTGCAGCAGTTTGACTGAAATTGTTTGTAAATTCAAAATCTGAAATAGTAAAGTCCATTATCGAAAATGCTTCAAAGAGATTCGCAAAAATGAAAAGAATATAATGGGTCTGGGAAGATGGGAAAGAAATAGTTCTATTTAGAGAGCCACAGGCTAAGGTGTAATTAAAAACAGCCGAACTTTGATTATTGTAAGTGACCTGAAGCGGGAGAGATGCACTTTGTTTCTCACCCAAGAGTTGATGATAATTTGTCACAGCAAATTCATTATTGTCAAACGAAATTTGCAGGGAAGCTGTTGCGACTTGATAGGCAAATGTTTGTCCCGGCAGCAATTCATTCACTACTGCCTGCTCTTCCCAGTGTGTGGAAGAAAAACCAGTTGTTTGTGGAATAACTGCAAAACACGAAGCAAAAATAACCGATGGTAGAACCAAACTAAATAATAGAAAAGATTTTCTCATCATATGCCCCCAGAAAAGTAAGCTCTTTCATATTAATAAATTTACTTTATGAACTTTAACAGCAATATTGCTAGAGAAAAATAAGAAAGTAGTAATTAAAAGAAAAAAGATTAACATTCTTTCTTTTCGATAAAGGCAAATCATGAAAAATGTGACGAATTTATACTCGAATGCTAGTGAGAAAGAAAAACAAAAAGAAAGAATTATCATCCGAGTATAATAACTACCTACTAGGAAGTTTTTTTCTCCTGATTACGAGAAGAATGAGAGAGAAGCTACCAAGAGGGAGGAGAAGAAAAGCACCTTCCGCAAAACCGACAAATTGATTTTCTTCATAAAGGGAGAGCTCAGGGAGAGAAAAAGCGCCTTGTAGGAGAACAAAATCAACCTCACCCTTCATTCGTGTTCCAGCTTCTTTGCCAGAAACTGCACCCTTAACGCGTAAACCAAGTAAAACTCCCGTGGTTTTGTTAATAGCGAACATGAAACCGGTGTTGATGGACATTTTAATAGTATCATAAACAATAGGTTTTCTAATAAAAACTTCAAAAAGCATGAGAGAAGAATCATTAATGAGAGAAGAAAATTTGAAACAATAATTTTCATTAGTATTAATTGATGAGCTAAAGTTATTATAATAATTAAGAAAAGAATTCCAAATGCTTTCATTTGAAGGGAAAACAAAGATAAATCTGTCGCCAATTGGGATGCCGGAAGACAGTGAGCCAGAGTTAAGCGGTGACCCTTCCATATACTCATAATACGCTTGCTGAAGCAAGTTAAAAGGTAGGTTTGAAAGAGAGGCGAGAAAGATACATGGGACTAGCTCGTGATTGGGAACAGAGAAAAATTGATTAGTAAAATTACAGGAAAGTGAATAATTAAAAAGAAAGTCTGTAGTGTTTACAACGGTAAGAATTATGGGAGTAGAAAGGGATTGAGACAAACCTTGAAATTGATAACGGTCGTTAACATTAAGCTCAGAACGGCCGATCTTGAAATAAAGGAAAGAACGATTAACTAGATAGGTAAAATTATCACCAACGAGAGGGCAAGTAAGAACAGAAGAGGAACTAGAAGGAACAGCAGGCGAAAAGGAACCAATAGAAAGAAATGGAAAGAAAACATCACCAAATAAAAAAGAGCACAAGAAAAGCATAACAACAACCTTTTTAACCATCAACTATAAACCACACAACTCGAAATTTAAATCAAGAGATAAAAGAAAAAGGGGGCCAAGGGATATTTAAAGGTTAATTTTTTTTCGAATAATAGAATTTGAAAACGGATGATAAAAAATGAATACTTGTAAAAAGTAAAATTGACAAATTGTCTTTATAAGTGAGAAGAAAACTTTTCTCAGCTAAGAGAAACAATTTCCTATTGATTGAAAATATCCAAAGTACTTTTACCTTCATTTCTCCGGAGAATGAAAAATTGGTTCTAATACCCAGATTAATAGTTGTTGTCCAACCAAAAGCGATTGAAAAAGCCGGAAAGAGCGTCAGTTAATTACGTTCAGGATAAGAATTTGGGATGGTTTATATATAGATTCAGCAAAAAAAATACTCAGTAATTCTTTTTGGAAAAAAGGAGATATATATGAAAAAAAGATTGAACGCCTTACTACTCGTAAGTGTAATTTTAATACAAGGATCTTTTTTTGTTTTTCCAGCCATGTCAGTTGACTTGGAATTTGAGAAAATAACAAATAATTCCAAGGACCTCAGAAGTAAAAGCCTTTATGGAACAAATGAACAGAATGCTACAGAACCACTTTTTACAATAGAAGCGTTAACAAATATCGGTCCAAGAGAGGACCTTCTCTCAGGGTTAAAAGAAGCTCTGGCGCCATTGAATATTGCTGTAAATATTAGAAATCTAACATGGGCAGATTTTGTCACAGAGTTGCTTATTTTTCACAACTTCGATATGATGTACGTCGGATTCTCTTATAGCAATTTTGGCACGGATGCAAATGAAGTCTATAAGGAAGGAAACAATCTAAATGTTTGGGGCTATGATACAGCACTGGATTATAATGCAACATTGGGAACAGGACAGAATCAATGGTACATAGAACAGAATAAGTTAATTCTTCCAACAATTTCACAAGAAAGAATCGACAATTATTGGAAATGGGAGAGCTATTTAATGGAAGAAATATTGCCATTAATACCAACCTTCACACCCTATCACTATGAAGCACAGTGGGATAATCTTGAAGGATATAATTACACTGAAGGGATTATTCAATCATGGGGAAAAATGGCTTGGAACGGGTTGCATCCTGGCCAAACCTCCAGCTCAGAACTTGTAGTATATAATGGCAATTGGACGGATCTTAACCCCATAAATACCACACAAGTTGAAGATGACTACATCATAGAAAAAATCATGGACCCACTCGTATGGATGGATGCAAATAAAATAGTCTATCCGCACATATTAACTAATTGGCAACATATTAATGATACTCACGTGAGATTAACCGTAAGAAAAGGCATAAAATGGCAGAGCGACCCAGAGGGACTGTTCCCAAATGAATATGTCGATGCACGAGATGTGTTCTTTACACTCTATACACTAAAAACAATTTCTAATAGAGATTTCAAGTGGATTAAAGACATAAAGATAATAGATGACTATACTGTAGACCTGTTTATAGACGAAGAACCGGGAACAACAACAAATGAACCATATGCAGACTTTCTATATGAACTGTGCAAAGTAAAATTGCTACCAGAACATTACTTAAATCAAACACAAAAGGTAGATGGGAAAACACCGGATACAAGCCATCCATCATGGAAAAAATTCTCATCAGAAGCATTCGGAACAGGATTATTCGAGCTAACAGCACATAATGCAAACGTCGAAACAATTCTGAGCGTTTTCCCACAGTGCTGGCACATGAATAAAACAGTCACAGAGTCAGACCCAAAATTAGAGTGGGAGAAACGATTCGGAGACTATGAAGGAGGAATAACAACACTAAAAATACTAACAATTGAGGACGAGGAAAATGCAATCGAAAAATTTGAGAAAGGACAAATAGACAAAGTAGAAATAACCGCTTATCCAGAAAAAAAGGACGAATATATGGGAAATGCAAGCCTGAAGATAAATAGAAAACTAAAGAAAGGATTCGAATGCTATGGATTTAATTTGAGAGAAAATAGAGGAACACCATTACAAAATAGAGATGTCTGCCCAAATAACCCAGATCTATCAATAGGCTTGGCAGTGAGAAAAGCAATCGCTCATGCAATAGATAAAGAAGCATTGAATGACAAATATAAAAACGGAGAATGGCACATAAATCACCACCCCATATACCCAGACTATGGAATTTGGCTGAATCAAAAAATTGGGAGATATGAATACAATCTAACAAAAGCAAAAGAATACCTATTCTACGCAGGATTCGAAACAGGACTGGATTCAGACGGAGATGGACTGACAGACATCTACGAAGTGGAAATAACACACACAAACAGACTGAAGGCAGACACAGATAATGACGGAGCAACAGACGGAGAAGAAGTGAATGAACATTACACAGATCCAAATAATCCAGATACAGACGGAGACGAAATGCCAGACGGATGGGAGATACGATATATGTTAAATCCATTGCTAAATGATTCAACAAGAGACGCAGACGACGATGGACTAAGCAACCTAGAGGAATATCAGCTGGGAACAGTGCCAATAAACCCAGACACAGACGGAGATGGATTCACAGACAAAGAAGAAGTAACAGCCGGAACAGACCCACTAGACCCAAACGATTACCCAAAAACAAAAAAGACAGAGATAAGCTTAGGAGTAATAACAATACTAACAGGAGTAAGCATAACAACAATTTTACTGGTGAAAAAGAAAAAAAGGTGAAGAAAAAGAAGAAAAAACGTCTAAAAAACACCTTTTCACCTTTTTTTAAAAAAAAAATAAGAAAGGAAGAAAAGAAAGAAAAAAACATTCAATCACAAATTTTTTAAAGAAATAGAGAAACAAAAAGAACAAAACAAAGGGCCCGTGGCACAGCTTGGTTAGCGCGCACGGCTGATAAAAGTAGCAGATGAGTCTGCTACCTTCGATTACTGTGAAGTCGCCGGTTCAAATCCGGCCGGGCCCACCATTCTTTCTCTTATTTTATTTCCTCTATGAGGTGTCTATATGTGAACAGGAATTTTTTTCTATAGTGTGTTTTCACTATTTTTATTCCCACATCCCATAGAATGTCTGCTATCATTATCGTTGATCTTTCATAATCTTCTTTTTCTTCCGATATGAATTCCCTTGCTTCTTCATCATAATATTCTGTTAGGAACAATTTTTTCAGGTATTGCATTTCTTTACTCTTTGGATTTTTATTGAGATGGTATAATGCTGTTACCAGATTTATTCTTGAGTTGTCATATTTCATCTTTGGGAACAGTTCTTTTATTTTTTCGAACAGGTTATTTTTCATTCCCATGTAAGCCATTGCCCATATTGCCAATGTTTTTAGTATTTCGTCTTCTTCTTTCAGATATTCTGGTATTTTCTTCTTAAATGCTTCATTTTTCCTGTGTGCCAGATAAATGATTATTTTTTGTTTCATTCCATAATAAGCATCATCCAATAGTTCCAATAGTATTTTTTCTGCCACTTTATTGTTATTAGTGTAATAGAGCATTGGTAATATTGCACAATTTCTTTTTTCCATTGGCAATTTTTTGTAGTTTTTCTACAAGTTTTTCAGCGTCTATTTTTTCTTTTCGCCCTAGTGCCAGTATTTCTTCAGCAATCTCTCCGGGGAGTTCTTTCTCGAGATCTTCTCTTACTGCCTTTGGTATATTTATAATTCTACTATCCTTCTCATTTGATGTTGATTCTGACATTTTTGTATACTCTTCTTGCTAGTTTCTTTTTCACTTTTTCTTTATATTTTTCCGGTACTTTAATGTATAATCTCCCTATTTTTGCTTTCAGCAGTTCTGTTATCTGTTCCACTTCTTTTGCATTATCTCTGATATCATCCATCAAATAAGCAAAGTTTGTATAATTGCTATGATCTTTTCAGCTTACCGGTATTATTCCTCTTTCCGTTATTATTAGTTTGTCAATTTCGAATTCAAACAGGTTACTCTTTACACAAACGACATTTCTTATTGCCATTTCTCCCACCTTTTCCAGTTCTTTTTGTATTTCATCTTCGAATGGTGTTCCTCGTGTTTTTGCATACTTTGTACTTTAATTTTATATTTAAAGACACAAATCTTTGAAGAATTGCGTGCCTTTTTTCTTGTAATAAAGTAAAATCTCCATCATTTTTTTAGACAATGAACCTTTTGAACAGCCATTCCATGTTGGTTATACCAGTCCAGATTCAGCCAATGTTGGCATGAATATCGAAATTGGTGTTGAAGGAGCGAGCTTTCAAGAAAATTTGATTTTCGGCTCCATTCAAATTAAAATTCCTACTGCAAGTATCCCCGTCTTATCGAAAGGTGAAACAAAAACCATCCAAGTTGTTGTAAATGCTTCAACAGCAGCCAGTACAGCAAAGGCTGTCAATTTAACGGTTCGACATTATAACACGAATGGGCTTCTTTGGGAAGAAACGAAAAGCGCTGAAATACAGATAGGGCAGATAATTCGTACCAACGTAATAACAACGGATGAATGGACCGACTGGGAAGAACTGGCACCGGCGATACCCACACAAGGTTTTAGTGGTTATGAGATCCCTACTACTTTCTCAATTGTCTTTGTCTTTACGATATTGACGATTGTTACCCATCGAAAAAAGAAGAAATTGAAACGCTATCCCAAGCGTTTCTTTTTTCTGTTAAAAACTATAATTGTGGTTGCAATGATGGATAAAAAAACTGTTGTGAAGAAAAAGCCCACAGAAGGAACAAGTGAGCCCTTTTCAAGGATTTGTTGAGAAAAAAAGACTGTTGCATTTTCCCCTTCATTTAAGACACTAAAAGTATAATAAAAGCCTCCTAATCCGTCATTTCCTCCACGGATCAATGTGAAGATTTCTGAAACAGACTCACCAATTTCAAGAGTGCGATTTCTTAATGGCGTAGGCTCCCAAACACCTTGTATTAAATTAGCTACATTAACACTAGCATTTGAGATGGCTAAAACAGTAATATTCACTTGAAGGACACCATTTTAATATACAGCGTCCGTACTCAAACTTCTAGGAGAATCCCATTCGATAATTAACGTTGCGTTTTTAGAGGAATAAGGTTGGCTTTCATTACCAATTTGATAAAAATCTTCTATCGGCACTCTTCGGAAGCTCTCTATTAAAAGTGCATCAAAAGAAGGCATTTGTAGGAGCAAGCTCACAAGAAAAATGACACAAGTCAAAACCATTGCCTTAATTTCTTTTTGTTGTTTAGACAAGTCGACTTCCACTCTCCTCCAGAACTATTTTATTATGTAATAAAATCTATCCCAATTGTTATTAAAATGCATTTCGCAACAATAGACACTAGTACCAGTACACCAATTGGGACATTGATCTGCCCAAGGACAAGCAGATTTTTCATGCAAAAAATCAAACCAATACCATAGTTATCATAAAGAATTAGTATAAAACAATAGAGGATTCACTCGACAACAAATAAGTCATTTGATTTTTTTTTCATTTAAATAAAAGATTAAGTAAAATATTTGTTGAGGAATTTTTCTTCCTCTTTTTCAACTTTCTAATATATACTATTATTTTCTGTTCATCTTAACACCAGTGTTTTCTTATAGGAGGGTTTCTTTCTTGCTTTTGTTGCTTGCTCAAAAGCATAAGCGATTTTTATGATTGTTTCCTCTTTATAGGCGCTGCTCATTATTGACAGTCCTACCGGCAGGTCAAATATTTCTCCCATTGGTACTGTGATGTTTGGGTAGCTGGCAACAGCTGCAGGCGAGGAGCTTCCTCCTGAGAATTTGTCCCCATTCAACAGGTCAATTGTCCAGGCTGGCCCGCCGCTTGGAGCGATGAGTGCTTCCACACGATGCTTTTTCAGTGCTGCATCTATTCCTTTTTTCCCGGCTAACTCTTTGCTTTTCTTTAATGCTTTCAGATATTCTTCCTCTTCCAGCGAGCCTTTTTCTTCTGCTGCTAGAAAGTGCTCCTGTCCGAAGTACGGCATCACTCTCTCTTTCTCTCTTTCGTTGAAGTCTATCAAGTCCTTCAATGTTTTATAAGGCAATTTTTCGCCATATTTTTCTAGGTAGGCTTTCATATCATTTTTCATCTCATAGAGGAGCACCAAGTATTCTTCCTCTCTGAAGTCTTGTGTTGTTTCGATATTTGCTTCATCGATTATCTCTGCTCCCAGCTGCTCAAGGGTTTTCATTGCTTGCTCCATTAGTTTATCCCCTCTTCGATTGAAACCAAAAAAGTTTCGTGCCACACCGATTCTCATTCTCTCTATTGCTCCTTCTTCGAATAATTGTTCATTTTCGATTATTGCTGACTTCTTTTGTTGTGTAGTTATGGTATCTTCTTCATCGCTTCCGCTTATCACTTCTAAGAGTATTGCGGCATCTTTTACTGTTCGGGCCATTGGTCCTGCTGTGTCTTGGCTATGAGCGATTGGTATTATCCCTGTTCTGCTTACTAGTCCCAGTGTTGGTTTAATGCCTACAATGCCATTTGTCTGAGCCGGGCAGATGATCGAGCCATCTGTCTCTGTTCCGACTGCAGCTACACACAAATTTGCTGCTGCTGCCACTGCTGACCCTGAACTCGAGCCACAAGCGGAACGATCCAGTATGTATGGGTTCTTTGTTAACCCCCCTCTACTACTCCAACCACTCGTTGATCTTGTGGAGCGAAAGTTTGCCCACTCGCTTAAGTTGGTTTTGCCGATGATTATTGCTCCGGCTTTACGTAACTGTTGAACCACAAAAGCATCCTCTTCCGGATAGTGGCCTACAAGAGCCAACGAGCCGGCTGTCGTCATCATTCTGTCTGCAGTATTAATGTTGTCTTTAATCATAATTGGTATTCCATGCAATGGCCCTCTAACGTTTCCTGCTTTTCGTTCGCGGTCAAGTTGTTCGGCGATTTGAAGTGCATCCGGATTAAGCTCAATTACAGCATTTAGTCTCGGACCCGTCTTATCTATGGTAATTATTCTTCTGAGAAATTCCTTCACTAATTTTTTTGCACTTACCTTCCCCGTTTTGAGCCTTTGCTGTGCTTCTTCAATGGTTAATTCTTTCACGAGTCCTCACTTCCCAAACTACTCTCTTTCTCTTTCAAATAATTTTCCTTTTGCAATGGAAAGTGAGAAAGTCTATGCTTACAAAAAAAGGTTAGAAAAAATAATGGGATCCCCCTTTTATTGAGGGGAGTTCTACCGTACTCTTCTGAAGAGGGGTTATTTTTGCGGGCGGATGATCAATAGGGAAACCACAATAGGTGCGATTAATAGTACCAGCAACATTAACAAGATAAGGAAATTATTGTGTTTAATGCCTTCTTTATTGGATACCACGTCAAATTGATGAACCGTTGTTATTCCGGTGTTGTAATATTCGTCTGTTGCTTCCACCCAGATTTTCACTTTATCGCCTGTGCTTGCCCTCAAGATGAAGCTGGCTGACCAAGTGTTTACATCTGTTTTTTGCATCGCAACAGAGAATTGTTCGCCATTGATTGTGTAGTATAATTTTACGGAGGTAAGATTGCTTGCATCTTCGATTTGAACTGTTACAGTCACATTTTGGTATGCTTTTAGTGTTTCTGGTATTGAGAGAATGGTAATATTTGGTGCCAAGAGATCGTCTGGAATGATGGTAATAGTATAATAATCATTATTGTTGTCGAGTTGTCGCACATTTCCACCACTATCATTCACCCAGACATAGAATTGTAATTGGGAGAACACCTCGAGTGTTTCTGTGAAATTATAACCGAAGTATAACCAAGTCTCATTCTTTGGTTGCGGTGGAGCTACTTGTGTTAATGTCATATTGTCACTCTTCCAGGAGCCATCACTTATACGATAGTAAATGAGACACTTGTCAACATCACTTTGTTCTGTGACATTCACATTAACTCCTACAATTTCACCAACTGTGAGTTGTTTGTCGTAAAATACTTTGACTGTTGGTTTCCAATGGTCCCAATGAACCGAGAAGACAGACCAGTATTTCAAGTTCTTATCTCGAAACACATGATATTGTCCTTCGGTGTTATTCACAATAAATTCCCATGTGATGTTTGTTCCAATTGGATAAGTTGGAAAAGAGAAGTTAAACAAGTAATTATCAAGATTAATGTCTGCTATGGTATAATTTGTCCACACGCCGTCAATAGCATAATGTAGAATGACAGTATCAATTGATAACGTAGCATTTGACACCAACATGGTGGCATTCAGCGTTAGGGTATCATTAAAGTCAATAGTTGGAGGAACAGATTCACGATAAGCAAACTCCGGCCCGACAACCTCTACAGTAAATGCAATTTCCTCTGTATTCTTTGCTGGAGTGTCATCAACTGCCTTTACTTTAATAGTGTGCTGTCCTCTGCTGTCTGCAGAGCAGATCCAGTTCCACTTAAAGTGTGTTTGTCCGGGAGTGGGGGCAGTAATACTATACCGTAGATCACTGTCAATATAAAATTCAATCAGACTTAAATTCGAGTCATCAAAAACCTCCACTGTTACAGGATAAATTCCCCAGACTTTTTCCAGCGGGCTATTTGGTTTAAGAAAGCTCATCACTGGAAGTTCTGTATCTATAAAGACATATTTTCCCCATTCTGTTGGAGTGCTTTTAATATCGGTATTGGTTATTGCTACCACTGTGATATTATAATAAGCAGAATCATCATGTGATCCTTGCGTTAAAATCGGTGAAAGGATGTTTGTAGCAAAAGTTTCATCATCCTGCCTTGTAAGTGTTTTACTGGCATTAGCAGTAGAATAATCATTTGCTAGAATTGTCGCTATTGATTGATTTAAGTATAATTGCAAAGTTTCAGTATAATAATCGTAATTGAAACCTGGTAAAGTTATCTCAACATTCACTTCTAATGAATAGTCAGGATTGATCACCACATCAATAATGGTTACTGCAGGCGGTTCTTCTGCTGCTGCATTTTTCATTTGAAGCGAGATAAATGTGACAAATGGCAACACCAGAACAATTATTGCCAGGGTAATTAGTTTCTTTGAACGCCAATTCAACTTCTTTCACCTGTGAATTCCATTTAGAGCAAATTGCTTCTTTTTTCAGTATTCGGTCATTTAATCATTAATCTTTTTAAACTTTTCACACCTTTTGATGAAGAGGATTATTCTTCAAAAAGGTTATTATGACTGAATGCTAAAAAGAGTAGCAGAACGAGATTTTATAAGGGCTTTGATGGTTTGAAAAAAACAGATGATTAATAAGAAGATTTATTAATTACCACAAAGGGCTTACAGTCAATTTCACGGAGGAATCCCACAGATGGGTAAAATTCGTTCCGATAAAATAAAAAGAACTGCAAAAGAATTAGTGGCAAAATACCATCAACATTTATCAACCGATTTCGATAAAAATAAAATCCTCGTGGCCAAGCTAACTAATGTGCAATCAAAGCGCATGCGCAATCGAATTGCCGGCTATGTCACACGCATTATGGTTCAAATTAAAGATGGTAAAGTCCAAGTAATTGAAAAATTGAGTGTGGGAAGCTCATCTCACTTTCAATAAGTAGGAAGAATTCGGTCTATTTTTTCAAGTTTTTATCTACTGTTCCTTTTCTTTCATTTTCAATAGCATTTACCGGGAGAATTTTAAGAGGAAAGTTTTGCTAACACTTGACTCTTTATTTTTTGGAAGTCTTTTCTCGCAGCCTCAGCTGTCTTCCCCAGTCCCATGAGAAATACATAAGTGTGTGAATTGTTGTTGACAGGAAGGAGAGGAGTTAAGACGCCATCAATGGTACTTACGAGCTCAAATTTCGAGAGTTTATTTTTAATGGATTCTACTATCAACTTGGAAAAGTATGCATAACCATTAAGTTTTACCGGTGTGATGGGTTTTCCCTCTACTACTGCGAGTAATTTTTCCGCCAGATTTTCTGTTGCGAGAGAGCTTAAAGCAACGAAAGGTACAGTAATACGAGGGTTGACTTCTATGACAAAGATCTCTTCTTTTGTGACGACAAAATCAACACCTACAAACCCCTTTAGATCCAGATGTGAAATGAGTTCTTTCGACATGTTCAAAACTTTTTCATTTTGCGCTCCTAGGTTGAGGGGTACACTACCACCCAAATAGTCTCCTGTGTTATGTTTTGATTCAATCTTTAGGTTTTGGTGGTTAATGGAAATTGGCACTACTGTCTCACTATTTGCAAAAAGGCTGGTGCTTATAGGTATTCCTTTAATGAACTCTTGAACTATGCAGTTATCCATTCCTGACACCGCGTTTGCTGCTCGTAAACCGTAGCGCAATTCTTTGATGGAATTGACTTTCGTTAACCCCTGACAGCCAACCCCATCGATAGGTTTAACGATTAATGGAAAGCCCAAGGGACTCACTTCATCGACGATCTTATCGAAAGAGTCATTGAAATTGGGTGAAAAAGTTGCTGGAACGCTCATATTCAACTCGCGGGCAAGTTTCATGGTTTGTAATTTATCTGCAGCAAATTCAATGGAATCCGGCTTGCTTCCAAGATAGGTGGAGTTAGAATTACTAATTAAACACGAAAGATCTTTCAAGATGCCCTTTGTTTCTGGAGCAGAAGTAATAGTATAGTCACATAAATCTGTGAAAGTTTTTATGCCATTTATAAAATCCTCATAACTTGAAACCGTTTTAAATTCATGAATGGGAGAAATACGGATATGTTGCATCAGCCGGTGGTCAATTAACGTAGCAATTTCAAACCCGAGTTGAGCAAATTGTTCGATAGTGCTTCGCAAGATAGAGTAACTTTCAGCAAGACGAACCAGAGGAAGGTCTTCTTCGACAAAACCGCCGCCGACGATATAATCAACGATGAGGATTTTTTTCATTTCTCCACAACCTATTAGTAATTAGCAAGTCGAGTTGTGGATAAACGATTTAAAATTCTTTGTGAAATGTTGAAAAGAGCTTTTCTCAGTGAATTAATGCTTCATAACAGGGAAGTGATAGCCTTGGGCTTGTTTATCGTAATAGGCAATTTCTTGTTCAACAAGGCTTCTAAATGATAATTCAACACGTTCTTTTTGCCAGCCGAGGATCTTGCTCAGCTCTTCTACTGTCAAAAAGCCTGAGGGAGGAACTAAATTGAGGATGGTGAGTAAGTCTCTTGAAAGTTCGGCCGGCTTGAAGGTTATGAGGATCGCTTTGTTTTTCATTTTAAACATCTTGGGGACAAGTCCTGCAGCCGCCAAATACTCAAGTGCCTTTTTAATTTCCTTCGGTGGAGCAACCCAGTTTGGTCGTTTCTCTGCGAAAATTTTGCAAAAGTCCTTGAATAACATAACGCCGCCATAGTTTCTGCTCTCCTCAATACCCACTTCCAAGATTTCCTTTGCCAAGAAGTGCTCGAATTTCTCTTTGTCTTTGAATCGTTTTTTATCCACTTTATCGCCAACGCCGATCAATTCGGGCATACCTGCTTCTTGCCGCAGCTTTACTAAGCGGGCATCAACAGCATGGGTTCCTTTAATTTCTTCTTTGTATTTCTGCTCTAGTTCCAGAACCCCTTTCTTTATGATCTCTTTTTTCGCTTTTTTGTCTTCTTCTTCTATTTCTTGCAGGCCCTCTGCGAATTTCTTATAGGCGTCCTTTAAATTCTCTTTTTCACTCAATGTTTATTCCTCAAATGTCTATATGATTTCAGACTATTTAACTGTTCATAAATTAACACATGAGAGCAGCAACAATCTTTTTTGCTAGCTGTTTTTCTTACTAATTTCTAATAAAGCTTTGCCAGCACCCCTAACTAGGAACTCATCAACAGCTTTATTATCTATACATATAGGAATACTTTTTTTAGAGGCATTTGCGTTGTAAAATACATTGAATTATTAAATGTCTGACAATGGATTATATGTAATGCGGTTGTGGAAAATTGATTAAGATTACAATGTTTGGTGCTGCCAAAGAAATTGGCCGAAGCGCTATTTTAGTGGAAGATAAGGATACAAAGATTCTTTTGGATTGTGGTTTGAAAATTCGACCGAAAAAGCCCACAGAAAAACCTGAGGGGCTAGATAAATATGCAAAGGAGCTCCAAGGAGTGGTCATCTCTCATGCACATTTTGACCACTCTGGTTATATCCCAGGTATCGTTCGAGCTGGATATGAAGGAAGCATTCATATGACCCAACCAACCAGAGACATTTGTGAAATTCTCTTTCGAGATCATTTGAAAATCGAGGGGGCACGTTTCTGGAACGAAGAAGACATGTATAATAGCCTTTATCAAGTTGCAAATCACTATTATGAAGAGACATTTCAATTGGCGGATGGTGTTTCAGCAACTTTTTATGACGCGGGGCATATTTTAGGGTCTGCAAGCGTTCTCCTTGATTGGAAAGGGCAACTAATTTTCTATACAGGTGATATTAACACCTTCGAAACTCCCTATCATGACACAAATAAATATCCCACTCTTGAAGACATTTCTATTTTAATTTCCGAAGCAACAAATGGGCTACGTGACCTCCCAGATCGAGAAGTACCAAACCAAGCTCTGGTAAGAGCAATTTATGCCACGCATAAAAGAGAAGGAGTGACAATAATTCCTACTTTTGCTTTAGGACGCGGGCAAGAAATTGAAGCCATTTTAGCTCAAGAATTTATAAACAAACCATTTAACATTTATGTTGATGGGATGATTTTAAAGATGAACAATGTCTATCGACGCTATTTTCATGAGTACTGGGTTTCCAAGAAAATCCTGGAATGGTGCCGAGAGCACCGGCTAGAGGTACCTTTTGATATCCCCAACTTCATCCCTGTCAATCGAAACTTAGCAGATGATTTGGATTCCTTTAGAAAAATGATTGTTTCTGAAAAGAAGCTGACAGTTGTGCTCTCGACCTCTGGAATGTTGGAAGGAGGACCCATTCATTCTTATCTTCATTATGCTGCTGAGAATCCAAATAATCTTATTGCCATTTCTGGTTATCAAGTCGAAGGGACTGTTGGGCGCGAAATTCTTGATGGTTCACGGGAGATCACTTTATTTAGCTGGGGAAATAAAAAGGGCATTAAAATCAGAATTAATGCCGAGGTCCGGCAATTCTCCTTCTCGGGTCATGCACAAAGAAATGAACTCATAAAAATGATTAAAGCCATTAATAGCGAGAAAATTGTCTTTGTTCATGGTGTAGAAGAATCTGCACACCATCTTAAAGAGGATCTTGCGAATGGTGCTGAAATTTTCATCCCAGATATTCGAAAGCCACTTGTCTTTCCAGACTGAAAGTATTAAATGCAGAAAAGGGGAAAGAATTATTTTCCCTTCAAGAGCCAACTTAAGGGGATATTTTGATAACTCCCATCAGGTAACAACCGGGAAACAGTTAAGGGGAGAACGTTTTTCTTTAATTCTTCTTGTGCAATAATGATGGGGTCAGTCATTTCTTTTTTCAAGCGAATTAAGATTGGGGCTCCCAGGGAAATTTGCAGCCCTCTGGCGCCAATAATTCGTGCTTTTTCAAATCGAGTCAATTTTTTCGGCCCAACAACAATCTCATCGGCAACTATTTCTTTTCGAGTTGGGGTTTCTGCAGACATCTTCTTACCTCTTACAATGAAAGGGATAGCAAATGTTTGGATTATAAAGTTTTTCGTATGAATTCCATTATTCCATTTGGCTATTTTAATTATTATTTGTTATCTAGAGAATATTGCCCCCCTTTTAGAGCACAATTTTTAAGATTAACAAGGAACTATTTCTCATAGAATAACAAATGGTTGAGGTTTAAAATTGACACAAAACAAACTCCAAACAGCTTTTGATATGATCAAATCCTATGTCGAACAGCTCGAACAGCAGCTTCAAGAAAAAGACCAACAACTCAAAGAATCACAGAAGCAATTTGAAACATTAGCTGCAGAGAAGAATGACGCCGCTGAGAAACTAGCAAAAATGGAAAAAGATATGGCAGAACTCTCGTCTGTCTATGAGGAGTTGCAAAAGAAACAAGAAAGCAGGATTGATTTTCAAGAGGTCTTTCGCTTGTACATCATTTTAACAGAACAAGTGCTGGACGGCTCTGCCCATATTAAAATCCTCTCGCTTTTGCATGGTGCCAAGGAATATTTAACCAAAGATGAGCTTGCCAAAGCAAGTGGCATTCGTCCGGCAGCAACACTCCGTGCCATCTTCGACTTACGAAATAACGGTCTTGTTGAATATGACGATGAAACTGAACGGGTGAAATTAGTTCGACGATTGTTCGAGTAATTCTAACGATTCTGGATCGAGAAAAACTACACAGTATTTAAGAATAAGGGAGAACCCCTCATTCAAAACGCTGCCAAGAGGGGATTGTGACTATTTGCTCTTCGAAACTGTGACTCGAGTATATAAGTCACTTTGCAATGCTCTTTATGGATCACTTCTCGAGCTCGTTCTCCCATAATCCTACAGACCAGAATTAATTTATGTATCTCTTCCTTGTTTGACCAATCAATCAAATCAAAGATAGTACGATAAGTTACCGGTCGCCACCACAGAAGTAAATAAACACCAACAGTTTCGCCATTATCATTTGTAAAGACATAATTGAGTTTTTTATTGTTCCCAAATGGAACATCCTTCTGGAATTTCACACCTCGTTTTTCCAAATAATTTTCAATAATTTGCTTCACTTCATTGTCTTTAAGTCCTGTTTTTTCCAATCTTAAAAGAGACCTCCTGTAATTGAACGATAGTGAGATTCGTAAATATTGCGCCCCAAATATTTACGCAAGTTTAACAACACTCACCCAACCGATAAAAACCTTTTGTATACAACAACTTTTTATTGAATAAACAATCAGCTAAACTAACAACCCGTTTATGCGGAGAAAAATAAGTAAGGAGAAATAATTGATAATAAAAAAACAAGGAAAAAAGCAAGAGGTTTAAGGGAATAATAGTAGCTCGAATGAAAATATTTAAACAAAAAAGAGACAAACCATACTTGAAGTGAATATCTTGACAGAAGAAAAAACCCGAGAGAAGGAAGGACAAGTAGTCAGCGAACTAACTGAGGAAGAAGAAACAAAACAACAAAATCTACAAAAACTCAAAGAATTAAATAAAAAACTTAATGAAATGGGGATAAAAAAGGACCCAAACATTCGGATTTGCCCGAAGTGTTTCAGTACGAGAGTAAAAGTAGAAGATATTTTTTCAAATATGGGAATTACTCGAGGCTATCCTGTTTGCCGATGTCTAGATTGTGGTTGGAGATCCAGGACATGGATCTATCTTGATAGAACCATGTCAAAAGAGGAGAGAGAACGTTTCATTCAGGAAGAAATTGAACTCAAAAGCAAAAAATGAAGAGGAAAAAACTCATTCCTCTTTCGTTAAGATGGCAGATAAATAAGCAACCACTTCGGCTTTGTTTCCGGTAACGTCACCACTGGTGGCATATTTTAATACCTTCGCGTGTGAAACCCCGAATTTCTTGCTAAGTTTGATGATAGAAGCGACAGGAGCAGGGCCACACATTGAAATGTACTTTTCATTTACGACCTCGAGGAGATTGTTGGGCTTCAGTTTTTTGATGTTTTCGATTACGTAGGAGTCTTTCGCCATTGCTGCTGCTTGGCTTTCAAAATGCGTCAAGTCAGAGCTTGCAATGAGACAAAAGTCATAATCGGTGAGAATTTTGCCAAGAACATTAGCAATTCTATCTACAGTTTCTTTAGATTGATCCTTCAATGCAATGGGGACGATTGCTACATCCTCACCATAAAGGTATTGGAGGAAGGGCACCTGAACCTCAATACTATGTTCCCTGCTATGAGCAGAAGTGTCGGAGCGAAAATAGGGTTGTTTGATTATTTTTTCAATTATGTCATCTGGTAGCGTAGCATCTCCAAGGGGGGTTCGCCATTTACCTGGCGGATGAACACTGATTCCCGGACCCAGACCTGTATGATTGGGCCCGATAATGACGAAAAATTCAGGCTTCCCGTCCTTGAATTGTTCCAAAAAACCATGGGCAGCCACTGGACCAGAGTAAATATAACCGGCATGTGGTGAGATTAACCCAACAATGTTACCTTTTCGGGGGGGAGGAGAGGATCGCTCAGGTAAAGCCCCTGGCCCAACTGCTTTATCTTGAAAGCATTTTTCAATGGCAGCGATTAACTGGTTTTTATCTGCCGGATAAAACATTCCAGCAACAGCAGGTTCGCGTATCAATTCACATAACCACACATGACAACTTCTAACTTTATCTGTAAGCTTACATGTTTATTAGTTTTATTTGCAAATTACAAGGGCAAGTCGTCGATGTTTTTGAAACAATACGCAGGTTCACTAAAAAGAATGGAAAGATCATATATTCGCCGCGAAAGCTCTTTAGACAAATCATTAAAATAGATTTGACTGAAAATATCAGCAAGCTCTGTCATTTCCAACTCTTTCATCCCCATTCGTGTTACTTCTGCCATTCCAAGGCGAAGCGCCGCATCCACCATCACCCCAACAGACTCGGCACGCTTGGCAATCTTTTCAGCCTTATGAGAAGTTGAAACATCGATAAAAACTTGATGAGAGTCGCTATAACCCAAATGTTTGAATTTTACCGGAACACCCGCTTGATCTAAAGCATGAGCAAAGGCTTTACTATTTTTCACTACTTGAGCCGCATATTCTTGTCCGAACTCGAGCATTTCTAATGCCGCAACTCCAAGTGCAGCAAGTCTATTGGGGTGATTATTATCAACCAATCTGATCCCATGTTCCAAATCCAAATCAAGAGCGGAACTTAATAATTCGTAACGCTCACTATCATTAGTTACAATAACTCCTCCTTGTGGACCTGGAAACGTTTTATGTGTTGAACCAAGGAGAACTTGTGCACCCTCTCGGAGTGGGTCTTGAAATTGTTTGCCGGCGATAAGTCCCAAAACATGTGAACCATCATAGGCAAAATGGATCGTTTTTCGCGAAGCAAATTCCTCAGTGATTTCTTTGACGGGGTGAGGAAAAGGCAAAAACGAGGAACCAAAGATAACCAATTTTGGCTTCAATTTCTTGATCGCTTCGATGTTTTCTTCGATGAGGAGATTCATATCTTCCATTGAAAAATTGAAAGTGATTTTTTTGCGACCAAAAAATTGATAGTCAAGGGGGTAACCACCATTTTGACCCGCATTTACTACCATGACTTTATTGCCACTTTTTGTTAGACTAAATAGAAGAGCTAAAACACAAAGATTTCCTGAGAGAGCCGAAAGAATAGCATAATCAGCATCAAACAATTCTCGAATGTAAGCTTCAGTTTTCGCCATCATTTTTCTAATGAATTTTGTCCCGCCATAATATTCAGCTGAATAGCGATGACCAAAATCTGAAGCCAAAAGTGATCGCACTAAAGGTGAGGTATAATTCTCACTTGCAATAAGATTAATTACTCCATGGCGCAATTGGTGGTGTTGCAAAACGATTTCTAAAAAGTCGTTTAATTTCATTTCAACCAGTAAAATAGTAATAAGAAAGATTATTTTAAGCTTTTATGACGCTTCCCAAGCATTTATAGGATTTTATTATAAATAAAAAAATAATCAGTAAGGTTTCAATTGTTGAGATAAACTATAACAACTCTAACAGGTTCACTTCCATGTCAGGAACAAAGAGAAGTAAAACATCAACTGCTACAAGTAAACAAAAAAGTAAAAAAGATAAAACGAAGAAAGCGTCTAAAAAGAAAGAAACGAAAGAAGGTAAAAAGAAACAAAAAGAAGAACAATTCCTTAATGAAGCTAAACAAGCCATCGAAGAAATAACGTTGGTACTGAAAAAAACATCGCAAATGTTGCCCTCTCTTGTTTCCGTGCGATACACAAATGATGCTGATTTTAATGGTGTACTGCACGATAAATTCAAGACGGATTATGAGCTCATTATTATGCTCGAAGAATTCTTCACTAAACTCGTCCTTCTCTTACGCTACCGGTCAGCATTTGATGAGAAACTCAGCCAAATGTCAAGAATAATTGGTAATCTTAAAAAAGCGACTAATTTGCAGGAATTTCAAGGAAACCTTCAGCTTTTGGGAATTGCTCTACTGGATTCTGAACAAATCATTCAAAATTATGATGAAATGTACAACAATCTTTTTACAGAACAAGCTTTATTGCAATTCCAATTGATGGAACAACTTGCCTTGTTCCGAGAGAAGAATGTACCAAACTTTAGCGAATTGTTTAGCGACAGTATAAAGAACTTTCTTAAATTGAATAACAAACTCTCAAACTTAAAAGAGAGTTGATACCTCATGAAACTCCTAATTGTTGGCTTTAATGCTCGCCCTATTGCTAAAGCAGCTGCTCAAGCAAACCACCAGATTGGCATCATCGACTATTTTGGAGACATGGACCTGCTGCAATTAACAAGAAATTGTTTTGCCGTTTTGCGACAGAAAGCCGGTGAAACCCTTCATCGGCCTTTGCATCGAACCCCTGCAGAATATTTGTTTCTGTTAGCTGAAACGATGATTGAAGAACAAGGAGACTTTGATGGTATCTTAATTGGCTCGGGATTTGACAAATATCCTGAAATTATCGCCAAATTTCATGCTCTTGGAGTGAAAATGTATGCAAATACTGCCGAGAAATTTACTCTTTGCCGGATGAAAAAGAAAATGAATGAACTCGCTCAAAAAGCCGGCTTCGCCATTCCAAAACTATTGAAGGCAAACTCAGTTTCTGAAGCACTCGAGATAATGAAAACAGTACGCTTCCCCATTGTCACACGAACTAATGGTGGCGGCGGAGGAGCGGGCATTCGGAAGTGGGATACAAAAAGCGAGTTAGAAAATTATTTACACTCGAGAGAAGAACGCGAGGAGCAAACGCTTTTCTTTCAAGAATATATTCAAGGAATAGACGCAAGTGCAACAGTTGTTTGTTCAAAAGAAAAGACAGCCATTCTCTCTCTAAATAAACAATTAATTGGCGATAAGCTATTAGGAGCCCCAGGGGATTTTGCCTATTGTGGGAACATTGTCCCTCTTGAGTGGGACATGCATTTGCCGGCAAAGCAAAAAGAATTCTTTGTTGATCTTATGACAAAAATTAAGAGCCTTTTTCTTCAATTGAAATTAACAGGTATCAATGGCGTTGATTTCGTTATTCGAGGAACGAAAAGTTATTTTATGGAAGTAAATCCTCGCTTCTTAGGCAGTCTTGAGTGCACTCAAATAGCTACGAAACAAAACCTCGTCAAGATTCATTTGGATGCGTTTCATGACACCCTTTCAGTGAAAGAACCGCCACGCTACTATCGGATAGGAGTCAAAGGCATTCTCTTTTCAAACGTCGAAAAACCTTTTCCGGTGAAAAAGTACCCTACAAGCAAGTGGATTGTCGATCGAACCCATGTAGGGGTTATCCTTGAAAGAGGAGACCCCTTTTGTAGTATTGTCCTTCCAACAATTAGTGCGACCAATGGCTTGGAAAAAGTTCACACGCTAGCCAAACGCATTCAGAGATTAAATGCCCCTAGAGTTTAAGGGTTAGATTTTCGCTAATGCTTGATCAATGTCTTCAATTAAATCAGCTTTATCCTCAATACCAGTAGATAAACGAACAAAACCCGGATTGATACCCAAAGCTCTTTTTTGCTCTTCCGAGAACTCGAGGTAAATCATGCTCCCTGAGGCTTGGGCAAGCGATTCGACACTTCCAAGACTACTTGCCCTTTTGATGATTTGGAGCGCATTTAGAAAGTCACCGCCATCTTTATCACTTTTCCCGACACAGAAACTAACCATCCCACCAAAACCACGCATCTGTTTTTTCGCTAGCTGATGTTGAGGGTGGCTTGGCAATCCAGGATAAAATACTTCACGAACTTTTGGGTGGTCCTCTAGAAATTCTGCAAGTGCTTGTGCGTTTTCATTATGTCGCTGCATTCGCAACTCTAATGTTTTAATCCCTCGAATTGTTAGCCAAGCACTAAAGGGGGACATTACTCCGCCAAAATAAACTGCACTATTCATTATTTCCGCACGCTCTTCAGCAGAAGTAATGACAGCACCACCTAAGACGTCAGAATGCCCTCCCAAGTATTTTGTGACACTATGGATAACAATATCCGCACCAAAAACTAATGGATTTTGATTGATTGGACTGGCAAATGTGTTGTCAAACACAAATTTTATGCCAAAATCCTTTGCAAGCTTCCCAAGAGCTTCGATGTCGCATAATGATAGTGTTGGATTTGTGGGGCACTCCATATGAAGCAATTTGGTTTTCTTGGAAATTGCTTCTTGCACATTTTCAATTTCTCTTGCATCAACAAACTTCGGGATAAAGCCCCATTTCTTAAAATATTGGTTTAAGAGATGCCGTGTTCCTGGATAGCACCGATCAGTAACGACAATTTCGTCCCCAGGACATAAATATGTGGCAAAAGTGGTTGCAATGGCAGCCATCCCTGAGCTAAATCCAATTGCCGCTTCACCTCTTTCCAGGAGAGCAATTTTCTTTTCAAAGGTCTCGCGTGTAGGATTACCATGCCTTGAATAAGCATATCCGGGTTTTCCATGATAGAAAACATCCGCCCAATCCTGAGCACGTTCATATGCAAAAGTTGTTGAGAAATCAATACTTGTAACAATACCTTTTGTCAATGGATTTACTTGCTCTCCAGCATGAACTACTTTTGTTCCTATCCGTTTTCCGAAAGCAGGACTGTCTTTTACAGCAATTTTTTTAATGCCAATACCTTTTGAACTATCTTCTCCTTCTTTATTCATGAAAAACCACTTCAATATGTTGCCACGCAATAAAGAAAATAAACTTTGTCAGTTTTTTCAGTTCAAAAAAAACAGCTAATTTAAAAACGGGTACGGAAAAATAGAAATAACCCCTCCCGAGATGAATAGAAATGACATCGCCCGAAAAAGAAGACCGAACAAAGACTCTCTTTGAGTCTCGTTTCTTATCCATTATTTTAATGATCAGTTTGCTTTTAATGTGCGCGATTTTCCTCGTAGTTACTTGGCAATTGTTTGGCTCAGCCTATACCGTAAGAGTAGGCATTGCTCTAAGTGCGGGAGCCGGTGGGGGGATTATTCTAACCTTCATTTTGCTCCTGGTTATCAAATCAAAAAAGACAAGCCGCAACATCTTACTCTACCTTGTCATTGGATTGCTTTTTGGTTCTCTTGTTGTGTCGCTTATCTTGAAATTCGCTATACCTGACCCAACAAAAAGTGTTTGGGCATTTATTGAAGCGAGTTCTGTAGGACTGGGGATAACAGCAAGTATCGCATTCACCTATCTTCTATTGGCAATTTTTCGAAGTAAACTGATTTTTGAACCTGAAACATCAGACGCTCAAGAGGAGATACAACCAGAAGAGCTTTCCGGAGAAGAAAAAAAGGCGGAATTATCCATTAAGGGAAGCATGAAGAAGAATATAGAGACAGAATAATTTAAAAAACAACCGAAAGAATAAAATGCATTAAATTTGGCAGAATTAGCTAAAATAAAAACATTTGAGGATATTTAAAATGAAACCACAGGCAACTGTAGAAAGCCCTTCATCGAATTTGCCTCGAAAAGGCAGAGGATTCAGCAAAGAAGAGCTTCTTGCGGCGAAATTTTCCATCAAAGAAGCTCGAGCAGCAGGGCTCATTGTTGATTTACGTCGCAAGTCAAAATACAAAGAAAATATTGACAAGCTTAAAGATTATAAGAAAGAGTACGAAAACTGGCTGGTAGAAAAAGAAAAAGAGCGAATTAAACTTCGGAAAATCAATGCCAAAGCACGTAAAGAAGCTGCTCTAAGAAAGAAAGAACTTGCAGTAAAAGAACTTGAACGAGAAAAAGAAATCGAAGAAGAAAAGAAGAGAGTTCAAGAGGAAATCGCTAAACGAGAAGCAGAAGAGCTAAAGGCAGAAACCGAAGAAGAATTATCAGAGGAAGAACTGGCTGAACTCGAGGAATTAGAACAGTCAATTACTGAAGAAACTCCTGCGGAGCCAGCTACAGAAGAAGAAGCACTCGAAAAAATTGAAGAGGATTTAGCTGAGAGTTTGGGTTTACAACAAGAAGAAAAGCCCAAAGTCGAAGCGACAACAACCACCACAACGGTGACAAAAACGCCCGATGGTGTGAAAAAGGTTGTTAAACGCGTTCGAAAGAAACCCACAAAGACAACGAAGGGTGCTTCCGAAAAGGCCGAAAAGAAAGGATAGCTTAGTTCGAGTTAGAAGGATAAAGAGCCTTCTCCTTTTTCTCTCTTTTTTTATATTGAAACAGTTATTTTTGTTGTGAGAAGATCAGGCACAATGATATTAAATGGTGTCAGAGGAATAGCTTCTTCTTTCAATTCTCTCCCAAGAAGTAGCATCGGATCTTCAAGGATTGTATAAATATTCCCTGAAAGATAGCAGGGAAAAATGGGGTTAACAATTTCGCCATTCTTTACTTCAAAGCCTTCTGTCACTGTTACGACAAAGTCTCCTGTTGAAAAGTTTGCATCCTGCGCACCGGCAACATCTTTAATGTATATCCCACTTGAGAGCCCAGAAAGTACGTCCTTTTGAGAGCCTTTTTTTACCTGGACAACAAAATTTGATGAAGAAATTGTAGGGGGATAAATATAACTTCTATTATCGATATTCATGAAATTTACTCTATAACAATTGCCTGGAAAAGACGTTTGGCTCGAACTGCCAGAACATGCGAAATTCATACCTAATAATCTCCGACATTTCCCCCCTGAGACAACAATTCGAGGTTTGCTTGGATAGCCTTCATCATCCCATCCGAAAGTGTTTTGTGCTCCGGGATAAGTAGGGTTATCAATTAGCTGTAGGTTTTTATTAAAACGATAAGCTCTGAGAGTGTCCAATGAGACTGTTCCCCCACTATTAAAGAAAGAGGGAAGTAGAGCATAAGCAATTATTTTTGCCACAGCAGAAGGAGCCAAAATAATTCCGCGAGGGCGGCCAATAGACAAGGGTCTTCGAGATGAAAGAGCTGAGGCATTCTTCAAAGAAGCATTAAAGAGTGCTTGCCAATCTTCTTCTATTTTTCTCGAAATTAATCGTGCTGTGCCGGTGGTAGGTATACCATTTTCATCAATTGTTGTTGCTAGTGAAACCTTCATTCGTGTGCCTACTTCGCGTTTCCAAAGCCCTTCTGAATTAGAGATTAATCGTTCTTCCGTTTCAAAAGCAACCGTTCCTTCTAAATTTCTAATTGATGTTTTATCCTCCATCGATGCGAGAATTTCAATAATCGAGCCACAAGCAGCATCTAATGAAAGGTCAATTAGTCGAGGATCGCGAATGCCTTCGACAGGCGTAATAAATCGTTTATTTACAAAAGAGTGGTCAACTACTTGATTTGAAGCACGTGCATTTTGCTTTGCCAGCTCAACAACTTCATTAATCCGTTCAGCAGAATTTGAACTCACAAAGCTAAGCTTATTTTTTACAATTGCCCGAATTCCCACACCTGATTGCTCTTGCTCGATTGTTTGTTTGATTTCTTTCTTGAGGATAACTATTTTCTTCAGGGTTTTTCGTTGGACAAACACCTCAACAGCATCTATGGCTTCCTTTTCTGCTCTTCGCAGTACTTCTTCTGCAATAATTGCCATCATGAGTTGTTTCGCGCCTCCTTAAAATCAATCTTTCGCAGTGAACGTTGTTTCGTTGTAGAGATAACATTGATCCTCTTTAACGCCAATTTCGGCGAGATTGCCCCTACCGGAACTAATTGACCGTTTTTCCCGCAAAAAGAAGGATAACTTCCCAGAGTTTTGGAAATGCCAACAACATCCCCAAGAACGTGGTACAAATTACCTGTGATCGAAAAACCCACTACATAATCACCCAATTCACCGCGCTCAATTTTTCGACCAAATTGAGCATCTAATTGAAAACTCCCGGTAGAAATATCAGCTGTAGCACCAAAAGTATCACTAACAAACAACCCACTTCTTGTTGATTCTAAGAGCTCCTCAAAAGAGTGATTCCCAGGTTCGAAGAAAGTGTTACTTTGTCGTACCTCCGGGAGGTTAAGGGCACTTTCAGCTCGTCCATTGCTTGTTGGAATGGCTTTAGACTCTCCAGCAGTTTCTCGATTTTGCAAAAAGTCAAACAATAAACCATCTTCGATAATCAATGTTCCTGAAGCTTTTACACCTTCATCATCAAAATAATATTCACCAAATCCGTTGAAACTTGCATCATCAATAATTGTCACAAGTTCAGAGCCAATTTTCGTGCCGATCTTATTCTGAAGTGGTGATAAGCCCTGCTGGATGAGGTCATATTCTACAGCGTGACAAAATTCGTGACAGAGATTCCAACTCATCATTTCATTCAAAATAACGGGTTGCTCTTTTGGCTTGAGCAATTTAGCTTGAGTGAGGTTTCTCAAAGTTTTAATATAATCAATAAGGAACTCATCAAACTGATAAGTTTCAAATTGTTCGAGTCCGCCAACACCACCGAAACCCATGGTTCGAAAAGTCTGGACATTTCCGGCACCTCTCAAGATGGAAGCTAGAAACATACTTGCGCGTATCAATATTTGCTCGATTTCTATACCTTCTGAGTTCATGAAAATCTTCTGAGTATGTTCCTCGAGTAATTTAATATCAAACATTTTTAGCACAGGAAGTGCTCCTTTAACACGACTAGAGATTGTGTTTAGAAGCTCAATGCGTTCACTTTGTTCGAGGAATTGGGGATCTTTTTTGCACTTATCGGCAACACTTGTTTTCTTTCGAGGTATAGAAGCTATTTTAATTGGTGGGGCACTATTTTGTGCAGCAACCTTTTTTGCTGTTTTAAAAGCGCTCTTTACTAATTGCTTGATGGATGTTTTATTAAGAGAGGAGCTGGCAGCAAAACCCCAACAATTCTTGTAAAGAACTCGAATACCGACATTCCTTTGGAGGTTAGCATTGACCCCACAAGTCTCACTATTTCGCAAGCCGGTTTGATTCGAAAACAAATTCTCTACACGAACGTCTATATAGTCTGCATCGGTTTTTTGTGCGTATTCTATGGCTTCTATTGCAAATGATTTCAGGCTCATGCTCTGGCCTCGGCTTCTTTTGACTTCCCTCGTGTAAACATTGTCGTTTTTCCTTTAAAAAAGTAGATGAATTGCTTAATGATTAAAATATTAGTGAGCAAAATGGTAGGCATAGCGAATAATTGCAAGTGCATCTTTCTTTGCCTTATCAGCATCTTTCAAAGTGAATTTATTTATTGGCGTGCCTGTTTGCACACTCTCCAAGTCACGTGCTTCGGTGAAAAAATTGTTTACATTATGGCACGCGGCTTTTACTTCAGTTGGCACAGTATCATGCTTGCCTATCAAACGCAAGTGCTTGATTAAATTATCACCATATGTAGACTCATCCTTTTTCGACAGGATGGATTTGAGTGCCGCAGCCGAAGCTTGTTGCAAAGTGAAACATGCCCAAGAATATTTCTGTTTTTCAATTAAAATATCGGCGATTGCAATTAATTCTTCTGAATATTTTAACCAATCTGTATTTCTAGTCATTTTTTTTTCAAAGCCTTTATTCTTCTCATACTATGGATTTTTTTGGAGATCAAAGAAAAAATAAATGAAATAAGGAAGGAAACAAAAAAGGTCTCAAACAACCAATTTTGTTCATAACTATTAATTGCTTTTATCGATAGGATTTCTGATAACGTGCTCTTGCTCCTGGACCACCGGTCTTCTTGATTTCCTTTCGACGTGAATCGGCAATTAGAATCGAACGGTCATAATGCATGTATTTATTGCGGAGTTCAGGGTCCTGGGTCCATTGGACAAGGGCACGACCAATCGCTGTTCGAGCAGCATTTGCTTGGCTGATTACTCCACCACCACGAATATTAACAGTAATGTCTATTTGTTTGATGACATCTTCACCGGCTAAAACAAGTGGTTCTTGCATCTTCATTCGAGCCAATTCAGAAGGATAGATCTCGAGTGGAATGGAATTAACGCGAATACGTCCTTTACCAGGCTTTGTCGTTGCTCGAGCAACAGCAGTTTTTCGTTTCCCTGAAGTTAACACTATTCGTTTTGTTGTCATTTTTTCTCACCTTTACCATTCAAGTCTACAATGTCGGATCCTTTGCCGGGTCATAATTCCAACCCAGTTGTTTGCACAACTCACCAACGGTAATTTTCTTTCGAGAGAGTTTTGCAGAGTCAGCTTCTGGTATTTTAATTAGTTTAGCTTTTTCGAATTCCTTTGGAATAGCAATATGGCATTTTAAGCGGTGATATGCTTCTTTTCCTCTGGGTTTCTTGTAAGGGAGCATTCCACGAATTGTTCTTCGAACAAAGCGGTCTGGTCGACGGTAATGGAACGGTCCACGAAGAGGGTTGTATTTACTTCGAATCTCTAATTTTGCTTTATAATCTCGAATAGTCGATTCTGGCTGCCCAGAGATGACCATTTTCTCGACATTAACAAGGTCAATAGTCTCGCCTGCAAGCAAACGTTTGGCAATATGTGTGGACAGTCTGCCAAGAATGGCTCCTTCGGCATTGATAATTACATGGTTTGACATTTGTTTTTTTCAACTCCTAAGGCTTATGCCAAAATCCGTATTTTCTGGAGTTCTGACGCTGGCAATTTCAGCAGCTCTTGTAAGGAAAGAACTTTCCCGCCAGCTTTTACGATTTTCGCTTCAGCAACTTCGCTAAAGTTCAAAGCAGCAATAGTATAGCTGCCCTTAATCTCTCCTGATGCAAGCACCTTACCAGGAATAACAACAAGCTCATCGCTCTTGGCGTAACGACTGATTTTACTCAGATTGACCACCGGTCGTTGCCGTCTTGGCTTGGCTAATTTTTTGGAGAGAACAGTCCAAAAAGAGTGCTTCTTATCAGCAGCACCTTTTTTCCGCAAGTCGCGTATAAGTGCGACAGTATTAGGATCTGATGGCCCTGTTGGTTTTGGCAATTACTCACAATCCTCCAAAAGATTGATTCATTTTAGATTTTTTAAATTCTCTTTCAATTATTTTTTCTTCTGATATTTATCAAGTGCAACTCGATATTCTTCCTCGAACTCTTTGGCCTTCTTTTTGAGGATTTCGATAGCTTTTCGAAAAGCATCCATTGGGGTAATAGCCCCAGAGGTTTCAAGAAAGAAGATAAAGTCGCCTTCAACATGTCCCATCTTCAGTGAATCAAATGTGCATGCTTTGGTACACAAATCACAGAGGAGACATTCTAAGGGGTCTGTTAAAGTTACCACTTTTTTAGATAAGGATAAAATATTCTTGGGACAGGCATCAACACATTCAAAGCAGCCCGTACATTTCGAAACGTCTTGAACAACTTTCGGGTAATAACGATAACTACAAGTGACTGCTGGAGACCACTTGGCATGTTCACGCCCACGACCCATCATAGCAATGGCTTCCAAGCGGATCTTCTGCCCGGGGCCGAGTTTTGCGATGGGAATTTTGTCAGAGACAGGAACAATTTTCGGGTCCTCTGAAAGTAAGTCCTTGGAATAGACCATGCGCGTTTCATTAAGGTCCGCTTCAACCTCGAGGGTAAGCGCTGCTGAACAGAACTGACACCCTTCACCTCCACAGTTTTCACATTCGGAGGTAACAGTAAATTCGTCGATAGGTGTGGTAAGAGGGATAAGTCCTAACCGCAGAGCAATCATTTCGTCCAAAATAGGGGAGGTATTTTCAACGAGAATGATATCTTCGATTGCCAATGTTGGTACCTCTGAGATTATAGTTCTACGCAAAGCATTTACAAAGGTATGAGTGGTTCCGTGAATAATGAAACGGAGCTTGTTATCCTTATTTTCAATGACCTCAATTTCCATGATTGATCACAGCATACTCTTTTTGTCCTAGGAATACTTCTATTAGAAAATAGGACAAAAGTTTATTGATACGTATCACTTCTCGAATGTTTATAAACCACTTATAAAGTTTTTTAAGCCAATGAGGTTTAAGATACCACACCTAACAAACCAATTATTTAGGAGTTTGTTGTTTTCTCCCACATGGAGATGATAAGCACATGCGAGGACTGATTGTCGGACGATTTCAACCATTTCATAAAGGGCATTTAGAGGCAATAAAATTCATTCTCTCAGAATGTGATGACCTAATCGTCATCATTGCCGCGTCACAGCAGAGCCATCTTCCAGCAAATCCCTTCACTGCCGGAGAACGGTATGATATGATTCATCAATCCCTTGTTGATGAATTATCAGACATAACTCGAGTGATAATTGTCCCGGCAAATGACATTAAAGACAATGGGCTTTGGGTTGCGCATATCCTCCGACTCGTGCCAAAATTTGATATTGTTTATAGTAACAACCCTCTAATAAGGTATCTTTTTGCTCAAGGAGGAAAGGAAACTCGACAAACACCCTTATTTGAACGAAAAGAATATAGTGCTGCTCACATTAGGAAATTAATCTGGGAAGGAAATGACGGCTGGAAAAAACTGGTTCCAAAATCCGTTGTAAAAATTATCGAAGAAATAGATGGTGTAAAACGGCTCCAAATTATTAATGCCACTGATGAGCATCAAGAAAAATCATGACGAAAACGGTTTAAATCCACCTTCCCATTCTCAACTTCAATGCCTTCTTCTTGTAATAGTTTGATTTTTTCAGCAACCCCTCCCAGTGCACCTCCTCTAAAATTGCCTATAGAACCATCAGATTTGATAACACGGTGACAAGGGATTCGTGGCGCACAAACATTTCGGCGCATTGCTGTCCCCACTGCACGGGAAGCTTTTGGCGAATAAGCGTTATTTCGTTTTGCCAGCTCTTTTGCCAAATCACTATAAGTTGTCACTTTTCCTTTTGGCACCTTGGTCAATAAACGAAGAACAGCCTGCTGATATGGGCTAAGAGTAATCAGTTTTTGTTCATCTTCCGGAGATAATTCCACCATCTTTATTCAAGAAGTAATGAATTTCTTTGAAAATAAAGGTTCTCTAGATTCTAATATCTTAACCAGAGAGAAGTGAGGATTCGTTCACCTCAGAACGAATCACTCCCATTGTACCCTCAGCACCATCAACTTGAAAATTAATATCGATGAATCGTTTAACGATAGCAATATTGGTGAGCGTATGAAGAGTAATTTTACTAGTTTTTATCACCGATGGCGAAGGAACAATTGCCATCCAAAGAATCAATTGATCCGCAAGGTGATAATCTACCGGACATTTGGTTTGTAGTTGGTTGTGAAGTTCTTTGGCAGCACTTTCTCCGACTGTTTCAGCTGGCAAGCCTTTCTTTCCCAAGCCACTTCCGGAGAGAAATGTTCCACAGTCAGTTTCAGCCCAAAGGGTAATACCTGTTCCCGGACCAATATGTGGGTCATATTTTTGTTCCGGACAATCTTTTTTCAACTTACCAAGTTGATAACCTTTCTTTTGTAAAAAAGTCGCTGCACTCGAAAGCATCCGTTCGGCAATATGGCAAGGTAATTGTACAGCATGGGCAATGCCTTTAATTTGAAGAGGGTTACAATTTTTCGTGCCATCAAAAGAAATAGGCTTCAATCGATCAATGGGATCAATATCACATGAAATAATTCCACCGCCTTTGGGGTAATGACCCCGATGCCCCAAACACACAGTGACATCAAGGCCGAGTTTTTGCAGAGTGAAGAGATAAACGTTTTTAAAGAAATCAAAGGGTGGAGCCATTGGAACATCTGTTCCTCCCTTAAGTAATAATTTGACAGGTTCAGGGGCAAAAGAAGCCACAGGTATGAGCGCTTGCAACAATAAAGTTAAGCTGCCTGCAGTTTGCACATCTATCTGAAATGTTCCACCTCGAGTTTCTCCAGGTATAAAGGAAATACACTGAGAACCAATAAAAGCACCTTCGATTTCAGCCTGACAAATCTTGCCGATAGCTTTTACAACGTGGAGATGCTGGTTTCTAAGACCTGGTTTCGAACGTTTAGCCCGAATGTTTCGAATCTTTACAGGCTTTTTTAAGAGGGCAGAAAGAGCAATAGCATTTCGTACAATTGACCCACCTCCTTCCATGAGAGAGCCATCAATCTGAACTGTCTTCGTCAAAGAATATCCACTCTATTTTATCAGTCTTTTTCCGCTTTTCAACGTGCTTTTTTTCTTCCTTTTCTTCCATAAAAAATTTCTTTTGTGGGAGATTATCAATAATCATTTGAATGACTTCTTCCAACTCGTTTTTATACTCTTCAGTGGTAGCAATTAAACGGTGCTCACCAAGCTGTTTGAAAATTGCCGGGAGTTGTTCTTTTGGGATGATATCCTTTTTATTTATGAAAACATACATTGGTGTTTCAGAAAATGTTTTATTAATTTCTCGAAAGAGATTCTGTTGCTCAACCAATGTTAAAGTAGCATTCTTTGATGGATCATACAGAAAGACAATTGCATCAGCTAAGTATTTTAAAGCTAAAATACTTTTCATTTCAATTTGATTTCGTTCTTGCAAAGAACGGTCTAAAAGCCCGGGCGTGTCAACTAATTGGACAGATTCAAACCGATTCTGACGGTGTCCACAAATTAACTCTTTAGTAGTAAACGGATAAGAAGCGATTTCCGGCTTACCACTTGAGACAAGCTTTACAAAACTTGATTTTCCAGCATTTGGCCCACCGGCAAAAGCGATTGTTTTTTGTTCCAGATTAAAGTCTGGGACCTTCGAAAGTTGGATCTTCGCAGAGATTAGTTCCGCCAGAGGTTTTTCCAGTTTTCGTATGGCAGAACCAACTCGCCCCAATGCCTCTTGCCGAATGCGTTTTGCTTCTTCGGCAGTTTGCGACCTTCCTAACTTCCTGGAAACTTCAACCTCAATACTCTCAATGGCTTTTTTAGTGTGTTTTATTCTTGAAAGATTTGTTCGCAATTTCTCAATGCCAAATAATACATCTATCAATTCCTTATGGAAAGGATGTAATTCATCAATCACTGGAAAACTGTCAGCAATTCGCTCCAACTCACTTTTCAGTTCCGGAAAGAGAAAACGAAATTGGCGGAAATAAAGGGTCCGATAGAAAGAATAGTCTGAACGTTTCTTCTTCCCACGTTTAGGTGGTTCAACTTGAATTTTCTTTAGCTTTGAGAAGATCATATCTGCAAGTTTTTCAGCAGTGGGGATATATGGAATATTTTTGAACTGACTCATTCATAAAACGGATCCTTTTATGGGGATTTTCTAGCAAACTGTGATAGCTGCTGTTGTAGTAGTATTTAATTGTTATGAGCTCGCAAAGAGCATATGCTGTTAAAACTTTTCCTCTTTTCGCCTTGAGATATACTCATTAAGGATTTCCTCAAGCATTCTTTCCCCTCGAAAAGTTGCTACTCCCTCTTGTTTATGCTTTTGAACGCCTGAGAGAATTTGCTGAACATGCTCATTTTCTGCTGGTTTAAAGGTAATCTCTGCTGTTGGGATGATTTTCTTTATTCCTTCAGCTATTTCCTGAGCAGTAACCCAAATACCATCAACATTAACAATCTCGAATTGAATGTCTTTGCTACGCCAGAGGTTAATTAAAATTTGGACAGCATCATCGACAAAGATAATTGGCACTCGCGTATCAGGAGCGACCTCTGCTACATATGGTTTCCCTTTCACGGCTTCTTCAATCATCTGTGTTGGGTATTTTGTTATGCCTAAGAAAGGATTTCTACCAGGGCCGACAACAACGGGGAAACGAACGGCCCGGAAATTGAGCTGGAATTTTTTGGAATAAATGGATCCAATAATTTCTGTGCAAATTTTATAGGAACTATAAAATGTCCAAGGATCGCGCAAGTCTTCTTCGGTAAAAGGGGGGGTTCTGTCGGGGCCAAAGACAGTAGCAGAGCTCGGATAAATGACATTTTTTATGTTATATTTTTCAGCAATAGTTAAGATATTTAGTGTACCTTCAACATTAACTTTGAAGGCTTTATATGGATCTTCTTCTGTATTTGGAGGTAAAAGAGCTGCAAGATGAAAGACAGCTTCGAATTGATAGTCCTCACAAACTTTCTCTAAAGCACGAAGATTTGCCACATCACCTTTTATGAGCGTTACTTTTTCTGAAGCTTCTTTTAAATGCAGTTTTTTGGGATTCTTGTCAAAAATAACGACTTCTTTCTGGGCGTCTATAAGTCGCTTTGCAAGATGAGAGCCCAAGAAACCCGCACCACCTGTTATTAAAATTGCCATTTTAATCATCCTTCTTGTTAATTCATTTATCGACCGCCCTTTTTAAAAATTAGCTTCTTTTGTCTTAAAAGAAGCACTTTTCTCAAGATTGGAGTAATGCCTTGTAAAGGTCTGTCCGCCGGTCTTGGAAAATGTGGTTCTTCTTGGTGATCCATTTGTTTCGAGCAAGAGAGGGGTCAATGTCTACGACACGACATTCCTCTTCATCTTTAGAAGAGTGACTTAGAAGCTCCATACCGGGGCTGGTGATTTGACTTAGACCTGTAAAAGTGAGCTCCTTGTCACCTTTCTTTTCTGTACCAATTCGGTTTGCAGTTATAGTGAAAACGCGATTCTCTATTGAACGGGCTAACATCGTTTTTTGTGCAAATGGCAAGACAAGATTTGCAGGATGGCAAATAATCTCAGCACCCTTTAAAGCGAGAATTCTGGTTAGTTCTGGGAAAGCCCAATCAAAACAGACGATAATGCCAATTTTTACATCTTTGACCGCGTAAACTTGAATGGGCCCCTTCCCCGGTGTGAAGAAATTTTTCTCGGTATTAAATAGATGGATTTTTCGATAAACGTCTATAAATCCCTCGGGCCCAAGAAGGATAGCCGAATTATAAAATTCATTCTCTGATACCTTCTCACAAAAGCCAGCAACAAGATATGTGTCTGTTTCTGCAGCAACTTTTTCCAAGAGCTTGACACTGGAGCCTGAAGGGACATACTCAGCCATGTTTTGCAATTCTGCTTGCTCCGTGAAAAAATAACCAGTTGTGCATAGTTCTGGAAGAACTAAGAGCTCAGCGTCCGCGTGATTACGAATTAACCTGATAATTTGAGAAAGGTTATGTTCTTTATTGCCAAAAACAGGGTTGAATTGGATGTAACCAACTTTCATTTGTTCTCAACTCGAACTGTAAAACTATTGTTTAATTAAAGAATTAGAACTTTTTGGAAAAGAAAAAAAAGGAAAGATGAAGTTGCCAACGAGACTATTCCGCAGCAACTTTCTTTTTTGTAACAGTTTCTTTTATACCGAAAATCAACACGCCGGCGAATATCACCGCAGCAACAATACCTGCCAGCCCCCATTCACTTAAGGCGGTTTGCAAAGCAGCAAAAATTGCTCCGCCAATAACTCCAAGTGCTAGGAGGATGAAAGTAAATCCCCAGAACCGGTGGGATCGACTGATGGGATATTCAGCTCGGAGAACCTTACCTCGTGCAGCATCAACTAATGCTTCTCCCGTCCAATTGCCATATTTGTAGGTAATCCTATAAAATGGCACATGAAGGTAAGAAACTTCTTTTAAGTCGATTTTTTGATTTAGCCCCTCTATTTTGTAAATCTCACGATAAATTAATTCGTTGTGCCGTTTTTTCACTTGCTCTTCAGCATTTCTGTAGGCTTCATCATAACCGATTTCAGTATCGTAGATTCTACCACCTTCAGCGTTTACGGCGTTGATATCGAATGCTTCTTTCGAACCGACAGGAATCTTTTCGTCGCGAATTTCTTTATGTTGTTCTCGATAGCCAAATACCAAGCAAGTTTGATCCAAGTCAATGCTTCCGCGTTCGGGTCGTGTCTGAATGTTAATACTCCGGCTCCAATGAGTGCTATGTACTGCCGGACAATATTTGCCAAGACCGGTATAATCTGTGTGACCATGAAACTTGAAAACCCAAAAGGGCATCATACGAAGCTCGAAATCCGTGAAAATGACTTTGTCTGCAAAATCGGAAGGAACACCTACATATTTTGAGAGATATTCCGGAATCAATTCAGTTAATTCTGAACCACTGAAATAGACAGAGAGCATATGGTGGTTTTGAATGATTTTCCCAGTTCGTAATTCGTTAGGTGTACCACAGTAAGGGCAAGTTACCACTGACGCAAAAGGGGGAATTTCCACTTCAGCTTGACAGTACCCACAGTTTATTTTCTTGGTTGGTTGTTGTTGTTCTATTGCCATCTTCCATCATCTCTGTTTGATTTTATACCCGCATTTTTCACAGAACACTTGTCCTGGTTCAAGCGGGTCGCCACATTTCGGGCAAAACTTTGGAATTGGTCGACTACCGGACTCAGAAGGAGCTCCGGTAGGACGGCGTTGTGGTTGCGGTTGTGGTTGTGTACCAGGAGCGATTTTTTGAAAGTCGAAGAGTGTTATCTTTCCGCCACTCGATTTCACTTTGTGTGGTTTATATGCTCGTACTACAAGGAAAATCCCAATGCCCAAAACTATAACACTAAGAACTACAAAGAGAATTATTATGAAATTCTCTCCACTAGCAAGATAGCGATTATAGCCCACCTGCGTTAAAAAGGGCGTCCCGAGAAACATTAAGAGGGCGAAAAAGATCATTAACCCACGGTTTTTGATGGGCAACTCTTCTCGCAACAATTGTCCATTGCCCCAGTGATAAGCTGCTCGATAGGAACGTCCTTGAATTTTACGACGAACCAAAAGAAGAGGTTCATGAACAAGAGTCGGTTTTGCGAGAGGTTTGAAATTGACTCTGGTGTCAAAGACTTCATGCATTTCTGATTTTGCTCGAGCATAAGCCGCCTCATAAACAGTTTCACCTGCTTTTGCAACGGCTTCTGATTGACTCCATTCTGGGCTTAAAGCGACCAGAGAATGAGAATCATTGCGACTTACTAAATCCTTAATCAACTGCGCTGAAAATGGCAACGGTTCGCCGCCTAAGCTTTTTGCTACAGACGCTTGAAGCTCATCTGCACCAAACATCGTAATTTCTTGTCGAGCTAGAAAACGGACTGCATGAGCACCATGATGTTCAATACGCCAAGGACGATATTCCACGATAGTTCTTGTTTCGATGTGGGTTTCACCACCACGTCGTACGGTTCTTGTCTCTGTTCGTTCGCGTCGTTGATAGCCTAAAGCTTCCATGTCAACTTGTGCTTTCACTTCGAAAAAGGGCACCAAGATTAATTCCATCTTTTTAATTTGGCCTAACCCTTCAGGGGGAGTGAGGGGGAGTGGTTTGATGATTGCATGGGGAGAGATAGGACTTTCAGTGATAATTTCGCCACAAAAGTTACAAATGATGAGAATAGATTCTGCTGAAGGTTTTAGGGGAGCCCCACAAGTAGGACATCTAAGTGTTTTTATTAATGCATGTTCTTGAGTACTCAAAAGACTTCACGCCTTATTTTGTTCTCTAGTAGAATGAATAGGTAATTCTAACTAATCTAAATTGCTAAATGATTTTCTTATAAATTAAGATTATGTTATTGCATAAAAAAGGAAAAAAAAGAAAAATTAGTGGTCGGTGGCGCTCAAGATTTTGGGTTTGAAAAGTTTTAACCGAAGAGAGTTAGAAACCACAAGAACAGAGCTAAAAGCCATTGCTAAAGCAGCCATCCAAGGCGCGAGAAGGCCTAACGCGGCAATCGGGATTGCTACAACATTAAAACCAAAAGCCCACCAAAGATTTCCTTTGATGATCTTCAAAGTGGCATGACTAAGTTCAATCGCATCAACAACCTGGGTTAAGTCGCTACGCATCAAAGTTATGTCTGAAGTTTCAATAGATACATCTGTGCCAGAAGCAACAGCAAAACCAATGTCAGCTTGAGCGAGTGCCGGGGCATCATTTATACCATCCCCCACCATTCCAACTTTCAACCCCTCTTCCTGTAAAGCCTTGACAACTTCTGCTTTTTGTTCGGGTAAAACGCCGGCAATAACTTCTTCAATGTCAGCTTTTTGTGCGATTGCTTTTGCTGTTCGTTCATTATCACCTGTAAGCATTATTAATCGCATGCCCATTTTTTTTAATGTAGCAACAGCTTTATAGGAGGTATCTTTGATGACGTCTGCAACTGCAATTAAACCTATAATTTTTCCATCATACGCAACGATCATAGTTGTCTTTCCGTGCTCTTGCAAACTGCCCATTTTGTTACCAAGCTCTGACGCGAGAGAATAACCTACCTCTAAAAGCATTGCATCATTTCCAAGGATCAATTCCTTCCCGTCAACAAAAGCTTTAATTCCTTTGCCAGGGATCGCTTCAAAGTTAGATGGGTCATTTAACGACAAGTCACGCATTATTGCAGCACGAACAATAGCTTCGCCTAATGAATGCTCAGAACCTTTCTCTGCACTGGCTGAAAGGCGGATGACCTCATTTTCTGAAAAGTCATCAGCTAGAACAATGATGTCGGTTACTTCGGGAACACCTTTTGTAATAGTGCCGGTTTTATCAAAGATAATTGTATCAATTGTTAGTGTCTTCTCGAGTGATTCTGCGTTTTTGAAGAGAATACCAAGTTCGGCGCCCTTACCCGTACCAACAATTACCCCTGTTGGCGTAGCTAAACCAAGCGCGCAAGGGCAAGCGATAACTAAAACCGCAATGGTATAAAGAATAGCTCGAGTATACCAACTTACATCCTGCATCACTTCTCGAAATGGCTGAATGTTGGTAAATGCTCCGAGAAGCAACCAGACAATTAAGACAACTGTTGCAATAATAATTACTGCTGGCACAAAATAAGAAGAGACTTTATCAGCGAGCCTTTGAACGGGAGCTTTACTTCCCTGAGCATCTTCCACTGCTTGAATAATCCGTGCAAGAACAGTATCCTTTCCGACATTTTCCGCCTTAAACTTGATCAAACCGTTTTTGTTAATCGTTGCACCAATGACTTTATCACCGACCGTTTTATCGACTAAAAGACTTTCACCGGTGATCATAGACTCATCAATAGCAGTTGAACCTTCAACGATCACGCCATCTACCGGGATTTTCTCCCCAAGACGGACAATAACAATATCACCAACAAGAACCTCATCAATTAGAATGTCTTGTTCTATTCCATCACGGATGACCTTTGCTGTTTTTGGTTGCAAACCAATTAACTTTGCAATGGAGTCAGACGTTCGCCCTTTTGCGATTGCCTCTAGATATTTACCCATAATGAGAGCTGTTAAGATGATTGCAGCAGATTCGAAATAAATCTCATTCCTTCCAAGGCTCAAAGAAATAAGACTGTAGAT
>DXJV01000024.1 GCA_019056785.1 Candidatus Heimdallarchaeota archaeon
AAAATAAAAGGTTTTATAGAACGAGCTTAGATATCCTCTTTTGACGTGGCCACGGCTTAGTGAGAACAAAATAAGAAATATAAGGAGAAGTAAATGAGGCTAGAAAAAACTATTGTAATTGATGGCAAAGAAATAAAAGTAAAGGAACTTTCAGCAAAAGATATTTACCAGGCCAAGATTTGGTTTGAAGAGACAGAATTTTTGGCCAATATTTTAGTCGGTGATTACGATACAATGATCAAAGTATGGAAAAATTGTATAGAATTGCCAGAAGGAACCAAATTAGAAGATCTTGTTGAAAGCGCTAACAACTACACAAAAGTTTTAGAGGCCTTTAAAGAGGTAAATAAAGATTTTTTCGTCCAACTGCCTACCCAAATGGAAGCAGTGGCAATGGGGGGCAAATAGAGGATGCAATATCTTTTTTGATTGAGCGGGGACACATTCACGCATGGGAGTATGGAATGAGCTATTTTAAAAAAGCGGTTAAATCGGCGATAAAAAGAGATAAAGAACTGGCACTTCTGATTAGAGCAGCAGTTTGGGCAGATACAAAACAATTTAATCGTTTCGTGCAGAACGAGCAATGAAACGAATAATACCTTTGAATAGCCCTAAAGCAATTCCAATGATGGCAATAACACCAGACACAATAATAATAAGACCGAGAAAACCTTCATGATGAGCACCAAAATATATAAACAAAAAATACAAAAAGAAAAATACAAAAAACCCTTTTATTACATCCCATAAAAACTTTTTGAGGTGAGACATGGCGGATACCTCCTTAATATTGCTTATAAGAGCTAAAGTAGCAGATGCGCTAGAAAAAATCAAGTCAACATCTTCTGCCATCAGGCAGCTAGGAGAAAGAACAAAAAGGGCTGGTGAAGGCACAAGAAATTTAAATAATAATTTTAGAAGGACAAGAAAAGAACTTCAAAGCTTCAAACTCCAAGTCAGCGATTTAGAAGTGACATTGCAAAATTTATTTTCTGTCTTAGTTGTTTACCGTGGCCAGCAATTTTTTAGAGATAGCATTAGAAGCGCTAATGAGTTCAAAATGGCCATGATTGGGCTGGCCAGTATTGCTAAATTTAAGGGCATTGAAGTGGCCCGTGCTTTTCAAGCCGCCTCTCAGTTATCGGCAGATGGCTTGATAGATGTGGGTAGCGCAGCCAAAGCCTTACAAAACCTTTTGGTGCGTGGATATGGCATAGAAGAAGCTATTACTATGTTAAATAGATTGAAAGATGCAGCAGCAGTCAATAGGCAAGGCCATTTGTCTATGGCTGAAGCTATTGTGTCCGCTACTGAAGGTCTTAAAAATGAAAATTCAATTTTGGTGGACAATGCAGGCGTCACTAAAAATGTTTCAGTAATGTGGAAGGAATATGCAGAAAAAATAGGCAAGACAGTAGGGCAATTGACTTTAGCCGAAAAAAGGCAAGCAGAATATTTAGGTATTCTGCAAGAAACTGAGCCAATGGTTGGTAATGCAGCCAAACTGGCAGGTGAATTTCAAGGTCAACAGGCCAAATTAAATCAGGAAATCAAAATCTTTAAGGCTCGTTTAGGTGAAGAATTATTGCCAGCACTGCAAAAAATCACAAGTGCCGCTAATTGGCTTTTGAAAAATGTAATCACTCCAATACTTTGGAGAATAAAAGCTTCTGGAATAATATGGGCTAACTGGATAACATCAATTAAAACGATTGCTAGTTGGATAAAATCAGGATTTAAGGGTGGCATTAGCCGTCTCAAGAAAGAACTAGAGGAACTTGATCGTCTTGGCGAAGAAATGCTGACGGATTTAGCTGAAGAAATGGAAAAGGACCTATTTGAAAAAGCGGCTGAAAGTGCTCAAAAACTTACTCAAAATCAAAAGCAACTAGTGCAAGTCTCAAATGAATTGAAGCAGGCACAACAAGAATTAAATCAGTTAGGAAAGTTGCGTCAGGGAGCAATAAAAGAAGAAGAAAAAAATATTCAAAATCTTATTAAAACTATTAGACAAAAATATGATGCCGCTATTCAACTTGAAAAACAATATGCTGCAGAAGTTAAGAAGCAACAGGAAGCCATTGAAAATATCGTTCAGACTACCCAGGATAAAATCCATGCTATTCGGCAAAGAGGTATGTCTGAAGAAG
>DXJV01000008.1 GCA_019056785.1 Candidatus Heimdallarchaeota archaeon
GGCTAATTCCTATTTTGATGCGCTGTGTATCTTTGCAGTATGGAAACGACATTAATAGAATTACTGGCACCGGATTATATTCTGGAGCATTTTGAATTTGAACGGATAGAAAAAATAAGTGGTGTTATCCGTGTCCATTTAGTAGAGAAAAGCGATCCCGGACATTACCCCAAAGCAATCATAGGCAAAGGACAGAGGTCGTTGAACGGGTTTATGAACCCCATTGAGGTGCAGACCTTTCCCACTCAGGGCAAGGAAGTGTTCCTGTTCCTAAAGCGTCGCCGATGGAAACTAAAAGGCAGTGACAATAGTTATTTCAATACATATTCCTTTTGTCAGGAAGGGATGAAGGCCACTAAAGAATTTGGTTCTTTTTTAAAAGAAATTGGTAGAGGGTAAACCCATCAGTATAGGAAACGTGGCCTATGTATTGGGGATGAGCTCAAAGAAACTGCAACGGTGGTACCAGCAAGTACTGAGCGGTTTTTCAAAGGCTGTTGAGAATGGAGAAACAGAAAAGCATAATTTACGTGTAAGAGACCGGGGAAAGACCAGAGAGGTAGTTGTTCCAATCCTTAAGGAAAAGAACCTTGGGGAACAGATGGCCGTTGACGAAAAGAATATTAACGGGGTAACCTATACCATACTGAGCAACCGCAAAACAAGTAAAATTGCCTTGATGGCATCCACGCTGAAGGTTAACGAGCTGATGCAGCTTTTAAAAGAATTTGATGTTGAAAAACGCATGCAGGTAAGAAGCCTCAGCAGGGACATGGCTGCCAATTATGATTGGCTGGGCAGGGAAGCTTTTATGAACGCTTATCACGTGATAGACAAATTCCATGTCATCAAACATGTCATGGATCAGCTACAGTCCACACGTATCCGGTATCGCCAGCAGGAGTTGGCCAGGCGAAGAAAAGCAGAAAAGGCCAAACAGAAATACACGGAAGCCACTTTTCCCAATGGCGATACAGTTTTGCAATTATTGGCACGAAGCAGGGGGCTGTTGTTTTCACTGCCCAATGAATGGGGCGACCAGCAAAAACAAAGGGCTGAAATACTCTTTGGACAATACCCGGAAATAAAAACAGCATACCACCTGGTACTTCGTGTCAGGCGCTGGTTCACACCGCCAAAAGGCAGGACAACTTACAATGTGACCAGAAAAAGAAAAAAGGGGCAGCTCTTGGAAATACTAAAAGAATTCATGCGGTCAAATATCGAGGAGATGAAAAATATAGCTTTCCTTATCAGAAAGAATATGGGACAGATCATCAACTATTTCATAGCTAAAGAAACAAACGCAAAGGCAGAAGCTCTTAACCAGAATTTACAACGGTTCATCAATGTTAACTATGGGGCCAGAAACTCCGATTTCTTCCTCTACAGAATCAAGGTGCATTTTGCCTAGCGCATCAAAATAGGAATTAGCCATCTCTTGCCAAACATTCCATTATTATAGATTGTATTTGAGAAATAAATTGCATTTGCGTGTGGAATTAAGTCCGGCGTCTTTTGTAAGCGTTTCATTTGTAAATTAATTAAGTACTAATTATTCTATTAAATTAACTTAAACAAATGACTTATTTATATTAATTATAAATAATGTGCGTATTTTTGCAAAAATTTAAATCTAGTAAAATGTCACAGTTTAACATAGTAATGCCAAAGCTTGGCGAAAGCATTGAAGAAGCCACAATAACAAAGTGGTTTATTTCTGTTGGTGATACAATTGAGGAGGATCAGCCAATTGTGGAGTTGGCAACCGATAAGGTTGACTCAGAGGTGCCATCCCCGGTTGATGGAAAAGTTATAAAGATTAATTATGCAGAAGGTGAAACAATAGCTGTGGGTAAGGTTATCGCAGTTATTTCGCTTGATGGAAGCGATGATGTTGAGGAGACGATTGTTGTGGAAGAACCTGAATTGGAGATACCCACCAAAGCAAAACCTGATATTAATAAAAGTGAAACGACCACAAGATTTTATTCACCTTTGGTGAAGACAATTGCTAAAAAAGAGGGTGTCGGTTTTGATGAACTTGAAAGGATAGTAGGTACGGGCTCTAACAACAGGGTGAGTAAAAAAGATATTTTA
>DXJV01000083.1 GCA_019056785.1 Candidatus Heimdallarchaeota archaeon
AGCATTGGGCATCCAGGAGAGAAAAGAGCGAGAAAAGGATATGAGAAGGCAGCAGATTCAGGATGTTGCCAAAAAGGTCTTTCTTGAGAAGGGTTTTAGTTCAGCTACCATGGAAGATATCGCTCAAGCCTCAGAGTTGAGTGTGTCCACTATATATTTATATTTTAGAACAAAGGATGAACTTTTTGCCTCTCTAAATCTAGATACCCTTGAGTTTTTACATAAAGAGATTGAAAAGATTGTTAATGTCAGGGAATTACCAACAGAGAAAAAAATATCTCTTCTAAAAACAGCATTATTAAATACCTTCCATCATGATCCTTTAATCTTACGCAACATCCTCCACATTCAGCTTGAAGAAAACTTACAACTGATTTCTAAGGATCTACTTTCTCAGATACAAGAATTAACTCATAAATGTTTAAAAGGGATGGCCTCCCTATTTGATGAAGGAATAAAAGAAAAGAAATTTATAAACGAACATACCATGGCCCTTACAGATATTGCCTGGAGTTTGTTTACAGGGGTAGTTGTCTGGGAAAGCTCTAAAAATCGACTGAATCCTAATAAAGATTTTTTAGAATCAACATTCGATTTAGCATTCAGGATTTTTTCTCGGGGGATACAAGCAGAAAGACGAGAATAAGATTGAGAATAAATGCGGAATTTGGGTTAGTTATACATAACGCATATTTAGCTTGCGATTAATATAAGAATAGTTGTACCAGCTCAATAAATGGTGGCAATTGCGGCTAGATTCCCGCCTACGCAGCGATTTTATGGGGCCAGTAAATTTGACATTTTTGCCGGTTCGTATCGAGATTTCGACACTCTGTCCCCTTGTTTTTAGCACGGCAACGTTGGGTAGCAGTAATGGCGTCAAATAGATTATGGCGGTCTTTGAGCAATGAACTTTTTGTGACAATCAAGAAACACTACACATCGGGAATGCTGATAAAGAATTAAATTGCAAGACCGCCATATTTTATTTTACACCACGTTTTCATCATGAAATTTTTCTCCTTGGTCAGTGATGCTGTATCTCGAAAGAGACAAAAAAGGACAGCCAAACTTAAACGTAAATATGCCCCAACGTAAAATAAACTACGCCGATAAAATCGCTGCGAAAGCGGGAATCCATGGAAGTGGTATGCTGATGTGTTTTCCCCGATTTATTGAGCTATTACGAATAGTTCATAGTAGGCCAAAAAGGAGAGCCTACTATGAAACGAATTACAATTTATAACGCCGGCGAAGCTAAAGCAATTATTCAGGCCGAAATTCAACGAACTGATGAAGCTCGATTTCAACATCGTTTTCATTGTGTTTTGTTGATTTGTGAAGGTAAAACATGCGCGGAGGTTGCTGCGCTTTTCAGCGATGGCCTGAGAACGGTCCAGTATTGGGCAAAACGTTTTAACGAAGATGGAGTAGAGGGTTTGTGTGATGCTGCGCGACCTGGAAGACGAGCTCGTCTTTCCGAGAAATACAAGGAGATTCTTGCACAGGATCTGAGACGTCCTCCTCGTGAATTTGAGTATTCGCAGAACCTGTGGGATGGCAAACTGCTGAGTTATCACCTGAAACAAAAATTTAATGTTGAGTTGAAAGTGCGTCAGTACCAGACCCTCTTTCACGAATTGGGCTTTCGTCGTCGAAAGCCTCGATCTGTGATTGCCAAAGCAGATAAAGAAGCCCAAGAGGCATATAAAAAAACTGAAGGAACTGGCAACAAATGATGAAATAGATGTATGGTTTATGGATGAATGCCATTTCCAGCAGCATGGTTCCCAAAAGATGAAAAAGACCCAATTGTACGGCATGCGCCTACGCGAAAAAAGGTTGGCATTATTGGCACGGTGAAGGCAGAAGATGGAACGTTAGTCGCGTGTGAAGAAGATAAATTTAACGCGCAAACAATTGAGGCGTTTTTTTCAGAATTAGTTAAACACCGGGAATTTGGAAAAACCATGGTAGTTGTCCTTGATAATGCCAGGTTTCATCATGCTCAAGCTCTTTGCAGTTGGCTTGAGAAACATTCAGAGGATTTTAGCCTGGGCTTTTTGCCTCCATATAGCCCGGAATTGAACCATATTGAGCGTGTATGGAAATTGCTTTGTAGGCTTTGCACTCACAATCAATATTTTGAGCAACTTAAAGATTTACGCCAAGCTGTATTTTCTAAAATTATCGCATGGGCATTTCCAAATGAAAACCTTGCACAGTTATGTGCAATTACTTAATACGTCATGTATAGTTTAATATCTTCTGGATTGTTTTACAGTATGGTTAACAGGTAAAAGAACTTAATGGGATATTTACTCAACAAGCAAGTAATTTTCGTGTTTCGCTGCTTAGCAAGGCTACATTTAATGTTGGCAAGCCTCACACTTAGCTTACGGAGGAATCAGAATGGCGTCCAACAAAGAAGATATTATTTTTAAGTTAGTTAGAAATGTAATTAGCACAAAGTACAGCGATTTACCTTCCGATGTAATACAGATAACAAAAAAATTTATTCTAGATACGATGGGTA
>DXJV01000034.1 GCA_019056785.1 Candidatus Heimdallarchaeota archaeon
CTCGACTCTCTCTCTTACCGGCTTTTCAAAAGCAATGGATTACTCAAGAACAATATTCCACCGGAAAATATAATCTCTTCTTATAGGAAAACTTCACAAAAAAAAGAAAAGGGGAAAAGAGAATCACGTATGTGACATATCTAGTTTGAGGAAGAGAGGGAGATCATTTGGTGGGCCCAATATTGGATTAAAGTATATCCCTCCAGGATAACTCCAATAGTTAGTATTAGCTAAGCTCATTGTTCCATAACCAGCTACTATAATATATAGATAATCTTCAGGAAAGGTTGGGAATTCACTTTTAGAAATTCTGAATTCAAACATTCGATGTGGTTCGGGGCAATTTGCACTAGGTCCAAAGGAGTAAGCTAAATCGTAATTTCCATTGCTAATTGTATTTCTAAAAATTGTGTAGAGTCTCATTGTCCTAATACGAAACGCAAGTTTGTCGATATTCAATTTATACGCGGTGGGATATGTTGCATTAAGTTCATTATACCCGTGCAAGGTAAAATAGAACATCTCATTTGTTGTATTTATTGTGGTATGATCAAAGTCAACCGTTAAATCTTGACTTGTATTTGCATGAAACTCGAGTGTATTGGGATCGTTAAAGTAGCTCGTAGAATCCGAAATGTTTGGTGGAGTTCCTCCATGTTCAAGCACAGCAAAATAGAATTTTTCTGCACATTGTAACTGATTTGATGGATAAGAAGTAAGATTGGCAGACATCGTAAGATCGAGTTTTAAGTCTGTCATTGCGGACATGAAATCACTGGCATTCACATCTGGGAATTTCGAACTAATGTTAACGGCAAATTCCAAGTCTACAAAGTAGCCCGCGGGCCAACCAGGTCTCGCAGAGATATTTTGTGCGGTAATTTCAAAGAATGTATTGTCTTCACTCCAAAAGTCGAGGTATGTTGATGAACTTTCACCAAAGATAAGGTCCATTTGGTCCACTTCAGGAATAATTGGAATGTCATAATAATTAGTTGTGAAAAAGCCAGTATTTAATTCATAGTCAAATGGTTTATCTGAGGAAACGTTATAGAAAATGTATTCATAGCCATGATCAACCATTGATTCGAAAGCCAGAGCTGAATAATAGATCTCAGGGAACCGGTTTGCTAAGAAAAAGGAAATCCATTCGCCATCAGGATTGTTCGTCCTATCCGAACACAAATCGAGAGCAACATAATAATAGTTGCTATCTTCCCCAACAGAGATATAATTCCAGCCATCAACGTTCTTTTTGCTTACGACGGGATCTACTGTGTTGTTAACATCCAAATAGAAGGGGATATTATAATGCGAAGCGCGTCGCCATTCTTTCTCGTTAATAACTCCATCAATTGTAGGAGTGATGGTTGTCGGTTTACGAAACAGCCAGAAATCTTTTCCCCAAGAAAAACCAACAACAAAGGCTACCACACCGACAAGAATAATTAATGAAAAAGCTAAACCTTTTTTCATTATATTTCACCTATTAATCAGTAAAATAATAATTGACTATTAAGATATAAGCCTAACTTTTGATGTAGAGTACTATTCTCTTCCTAATAAGTATTCTTCAAAAAATAAAGCAGAATTAAAATATAGTCATAAAAATGATTGCTTTTTGGGAATGGAAATGGCTCTTACAAAAGAAATCGAAGAAATAATCTTAGCAAGTAAAACCATCGCAGTTGTTGGCGCTTCTAGAAACCCCATGAAAGCTGCTCATTCAGTGCCAAAATACTTGTAAAAAAGGGCTACCGGATTATCCCTGTAAATCCAAAAGCAGAAAGAATTCTCAGAGAAAAATGTTACGCCAATTTGCGAATTATTCCAACGCCTATTGACATTGTTAATATCTTTCGACCAGCCGAAGCAACAGCCACAATTGTCAAAGAGGTGATAATTCTGAAGTCAAAGCTTATTTGGTTACAATTAAGAATTAAAAGCGAGGAGGTTAAAGCAATCGCAAAGAAATATCATATCCCCTTCATACAAGATCATTGTCTAATGGTTGAGTATGCTAAATTGGTGCAATGATACGCAAAGCCGCTGACAAATCGTCTATCTTTTGGGTATGTATTTTTGTCAGTATTTTGCCTCTAACGAAATTCCCTTTAAATAGAAACACCCTTTTAGTGCAGTTTGAGTGAAAGTGTTTGCAAGAGGTTGAGGCGAAAGTTATCATACTATTTGTCTCAAAGAATATTTACAACGCTAAAAAGAAAGAACGCCTAGAAAATATTTAAGGCAATCATGCAAGGTGGCAAATATTTGGTAGAGCGCGGTATTAAAGAAATAGAAAATCCCGACGAATTGCTGGAAATGGGTCTCATCTCAGGAATTCAAAGTGGGCTCTTTGATAACGCCATTGAATTTTTTGGAAAAGCAATCGAACTCGAGCCAAACAATTACCGGGCATGGTTCTTGTTAGGAGTTGCCTATGACTACCAAGGCAAAAATCAGAAAGGAAATGAGTGCTATAGAAAAGCCCTTGAGATAAATCCAGACTGTATCGAAGCGCTAGTGAATCTGGGGACAAACTATTCCAAAGAAGGAAATCTCAATATGGCAATTGAGTGCTTTCTCGAAGCGCTGGACATTAAGCCGGATTATCACGAAGCAATGGTGAATCTCGCAATTTGTTATTTGGAACGAGGAGACATTGAAGAAGCAATTGATGCTTGCCGAAAGGCGTTGTTATTCGATTCGAATTCAGTAGTTGCTTATAATACTATAGGACGAGCGTATATGCAATTAAATGATACAGACAAAGCTATCGAGTTCCTCAACAAAGCAATAGCTATAGACTCAAACTACTATGAACCATACAATTTCTTAGGGCTCATTTATGTTGACAAGAAAAATTATGAGTATGCTATAAAACTGTTCGAAAAATCCATAGCCTTAAACCCATTCTATCATCTGGCATACAATAACCTGGGAGTAGTCTATGCAATGATCGGAGACTTGTCAGAAGCAATAGAGCAATTCAAAACAGCAGTGGAACTCGCCCCAGACTATTTCGAAGCATTGCATAATCTTGCATCGGCGTTTGAAGAAGCCGGCGACTTGGAACAAGCAGAATTCTATGAAAATAAGGCATATCATCTAGAAGAGGAGGAGAAAGAGGAAGAATAAATGGATGAAAGGGAAGAAAATTCCTAAAAATAAAATATTAACTAATAACAAGCTATAGTAGGATTAAAAAAAAATTATTTCGGTGCGACTATTTTTATTTTTTATTTATCATGGTTCCTTCTGAAAATTCATATAATTTATTTGGTTCAAAATCGATCCATGTTTCATCAGTTAGCGGTTGAGTGGCAACGAGAATTGCCTTTTCAGTTTGCTCTTTCATTTCTCCCAACGAAATACTAATGTCTTCATCTTTTAGGAGAATTCTTTTTGTATGATATGGTGGTATTCGTTGTAAATAATAAAGGCTATTAAATCCAGAATAATAAGCGAATAATTTTTTACCATTGCTTAATAGAAAATTAAATCCTCCTTCTCTGGCTATTTCATTGGCAATTTTTTCAATGGCATTTCTAATTCTCTTTTCTCCTGTGAGATTTTGTATGCGCTCAAGAATCAAACAAAAGGCATATTCTGAGTCTGTTTTTCCAAGAGGTTTGAAATGTTCGAGAGTAAATTTCTGGTCAATATCAAGAATAGTGCCATTGTGAGCAAAAATCCATTCTCTTTCTCCCAATTTTCGAGAGAAAGGGTGGGTATTCTGGTGTTTATGTTCCCCCACACTGGCATACCTTAAGTGGCTAATGAAAATTTTACTTTCAATTTGCTGATAGTCTCTAAGAAAATTGGCTAATGGGCTGGATAATGTTCCAATGGGTTCTTTAAAAATAATGGCAGACTTATCTGGGTAAAAGGCAACTCCCCAACCATGAGGTTGTTTTTTCCCTCTTTGAGAAAAACCTTTCCAGCTAAATAAAATATTTACTCGTTTATTTGCAGATAAACCAAACAATTCACACATTTTGACCAACATTCCATAAACCAATTTCTCGGATGAAGAACCAATAGCCGTTCCTATATGCAGTTCGTCCTTTTCCTTCAAAACTTTTTCGAATCGTGCTTCCCGTATTTTCTAAGAAGAAAGACTTTTGAAGTCTCTTGGGGAAAGAATATTGAGTGAAAAAAATGACAGATAAAATAACAAAAGGCCAAAAAGAGCTTATAGGGTTAGAGTTTATGGAATTTACAAAATACAAATATCTTGGAACTTCTGACCAGAGAAAAGGCAAACCTCATCCCCCTCTCGAAGTACCTTTTGATAAAAATAAAAAACAAATTGACTTGCCGGCACCTGAGGATATTTCCATACCAAAAAAGGACTTGCGAACTTGCCTTGAGGAGCGTATCAGCCTGAGAAAATATGCCGACAAACCTCTGACGTTGATGGAGCTTGCCTGGTTGTTGTGGGCAACGCAAGGAGTAAAAGAAATCGGAGAGATCTGGACAAAACGGACTGTGCCTTCTGCGGGTGCAAGGCATGCATTTGAGACCTTTTTATTAATTAACAATGTTGAAGAGCTTAGAGCTGGTGTCTACCGTTACCTTGCCTTAGAACATAAGCTAATTGAATATGACCTTACTGAAGGGATTGCTGACCGAATTGTGGTAGGAGCTTATGGGCAGAAAATGGTAAAGCAAGCGCCAGCAACATTCATCTGGGTGGCAGTTCCTTATCGTATGACCTGGCGGTATGGCACTCGAGGTTATCGCTATTTACATTTGGATGCCGGCCATGTCTGTCAGAATCTTTACCTTGCTGCTGAGAACATTGATGCCGGTTGTTGTGCTATTGCTGCCTTCTATGATGAACAAATGAATCAAATTTTGGGCCTTGACGGGAAAGAACTATTCACTATTTATATGGCTGCTGTGGGAAAGAAGAATTAATTCGATTTTCCTCTCTTAAATGGCATTTCCGCTATAACTCTTTTCTCCTTTTTTTTTCACTGCTGAGAATGACTTAATAATTAATTAGCTAAATAACAAACATTAGCGGGATTTCTCATGAAAGCAACAGCGATAAATTTTTCAGCTCAAAGAAAAGAAGAACTTATTTCTCTCACCCAAGAATTGATCAGAATAAAATCGGTCACAGGACAAGAAAAGGCTATAATCCAGTTTTTAAAAGAAAAGATGCTTGAAATGGGCTTTGAAGAAGTTTTTATTGATGAAATGGGTAATCTCATCGGAAGAATTGGCTCCGGAAAAAAGATTTTGGCTATTGATGCTCATGTTGATACTGTTGCTATCGGTCGACAGCGACTCTGGAAGTTCAACCCCCTTGGAGGTGATGTGTCCCAAGGGAAAATTTATGGTCGAGGAGCCTGTGATCAAAAAGGTGGTCTTGCTGCTGCTTTGCTGGCAGTAAAGCTCTTAATAATTCAAGGATTTCCGAAGAACCTTACCTTATATTTTGTTGCGAGTATTTGCGAAGAAGATTATGAAGGTTTATCATGGCAATTTATTCTCAATAACAAGCTCTTTCAACCAAAGGCGGTGCTTTTAACCGAACCAACAGACTTGACCATTGCTTGCGGACAAAGGGGGCGGATGGATATAAAAGTAGAGGTTCAAGGACTTCCTTCCCATGGCTCAGAACCGGATATGGGAATTAATGCTATAAACTTAATGGCAACAATAATTCAAGAACTAAAAACTTTACACGAATCACTTCCAACGGATGAAATTTTTGGTAAAAGCACCCTTGCAGTGACAGCTATACAATCGGCTTCAAATTCCTTGAATACTACCCCCCATCACTGTTCAATCCATATTGACCGGCGTTTGGGTAAGAAGGAAACCGAGGAAAAGGCTTTGAATGAAATACTCTCTTTGCCCGGTGTGCACAAAGCTAACGCAAAAGTCTTCGTTCCTAAGAGTGAGGTGAAAACCTACCGAAATTTCATTTGCCAAATAAAACATTATTTCCCATGTTGGCTAATGGAAGAACAAAGCTTACTTGTATCTGTGGCAAAAAACGCTTTCGAAGATGCTTTTCATAAGCAAGCTAAGCTTAGCTATTGGCGCTTTTCAACTAATGGTGTGGCAACAAAAGGGGGCTATAAAATCCCAACAATTGGTTTTGGACCGGGAAAAGAACGTTTTACGCACACTAAAATGGAACATGTGGCTATTGATGACCTTGTGGCTGCATGCAATTTTTACTTTGCTTTTATACAAAGATTTGCGAAGGCTAAGAAAAACGATTACAGGTGATTTTATAGATGCGGAAGGTCAGTCAGCTGGAGGCTATTGAAGAACTTAGTGAAAAAATTGGCAAAGAAATAACAGAAATTACAGATAAGGAAACAAGTCTCAGAGGAGCGCATTTTGCTCGAGTAAAAGAGGATATCATTAGTTTGGTTCTAACGGGTTTGAACCTTAAGACGCTTCCAATCGAACTTGGTGCATTGATTGAATTAAACGTTCTGGATCTTTCAAAAAATAATTTCCGGGAAGTACCTACTGTACTTCAGAAATTGCCTAAACTGGCTGTCTTAAACCTTAGCAGCAATCAACTCTATTCTCTACCAGAATGGTTGGGAAATTTTCATATGTTAAAGGTACTTTCACTGGCAAACAATAATCTCCGCTCTTTGCCTGCTACGATTGAAAACTTGACGCTTTTGCGGAAAATTTTTCTCCAAGGAAATGATTTGCAACGGTTGCCCTTTTCCTTAACAAATCTGAAACATCTGGCTGAAATCCACCTTGATTTCAGAACTGCTATGAGAAAAAATGTAAAAGCAGTTTTAACTGCCCTCGAAGCTAATGGTTGCCATGTGAATGCTCACTATAACCGGCGTTAAAAAAAGAGTAAAAACAGGCGAAAAAATTTCATTTACAAGAAATGAAATGTAAAGAATGATACTCTTTGGTTTTTTTTCAGAAAATTGCAACTTTGTTAAGTGTTAAAGCTTAAATTTATAAAAAAGTGTCTTTTTTTATAAAAAATTCAACAATTAGCAAAAAAGTAATCTTTTTTAATTATATACTTAATTAATTACTTTATCAATAACTTAAGGCGGATTTTATTGGCAAGAAAGAAATTAATTATATCATTAAGTATTACTGGGGTTATAATTGTTGCTACAGCCTTAACTCTTGGGTTGGTATTTTGGCAGCATCAACCTCCGGTTGTTGATACCGTTGCTCCTGTTGTTGAAATTCTTACTCCTCAGGATAATGGTATTTATTACCCCCAACAGCAGAATTTCATAATAGAAGCCACAGATAATGTAGAAATAGATAGGATTTGGTATAATTGGGATGGCGTAAATGTCACCTATACAGAGTCCATTATTATTAACTTCTCAGAAGGAACAAAAACCATCTATGCTTGGGCAAATGATACCAGTGGAAATGTGGGGATGGCTTCTGCTACTTTTTTACATTTCCAGAGGAGAATTCATTACAGCCTGGGATACTGCTCGGCTTTCAACAAATTCTTCGGCAGAAAATCAGCTCAAACTTCCTTTAGAAGCAACAGGAAGCTACAATTTTCGTGTCAACTGGGGAGATGGGACAACTGATAGAATCACTACGTGGAATCAAGCTGAAACATTGCATACTTACAATTCTGCTGGAGTTTATACCGTGAAAATTACAGGCGAACTTGTCGGATGGCGTTTTGCTGGGGACGGGGACAGGTTAAAACTCGTGGACATTATGCAATGGGGCGACCTTCGTGTTGGTAATAACGGCAACTATTTTGCCGGGTGCATGAATTTGAATATCACCGCAAAAGATGGATTGGATCTCAGAGGTACAACGATACTTACAGGCATGTTTGCATATTGCATAACTCTCAAAGCAATACCTAATAGCCACTTATGGGATGTTTCAAAGGTAACAGATATGCGAGATATGTTCTTCAATGCAATAAACTTTAATGGAGAGCTCAACAGTTGGAATACGTCTAGCGTACAAACCATGAGAGAAATGTTTACTTATGCATTTAAATTTGATCAAGACATAAGCTCTTGGGATACTGGTAATGTTATTGATATGTATTGTATGTTTTATTATGCGCAAATGTTCAATCAAAAGTTGAATTGGAACACAGCAAAAGTGGAAGATATGAGTTGGATGTTTGGTTCAGCATCCGCCTTTAATCAGCCACTAAGCACATGGAACACATCGAACGTTAAAGATATGTCTTTTATGTTCTATTATGCAACGAGTTTTAATGGAAATATCTGTACCTGGGATACTTCTGGAGTTGAAGATATGCAACACATGTTCGATAATGCTCATGACTTCAATGAACCAATAGGCACCTGGAACACTTCTCGGGTGACTAATATGGCCTATATGTTTGCAAATACTGCCTATTTCAATCAATCAATAGGCTCGTGGGATACTTCCAGCGTTACTGACATGCAACATATGTTCGAATCTGCTACTGTCTTCAATCAAGATATTAGTGCTTGGGATACCTCCAGTGTCACCAATATGCAATATATGTTCCATTCCGCACAAGACTTCAATCAGAATATAAGTCAATGGGATACTGCTAATGTGGAAGATATGAGCTATATGTTTTATGATGCATTGAAGTTCAATCAGAATATTGGTCATTGGAACACTTCAAAGGTAACCACTATGGCCGGAATGTTTTATTTTGCTATGGAATTCAATCAAAACATTAGTCAGTGGGACACTAGTAGCGTCACTAATATGCAGTTAATGTTCAGTGGGGGAATAAGCTTTGACCAGAATTTAGGCGGCTGGGATGTCTCAAATGTTAGCAATATGACTGATATGTTCAAATGGGTTACTTTATCAACCGCCAACTATGATGCTTTGCTCATTGGTTGGTCGGCATTGACGTTACAAAATGGTGTGAATTTTCACGGCGGAGACTCGAAGTACAGCGCTGGCGCAGCTGCCACAGCACGAGCGTATATTATCAACACTTTTGGTTGGACGATCACTGATGGAGGGCAAGTTTGATCAAGTTAACTGTGGTTGTATCTCGGTTTTAAAAACAGAGTTTAATCATAGTCTTTTCTTTTTTTTATATCTTCTTTTCTAGTTCAACTCTTTTGTAATATTTATTTGAAAGTAAAACTGCTTCTTCATTCATTGGTTTTATAGTATGGGGATTGTTTCAGAATCCATTTTCGAATGAGTGGTCGAAATAGTTTTATCCAAGGGAGGAGCTTCCGATTTTTCTCTCTAAATTCTGCTATCAAGTCCTCAAAAGTTCGTTGTTGGTATTGTAATAACTGTTGACTGTAATCTGTATCAAAGAACACACAATGGAAGTCTTTCGTTCCAAAAGCTCTGTCCGGCAAAGCACCTATACCCAATGCTTCGAACATTGCTGTGATGAATTCTTTATAAGTAACTCTACATTTTTCTCCTCCGGCGATATGTAAAATTTTGTGCCAGATTTCTTCTTTTTCAAGGGCTGTTACTACTGCTTTGGCGGCATCCTTAATGTGAAGGAGTTCCATATTCGTATCTAAAGGTACCTCAAAGAGCATCGGGTCCAATTTCATTTTCTTGTCAAAATTTGGCATGAAACCGAAGCGAAGGATCGACCACGTAACCCCAGATTGCATGATCATTTTTTCGCTTTCGACTTTTTGCTGTGCATAAAGGTCATCCTTATTGGGGTTTACAGGCTCTTCCGGACCAAGTACACAAGCACCTCGAGCACGAGTGTCACCAAATACAGCCACAGAGGAGATGTAGATCAATTTTGCATGGTTATTACTTTCCTTTATTGCTTGCAGTACGTTTGCTGTTCCATTCACATTCACTTCATAAGCATAGTTGGGGTCTTCATAATTAATCCTAGGTGGAACAATTGCTGCAAGATGGAGCACAACATCCTGCCCTTCTACAGCGGTTTTTACTTCTGAGAGATTTCGGATGTCACCAAAAAACACTCGACAGACTCGAGTATATTTCTTGGCTTTCTTTCGTGAAGCCTTTCGTCGGGTGACAAAACAGGTGATTTCATGCTCTGTTTTCAAAAGCCGTTCAAGAACATTGGTTCCTAAGCTGCCAAAGGCACCTGTGACTAAAACTTTCATTTTCTTCAACCTATTTTATCAATACTCTTGCTTTCTTCTTTATTGCTTTTAAAATCATTTGTTGTTAGTTAGGAAAAAAATAAATCATTCTCGGTTGGAGATAGACCAATTAACCTCACTTTTAAGGGCTTAAAAGAGTGAGGAATTAGTTCTCAGCATTTTTTTTGTCTTCTTTCCTTCCTTCGTTTCAACCGTTTGTTTTTTGCATAATAAGGTGAAAGCATTAGAAGGAATGGTCTAACAATGGGTTTGAAGATTTTAGCGAAAATTCTGGCTGCTTTTGTATTTTCACGCATCTCTTGCAACAAATCGTTCATATCATGTTTTTGGAATTGTAAAATCCGTTGTAGTTCTGTGGTGTCATAGAAGCAGCAATGGAATGGTTCTGTACTGAAAGCTTCTTCCGGCAGCATTCCCACTCCCATGAGTGGGAGCATTTTTTCCAGGAAGTCTTTGTAATACATTTGGCACCTTTTTCCGCCGCCTAGGTTGTGAGCTTTTCCGAATAGCTCCTGGTGTTCGATCGCATTTGCTAGTGCAACGCCCGTATCTTTTGTATGAGTGAACTCGATAGGGGTATCTAAAGGCATCCGAAACATTAGCGGTGTAAGTTTCATTTTGTCCGTATTTGGGATATAACTTAGGCGAAAGATAAGATACTCAAGTCCAGAGTTTGTGATATATTCCTCTGCTTTTATTTTTGTCTCAGCATAGTGGTCTCCCGGGCTCGGGTTGAAAGGATAATCCGTAGTAATACAATGATTCTCGAGATGCCGAACATCGCCATAACAAGCGACGGAAGAAGTGTAGATGAGTTTTGGTTTCGGCTGTTGTGCCAGCATGGCATCTACAACATTTTTCGTTCCTCCATAATTAATAGCAAAGGTCCGTTTAATATTTCTATTAGCCTTAGGGGGGATGATTGCTCCGATATGCAAGACGACATCTTGCCCGGCAACAGCTTTCGCCACTTTTTTAGGGTTGCGAAGGTCGCCCCAAATGATTTTCACCTGCTTTCGAAACCTTCGAGCTTCTCTCATCGTTGCAGGAGTTCGTTTGTCGAAACAAGTTATTTTGTATTTGTTTTTTGCAATCAAAGCCTCAAGTGTGCTTACACCAACATTGCCAAAAGCACCGGTCACTAAAATTTTCATTATTATTGTCCCTGTTAGAGTAAATAAGTGATTGAAATTTCTCTTGTTCGTTAGTAATTTCTAATTGAAAAACTCTTTGGAAAATTCCATGAAATGAGTTTAAGTCCGTCAAAGGTGCATTTTTCACTTTTTACCATTGTTTCTCTTTGTTAAAAGGCTAATTATTGTAGTACTCTTATTTGCTTTCTTGGATCTCTGTAATTATCTAAGATACATGAGATTAGCATAAATTTTGAGTTCCTTTTGTTAATTCAACTTACTTTCTTACTCTATAAAGCATTTTACATAACCCGGTCGAATTATTAAAATTTCAGGGAAAATTGCCTCGAGTGCTAAACTATTCAAGAGTAAGTGGCGAAAGTCATGTGTAACCATAATGCCTTGTTCGTTCTCCTTCCTCAAAAAATAAATGAAAATTGACAATATTTTTGCATCAGATTTATTCTTTACAGATTTCTTAACTTCCTCTAAAATTTCAATAAATTTTTGATCGTTAAAATTGTTTTGATTAAAGTTGAGTCTATCAATTTTATACTTTTGATTATAGTTAGCAAATTCTCCCACAAGTCTTGTGTTTATCTCATTGAACATCTCCAGACAATTATACAAAACGTCCATTACCTGTGGCTTGGGATTTTGCTTTATTTCTTTCAAAATCAATCCTTCAATAAAAAATAAGTGATTTCTTTTTTTATTTTCTTTCTCATTGAAAATCTTGTGTTCCATAGTTTTTCTAAATTTTAGAATGTTCTCTTTATTAAAAGGCCCTTTCAATTTTTTAATTTCTTCAAATATTGAACTAAATTCCTTATTAAACTGTTCTGCAATCCAATCGATTTTCCTATTAACTTCATAAAAAACTTCATCGGGACAAATGATTTTAACCTCACCTTTTCTGACCAAGTCTGATACTTCCTCTAAAGGTTCTTTGACTATTGTTTTCCAGATATCTAGAGGAAAAATTAGAGCAAGATATACATTAGTATCAAATAAAATATATTTCAAGCTTAAACACACACTCTCCTTCTTTTTATTAGAAATTGTGAATTATTCTTGAAATTAATTCCATTTTTTCATTGTTTTTGTTATCAAAATTAGTGCTAAAAGTGAATGGTACTTCTTTCTTTCTCTCTCTGGAAACTTTGATTATTTCAAAATGCAAGTCCATAGATGTTTTGTTTAATTCATTTAAAATCTTCAAGAAATGTTCATTTTCCAATTTAGTTGCATCATAAACTTTCTTGGGTCTAAATAGCTCTTCAATTGTCTTAGACGACCATATGTCCATAAAGAATTCTAATTCTAAGATTTTCATTAGCAGTTTCGATTGTTTCATATCTAATCTTATTATTCTTGTTAGTGCTGCTTTGGTGTTCTTTTTAAAGTGATCAATGCTTCCTCTGCCGGATAATATTACTCTTAGTTCAGATACAATGTTATTTAATTCCGATTTCAGATAATGAAAATAAGTGATTATAACATTGATTGTTTTACTAATATAAGTCATAAATTTTGGATTTAATTTTGATTCTAAGAAAATCTGCCCATATTTGCGACGTGTTTTATAGAGTGTGTTTTCTATAATGTCAAAGCTTTCGTTTATCAGTTTTCTATAATTTTTAATAGCCGTTTTTAGCTCAGGTTTATTGTTATTTTTAATTGCTTTTTCGACACAGCGATTTATTCTTAATTGATCGAGTAAAAGATTGTCTTCTTTTGATAATTTTTTCTTTTCCTTCAATTTTTCAATCGAGCGTGCAAAAATGCGTTTCACTTCAATTCTCCACTTTGAAATTACTTCTTCTAATCTAAACCATGGTGGAATTTTCATTTTGTTTAGAATTTTTAACCCTATATCTAATGTTCCCTCTTCCAGGATTTTTAATATTTCAATTTTCAATTGTTTGATTTCTTCTTTTTCTTCTTCTTTAATTTCTTCAGATTCAACCGTTTCAGTAGGATAAAAAATCATCCCCAATGGCATAGTGGTTGTAATAACTTCTGATATTGTTCCTTTTTCAGAAGGTAAAGAACTATTTGTTATTGCCATTATCTTTCACTCAAATGCTTGGAATTTCTTGAATTTTAAATTAATAATTGTTAGAATTAGACTATGGTTTTTCTTTATTAAGACTTTTACGGTAGTTTTATTTCACGTTTAAAAAGCTCTTTTTTCCATGCACATCGAAAAGCCAAGTCAATAAAAGTTAAAAAATAATATACTTGCTTTATTAACATTTCTAACTTGCGATTATGTTAACTATAGTTTCAAAGAAACCGATAAACCTTTTTATAAGTTATTTACAAAAGTTAGGAAGATTTAATCTACCCTACCCTCAAAAAAACTCCGGAGTTACACTACATGAGTGAGGAAATTCGAATTGGCGTCTACGTCTGTCACTGTGGTAGTAATATTGCTGCAATAGTAAATTGCGACGAAGTTGCAGAGTATGCAAAAAGCTTACCACATGTTGTTCACACTGCGGCTCCAAAGTACACTTGTTCTAAACCCAGTCAGAAACGCATTCAAGAGGATATTAAAGAGTTCAATCTTAATCGTGTTGTCGTGGCGAGTTGCTCTCCAAGGCAGCATGAGGAAACCTTTCGACGCGTTCTCGAAGCCGCGGGCTTGAACAAATATCTTTTTGAAATGGCCAATATCCGTGAACATGTTAGTTGGGTTACTGACAATAAAGAAAAAGCCACAACAAAAGCCAAAGATTTAGTTCGAATGGCGGTGTCAAAAGCAGCATTATTACAACCTCTTGAACCAAATATTGTCTCAGGCTTTCCAAAGGCGCTTGTTATCGGTGGTGGCATTGCGGGTATCTCGAGTGCCTTAGCACTTGCAGACCTTAATATTGATACCATTCTCGTTGAAAAAGAACCAACAATCGGTGGAAAAATGGCTCAATTGGATAAGACCTTTCCTACACAAGATTGCTCCGCGTGTATTCTTACACCGAAAATGGCTGAAGTCTCTGATCACCCAAATATTACTCTCATGACGAATGCTGAAGTGCATAATATTAGTGGTTATGTTGGGAATTTTGATGTTGAAATTCTTAAAAAGCCCCGGTATGTTGATCCTGATAAATGTACGGCATGTGGAGAATGCGTGAAAAGTTGTCCCTCAAATGTTCTGAGTCATTTTGACTTGGGATTGGCTACCCATAAAGCTATTTATATTCCATTTCCCCAAGCTGTTCCTCAATGTTATACTATCGATAAGCTTGGAATTCCACCTTGTCGAGATGGTTGTCCTGCTGATATCCATGTGCAAGGCTATGTTAATCTCATTGCAATGGGTAAATTCAAAGAAGCACTCGAGTTAATCCGTGAAGAGAATCCTTTCCCCTCGGTTTGTGGGAAGATTTGTGTCGGTCATTGCGAGACCTTCTGTGGGCGTCAAAAAGTGGATGATCCTGTGGCCATTCGCGCTTTGAAAGATTTCATATGTGAGTACGAACGTAAAGAGCTTGGTTCCAATATTCATGTTGACCCTATACCTAAGAAATACAAAGAAAAAGTTGCCATTGTTGGTGCTGGTCCTTCAGGATTGACTTCTGCCTGGTGGCTCGCAAAGCATGGATATCACGTTACTCTTTATGAGATGAAAGAAAAACCAGGTGGTTTATTGCAGTATGCCATCCCTGATTATCGTTTGCCTAAAGATGTCCTTGATTTTGAAATTCAACGGATCCTTGATTTGGGGGTGGATTTGAAAACCGGTGTTCGTGTCGGGCAAAATGCTGACATTACCTTTAATGACTTGCGTAAGCGTGGCCTTTTACGACGAAAAGGCTATGACGCTGTAATTATTTCCACCGGCGCTGTCGGAAACAACAAACTCTTTGTTGAAGGTGAGGACCTTGAGAATGTTATAAGTGGTATTGACTTTCTGAAGGATGTTTGTGATAAAAAGATTACTAAAATCTCCGGAAAAGTTGGCGTTGTTGGTGGTGGTAATACAGCTATTGATGTTGCTCGTGTAGTAAAACGTCTCGGTGCTTCAGAAGTGAAAGTACTCTATCGGCGAAGCCGAAAAGAAATGCCTGCCTATCAAGAAG